>NZ_JBHRTR010000054.1:148921-167583 GCF_042646425.1 Marinibaculum pumilum
AGCGCTCGGCGAAGGCCCGCAGGTCGGCATCGGTGACCGCCCGGCCGCAGGCGCCGCAGGCCGCGCCCAGCACCACGATCCGCGCCCAGTCGCCGCGCGCCGCGGCCGGCAGGGCGGCGATGCTGTCCGCGGGCAGGGCGAGCGGCGCGCCGCCCGCCGGCAGCAGCGCCATCGCGGTTTCGGCCAGAACCTCCGAGGCCGCCAGCGGCGTGCGCCCCACCGCCCGCCGCGCCGTGCCGATCCGGTCGGCAACGAGGTCCGCGGCCACGGCCGGCGGCACGGCCTGGGCCGGCGTCTCGCCGCCGCCCACGCCGCTGTCCAACGGCGCGCCGGGGCCGGCAAAGACCTGCACCGCATAGAGCCCGTCCGCGCCGTCCCGCGCGATCCCGAAGCCGAACCGCTCGAACGCCGCGCCCAGCAGGTTCCGCCGATGGTCGGTGCTGGCCATCCAGCCGGCCTGCAGCCGCGCTATGCGCGCGGCACCGACCTCGCCGGCGCAGCCCTGGCAGTGGGCCAGGTTCTCCGCCACCGCCAGCCAGGGCGAGCCGCCGGCGGCCAGGAAGCGTTCCTTCGCCGTCTCCCCTTCCGGCGAGGCATGGTCGAAATAGTTTCGGCTGGCCATGTCGTCGGCATGGACCTGCGCCGTGCGGTTCAGCCGTTCGGACAGCGCCAGGGGCGGCAGGCCCGCGGCCTGCCGGTCGGCATTCACCGCGGCGAGCGCCTGCTCCGCCAACGGCGCGGCACCGGCCGTTGCGGCGATCGCCGGCCACAGGGCCAGCGCCAGAAGAAGCGACAGCAGGGCGCGCATCGCCGGCCTATGCGCCGCTGAGCGCGGCGTCCTCCGGCATCACGCTGACCCGGTCGCCCCCTGCCCGCTTGGCCACGTACATCGCCGCATCCGCGATCGAGATCAGGCCGTCCAGGCTGCTGCCGCCGGTGGTGGCGCCGACGCCGAAGCTGGCCGTCAGGGACATATCCGGCGCCGCCGCCCAGGCGCCACGCAGCTGTGCGACGGCGGCCCGCATCCGCTCCGCCACCGCGGCGGCATCGCGCGCGCCCCGGCCCGGCAGCGCCACGGCGAATTCCTCGCCGCCGATGCGGGCCAGGATCGCATCCTCCGGCGCATAGGCCAGGCAGGCATCGGCCACCGCCTCCAGGGCGCGGTCGCCGGCGGCATGGCCCCAGGTGTCGTTGATCGCCTTGAAGCGGTCGATGTCGAAGGCGACGATCGAGAAGGCGCGGCCGGCGTCCTGCGCCTCGCGCAGCATCGCTTCCGCCCGCTCGAAGAAGCTGCGGCGGTTCGGCAGGCGGGTCAGCTCGTCCGTCCGCGCCAGGGCGCTGAGTTCCGCCTCCAGCGCCCGTCGTGCCTCCAGCTCCCGCCGCAGGGCACGGCTGAAGCGGTAGAAGCGGTGCGCCACCAGGGAAACCAGGAGCAGCACCGCCAGCACCGCCGCCAGGGTCAGGTACAGCCAGTCCTGGTCCGGCTGCAGGTCGTTCTCGAAGACGAAGCCGTCCAGCGGGTAGTCGGCGGGCATCATGCCGGCCTCGGCGAAGACCTGGGCGATGTGGTGCCAGCGGGTTGGGCTGGAATAGCCGATATCGACGATGTCGATCAGCATCAGCCGCTTGATCTCCTCCGCCTCGAAGCCGAGCTTCAGGTGGTTCAGCTGCGGCGCATAGTCCCGCAGGATCAGGTCGATCACCTCGGAGGTATGCGCCAGGGCATAGTGCCAGCCGCGGATCGTCGCATCGCGGAAGGCGCGCACCGCCTCCGGGTTCTCGGCCGCGAAGGCCTCGTTCACGAACAGGGTGTCGCCGTAGAAGTCGATGCCGACCTCCCGCGGACTGAACACCTGGTAGGAGACCTGGGCCTGGATCAGGTCGTAGGGCTCGGTGGTGGTGTAGGCGGAGATGGCGTCGATCCGCCCGTCCGCCACCGCCAGCACGTTGCCGGGATGCGGCACCATCTTCACCCGGTCGATGTCGACCCCGGAGCGGTGCAGATAGGCCAGGCATTCCGCGGCATGTTCCTCCAGCCCCAGGACATGGCCGGGCAGGTCGCGCACCGTCTCCAGCCCCGACTCGCGGCGGGCCAGGATCACGAAGGGGGAGTGCTGCAGGATCGGCGCCACCACCTGGATCGGCTTGCCCGCCGCCCGGTCGATCAGCAGGGAGGAATTGCCGATGCCGAATTCGGCACGGCCCAGCACCACCGTCTGCACGGGGTCGACCTGCGGCCCGCCGGGCAGCAGCCCGACCTCCAGCCCGGCATCGCGGTAATAGCCCTGCGCCAGTGCGGCATAGAGCCCGGCGAACTGGAACTGGTGGGTCCATTTCAGCTGCACGCTGACCTGCAGCGGCGGCGTCTGCGCGACCACGCGCGCCTGTGCCGTCGCCGCCAGCAGGCAAAGCACCGCCAGCAATCCCAGGGCCGCCTGGACAGCCACGGACATCGCGGCTGGCTGACGGCGGCAATATCCTTTCCGGTCGTGCTGCGCCTGCGCTCTCATCGGGCCCGGAAGCGCTGCCCGCATGTTCCGCCATTCCTAGCGTAAGTCATTGGCTCTTCTGCCTGTACCACACTTGTCCTGTCCGGCCAGGGTAACGCAAGCGGCATGCCAGCGCGGGTGACATTTGCGATAGTCAGGATCTAATATTTCTGATATTCATGAATTATGGAATTGAAAGAAGTGACGGCCCTTGCCGCCCTGGCGCATCCCACACGGCTGGCGATCTTTCGCCTGCTGGTGCGGCGAGCGCCCGGCGATGTGCCGGCGGGAGAGATCGCGGCGGCGCTGGGGGTGCGGGCGAACACCCTGTCGCAGCAGCTCGCCCAGCTGTCCCATGCCGGGCTGATCGCCGCGGAGCGGCAGGGCCGGTCGATCCGCTACCGGGTGGTGGCGGAAGAGGCGCGGCACCTGGTCCGTTTCCTGGTGGCGGATTGCTGCAAGGGGCGGCCGGACCTGTGCGACCCGCTGGAGGTCCGGGCTTTGCGACGGCAGCCATGGCCGGCGCCGGAGGAGGAGAGAGAGATGTCGACCGACAACAAAGGCGAGGACTGGATCCTCAACGTTCTGTTCCTGTGCACCGGCAATTCCGCCCGTTCGCTGATGGCGGAAGCGATCCTGAACCGGGTCGGCCAGGGCCGTTTCCAAGGCTTCTCCGCCGGCAGCATGCCGCGCGGCGAGCCGCATGCCTTCGCGATGGACCTGTTGCGCAGGCTGAACTACCCGACCGGCGGGCTGCGCACCAAGAGCTGGGACGAATTCGCCGCGGCCGATGCCCCGCGGCTCGATTTCGTCTTCACCGTCTGCGACCAGGCGGCGAACGAGGCCTGCCCGGTCTGGCCGGGTCAGCCGATGACCGCCCATTGGGGCCTGCCCGACCCGGTGCAGGTGGCGGGCAGCGAGACGGAGCGCCGGCTCGCCTTCGCCGAAGCCTATCGCGGCCTGTTCAACCGGATCTCGATCTTCACCAGCCTACCGCTGGCCTCCCTCGACCGGCTGTCGCTGCAGCGGCGCCTGGACGAGATCGGCACGGCACAGGCGCCGGCCGGCGACCGGCTGCCGGCCTGAAGCTACGGAGAGGTCCATCATGCGCGTCGCGGTGAACGGCCTCGGCCGGATGGGCAAGCTGCTGCTGCGGCGCCTGTTCGATACCGGACTGGGGGACCGGGTCGCGCTGGTCAACGAGCCGGACGCGGATGCCGAGACCGCCGCCTTCCTGCTGGAGTTCGACAGCGTCCACGGCCGCTGGCGACAGCCGGTCGCCGCGCAGGACGGAGACCTTGAAGTGGACGGCCATCGGATCCGGCTGCAGCAGGTCGACCGGCTGGAGGAGCTGGATCTCGCCGGATGCGGCATCGACCTGGCGGTCGATTGCAGCGGCCGCTTCAAGAGCGCGGCGCGGCTGGCCCCCTATTTCGACCGCGGGGTGGAGACGGTGCTGGTCTCCGCCCCGGTGAAGGAGACGGCGGCGCTGAACATCGTCTACGGGGTCAACCACGAGCTCTACGATCCGGCGCGTCACCACCTGCTCACGGCGGCAAGCTGCACCACCAACTGCCTGGCGCCGGTGGTCAAGGTGGTGCACGAGCGCTTCGGCATCGTCCACGGCTCGATCACCACCATCCACGACGTCACCAACACCCAGACCCTGGTGGACCGGCCGCACAAGGACCTGCGCCGCGCCCGCTCCGCCCTGACCTCCCTGATCCCGACCACCACCGGCTCGGCGACGGCGATCGGCCTGATCTATCCGGAGCTGGCGGGCCGGCTGAACGGCCATGCCGTGCGGGTGCCGCAGCTCAACGCCAGCCTGACCGACTGCGTCTTCGAACTGGCACGCGACACGACGGAGGCAGAGGTCAACGCCGCCTTCAACGAAGCCGCGGAGGGCCCGCTGCGCGGCATCCTGGGCTTCGAGGCGCGGCCGCTGGTCTCCGCCGACTATCTGGACGATCCGCGCTCGGCGATCGTCGACGGCCCCTGCACGATGGTGGTGAACCGCCGGCAGCTGAAGGTCTATGCCTGGTACGACAACGAATGGGGCTATGTCTGCCGCATGGCGGACATCCTGGCGATGGTGGCCGCGGCACGGGATACGTCGCCATGACCACGCCTGAGGGCGGGACCGGCGCCGCTTCCGCCGCCTCCGGCCTGGGCGCCTATGCCACCGTCACCGGCGCCTACTGGGCGCTGATGCTGACCGACGGCACCTTGCGGATGCTGGTGCTGCTGCATTTCCACAGCCTGGGCTACGACCCGATCCAGCTCGCCTACCTGTTCCTGCTCTACGAATTCCTGGGCATGATCACCAACCTGGCGGCCGGCTGGATCGCCGCCCGCTTCGGCCTGACCCTGACCCTCTATGCCGGGCTCGCCACCCAGGTCGCGGCGCTGCTGGCGCTGGCGCAGCTGCAGGCGGACTGGCCGGTGACCGCCTCCGTGCTGTTCGTGATGGCGGTGCAGGGGGCGGCCGGCATCGCCAAGGACCTGACCAAGACCAGCGCCAAGAGCGCCGTGCGCCTGCTGGTGCCCGACGGGGCGCGCGGCCGCCTGTTCCGCTGGGTGGCGCTGCTGACCGGGTCGAAGAATGCAGTGAAGGGCCTGGGCTTCCTGGCCGGCGCGCTGCTGCTGGCGCTGGCCGGCTTCGAGGCGTCGCTCTACGGCATGGCGGCCCTGCTCGGCCTGACCTGCCTCGGCTGCATGATCGCGATGCCACCGGGCCTGCCGGCCGGGCGCGGCAAGGTGCCGTTCCGGGAGATCCTGTCGAAATCCGCCAACGTCAACTGGCTATCGGCCGCCCGCCTGTTCCTGTTCGGCGCCCGCGACATCTGGTTCGTGGTCGGGGTGCCGATCTACTTCTACGAGGTGCTGTCGGATGGCGGCACGGAGGGAAGGCGCGAGGCCTTCATGCTGGTCGGCGGCTTCATGGCGCTGTGGATCATCGGCTATGGCGCCGTGCAGGCGGCCACGCCGCGGCTGCTGAACCTCGCGGCCGAGGCGGCACAGGACGAGCCGGGCCAGGACCAGCCGGGGGCCATCCGCAAGGAGCGGCGCGCCGTCCTGCGCTGGGGGGCCGCACTGGCCGCACTGCCGGCGCTGCTGGCCGCGACCGTGCTGGCGACACCGTCCTTCCCGCTGCTGACCACCGGCATCCTGGTGGCCGGGCTGCTGCTGTTCGGCGCCCTGTTCGCGGTGAACTCCGCGCTGCACTCCTTCCTGATCCTGGCCTTCAGCCGGGCGGAGCGGGTGACCATGGATGTCGGCTTCTACTACATGTCGAATGCCGCGGGGCGGCTGGTCGGCACCCTGCTGTCGGGACTGAGCTACCAGGCCCTCGGCCTGGCCGGCTGCCTGGCGGCCTCTGCCGCCTTCGTCGCGCTCAGCCTGGCGGCGGCATCGCGGCTGCGCTGATGCACGGCAACCCCGGCTAGGGGTCGATCTCCGTGCCGTGGCGGCCGCTGGCGCGCATCTCCCAATAGGCCTCGTCCAGCCGGCGGGAGAGCGGCCCCGGCACAGGTCCCCTCAGGGGTCGTGCGGAGACCTCCCGCACCGGCAGCACCCCGCCGGCGGTGGAGGTGGTGAAGACCTCGTCGGCGCTGTACAGGTCGAAGGCGGTCAGGTTCGCCTCCCGCACCGGGATGCCCAGTTCCGCCGCCAGTTCCAGGATGGTTGCGCGGGTGATGCCGCGCAGGATCGCCTCGCCCGGCGTGTACAGGGTGCCGCCCTTCACCGCGAACAGGTTCGACGCCGGCCCCTCCGCCACATGGCCGCGATCGTCCAGCCAGACCACGTCGTCATAGCCGGCGGCCATCGCCTCCATCTTGGCGAGCTGGAAATGCAGCCGGTCGAGGCATTTGTAGCGCGGGTCCAGGTTCTGCGGGCCGAAGCCGCGCAGATGGCTGATCATCAGGCGGATGCCGTTCCGGCGGCCGGCCTCGTCCGCCAGGAAGATGTAGGGCGCCGCCCAGATCAGCACGGTCGGCACGCAGTCGCGCGGATCCGCGACGATCTGCTGCGGCACGCCGCGGGTGACGATGAAGCGGATGCTGGCATCGCGCAGGTTGTTGCGGCGGCAGGTCTCGATGATCGCGGCCTGCCACTCCTCGCGGCTCAGCGGCGATGGCAGCCGGGTCGCCTGCAGGGAGTCGAAGAAGCGGTCCAGATGCTGGTCCAGCTTGAACAGCCGCCCCTGCCAGGCGGACACCACGTCGAAGATGCCGTCGCCCAGCAGGAAGCCCTGGTCGAGCGGCGAGATCCCCGCCTGGCTGAGCGGCCTGTAGCTGCCGTTCAGGTAGAGGATCGGTTCCGCCGGCTGCTGTCCGGTCTCGCTCATGTCCTGGCCTCCCGCCAATACCGTCCGCGGCAGCCTACAATGATAGGCTGCCGACGGACAGGGCGGGCAGGTCGGACAGGACCCGGCTAGTCGGCCGCTTCCTGCAGATGCGGGAAGGTGGCGAGATATTTCGAGAACTTGTGGTCGCCACAGGTGACGGAGCGACCCTTCGGCCGGTCGCCCGCATCGGCCAGGCCGTCGATCGGCTCGATCAGCGCGTCATAGTCGCTGTCCATAAAGAACGGGTAGGAATAGCGGCGCAGCCCGTGGGTGTTGATCACCCGGTGCAGGGTCGCGGTGTAGATCCCGTTGGTCAGGACCTCCATCAGGTCGCCGATATTGACGATGAAGGTGCCCGGCAGGGGCGGCACATCGATCCATTCGCCGGTCTTGGCACGCACCTGCAGGCCGCCGATATCGTCCTGCCCCAGGATCGTCAGGCTGCCATAGTCGGTATGCGCGCCGCAGCCGGTGGTGCCGGGCTCCGGGTCCGGTTCCTGCGGCGGATAGTGCTGCAGCCGCAGCACGGTGATCGGGTGGCGCAGGATCGGCGCGAAATGGTCGGCATCGAGGCCCAGCCCCAGGGCGACGCCGCGGAACAGATGGCGGGTCAGGTCGACCATCTTCTCGTGATAGGCGAGCACATCCCGCTTGCCGTCTTCCCAGCCCTGGGGCCAGGGATTGGGACCGAAGAACGGCAGGTCGGCGTCCGGCTCCTCCGCCCCCAGGTCGTAGGCTTCCTTCAGGTCGACATTGACCCCGGGGTCCAGATTCTCCCCCGACAGCGGGATATAGCCGCGCAGGGTGCGGCCGCTGCGCTCGATATGCAGGGCCTGCTTGACCGCGTCGGGCATGGCGAAGAACTCCGCCGCCCGGTCCAGCATGCCCTGCCGCTCCGCCTCCGCAATGCCGTGGTTCTTGATATACATGAAGCCGACATCGCGGAACGCGGCATGGATGGCCCGCGCCGGCGTCATCGGATCGCTGCCGTCCAGCAGCGGGCCGATATCCACCACCGGGATTTCGGCCGGCGCCGCGGCCTCCACGGCGGCGGCGCCATCGGCCGCCGGGACATGCCCGGCGGCCTTCTTCTGCGTCGTTTCAGTCATATCCAACAGTTCTGGTTCGTTCAGGCGACCTTCTTGGCGCTCTTGGCTGCCGCCGGCGGCCGGACGATCCAGTAGTCCGCCTGCTCGTCGGAGATGTAAGGCGCGCCGATGATCACCTCGTCCAGGGTCAGGGTGCCCTTCTTCTCCTGGTCGCGACACCATTCCTCGAACTTGTGCTCGCTGGTGTAGCGCTGCCGGGTCGACAGCACGATCACGCCATCCTCGCTGAGCAGCGGGACGAGGTTCAGCAGCGCCTCCGGCGGCACATGGCCGAGGGTGAAGACGCCGCAGCTCAGGATCGCGTCGAACCGGGTCGCACCGAAGCAGGTCACCGGTTCCTCGAGATTGATGTCGCCATGCAGCTCGCAGTAGGTGCCGGTGCCTTCCGCCTTGTCGACCATCTCCTGCGACAGGTCGCAGCCATAGATCTTGGGAAAGCCCAGCTTCTCGAGCTCGACGCCGACCAGGCCGGTGCCGCAGCCGGCGTCCAGGATACGGACGTCCTTCTTCGCAGTGCCCGGATTGCGGTCGGCCATGCCCTTCAGCAGCTTGGCGCCGAGCTTCGCGATATAGGCGGGGCCGGTATAGCCGTGCGAGGACACGTCATCGTCGTACGTACCTGCCCAGTCCGAGTAATGCGCCGACAATTCATCGACATTTCCAGAGAGATCATGCGCCGACGTAATGTTGTGAACGGCTTCCTCATTGACCTCTTGTTCTTTCGTTGAATTCGACATTACAAATTCCCCACTTTGTAGACAGTGCCGGGACCATACGTGATGCGCTGAAATGTGTAAAGGGTGTGTGCCGTATTTTATTATTTCAAAGTTGTGACTTACTAAAATCGAAACTCTATTCTGCGCATTTTGAATATTGCAGCGCAATATTCTTGGCCGGCATCTTTCGCTGGCTCAGTTTTCTGCTGGAACCCTGTGGAATTCGATCCGGTAAGGGTCAGCGTCTTCCGCGGAAGGATCGAAATCCTCCTGTCTCCCGTGCGGCCCCTGTCCCCCGTGTGGCCCTGTCCCCCGTGCGGCGATGCAACCGCTCACTGGATTGTGCCTCGACAACCGCTGCCGCCGGGCTCAGACATGGTGAAACCCCTCCGCGCAGGATGGGTTCCATCATCGACGGCCCGCTGTGCCGCCGCAGGGAGGTCGGGCCGATGCGCCAGAGTGGGAGGGATCGATGATCCGGCCATTTGCGTGCGGCGCCGCCGCCGCCATCCTCGTCGCCAGCCTCGCCCTCTCAGCGGGCGCTGCCACCGCACAGGAGCGGGCGACCGCGGTGTTCGCCGGCGGCTGCTTCTGGTGCGTGGAATCCGATTTCGACCAGGTCCCCGGCGTGCTGGAGACCCTGTCCGGCTATACCGGCGGGCATGTCGCCGATCCCGGCTACCGGCAGGTCACCGCCGGCGGCACCGGCCATCGCGAGGCGGTGAAGGTCAGCTACGACCCGTCCCGGGTCAGCTATCCGGAGCTGCTGACGGTGTTCTGGCATTCGGTCGACCCGACCGACGCGGGCGGCCAGTTCTGCGACCGCGGGCAGTCCTACACGACGGCCGTCTTCGTCGATGGCGAGGCACAGCGCGAAGCGGCGGAGGCGTCGAAGGCGGAGGTCGCGGCCCGGCTGGAGGCGCCGATCGCCACCAGCATCGAGCCGGCGGGACCGTTCTACGCAGCCGAGGACTATCACCAGGACTATTACCGGAAGAACCCGTTGCAGTACGAGTTCTACCGCTGGCGCTGCGGCCGCGACGGCCGCATCGAGGACCTCTGGGGGGAAGACGCCTTCAAGGGCATTCCCGACAAGGGCTGATCCGGCGCGGGAAGGTCAGAACTTCACCGCCAGGCTGACCGAGCCGAAGATCTGCGGCTCGCTCTGGGTCTCGAACTCCTTGGTGCGGGTGACGATCGTGTAGGACAGCTGGGTGGCGCCGAAGGTCAGGACGAGCCCGCCCTGGAAGTCCGCCACCAGCGGCCGCTTCGTCACGCTCGCGCTGTCCTGGAAGGTGTTGCCGTCCAGGAAGATGTTGCGCGCCACCGCGCGCCCCTCCACTGCGCCGAACAGGTACCAGCCGAAGCCGTCCACCGCCTCGAAGAAGCCGCTGCCGCCGACGGCCGGGCGGATCCGCGGCGGCCCGTAGTCGTTGCGCAGGTCCTCGCCGAAGCGCACCGTCAGGCCGGCCTTGGCCTGCGTCTGCAGGGTGCCCAGGCTGAAGCCGTAATGCGGGGTCAGGTCCAGTTCCGGCCCCAGTACCCGGCGCGTCAGCCAGGCCCGATCGCGCTGTTCGAACATGACGGAGAAGGCGAGTTCGTCGTGGAGCTGGTTGTCCCAGCCATTCGCCTCGGCCACGCCGATCAGGTCGTGCACGTCGTTCTGCACCGTTTCCGCCCCCGCGCTGGGGCCGACCATGCCGACCTGCAGGGCCGCCAGGCGCAGCCGGTCGGCGCGCTGGGCGAAGATGGAATATTCGCCGTAGAGCCAGCCGGCATAGGGATGCTGGTCCGGCAGAGGCTGGCGCGCCTCGATATCCTCCGGCGTGAAGATGCTCTGGCCGATGGCGAGGCCGTAGCGCACCTCGTCGACTCCTTCCGCTCCCAGCACGAACCCGGCGATGCCGCGATGCCAGTCGCCCAGCCCGTCCACCGGGGCGGAGACGTAGGACATGCGAAGGCCGTTGGTGTAGTTGCGGTCGGTGCCTGCGAAGACGTCGTTCTCCCAGATCAGCGACAGGGTTCCGCGATCATGGTCGCGCTCGCCTTCCTGGGCGACCGGCACCTCGGCCCTGGCCGGCGGCGGGTCCGCCTTGTCGAAGACCGCAGGCCCGTCGCCCTCCGCTCGCGCTGCCGGCACGGGCTCCGGCGGCACCGGCGCCTGGTCGGTCGGAGCCGGTGGCGCGGGCGCTTCCACCGCCGGGGCACGGACACCGACTGTGCGGACATCCGCCGGGCGGACCTCCGCCGCCTCCGCCGCGGGCGCACCGGCACAGATGGACACGCCCCCTGCCAGCGCCAGGACGCAGCCCAGGCCGGCCCTCCCTGGCCTTCCGCAGATCTGCTGCCACCGCCCCGTCACGTTCCGCTCCGTTCTTCCCGGATCCCCGCCAATCGCACCGCTGCAGAACGCAGCCGCCGGCATTCGGTTCCGGCCGGAAGCCTAGCGGCTGAATGCATTGCCGCAACCTGCGCATCGCCGCGGAGCCCGTGCACCGCCCGAAAAGGAACCCGGAAACGAAACGGGCGCCCGCTCCGGCCGCTGGTGCCGGGACGGGCGCCCGTCCGGGATGGCCTGGCGCGATCGCGACCGCGCGGCCAGGTCAGTAAGCCGGGTCAGTACTTGCCGGATCAGTACTTGCCGGATCAGTACTTGCCGGATCAGTACTTGATTGGGCCCAGCATGGCGATGATTTCCTCCTTCTTATGGGAGAACTGGGGGGAAACCATGATGTCCTCGCCGATATGCTCCGGCGCCTCGTCCTCCGCCCAGGCCTTCGGCTTGGTGACGGCGGCCTCGAACAGCGCGCCGCCCGGGGTGCGGACATAGACGCTGTCGAAATAGCCGCGGTCCTTGCGGTCGGAAAAATCGGTGTAGCCAAGGCCCTCGACGAACAGCTTGTACTGTTCCTGCTTCTCCAGGCTGTCGATGTCGAAGGCGCAGTGGTGGACGATGCCCTCACCGAAGGTCCAGGAGCCCTGCGGGCTGTCCGGGTCACGGACGACGTCGATATGGGTCGACGAGCCGCCCTTGCCCATCTGGTAGCGCTTCACCGCCGCCTCGTCGGCCACCCGGTCGCTGCTCCAGGCGCCGGTGAGGAAGTCGTCCATCACGTCGGTGTCGCGGACATTCACCTCGATCCCGTGCATGCCGTAGATGCCGGAATCCTTCGGCACGTCAGCGCCCTCGAAGGCGCGGCGGCCCTGCGACGGCGTCTCCACCAGGACATAGGGGATACCGTGCGGGTGCACGAAGGACACCCGCTTCTCGCCGAAGCGCTCGCCCTCCGTCGCATCGAAGCCGTGCTGGCGCAGGCGGTCCAGCCAGAAGCGCGACGAGCCTTCCGGGATCGCCAGCATCAGGGTCTTGATCTGGTTGGTGCCCTGTCGCCCCTTGATGCCGGTATGGCGCATCGCGAAGGTCGTCACGATGGACCCCGGCTGGCCGTCGGCATTGCCGTAGTACAGGTGGTAGATCGGCACCTGGCCGTCATAGAGCAGCGTCTTCTTCACACTGCGCAGCCCCAGCACCTGGGTATGGAAGTCGTAATCCTCCTGCGCGTCGCCGACGCAGAGGGTGATGTGATGCAGATGGTTGAGCTCTTTCATGACGTCCCCTTCTGACCCGTTCGCCGACCGCGCGCAGCCCGATTTCCCGGTGCAGGCGTATTGTGCAGGCGGCACTGTTCGACAGGCGTTTCCAAAACGGATGGTCGGCCATCGGCCGCGCCGACCGGGCGGATGCAGGGGAAGCGCATGCGGGCCGCCTGACGCAGGCGGCCGCGCGTGGACAGCCCCGACGGAGGATGGCGCCGACCTTCCTTCCGACGTATCACCATCCTTCACAGAGTCAATCGATTGATTGTTCCCCCATTGGGGACACTGTGTCGACAACCAAGCCGCCTGATGCGACATGGCGGACGATTCACGGCCCGTCGTGCCGCGCAAGCGCGCCCGCCGCCAGGGTGACGAGGTCGCGGATCCGCGCTTCCGTATCGGCCTGCGCCTCGCCCGGCTGTTTCATGCCGGACAGCGCGGCGACCAGGATCTCCGCCACCCGCTCCGGCGCCAGCCCCAGCGCGGCGAGGCGGGTTTCGCCGTCCCTCTCCGCCGCCGCGAGGCTCCGGGCGAGCAGGTCGCGGAAACGCGCGGTCGCCGCCCGCGTCACATCGTCCGCCAGGCTGTCGTTCACGTCCAGAAGCTCCGCCGCGTGCGGCGATTCCGCCAGGATGTCGAGCAGCACCCGTTCGCGGCCCAGCAGGCCGGCGGCAAGCCGCGCCTCGAACGGCCCCTCCCGCGACAACCCGGCCGCGGCGGCGTCCACTGCACGCGCCTGCAGCGCCTCCGACAGGGAGCGGAAGATATCCTCCTTGTTCCGGAACTGCAGGTAGAGGGCCGGCCGCGACAGTCCGGCGGCCCTGGCGATGTCGGCCATGGACGTGCGGCGGAAGCCGTACAGGCCGAAGGCGGTCATCGCCGCCTCCAGCACCTGCCGCCGCCGCTCGCCCCGGCCGCCCCCTTCGCGTCCCTCCTCCCGTTCCGTGGTCATGCCGCTTTCGGATCGGGCATGCGGAACGGCTGGCGCCGCTCGAAGGCCTGGGCGGCGCGCAGCACGTCGAGATCCGCGAAGCGCGCGCCGACGATCTGCAGCGCGACCGGCAACCCGTCCGGCGCCAGCCCGCAGGGCACCGTCGCGGCCGGCTGCCCGGTCAGGTTGAACGGATAGGTGAAGGGCGACCATTCCCACCAGCGCTGCATGCCGCTGCCTTCCGGGAATTCCAGGCCGGCGGTAAAGGCGGTCAGCGGCAGCTGCGGCGTGACCAGCAGGTCATAATGCTCGTGGAACTCCCCCATCGCGCGGCACAGCGCCTCCCGCCGGCCGGTCAGGCGTGCCAGGTCCATCGCCGAGAGCGCTTGGGCGGCCTGCCCCATCGCCACCACCGGCGGTTCCATCAGCGGCCACTTCTCCGCCCCCAGCTTGTCCAGCAGCTGCGACAGGCCATGCCCCCAGAAGCCCGCCAGGATTTCCAGCGGATCGTCGAACACCCGCTCCACCTGCTCCACCTCGGCGCCGGCCTCCGCCAGCACCGGCACGGCGGCCGCCACCGCGGCGGCGACGTCGGGCGTCACGCGGGCATAGCCGAGGGTGGGACTGAAGGCGATGCGCAGACCGGCCAGCGGCCGCTCCGCTGGCTCGCCGCGCAGCGCCGCCGCATAGCTTTCCACCGGCCGCGGCACGCCATAGGGATCGCGCGGATCCATCCGCGCAATCACGTCCAGCATCAGGGCAAGGTCCATCGTACTGCGCGCCATCGGCCCGGTATGGGACAGGCTGCCCATGATGCTGGGCGGGTATTTCCCGACCAGGCCGTAGGTCTGCTTGATGCCCGGCACGCCGCAGAAGCCGCAGGGCATGCGGATCGACCCGGCACCGTCAGAACCCAGGTGCAGCGCGCCCTGGCCCAGCGCCGCCGCGGCACCGGCACCGCCGGAGGAGCCGCCGCAGGTGCGCTCCGGGTTCCAGGGATTGCGGCTGATGCCGGTCAGCGGACTGTCGGTCACCCCCTTCCAGCCGAATTCCGGCGTCGTGGTCTTGCCCAGGAAGACGGCGCCGGCTTCGCGCATCCGCGCCACCGGCGGCGCATCCTCTGCCACCGGGGCCGGGTCGGTCGCGCGGCTGCCGGACCGGTAGGGCCAGCCGGCGGCGGGCATCAGGTCCTTGATGCCCGTCGGCACGCCGTCGACCGGGCTCAGCATGGTGCCGTTACGCCAGCGCGCCTCCGCCGCGCGGGCTGCAGCCAGCGCCGCCGGACGGTCCACATGGCACCAGGCATTGTAGACCGGGTCCAACGCCTCGATGCGGGACAGCGCCGCCTCCGTCGCTTCGACAGGCGACAGGCTGCCGGCGCGATAGGCCTCTGCCAGGGCTTCGGCGGTGAGCAGGTGAAGGGGAACGGACATCGGATTCCTGACATTCTTGACCAATTTTGTCATTCTGACATATTGAAGAAAATCGTCAGAACGTCCGCAACCATAGCCGCCGCACACAGGTAGGCAAGCATGCCGACACAGGTCCTCGTCATCGGCATCGCCGGCAGCCATGTCGCCATCCGGCTGCTGCAGCGCGGCGACGATGTCCCGGGCGTCACGGCTTTGTCTGAGACCCGGTCCGCGGGAACCCCAAGCCGTGGCCCCCGTTATCCGGCCACAGGTCGACTCCAACGGATGACGGAGACGGAGCGATGCGGCTCATTCCCTATCTCGCAGCGGGCAGTCTGGCGCTTTCCCTTGCCGGACCGGCCCTGACTGGACTGGCTCTGACTGGACCGGCGCTGGCGCAAACCTCCCATCTGTGCGCCGGCGTCAGCGACACCGGCCAGGACGAGACCATGGCCAAGGACTTCTCCCTGAAGATGGTCTACGCGGAACCCGGCGGCGCCTATCTCGGCGACGTGTCGACGAAGATCGCCGGCCCGGACGGCAAGGTGCTGGTCGACGCCCGCTGCGACGGGCCCTGGCTGCTGGCCGCCCTGCCGCAGGGCAGTTACGAGGTCACCGCGACCTTCGAGGGGCAGAGCAAAACGCAGACCGTGACCGTCGGCGGCAGCGGGCAGACCGAGCAGGTGATCCGCTTCTGACCGGCCGGTCCGGCGGGTCGCCCGGATCTGGGGACAAACTCTGGCCAAGCGGCGGCACCGGCACTACGCTCCCTTCGCAAAACCGGCGGGGCCATCCCGCCGCACCGCGGAGGGAGCCCCATGTTCGTCATCAACGTCTTGTACCCCAACGATCCCGGCAGCAAGTTCGACATGGACTACTACACCTCCAAGCACCTGCCGCTGGTGCAGGAACTGATGGGGCCGATGGGTCTGCGCGGCCTCAGCTTCTACCAGCCGATGGACATGATGGGCACGCCGCCCTACCAGGTCGTGGCAGAGCTGCAGTTCGACGACGCGGCGACCGCGCAGGCGGCACTGGCCAAGCACGGCGCGGCGACCCAGGGCGACATCCCCAACTTCACCGACGTCCAGGCCAAGGTGGTCCTCGGCACGGTGACGACGGCCTGACCGGGACGCCAGAGCGGAACCTGGACATGGATACGGCGGCGGCGCCGCGCCGGAACGATCGCGGCCAGCCGGTCGGCACGGCCCTGCCCGACTGGCAGCCCCGTCCGCCGCCGCCGCGCACGGCGATGGCCGGCCGCTTCTGCCGGATCGAGCCGCTGGACCCGGCGCGGCATGGCGACGAACTGTTCGACGCCTTCGCCGCCGATGTCGACGGCAGCGACTGGACCTATCTGGGCTATGGCCCGTTCGACGGCCGGACGGCTTTCCGCGGCTGGCTGGACGGCTGCACCGCGGACGACCCGCTGTTCCACACAATCATCGATTCCGCATCCGGCCATGCCACCGGCATGGCCGCCTTCATGCGGATCGATCCCGCGATGGGCGTGGTGGAGATCGGCCATATCCACCTGGCGCCCGCGCTGCAGCGCCGCCCGGCCGCGACCGAGGCGATGTTCCTGTTCATGGCGCGGGTGTTCGACGAACTCGGCTATCGCCGTTTCGAATGGAAGTGCGACAGCCTGAACGCGCCGTCCCGCCGCGCCGCCCTGCGGCTGGGCTTTTCCTATGAGGGGCTGTTCCGCCAGGCGCTGGTCTACAAGGGCCGCAACCGCGACACCGCCTGGTACGCGATGACCGACGGCGACTGGCCGTCGCGCAAGGCGGCCTTCCAGGCCTGGCTGGACCCGGCGAATTTCGATGCCGACGGCCGCCAGCGCCGCGGCCTGGCGGAGCTCCGCAGCGCCCAGAGTCCCGGCGACTGAGGTCTACATCGTCGCGCCGATCTGCCAGGGCACGTATTCGAAGCCGCCATAGCCCAGCGCCTCGCTCTTCGTCTCCGCGCCGGAGGCCACCTCCAGGATGCGGGCGAAGATCTCCGCCCCCTTCTGCGCAACGGTGGTGCCGCCGGTGGCGATGGTGCCGCAGTCGATGTCCATGTCCTCGCGCATCTTCTCGAACAGCGCGGAATTGGTGGCCAGCTTCAGGGTCGGCGCGGGGCGCGAGCCGAAGGCGGAGCCGCGGCCCGTGGTGAAGCAGACGATGTTGGCGCCGGCGGCGATCTGCCCGGTGACCGAGGCGGGGTCGTAGCCGGGCGAGTCCATGAACACGAAGCCGCGGCTCTTCACCCGCTCCGCATAGAGCAGCACGTCCATCAGCCCGGTGGTGCCGCCCTTCGCCGCCGCGCCCAGCGACTTCTCCAGGATCGTGGTCAGCCCGCCGGCCTTGTTGCCCGGGGACGGGTTGTTGTTCATCTCCGCGTCGTTGCGGGCGGTATAGCCCTCCCACCAGGCGATGCGGTCCAGCAGCTTGCGGCCCACCGCCTCGCTGGCGGCGCGGCGCACCAGCAGATGCTCCGCGCCGTAGATCTCCGGCGTCTCCGACAGGATCGCGGTGCCGCCCTGCGCCACCACCAGGTCGGCGGCGCGGCCCAGGGCCGGGTTGGCGGTGATGCCGGAATAGCCGTCGGAGCCGCCGCATTGCAGCGCCACCACCAGTTCCGAGGCGGGCACCGCCTGCCGCTGCGCGCCGGCAAGGTCGGGCAGCATCTCGCGGATGCGGGCGACCGCCGCCTCCACCGTGCGGCGGGTGCCGCCGCTCTCCTGGATGGTCAGGGCGTGGAAGCGGCTGCGGTCGCCCATCTCGTACTTCTGCGCCAGGCGGGCGATCTGCATCACCTCGCAGCCCAGGCCGACGAACAGGGCGGCACAGACATTGGGATGGGTGGCATGGCCCCACAGCACCCGCTCCAGGTTTTCCAGTCCCGGCCCCGGGGTCAGGCCGCAGCCGGTGTCGTGGCCCAGCGCGACGATGCCGTCGATCTCCGGGTAATCGTCCAGCATGCCGGAACGCTCGACCGCGTCGGCGATGTAGCGCACCACCGTCGCCGCGCAGTTCACCGTGGCGCAGAGGGCGATCATGTTGCGGGTTCCGGCGCGGCCGTCCGCCCGGCGGAAACCCAGGAACTGCGCCCGCTCCGCCGCCGGCACCATCTCCGTCGGCCGGTAGTCGGTGCCGATCGCATCCGCGCTTTCATGCGCGCCCATCGCGCAGTTGTGGACATGGACATGGGCGCCGGCGGGAATGGCTTCGGTCGCCCAGCCGATGATCTGGCCGAACTTGCGGACCGGTTGCCCGGCGGCGATGTCGCGCACGGCGACCTTGTGGCCGCTGTCGATCGCCTCCCGCACCCGCGCGCCCTGCGGGCCGCCGGCCACCGCCAGCCCGGCGCCTTCCGCCACCCGGCGCAGCGCCACCGCCACATCGTCCTGCGGCGTCAGCCGCAGCAATGCCCCATCGCCATCCATGTCTTTCCTCCCGGCGCTTGTCGCCCAGCAGCCGCCGGCCGGCGCCGGGCCCCGCGGCAACCCCGCAGTAAGCTCTGGCCGGACGGCCCCGTGTCGCGCAGAATGACCGCCAAACAAACGTGCCGACGCATGCCGCAGGGGGAAAGCCGCAATGTCAATGCCCGAGTTCGACAGCTACGACGCGCTCGACCTGGCGGAACTGGTGCGCACCCGCCAGGTGACGGCCCTGGAACTGGTCGACGAGGTGATCGAGCGGCTGGAAACGGTGCAGAACTCCGTCCACCCGCTGGCGATCGAGCATTTCGAGATGGCGCGGACCCGGGCCCGCGAGCCGCTGCCGGAGGGGCCGCTGGCCGGCGTGCCCTGGCTGATGAAGAACCTGCTGCTGATGGCGGAGGGCACGGTCACCTCCAACTCCCTGACCTTCCTGGCGCAGGCCGTCGCCCCGCATGACAGCGAGATGGTGCGCCGCGCCAGGGCCGGCGGCATGATCCTGGTCGGCAAGACCAACGTGCCGGAGTTCGGCTACTGCATCTCCACCGAGCCGGCGATGTACGGGCCGACCCGCAACCCCTGGAACCTGGAGCGGGTCGCCGGCGGCTCCAGCGGCGGCTCGGCGGGCGCGGT
>NZ_JBHRTR010000054.1:167651-211853 GCF_042646425.1 Marinibaculum pumilum
CCGGGTGCTGCCGCTCGCCCATGCCAGCGACGGCGGCGGCTCGATCCGCATCCCGGCCAGCTATAACGGCCTGGTGGGGCTGAAGATCTCCCGCGGCCGCGGCACCTATGCGCCGGACTATACTGACATCTGGGCCGGCTCCGCCGTGGAAGGCTGCGTCAGCCGCAGCGTCCGCGACACCGCCGCCTATCTGGACCTGGTGGCCGGCGGCGTGACCGGCGACCCCTACGAGATGCCGGGCTTCGACCCGCCGCTGCAGCTGGACATGATGATCCCGCCGCCGAAGCTGCGGGTCGGCTATACCCAGAAGGGCATGGACGGGGTTGCCGTCGATCCCGCCGTCGCCGCGACCCTGCGCGATACCCTGCAGATGCTGACCGAGATGGGGCACACGGTCGAGGAGATGACCCTGGCCTGCGACTACGAGGTGGTGACCAGCCAGTTCGCGGCGCAGGCGGCGGCGGAGGCCACCGCCGGCTTCGCCATGCTGGAGGGTCTGCTGGGCCGCAGCCTGACGGCCGACGATTTCAGCCCGGTCAACTGGCAGCGGGTGGAGCTGGGCCGCGGGGTCTCGGGCGTGGCGGTGCTGGGCGCGATCGAGGCGCTGCGGCTGGCCGGCCGGGCGATCGCGCAGTCCTGCGCCCCCTACGACGTTGTGGTCACCCCGACCATGCCGCGGCCGGCGCCGGAGCTGGGCTATTTCGACATGTACGGCATGGACCTGGACGCCTATCACGGTCGCCTGCTGCCGGAGATCTGCTTCACCCTGCCGTTCAACGTCTCCGGCCAGCCGGCGGTCTCCCTGCCGCTGGGCCAGTCGCCGGAAGGCCTGCCGATCGGCATCCAGTTCGCCGCCCTGCGCGGCCAGGAACGCCTGCTGCTGAAACTGGCCACCCAGATCGAGGCGGCCGCGCCCTGGAAGGACCGCCGCGCACCGCACGGGCTGTGACAAGGCGCCGCCCGGTCAGCCACCCTCGGCCGGCGGCCGCGTCTCCCTGAAGGCCGTCCGTCGCGACAGCGCCGCGAACCAGGCGGCCAGGCGCGGGCGCCGCGCCAGCTCGGCGGCGCCGTCCGGATCCTCGGCGAAGTAGGCGATCATCGGGCCGAGCTGGAAGTCGGCCAGCGACCAGTCGGTGCCGGACAGGCAGGCGCCGTCCTCCGCCAGGCGTTCCAGCGCGTCCAGCACCTGCGACGCCCTGGCGAGGCCCGCCCGACGGATCCCGGCATCGCCTGCCAGGCCGAGCCGCGGTCGGGCCACGCCATGGACGAAGACCTGACGGACCAGGGGCCAGTAGCCGTAGCTGTCGACGATGCCGATAACCTGCCGCATCCGTGCGCGTGCCGGCGCTGCGGCCGGCTGCAGGGCCGGGCCGGGAAAGGCTTCGTCGACATAGGCGCAGATCGCGGCCGTCTCGTAGAGCGCGAAGCCGTCGTGCCGCAGCACGGGTACCCGCCCGAAGGGATGCAGCGCCAGGAGTGCGGCCGGCGGCACCTCCTGGAATGGATCCACTTCGGTCCAGGCGAAGGCCAGGCCCTTCTCGCGCAGGGTCAGGCGCGCCGCCCAGGTATAGACACTGGGCCGGTAGCCCAGCAGTTCGATGCTCATCCCGCCCTCCCCCTCGCGCCGGACAGCAGCCCGCGGCGCACCGCCTTCTCCGCCTCGCAGAGCCCCAGGACGGCGACGCCGACGACGATGATGGCCGCGCCGTCGGCCAGGGACAGCGGCCTTGTGCCGAGCAGCAGGTTCATCGCCGGCAGATAGGTCATGGCGAACTGTGCCGCCACCACGGCCGCCAGGCCCAGCAGCACCGCCGGCGTACCGACCACGCCGCGCAGGGTCAGCGCGGTGCCGTGCACGTAGCGGATACTGAACAGGTAGAAGACCTCCATCACCACCAGGGCGTTCACCACCATCGTCCGCGCGGTGTCGATGTCGAGGCCGCGCCCCTCCGCCCAGAAGAAGATGCCGAAGGCGCCGGCCACGAACAGCAGCGAGACATAGGCGATCTGCCACAGCAATAGGGGCGGCAGAAGCGGCTCCGACCGGGCCCGCGGCGGCCGCGCCATCGTCCCCGGCTCCGTCGGTTCGAAGGCCAACGTCAGGCCCAGGGCGACGGCTGTGATCATGTTGACCCAGAGGATCTGCACCGGCGTGACCGGCAGGGCGAAGCCGAAGCCGATCGCCACCAGGATGGTGAGCGCCTCGCCGCTGCTGGTGGGCAGGGTCCAGCCGATCACCTTCCGTAGATTGTCGTAGACGGTGCGCCCTTCCCGCACTGCCGCGACGATGGAGGCGAAATTGTCGTCGGCCAGCACCATCTCGGCCGCCTCCTTCGCCGCCTCGGTGCCGCGCAGCCCCATCGCCACGCCGACATCGGCACGCTTCAGCGCCGGCGCGTCGTTCACCCCGTCGCCGGTCATCGCGACCGTCCGGCCCTGCGCCTGCAGCGCCGCCACCAGGCGCAGCTTGTCCTCCGGCGTGGTGCGCGCGAAGACATCGGTCTCCCGCACAGCCGTGGCCAGCGCGGCATCGTCCATCCCGGCCAGGTCGCGCCCGGTCAGCACCAGCGGCGCAGGCGCCAGGCCCAGCTGGGCGGCGATCGCGGCGGCGGTGACGGCATGGTCGCCGGTGATCATCACCACCCGGATGCCGGCCGCGTGGCAGTCGGCGACGGCGGCGACCGCCTCCGGACGCGGCGGGTCGATCAGGCCGACCAGCCCCAGGAGGACCGCCCCGCCGCGGTCGACCGCCGCGAAGTCCAGCGCCCCGCCTGCAGGCGGCGCCCGCTCCGCCAGCGCCAGGACCCGCTGCCCGGATGCCGCAAGACGCTCCGCCTCGCCATGCCAGAAGGCGGCATCCAGCGGCCGGTCGCCCTCCGGCCCGCGCTCCCGGTCGCAAAGCTCGAGCAGCCGCTCCGGCGCCCCCTTCAGGAAAACCGACGGGCCGCTGCCGCCGTGGTGCAGGACCGCCATGAACCTGTGCTGCGCGTCGAACGGGATCTCGTCCCGGCGCGGGGCCGCCAGGCGCTCCGCCGCCGGGTCCAGGCCGGCCTTCGCCGCCATCGCCAGCAGCGCCCCTTCCATCGGGTCGCCATCCACCAGCCAGTCCTCGCCGCGCCGGCCGAGGCGGGCATCGTTGCACAACAGCCCCGCCTGCAGGGCCCGGCGAAACACCGGCGGCAGGGCGGCCGGCGGATCGCCGCTGACAGGCCGGAAGGCGCCCTCGGGTGCGTAGCCGGCACCGTCGGCGACCCATTCGCCGGCGGCTGTGACCAGGCTGCGGGCGGTCATCTCGTTGCGGGTCAGGGTGCCGGTCTTGTCTGTGCAGATCACGCCGACCGCGCCCAGCGTCTCCACCGCCGGCAGGCGGCGGATGATCGCGTGGCGTGCCGCCATCCGCTGCACCCCGATCGCCAGGGCGATCGTCATCACCGCCGGCAGGCCCTCCGGGATCGCCGCGACGGCCAGGCCGACCACCGCCATGAAGGCCTCCGCCAGGCCATAGCCGCGCAGCAGGAAGGCGATGGCGAAGGTCGCGGCGGCCAGCAGCAGGACGAACAGGGTGAGCTGCCGGGCCAGGCCGTCCATCTGCCGGATCAGCGGGGTCTTCAGGCTCTCGACCCGGTGCAGCATGGTACCGACCCGGCCCAGCTCGGTGGCCGCGCCGGTCGCCACCACCACGCCCTGCCCCTGCCCGGCGGCGACCAGGGTGCCGGAATGGGCCATGGCGCTGCGATCCCCCAGCAGCGCCTCCGCTGCCACCGGTGCCGCGCCCTTCTCCACCGCCGCGGATTCGCCGGTCAGTGCCGCTTCCTGGATGCGCAGGCCGCGCGAGCGGGTGAGCCGCAGGTCGGCCGGCACCCGGTCGCCGGGATCCAGCAGCACCAGGTCGCCGGGCACCAGGTCGCTGGCCGGCAGGGTCAGGCGCCGGCCGTCGCGGCGCACGGAAGCCTGCGGGGTGACCATCTCCCGCAGCGCGTTGAGGGAGCGTTCCGCGCGCCCCTCCTGCACGAAGCCGATCGCGGCATTGACCAGGACAACGGCCAGGATCACCGCCGCGTCGACGAATTCGTGCAGCGCCAGCGCGATCGCGGCGGCGCCGAGCAGCACATAGATCAGCAGGTTGTGGAATTGCGCCAGAAGGCGCAGCCAGGCCGGCCGCGGTCTGCCTTCCGGCAGCCGGTTGGCGCCATGGTGCGCCAGGCGCACCGCCGCCTCGGCATCCGACAGGCCGTCGGGACCGGAGCCCAGATGCGCCGCAACCTGTTCGTGCGGCAATGCGTGCCAGGGGCCGGGCGGCCGGATCTCGGCCAGTCGCGTCCCGGGCGGCCGGGCCACAGGAGGCGGATCGTCAATCTGCTCGGATCGGGTCACGGCGGTCCCGCTGCGCGGGGTGGGGCGAAAGCTGGCCCCAGACTATCCGATCCGGCTATTTCGCAACTGCGGAAAAGCGCCGCGCCGGATCGCGGCAAAAGCGCGGGATGTCGCCGCCCTCAGTCGTGCAGCCGGCGCAGCAGGGCATCGGCCGTGCGGCCGAGATCGGCGGAGGTCCGGCGCAGGGTCTCTTCCGGCCGGGCGATCAGGCCGTGCATCGCCTGCGCGCGCAGCGAGAGCGGGCGGCAGGGCGCCGCACCGGCATCGGTCGCCTGCCGGCGGCTGTCGGACAGATGGTCGACGGCGGCGGCAAGCTGGTGCCAGGCCAGTCGCTCGCGGTGGCTGCGCGCCGGCTCCGGCAGCGGCACCGCTGCAGCCGATGCGCCGGCGTGACGCCGTGCCGGCGCCGGCCGCTGCACCGGTGGCGCGATGCGCCGCAGCAGGGTCAGCATGACGAACAGGGCGGCAACCGTCGCCAGGTAGGACAGGTAGATGCTGCCGCCGGCCTGTCCGGGCGCCGCCGCCAGCGGGCCGCTCAGGGCCGCCCGCAGGCTGCCGTCCGGCCAGGGCAGCATGGCCGCGGCGCCGAAGACGGCGATCCCGATCGTGGGCAGTCTGGGCAGGCGGAACATCGCGGCGGCACCCTTCGTGGAGTCATGACCGATGCGGCGGCGACAACCGCGGCACCCCCATCGATAGTGCGGGCGGTATTGCCGATCCGTTAAATGCGACGGGATTTTCCGCTGAATCCGCCGCAGCGGTCAGAAGCCCAGCACCGCCGGCACGGTGCCGAAGCCGCGGAAGCGTGCGCGCCGGTTGCGGCGCGGCGGCGCCGTCAGGGCAAAGTCCGGAAAGCGGCGCAGGAACCGGCCGATGGCCACCACGCCTTCCAGCCGGGCCACCGCCAGCCCCGCGCATTGATGGGGCCCGCCCCCGAACGCCAGATGGCGGTTCGGCTGCCGGCCGAGGTCCAGCCGGTCCGGTTCGGCGAACACCGCCGGGTCGCGGTTGGCGGCGCCGATGCACAGGGTGACGCCGGTGCCGGGCGGCAGGGTCACGCCGCCGACCTCCGCCTCTGCCGTCGTGGCGCGGTTGCCCAGCTGGTTGGAGCTCTCGAAGCGCAGGAACTCCTCCACTGCGGTGCGGATCAGGCCGGGCTCGGCCAGCAGGCGGGCCCGCTCGCCCGGCCATTCGCAGAGCAGGACAAGGGCATTGCCGATCAGGTTGGTCGTCGTCTCGTGCCCCGCGTTGAGGATGAAGATGCATTGCTGCAGCAGTTCCTCGTGGCTCAGCCGCTCGCCATCCGCCTCGCCGCGGATCAGCCGGGTCAGCACGTCGCGGTCCGGGTCGCCGGGCCGCGCGCGACGATCCGCAACCAGTCCCTCCAGATAGGCGAGGAAGTCCGTCACCGCCGCGTTGCCGCGGTCGAACTGGGCCTGGTCGATCTTCGGCTCCAGGGCGCCCAGGATCGCCAGCGACCAGTCGCGCAGCGGCTCCCGCTCGTCATGCGGCACACCCAGCAGGTTGCCGATGATCTCCACCGGGATCGCCGCCGCATAATCCGCGATCAGGTCGACCCGGCCGTCGCCGGCCGCCATCCGGTCCAGCAGCCGGTCGACCAGGGCCACCAGGGCCGGTTCCATGTCGGCGATCGCGCGCGGGCTGAGCGCCCCCATGATCAGCCGGCGGACCCGCGTGTGCAGCGGCGGGTCGTTGAACACCAGACTGGTGGTGTGGTGGCGGTAGAGCGGGCTGTCACCGTATTTAGGCCGGAACTCCGTCTTCTTGTCGGAGCTGAACAGGGCCGTGTCCTTGTAGACCCGCAGCACGTCGGCGTGGCGGGTGAGGAACACGCCGCCCGGCATCGTCTTCACCGGGGCGAAGCGGCGCAGGGCGTGATAGGTCGGATAGGGATCGTCATAGAAGCCGTCCGGCAGGTCCAGCAGGTCGAAACCCGCCGCGAGGGCGGCCGCCCCCTCGTCGCCGGCTCCGATTCGTGCTGCCGGCGCCGACGGATCGTCCGCTGCCGCATCCCTGCCTTGCCGCATGCTGTCCTCCCCTGCCCTGCCGCCATTCCCTGGCGGCAGGCCGCGCCAGACTAGCGCCGGTGCGGGATCGCGGCCACCGCCGTCAGCCCGGCACCGGCCCCGCAGTGAACCGGGCGATCCGCCAAAGACAAGCACCGTTCCGGGTTTCCGGATACTGAGGTATTGTATGGCATCAACAAAAAATAACCGGGGGTTCATGTCATGCAGCGTCCGCAGACAATTGTATGGTGGGAAATCCTGTTCTGGGTGGCCATCCTCATCAGCCTGGTGAACCTGTTCCTCTTTACGCCCAATCTCTCGGCGATCATGGAGCAGGCGCAGATGGAACAGCCGGCGGCGACCGCACCGGCCACCACCAGTGCCGATCAGAGCGGTACCGATCAGAGTGCTACCGATCAGGGCGGCAGCGCCCCGACCGCCGAAGACATGGCAATGGCGGAGAAGGTGATCGGCACCACGGAGATCGTCGGCGCCGCGATCTACGTGCTGCTCGGCCTGTTGTTCTGGTACTTCATCGCCCGGCGCGGCAACAATGTCTTCAAGTGGATCTGGGCGGTACTGGCGGTGCTGGCCATCCTGGCCTCGCTCGGCAATATCGGGGCCACTTTCGCCTTCTCGACCATCGGCGGCATCCTGGCGCTGGTCGTGCTGGTGATCGGCATCATCAATATCGTGCTGGTCTTCCTGCCCGCCTCGCGCCCCTGGTTCGCCGGCGGCGCCAAGGCCGGACCGGCCGACGGCACCGCGTGAGCGAAGCTGCGGCCATTGCCATCGACGGACTCGACCATGTCGTCCTGACGGTCGGGTCCGTCGAACGCACCGTCGACTTCTACACCCGCATCCTGGGCATGCGCGTGGAGCGGCAGCCGGGCCGCCCCACCGCCCTGCATTTCGGCAGCCAGAAGTTCAACATCCACCAGGCCGGCCGGGAATTCGAGCCCAAGGCCCTGCGCCCGACACCGGGCGGCGGCGATTTCTGCCTGCTGACCGGCATGCCCAGCGCGGCGGTGGCGGAGCGGCTCGCCGCCTTCGGCGTTGCGGTGGAACTCGGTCCCGTCACCCGGGAGGGCGCCTGCGGCCCGATGATGTCGGTCTATTTCCGGGACCCCGACGACAACCTGGTCGAGGTGGCGACGCCGGGCGAGCGTCCCTGAAGTCGGCCGTCTTTCCGCCGCGGCCTTGACCTGCCGGCAGGCCGGCCGCAGGTTCGGCCGGCCGTCGCATCGGTGCGACCGGCAGCAGGGGAGACAGCGGCAATTCCGGACCTTGGCCTTGGCGTCGATACGCTGTTCTACCGGCTGATGCGCCTGGTCAACATGACCGCCCGGCCGTTCTTCACCGACTTCGCGGCCCGCTACGACCTGACGATCAACGAATGGCGGGTGATGCTGGCGCTGAACGCCCGCCCCGGCCTGTCGGTGCAGGAGATCGCAGAGGTCAACGGCTTCGACAAGATGAGCGCCAGCCGCGCGGTGCGCCGCCTGATCTCGCACGGCCGGGTGGTCCGCGCCACCGACGGCAATGACCGCCGCCGCACGCGCCACAGCCTCTCCCCGGAAGGCGCGGCGATCTTCGCCGCCATCAGCCCTTTCGCCCTGGACCGCGCCGATGCCCTGTTCGGCCGGCTGAGCGCGCGGGAGGTGGCGCAGCTGAAGCGCATCCTCGACAAGCTGGAGCGCCATGCCGAGGTCTGGAAGGACGGCGAAGCGCCGGCACGGCCTGCCGGCAGTACGGGCGCCGCGGCGAAGACCTGATCCGCCGCTGGCTCAGGCCGGCGGGAAGCCGTACGGGTCGGCACGGTCCGCGCCGTCCAGCCAGTGGACCGGCCCTTCGGCCCAGGCGATCAGCATGCAGCCATGGCCGGAGCCGGCACGCATCTCGCTGCCGGCGGGCTGCACCACGAAGCTGTTCGCCAGCACCTGGCGGTCGTTGACCGTGATGTCGCCGGCCACCACGAACCAGTCGACCAGCCCGCCCGCCCGGTAGGGCGGCAGCACCGTGCCCGGCTGCAGCTGCAGGCAGACCATGCGGCGGTCATGACCGGTGCCGGCATAGTCGAAGACCATCCGCATCAGCATGCCGGGCACAAAGGTCGGCAGCGGCCGCTGCTCCGCCACGGTGACGTTCAGGTCCGGCTGGCGGCTGCGGTCGAGGGTGGCGAAGGCGGCCTGCCTGGCACCCGCATGCAGCTGGTGGTCGGTCGCCCCGTCGGCGGCATAGAGGGTCGGCCCGTCCATGCGGGAGGCCAGGACGCAATTCTCGTAGGCGATGGCATCATGCGTGTCGCCGCGGAAATTGATCCCCGCCTGGCCGCGGACCACCGTCCCCGCATAGTCGGTGAGGGCGCCCTGCAGGACATAGCTGGTCGCCACGTCCTGGTGCTGGTGCAGGCCGGTGCGCACGCCTTCCTCGATCCGCACCAGGCCCAGGAAGCGACCCGCCTCCTGTTCCCGCCGCACCGACTTGAGGTAGAGCCCGCCCTTGCCCGCCGTCTCCCAGGCCATGTCCGCCATCGGATGGACGGTCACCGGATCGGACGCCTTCGCCCGTGCCGACCGGCCGCCGGTGCGCGTCCCGGCTGCCGCCTTCGTCTCGTCCACCGCTGCGCTGCTCATCGTTCGCTCCTGCCCAGGTTCATCTTGGGGGCTTCGCTTCTGCTCGGGTTCATCCCGGTCCCGCCCCTTGACCGGCGCTGTCCGCCCGCCTCAATATAGTAACATATGTTACTATTTGACTTGTCCCGGTCAATCGCGGACAGTCGATTGCGGCAGGGTTCCCGCCGACAGAAATCGCGGCGGGCAACGCTGCTGCAAACAAGAATGCCGGGCCCGGCATGCCCGGACAGGGGAAGGATAGACGATGGCGCGCAGTTTCGCCGGCAGCGTCGTGGTGGTGACCGGTGCCGCGAACGGCATCGGCGCTGCGATCGCCGCGGCCTTCGCCGAAGCGGGCGGCACCGTCTTCGGCCTCGACCGCGACGGCGGGGCGATGAAGGCCGCCGCCGGCCGGATGGGCGGCCTCGTCCACCCCTGGGCCCTCGACGTCACCGACCGCCCTGCGGTGGACGCGGCCTTCGCGGAGTTCCACAGCGCCAAGGGCCGGATCGACGTTCTGGTGAACAATGCCGGCTTCGGCCGCGGCTATCTGATCGAGAACATGGACCCGGAGTCCTGGGATGCCGTCGTGGACGTCAACCTGACCGGCACCTTCAACTGCACGCGCGCCGCGCTGCCCGGACTGCGGGACGCCGGCGGCGGCGCCATCGTCAATATCGCTTCGGTGGCGGGCAAGCGGATCTCGTTCCTGGGCGGCGCCGACTATACCGCGGCGAAGAGCGGCGTGCTGGGCTTCACCCGCCATGCCGCCTTCGAGCTGGCGCAGGACGGCATCCGCGTGAACGCGATCTGCCCGGGCCCGGTCCTGACCCCGCTGACCACCGGCGCGACGACGGAAGCGCAGCGCGCCCAGGTGGCGGAGACGGTGCCGCTGGGCCGCTGGGTTCAGCCGCAGGACATTGCCAATGCCGCCCTGTTCCTGGCCAGCGCCGATGCCGCGATGTGCACCGGCACCTCGCTGGACGTCGACGGCGGCGTGATGGTCTCCAACGGGGTCAGCTACAGGGACTACATGGAACGGCGCGGCGGGACCGCGCGGAAGCCGCCGGCCGGCTGAACGGCCGCAACGACGACCAACGGTCATGACGATGGGGAGAGGTACGATGAACGGACTGCTGTCGCGGAACAGACTGATCTCCGGCGCCCTCGGGCTTGCCGGGCTCGCCGCGCTGGCGCTGCCGGCGCAGGCGGCGGATGTGGAACTTCGGCTCGCCCATGTGGCGCCGCCGACAAGCTCATTCCAGGTGGCGGGGGAAGCCTATGCCAAGGCGCTGAACGAGCTGTCCGGCGGCACGATGGAGATGACCATCATCCCCGGCGGCGCGCTGGGCAATATCCCGGAACTCTGGGCGCAGCTTCGCAACGGCGCGCTGGACATGTACCTGATGGATATCGGCGGCATCGTCGCCAACAAGGAGGCGCGCAACCTGTTCATCGTCTTCGCGCCCTACCTGTTCAAGGACCAGGACCATTGGCGCGCCTTCATCGCCTCCGACCAGTTCGCCGGCATGATGGGTGAGGCGGAGACCAATCTGGGCATCAAGTATCTGGGCTATCTGAAGGACCGCTCCCCGCGCGCGCTGTCGACCTCCAAGAAGGCGGTCGCCACGCCCGACGACATCAAGGGGATGAAGATCCGCACCCCGCTGGTGCCGTCGATCACCGAGGTGTTCAAGGCCTGGGGCGCCAACCCGACCCCGGTGCAGGCGTCGGAGCTGTACAGCGCCATGCAGTCGGGCCTGGTGGACGGCCAGGACAACGGCATCACCGACGTCGTGGCCGCCGGCTATACCGAGGTGCAGGACTATTTCACCCCGCTGGACTATCTGCGTTCCGGCGTCGGCATCTGGATGAGCCAGAAGGCCTGGGACGGCCTGACCCCGCAGCAGCAGGAATGGGCCATGCAGGCCGCCGACAAGGCCTTCGCCGAGCAGAAACCGCTGTTCGAGAAGGAGGAGGCCGAGGCCCTGGCCGCCGCGCAGGAAAAGGGCATGGAGATCGTCGAGCCCGACACCGCCGCCTTCATCGCCGCCTCCGAGCCGGTGATCAAGGGCATGGACGGCAAGGCCTGGCCGGCCGGGCTCTACGACCAGATCCACAACATGAAGTGAGCGGCGCGCTTGCCCCCCACTGGCTGAGGACGGGCGCCGCACGGCTGCGGCGCCTGCTCCTGCAGCTCACCCGGCACGGCCTGGGCGCCGGCCTGGCCTTCATGGCCGGGCTCGCGGTGCTGCAGGTCGTGCTGCGCTACGTCTTCGCCGACAGCATCACCTGGGTGGAGGAGATCTCCGTCCTGGTCCTGCTGTGGCTGGCCTGGATCGGCGCGATCCACCTCTGGCTCGACCGCAGCCATATCGCCGTCGACCTGCTGCTGCCCGATGCCGGGCCGCGCCGCGACCTGGTCGCCTCCGTCTTCGACCTGGCCGCGATCGCCGGCGGCCTGGCGCTCGCCTGGGCGGCGGAGACGACACTGGCCGCCTTCGGCGGCGTGCTCTACGGCAGCGTCGAATGGCCGGGCGAGGTGAAGTACCTGCCGGTGCTGGTCGGCGGCGCGGGCATCGCCCTGGCGGGCCTGCTCAACCTGCTGGCCGGCCCCGACAGGCTGGAACAGGCGGACGGGACTGAGCGGCCATGATCGGCGAGCTCGCCCTGCTGTTCGGCGTGATGATCGGCCTGTTGATGCTGGGCCTGCCGATCTTCTTCGCCATCGGCGCCGCCGGCGCGGCCTATGCCATCGTCTATGCGCCGAAAGTGCCGCTGATGATCATCGGCCAGCGCTTCGTCAACGGCCTGGATTCGTACGACTTCGCCGCGATCCCGTTCTTCTTCCTGGCCGGCGAGATCATGAACCGCGGCGGCATCTCCGCCCGCCTGCTGCGCTTCGCCCGCGCCGCGATCGGCCATATCCGCGGCGGGCTGAGCCATGTGAACGTGCTCGCCTCCATGGTCTTCGCCGGCGTCTCCGGCTCCGCGGCCGCGGACGCCTCCGCCATCGGCTCGGTGATGATCCCGGCGATGAAGCGCGAGGGTTATCCCGCCGCCTATGCCGCCTCGGTCACCGCGGCCAGCGCCACCATCGGGCCGATGATCCCGCCCTCGATCCCGCTGGTGATCTATGCCCTGTTCGCCAAGCAGTCGGTCGGGCAGATGTTCCTGGCCGGGGTGCTGCCGGGCCTCGGCATGGGGCTGGTGCTGCTCGCCGCCTCGATCTGGATAAGCCGCCGGCGCAACTATCCCTCCCGCCCCTGGCAGGGCTGGGGGGAACTGGCCCGCTCCGGCGTTACCTCCGCCCTGGCGCTGGCGCTGCCGGTGATCGTGGTGGTCGGCCTGGTCAGCGGCGCGGCGACGACGACGGAGATCGGTGCCATTGCCGCCGCCTATGCCGTGCTGGTGACCAGCCTGGTCTATCGCGAACTGCCGCTGCGCGACCTCTGGACCGCGCTCTGCACCGCAGCGGTGGATTCCTGCCGGGTGCTGATCATCATCGCGGTGGCCGGCATCTTCTCCTACATCATCGCCAGCATGGGCCTGGCCTACAGCCTGGCGAAGCTGGCCAGCGGGCTGTCCGACGACCCGGCGATCGTGCTGGCGGTGATCATGCTGATCCTCCTCCTGCTGGGCACGGTGCTGGAGCCGGTGACCCTGCTGGTGGTGATCGTGCCGATCCTGGTGCCGACGGCGCAGGCGGTCGGCATCGACCCGATCCAGCTGGGCACGGTCGCGGTGCTGGCCACCCTGGTCGGCCTGGTTACGCCGCCGGTCGGCTTCCTGATCTACCTCACCGCCGCACAGGCGCAGGTGCGCGCCGGACCGGTGATCAGGGAACTGACCCCGTTCGTGCTGGCGCTGATCGCGCTGCTGGTGGCTCTGGTCTTCGTGCCGGGGCTCAGCCTCTGGCTGCCCCGGTTGTTTTTCGGATAGGTACGCTGGCTGCCCGGCCGACGGGCGGCTACCCTGTGGCGTGCAATCCCGACGGGAGGATGAGATGGACCAGTCCGTGACCGCGATCACCGCCGGCTTCGGCGCCGATGTGGACCTGCCGCCGCCGCCGGCCGGCATCGACGAGGTGGAATGGGCGGCCCGCCTGCAGCTCGCCGCCTGCTACCGGCTGGTGCACGAGGAAGGCTGGACCAGCATCGTCTACAACCACATCACCCTGCGGGTTCCCGGCACCGACGAGTTCCTGATCAACCCGTTCGGCCTGCGCTATGACGAGATCTGCGCCAGTGACCTGATCCGCATCGACCTGGACGGCAACAAGAAGTCGGAGAGCCCCTGGCCGGTGAACCTGGCAGGCTACCAGATCCATTCCACCATCCACCGCGCCCGTCCCGACCTGCACTGCGTGCTGCACACCCACGAGACGGTGTCGCAGTCGCTCTGCGCCACCAACAGCCCGGCGATCCCGGTGACCCAGGAAGGCTGCCAGTTCTTTGAGCGGGTCGGCTATCACGACTTCGAGGGGATCGTGCTGGACGGCAGCGAGGGGCCGCGCATCGCCCGCGCGCTGGGGGAGCGCAACCATACCCTGGTGCTGCGCAACCACGGCCTGATCACCGGCGGGCCGGACTGCGTCTGGGCCTATGTCCGCCACCGCGCCTTCACCCGCAACACCGAGGTGCAGCTGCGCGCGATGGCCGCCGGCGATCTGCGGCCGATCCCCGACCGGGTGATGGCCAAGACCCGGGAGCAGTTCGAGGGCGGCGCCGCGAGCGCCAACGCCCTGGTCCGCCACCCGGAATGGCCGGCCCTGATCCGCCTGATCGACCGCAAGGACCCGACCTGGAAGCATTGACGACGCTGGTTCCGCTGGCGGAATAGGTGCCCGGCTCAAGGCCGGGCACGACGTGAAGGCGGGGACTGGGATTCACACCGTCATGGTCGGCCTTGAGCCGACCATCCATTCCGCCGGCGGAAACGCCGCGCTTCGCGGCAGAGAGAACGCCCCTGCCCGAAGGGGTACCGTCGGGCGGCCGGATCGACGAGATCCCCCAGGCTTTGCGCGCCGCGGCACGGCTGGCGGAATGGGTGCCCGGCTCAAGGCCGGGCACGACGTGAAGGCGATGGGCCGATACCCCCCTCAGTACGAGATCTCCAGCGCCTGCTCTGCCGGAATGAAGGGCAGGCCCAGTGCGTCCGACACCGCCTTGTAGGTGACCCGGCCGGAATGCACGTTCAGGCCGTTGCGCAGGTGGCGGTCTTCCGCCAGGGCGCGGCGCCAGCCCTTGTCGGCGAGCGCCAGGACGAAGGGCAGGGTCGCGTTGTTCAGCGCGAAGGTGGAGGTGCGGGCGACCGCGCCGGGCATGTTCGCCACGCAGTAGTGGACGATGCCCTCCTCGATATAGGTGGGCTCGGCATGGGTGGTGGGGCGCGAGGTCTCCATGCAGCCGCCCTGGTCGATGGCGATGTCCACCACCACCGCGCCGTCGGGCATGGTCTTCAGCATCTGGCGAGTGACCAGCTTCGGCGCGGCCGCGCCCGGCACCAGCACCGCGCCGATCACCAGGTCGGCACTGACCACCAGCCGCTCCAGGCTGTCGACGGTGGAATAGAGCACCCGCACCCGGCCGTTGAAATAATCGTCGAGCTGGCGGATGCGGGCGACATTGCGCTCCAGGATGGTGACCTCAGCGCCCATGCCGACGGCGACCCGTGCGGCGTTGGTGCCCGCCACCCCGCCGCCGATCACCAGCACCCGCCCGGCGGTGACCCCGGGCACCCCCGCCAGCAGCACGCCGCGGCCGCCGGCGGCCTTTTCAAGGCAATGGGCGCCGGCCTGCGGCGCCATCCGGCCGGCGACCTCGCTCATCGGCGCCAGCAGGGGCAGGCCGCCATTCGGATCGGTGACCGTCTCGTAGGCGATGGCGATCGCACCGGACTCGACCAGCCCCTTCGTCTGCACCGGGTCCGGCGCCAGGTGCAGATAGGTGAAGAGCAGCTGGCCCGGTCGCAGCATGGCGCATTCCGCAGGCTGCGGTTCCTTCACCTTGACGATCATCTCCGCGGCGGCGAACACCGCGCCGGCGTCGGGCAGGATCTCCGCCCCGGCGGCCCGGTAATCGTCGTCCGACACGCCGATGCCGGCGCCGGCACCGGCCTGCACGCTGATCCGGTGGCCGTGATGCGCCAGTTCGCGCACGCTGGTCGGCGCCAGGCCGACCCGGTATTCGTGGTTCTTGATCTCCGTCGGCACGCCGATATGCATCGTCATCCTCCCCGCGACCCGTCGCCATCGCGGCGGTCCGCCGCCCGGATCCTGCGCCGGTATGCGGGCCGCCCCCCGTCGCTTTGCCGCAAATCACCGCTTCGGACAAGGGCCGGCCCCGAGAGCCACCCGCCGAGAGCCACCCGCCGAGAGCCACCCGCCGAGATCCACCCCCCCCGGGGATCCACCGGGCGCGCAGCGGAGCCATGCGGGGGCATGCGCTTGCCGGCCGCCGCCGAATGAAGTACCGCGGGTGACGAACCTGCCGGAACAGGGAAAGAGATCCGACACCCAAGGTCGCCATATCGGCGAGGGCCGGATCGCCAGCGGTAAGGACCATGTCGAAGAGCTTCGCCCCGATTGCCGCGCTGTTCGTCAGCATCGCGCTGGTTCTCACCGGCTACGGCCTGCTGACCATCCTCACGCCGGTCGCCGCCGACCGGCTGGGTCTCAGCGACATCCTGGTCGGTTTCCTGGGCACCGCCTATTTCGGCGGCCTGACCCTGGGCTGCTTCCTGGTCCCCATCGTGATCGCGCGGGTCGGCCATATCCGCGCCTTTACCGCCTTCACCGCGCTCGCCACCGTGACGCCGCTGCTGCAGGGCGTGGTGCTGTCGGGCGAGGTCTGGATCGTCCTGCGCATCGTCACCGGCTTCTGCTACGCCGGGATTTCGATGGTGATCGAGAGCTGGCTGAACGAGCGCGCCGACAACTCCAACCGCGGCTTCATCCTGTCGACCTATACCGGGCTGAACCTGCTGGTCGCGGTGATCGGCCAGCAGATGCTGGGCCTGGGCGATCCGGCCGGGCCGGAACTGTTCATCCTGGTGGCGATCTTCGTCACCATCTCCGCGATCCCGGTGGCGCTGACCCGCTCGCCGGCACCGGACATCCCGGCCACCACCACCCTGCAGCTGCGGCGGCTGATTCAGAACAGCCCGGTGGCGGCAGGCGCGGTGTTCGGCACCGGACTGGCGAACGGTGCCTTCTGGTCGCTGGCGCCGCTCTATCCCCAGTCACTGGGGATGAGCGAGACCAATGTCGCCAGCTTCGTCAGCGCCGCCGTGATCGGCGGCGCGGTGGCGCTCTGGCCGCTGGGCTGGCTGTCGGACCGGCGCGACCGGCGGCTGGTGATCGCCGGGATCTGCATCGGCGCGGCCATCGCCAGCCTCGGCCTGACCACCCTGTCGGCCCTGCCCTTCGTCGCCCTGGCCGCGATCGCCTTCCTGTACGGCGCCACCGCGCTGCCGGCCTATTCGCTGTCGATCGCCCATGCCAACGACCATGCCGATCCCGGCATGTCGGTTTCGCTGAGCGGCAGCCTGCTGCTGCTCTGGGGGGTCGGCGCGACGATCGGCCCGACGGTCGCCGCCTTCGCCATGGAGCTGGGCGGTTCCGCCACCCTGCTGTTCGCCTTCACCGGCATCGCCTTCGCGCTGCTGGCCGCCTTCACGATCTACCGGATGACGGTGCGCCCCGCCCCGACGGAGGCGCAGAAGGAAACCTTCGTCTACGTGCCGCGGACCTCGCCGGCGGTCTTCCAACTCGACCCGCGCGGCGAGGATGGCGGCGAGGATGAGGCCGCCTGGGGCGAGCCGCCGCCGATGCCCGACCTGGCCCAGCTGGGGGACGAGGCGCAGGCGTCCGGGGAGCCGCCGGTCAGTCCAGCAGCGCCACCGGCTTCAGGCTCCGATGATCCGACAGGGCGGCCGGGATCGTGACCGGCATCTCCAGCAGCATCTGCCCCATCCCCTTGCCCTGCGGGTCGTAGCGCAACGAGGCGGTGCCGCCGCCGCCCAGGGCCCGGTGTAGCACGAAGTTGAACGCCGCCAGGCCCGGCAGGCTGTAGCGGAGCACGGGCCCCTCGACCAGATGCGCCAGAAAGGCATGCACCTTCTCCGCCGTCACCTCGCGCGCGATCAGCGGCAGGAAGTCGGCATCGCGCGCCGCGACGCCGATATTGGAGACGTCGCCCTTGTCGCCGGAGCGCGCATAGGCCAGCGCCAGCAGCGGCACGGTGACCGTCTCGCCGTCATCGGCCGGGGCCGCCGCGATGTCCGGGTCCTGCGATGGCGGCGGATCCGCGTAGAGGTCGGCCGGCGGCGACCGCCCGGGCACTTCCTGGCCATCCAGCAGGATGCGGGCCGGCACCAGCCAGCGCGGCACCAGGAAGGAATGCAGCCGGAAGAAGGGCGTGGCCTTCGCCCGGCCGGCACCGCCGGCGGTCACGCCCTGCGCCATGGACATGCCGATGGAAGGGAATTCCCGCGCCAGCAGGTCCAGCGCCACCCTGTCGTCGTGATGGGCGGCCAGCTTCAGCATCGCCTCGCGGGTGTCGCGGCACCGGGCGTTCGGGCCGTAGCTGGCCTCCGCCCCCAGCGCCTCGATATCGGTGGCGCGGAAATCGGCGAGGTTGTACCGCCCCAGCAGATTGCGCACCCGGTCCAGGATCGCCGCGCCGGCGCGCTCCGCCCGCGCCGCTGCGTCCCGGCCGCCGACCATCAGCATCGCGGTCAGCCGCCAGCCGTCCTGCTCAAGTGCGCAGGCCTTCAGGGTGGTCGGCGGCGGCAGCCCTTTCGCCCCCGCAACGCGGACCCGGTCATGCCCGTCCGCCACCAGCTCCACGTCTGAGAAGTCGCAGACCACGTCCGGCAGCATGTAGCGGCGCGGATCGCCGATCTCATAGAGGATCTGTTCCGTCACCGTCTTCACGTTGACCAGGCCGTCGCTGCCCGGCGGTTTGGTGATGACGAAACTGCCGTCGCGATGGCACTCGCCGATCGGGAAGCCCATATCGACCCAGCTCGGCACCTCCTCCCAGTCGGTCAGCAGGCCGCCGGTGACCTGGGTGCTGCATTCCAGCAGGTGGCCGGCCAGGCTGCCCTGCGCCAGCAGGTCCAGGTCCTGCGCCTGCCAGCCGAACTCGTGGATCAGCGGCCCCAGCACCAGGGCGCTGTCGACGCAGCGGCCGGTGATCACGATGTCCGCACCGGCGCCCAGCGCATCGGCGATCGGCATCGCCCCCAGATAGGCATTGAAGCTGACCGGTCGTTCCGGCACCGGGGTGCCGCGGGCGATCTCCTCCAGCCCCATGGCGCGCAGCTCGGCCAGCTGCGGCATCAGGTCGTCGCCTTCCACGGTCGCAACCTTCAGCGGCAGGTCCAGTTCCAGCGCGATGGCACGCAGCGCATCGGCACAGGCCTGCGGGTTCACCCCGCCGGCATTGGTCACGACCTTGATGCCCTGGCGGTGGATCTCCGGCAGCGCGTCGCGCAGGGTCGGATTGACGATGTCGATGGCATAGCCCAGCTCGCCGGAGCGCTGCTTCGCCCGGGTCATGATCGCCATCGTGATCTCGGCCAGGGTCTCGTAGACCAGATAGTTCAGCCGCCCGGTCGCCAGCAGCTGCGGCGTGGCATGCCAGGCATCGCCCCACATGCCCGCCGCGCCACCGATCACCACGACATCCTTGCCCCTGCCCCGGGAGGGCGGCCCCCCTGCCGGCGCTTCCGCGTCCGGCATTCCGTCTTCCGCCATTCCATTCCTCCCGCCGGTCCCCGGTCCCACACGACGATCCCGGGCCGGCGTTGCGCGTGACGCCGACCGTCCGTGCGGTCAGCCTTCCGTCACCTCCAGCCTGACCAAAATGCTCTCCGCCGCAACCTGCGCCCCGGCGGCGACGGCAATCTCCGCCACCTGGCCGGCCACCGGCGCGGTCACGCCATGCTCCATCTTCATCGCCTCCAGCCCCAGCAGCCTCTGGCCGGCGGCGACGGTATCGCCGACCGCGACATCGATCCCGGTGACCTTGCCGTGCATCGGCGCCCGCACGATGCCGTCGCTGCCGGCAGCGGCCGCGGCGCCGGGTCGCAGCAGGGTCTCCGCAAAGCTGCGCACCGCGGCCAGATCCGCGACGTGAAGGCGGCCGTCCGCCTCCTCGGCGAAGGCCGCACTGCGGCGCACGCCGTCCAGGGTGAAGCGGATGCGGCCATCCTCGAGGTCGACCGCTACGTCGTCGAACCTGTGCACCGCATCGCCGGTTGCGGCGGCGTAGCTGCCGGGCGCCCCGGCCGGGCGGACATGCACCTCCTGCTTCGCCGTCCCGCAAGTCAGGCGCAGCGCCGCCGCCAGTCCGCCGCCGGCCTGGCTGCTCTGCCAGTCCGCCATGCCGCCCGGTTGCCGATAGCCGGTGCCGCGACACAGATAGAGCAGCAGCGCCGCCAGGGCCCAGTCGGCCCCGCCGGGTGCCGGCGCGGGCCGGTCCAGCAGGCCGCGTTCGGCCAGGAAGCCGGTGGAGACCCCGCCGGCCGCGAAGGCCGGGTCTTCCAGCACCTGCAGCAGGAAGTCGCGGTTATGCGCCATCCCCAGCAGCACGGTGCGGCGCAGGCCCGTCGCCAGGCGGCGGCGCGCGACCTCGCGGTCCGGTCCGTGCGCGATGATCTTCGCCACCATCGGATCGTAGTGCGGCGAGACATGGAAGCCGGCAGAGATACCTGCATCGACCCGCAGCCCGGTTCCGGCCGGCGACTGCCAGCGCAGGACGGGACCGGAGGCCGGCATGAAGCCCTGCGCCGGATCCTCCGCATAGAGCCGCACCTCGATGGCATGGCCGTCCAGCCGGATGGCGTCCTGCGCCAGCGGCAGGGGCGCGCCCTCCGCCACCGCAATCTGCCAGGCGACGAGGTCGAGCCCGGTGACCATCTCGGTCACCGGATGCTCCACCTGCAGGCGGGTGTTCATCTCCAGGAAGTAGAAGGCGCCGTCGGGCGCCAGCAGGAACTCCACCGTGCCGGCACCGCAATAACCGATCGATCGTGCTGCGGTGACCGCGGCGGCGCCCATCTTGTCGCGCAACGCCTGGTCCATGCCCGGCGCGGGCGCCTCTTCCACCACCTTCTGGTGGCGGCGCTGCACGGAGCAGTCGCGCTCCCCCAGATGCACCGCATTTCCGTGGGCGTCGCCGAACACCTGGATCTCGACATGGCGGGCGCCATCTACGGCCTTTTCCAGCAGCAGGGTGCCGTCGCCGAAGGCGGCCTGCGCCTCGCCCCGCGCGCTGGCCAGGGCGGCAGGCAGGCCAGCCGCGTCGTCCACCCGGCGCATGCCGCGGCCGCCGCCGCCGGCAGCGGCCTTCACCATCACCGGAAAGCCGATCTCCGCCGCGGCGGCCGCCAGGCGGTCGTCGGACTGGTCTTCGTCCTGATAGCCCGGCACGCAGGGCACGCCGGCCTCGATCATCCGGCGCTTCGCCACCGCCTTGTCGCCCATCGCGCGGATCGCATCCGCCGACGGGCCGATGAAGGCGATGCCCGCCGCCGCGCAGGCCTCGGCAAAGGCGGCGTTTTCCGACAGGAAGCCATAGCCCGGGTGCAGGGCGTCGGCGCCGGCGGCCTTCGCCGCCGCGATGACCTTCGCACCGTCCAGGTAGGAGGCGGCCGATTCCGCGGCACCCAGCGGCACCGCCTCATCCGCCAGGGCGACATGCGGCGCCGCCAGGTCCGCCTCCGAATAGACGGCGACGGTGGCATAGCCCAGCCCGGCGGCGGTGCGCAGGACCCGGCAGGCGATTTCGCCCCGGTTCGCGACAAGGATCTTCGAAAAGCCCGCCATCACCCTCAGCCCGTCCGCTCGATCCAGCCGGCCGGCCGCTTCTCCAGGAAGGCGGCGACGCCTTCGCGCCCCTCCGGCCCGCGCATGCAGGCGGCGAAATGCATCGCCGCCATGTCCAGCACCTCCGCCTGCGGCCGGCTCTGCGCGGCGAACAGGATCTCCTTGGTGGCGGCATTGGCGCCCGGCGCGCAGCGGCCGACCTGGTTCAGGACCCGGGCCAGGGTGACGTCCAGGGCGACCGGGTCGGGCACCACCTCGTGCACCAGGCCCAGCTGCCCGGCGCGGGTACCGTCGAAGCGGGCGCCGGTCATCATCAGCTGCCGCGCCGCGGTCAGGCCGATGCGCTGCACCACGAAGGCCGCCACCTGCGCCGCCGGCAGGCCGAAGCCGGTCTCGGTCAGCGCGAACTGCGTGTCGCAGACCGCGATCGCGATGTCGCTGACGCAGACCAGCCCCATGCCGCCGCCCAGCGCCTCCCCCTCCACCAGCATCACCACGGTCTGCGGCAGCTCGTTCATCGCGGTCAGGAAGTCGCCGAACGCCCTGTTCTGCCGCACGACGGGATCGGTGGCGCCGGACGCGGGCACCTCGTCGCGCATCTTTTCGTAGAAGCCGCGGATATCGTCGCCGGTGCAGAACGTGCCGCCGGCGCCGCGCAGCACCAGGGTGCGCAGGCTGCGGTCCCCGCGCACCGCCGCGGTCACCGCCAGCAGCTCCTGCACCATCGTGGCGTCCAGCAGGTTGCGGGTGTCGGGGCGGTTCAGGGTGACATGCAGCACCGACCCGCGGCGCTCCAGCGCCAAGGCCGTGCAGTCTGGAAGTTCATTGCTCATCGCGGTTTCGTTCATCCCCCTTGTCCTGGCCGTCGCGGGTTGCCGCAACCTACATCCGCGCCACGCCGAAGCTGTTGGGGAAGACGCGGCGGGCGCCGGCCTCCCGGATCGTCGCCAGCAGGAAGCCCAGCACGTTGCGGGTGTCGCGCGGGTCGATCATGCCGTCGTCCAGCAGCAGCCCGGAGGTGTAGAAGGCATCGGCCTGGCTGGCGAAGGTGTCGATGATCTTGCGCTCCTGCGCGGCCAGCGCCTCTTCGTCCACCGCCACGCCGCGGCGCTCCGCGCTGCCGCGGGCAACGATCGACATCGTGGTCGCCGCCTGCTCCGGCCCCATCACGCCGGTCATCGCGTTCGGCCAGGTCATCAGGAAGCGGGGGTCGTAGGCGCGGCCGCACATGCCGTAATTGCCGGCGCCGAAGCTGGCGCCGATCATGAAGGTCAGCTTCGGCGCGGAGGCGTTGGCGACCGCCTGGATCATCTTCGAGCCGTGCTTGATCATGCCGCCCTCCTCGTAGGCGCGGCCGACCATGTAGCCGGTGGTGTTCTGCAGGAAGACGATCGGCGTGTCGGTCTGGCAGAGCAGCTGGATGAACTGCGCCGCCTTGGTCGCGCCGTTCGGGTCGATCGGCCCGTTATTGCCGATGAAGCCCACCGGCATGCCGTGGACCTCCGCCTGGATGCAGACGGTATGCGGCCCGTAGCGCTCCTTGAAGCCCAGCATGTCGGAGCCGTCGACGATGCGCGCGACCACCTCGCGCACGTCGTAGGGCCGGCGATAGTCGACCGGCACCACGCCGGCGATCTCGTCCGGGTCGTATTTCGGCGGCCGGCCGCCGGTCGCTCCGGCACCCGGCGCGTGGCGGTTCCAGCCCAGCCGGGCGACGATCTCGCGCCCGATCCGCACGCCGTCGGTATCGTCCTCGGCGACATATTCGGCCAGGCCCGAGATCGTGGCATGCATGTCGGCGCCGCCCAGTTCCTCGTCGGTGGCGATCTCCCCCGTCGCCGCCTTCAGCAGCGGCGGTCCGGCCAGGAACGCCTTCGCCCGCCCGCGCACCGCGACGACATAGTCGCTGAGCCCCGGCATGTAGGCGCCGCCGGCGGTCGAGGAACCGTGCAGGACGGTGATCACCGGGATGCCCGCGGCGCTGAGCCTTGCCAGGTTGCCGAACAGGGCGCCGCCGGTGACGAAGCCCTCGACCCGGTAGCGCAGCAGGTTGGCACCGGCGCTTTCCACCAGGTGGATGAAGGGCAGGCGGTTGGCCAGCGCGATCTCCTGGCAGCGCAGCACCTTCTCCGCGCTGCCGGGGCCATAGGCGCCGGCGGAGATCCCCGAATCGGTGGCCAGGATCAGGCAGCGGGTGCCGGCGACGAAGCCGATCCCCGCAATGTGGCTGCCGCCGGGGATCGTCTTCTCCGCATCCGGCGTGTCCCGCAGATAGCCCGCCATGCTGGCCAGTGTCAGGAAAGGCGCACCCGGATCCAGCAGCCGCGCCAGCCGCTCGCGCGGGAGGATCTGGCCGCGCCTGGCGAAACGCTCCGCCTCCCGGGCCGAGGCGGACGCGGCCCGTTCCTCCAGCCCCCGCATCCGGTCGACCAGCGCCAGCATGGAGCGGCGGTTCTCCGCATAGCTCTCGCTGCCGGTGACGATCTGGGACTGGAAAACGGGCATTTCCCTCTCCTGCTTTCTTTCTGGCCGGCGCCGATGAAGGGTAAGCCGGCAGCAGAAGTCAACGGCCGACCGGGGCGGCCGCCTCGGGTATTCATCGCTTGTTTATCCATGAACGGCAGAATACTGCGAGGATGCCGCCGATCCGCGTGGCCTGCTCGGCCCGGCTCCCGATGGCCTGGCTCCCGATGGGCCGGCTTCGTCGGCCGCCGCATCGCAAGAGCTGCCGCAGCCGGGAAGCGCGGGCCAGCTATCTCAACGACAGCCTGCCCGACGGAAGCAGGAGGAAACAGAGGTCGAGGAAAGCCGGTGCACGTGTGATGACCGCCGATCCGCAACTCCGCGACAGGACCGCCCAGGGCCGGGCTTCCGGACCGGCCGGCATGGGCGCCGGGCTGTCCGGCGGTGGCCACGCGCCGGCCGGCGCGGCGGCCCCCGCATGCGGCCTGCCATGGTGGCGGCGCTCGCTGCTGCCGGCGGGCGGCGCCATTGCCCTGGCGGGAGCCGCCGTCGCAGCCTGGCTCGCCCCGCTGACCGGTGCCACGGCATGGCTCGTGCCCGCGGGCATCCTGCTGGCCTGCCTCGGCGCGACAATCGCCTGCGCCGCGCTGCTCGACCGCGACCGCCGGCGGCAGCTGGCCGCCCTGCAGGCGGAGCTGGCGCTCAGCCACCAGCGGCTGGAGGATTATGTCGATGCCAGCGGCGAGATCTTCTGGGAAACGGATACCGAGCACCGGCTGACCGACATCCGGGGCGGCGCGACCGATCTGGTGAAGGGCGAGCCCTACCGCCACATGGGGAAGCAGCCCTGGACGCAGGCACTGGATGCCGATGACGAGGAGAAGTGGTCCCGCTTCCGCACCATGCTGGCGGAACGTCGCACCTTCCGGGGCCTGTCCTACCGCCTGATGACCGATGATGGGCCGGCCGTCCGGATGGTCAGCGGCATGCCCCGCTACGCCCCGGACGGGCGCTTCCTGGGCTATCGCGGCGCATCGGTGGAGCGGACGGACCAGGCACAGCAGGCGCAGGACCTGGCGCTCTATCGCCAGATCCTGGACAACTGCGTCGACAGCATCATCGTCACCGGCCCGGTCAGCGCGGACTGCCCGATCGAGTATGTGAACCCGGCGTTCGAGCGTCTCACCGGCTATGCCGCTGCGGAAGCGATCGGCCGCAACTGCCGCTTCCTGCAGGGACCGGACACCGAACCGGAGGCACTGCAGCGGATCGCTGCGGCCCTGAAGGCCGCGCAGGCGATCCAGGTGGAGCTGAAGAACCGGCACAAGGACGGCACGCCGCTGTTCCTGCAACTCAGCATCGCGCCGGTCATCGACAAGGCCGGGCGGGCGGAGCGCTTCATCGGCATCCAGCACGACATCACGCCGCAGCACCAGGCGGCAGAGGCCGAGCATCTGCTGTCGGAACGCCTGTCGCTGGCGGTCGGCGCCACTGGAATCGGCATCTACGACATCGACCTGCAGACCGGCTCCGTCACCTGGGACGAAACGATGGAGCGCCTGTACGGCATCCCCGCCGGCAGCTTCGACGGCGCATTTGCCACCTGGCAGTCCTTCCTGCATCCCGACGACCTGGTCCGCCATGCCGAGGCGATGCGCGAGGCGATGGCAAGCCGGCGGGGCCTGGTCATCCGCACCCGGATCGTCCGCCCCGACGGCGCGGTCAGGGTGATGCAGTTCCGCACCGCGACCCTGAAGGACGCGAACGGCAAGGTGACCCGCCTGCTGGGCGTGAACCGCGACGTGACGGAGGAACATGAGGCGCAGGAAAGCCTGCGCACGCTGAGCCGGCGCCTGACCCTGGCCACCGAGGCCGCCGGGATCGGCATCTTCGACCTGGACCTGGCCACCAGGCGGGTCGCCTTCGATCGCCAGCTGGCCGACCTCTACGGCCTGGATCTGGCGCGTTTCGACGGCCGGCTGAGCACCTGGCGCCGGTATATCGACCCCGACGACGTCGCCCGGATCGATGCGGACTTCCTGGCGCATCGCTACAGCGCGGAGCCCCACTCGACCACCCTGCGCATCACGCGCACCGACGGCACCCGGCGGATCCTGCAGGAGCATGCGGTGATCCTGCACGATGACGATGGCGAGCCCGCCCGCATCATCGGCGTCAACTGGGACATCACCGGGCCGCAGGAAGCACAGGCCACCCTGGAGCGGCTGACCCGTCGGCTGACCCTGACCGCGCGGACCGCGGGCATCGGCTTCTTCGACTGGGAGGAAGGCACCGACCGGGGCGGTTGGGACGATACCCTGCGGGAGCTGCACGGCGTGCCGGCGGACTTCCAAGGCGACAGGGATGCCTGGCTGGCGCTGCTGGCGCCCGAGCAGCGCCAGCGGGCGAAGGACTTCATCGCCGACCGGTTCCGCACCCGCCGGCCGGGCCAGATGGAATATCGCATCGCCTGCCCCGACGGCAGCCTGCGCGACCTGCAGATCCATATCGCCCCCGACGTCGACGCCAGCGGCCGGGTGGTGCGCCTGATGGGGGCGGCCTGGGACGTTACCGGAGAGCGGGAGACCCAGCGCCAGCTGCGCAAGGCCCGCGACGCGGCCCGCGCGGCGAACGACGCCAAGGACCGCTTTCTGGCGACGATGAGCCACGAGCTGCGCACGCCGCTCAACGCGATCCTCGGCTTTTCCGAGGTGATCGCCCAGGAGGCGGTGGGCCCGCTGGGCACGCCGGCCTATCGCGACTATGCCAACGACATCCATTCCAGCGGCCAGCACCTGCTGAGCCTGGTCAACGACCTGATCGACGTCGCGCGGATCCAGAGCGCGCGCATCCGCCTGACGGAGGACCGCATTCCCGTCGGCAGCCTGCTGCAGCGGCTGCCGCCGCTGCTCGGCGAACGCGGCTATACCGAGGAAATCCCCGACAATCTCGCGCAGGCGGAGATCCTGGGCGATTCGCGGCTGCTGGCCCAGGTGCTGGTGAACCTGGTCAGCAATGCGCGCAAGCATGCCGGGCAGGATGCGCCGGTCCATGTCGGCGCCGGCCGCCTGCCTTCGGGCGCACTGACGATCTGGGTGACCGACCAGGGACCCGGCATCGAGGCGGAGGACCAGCAGCTCGTGCTGGAGCCGTTCGGCCGCAAGGCGGCCACGGAGGATGCGGCGATCCCCGGGGTCGGGCTCGGCCTGCCGATCGCGCGTTCCTACGTGCAGGCGCATGGCGGCCAGCTCTACCTGCACTCGGCACCGGGTCTGGGCACCACCGTGGGTCTGATCCTGCCGCCGGAGCGGATGACCTGGCCGCAGGGGAAGCGCCAGGTGGCGGTCCTGCCGCGCATCACCGACGGCTGGCCGGCCGGGCCCTGCCTGGGCTGCCTGCGGCACGAGGCGGACGGCGTCGTGCGCGGCAGCCTGCCGACCGGCCTGGTCCTGGAGCATGATGGCCGCTGCACCTTCACCGGGGCGGAAAGCGATGTCTGCGCCCATTGGGGGGAACAGGTGCTGCGCGACCTGGGCGGCATCGACGCACTGAGCGACCCGATGCGCCCGCGCCAGGCCTTCGCGATCTGCCGCCTGGACGCCGACGGCGCGGAGACCGAATGCCTGGTGGAGGTGCGCCGCGGCGCACGCGCGCCCTGCCGCGCCTTCGTCACCCCGGTGACCGGCGCGCCCGCGGCGGACGGCAGCGACGAAGGCTGAGGGCCGAATCCCTTCAGCCGGTCCCGCCCCCGCGCTTGCCTTCGCCCTTCCCCTCCCCCTTGGCGCTGCCCTCCCGAGCCTCCCGGAACGCGGGCTCCCGCTTCTCGCGGAAGGCCCGGCCGCCTTCCCGGCTTTCCGGGGTCGCGTAGTAGAGCGACAGCGCCTGCATGCCCATGCGTCCGATGCCGCGGATGGAATCGCTGTCGGCGTTGAACGACCGCTTGGCGATCGCCAGCGCGGTCGGGCTGCGCTTCAGCAGTTCCCGGCACCAGCGCTCGACCTCGGCATCCAGTTCCTCGTCCGGCACGACCGCGTTGACCAGGCCCATGGCGAAGGCCTCCTCCGCGCTGTAGCGCAGGCAGAGGTACCACATCTCCCGCGCCCGCTTCTCGCCCACCACGCGGGCGAGATAGGCGGTGCCGAAGCCGGGATCGACGGAGCCGACCTTCGGCCCCACCTGGCCGAAACGCGCGCCCTCGCCCGCGATCGTCAGGTCGCAGAGGGTGGCCAGGACATTGCCGCCGCCGATCGCATAGCCCTGCACCCGCGCGATCACCGGTTGCGGCACCTCGCGGATCACGTCGTGCAGCGCCTCGATCGGCAGGCCGATCGTGCCGCGGCCGCCATAGCCGCCGGTCGCCGCAGCGTCGCCGGGCTCCGTGTCGTCATGCCCGCCCTGGTCGCCGCCGGTGCAGAACGCCTTGTCGCCTGCCCCGGTCAGCACGATGACGCCGGTCTCCCGGTTCCAGCCGGCCCGGTTGAAGGCGTCGATCAGCTCCTCGCAGGTCTGCGCGCGGAAGGCGTTCATCACCTCCGGGCGGTTGATGGTGATGCGGGCGACGCCGTCGGCCTCCGCATACAGAATGTCGCCATAGTCCATGTCTTCCCCTCCGGCCGGCCGCCTCGCTTGATGGTCAACCTCCGCCATGGTTGCCGGGTTCCCAGCCGGCAGCCGACAGATGCCCCTCGGCAAAGCGGAGCGGGTCCTGCTCCAGGTCGGTCGCCATGGTGTCGTTCCAGCGGTTGAACCAGCCGAACAGGGAGATGACGGAGACGATCTCGACAATCTGCCCGTCGTCGAAATGCTTCTTCAGTTCGGCGAAATGGGCATCGGTGGCGCCGTTCGGCACCTGGCCGGCCACCAGGGCCAGGTCCAGCGCCGCCTTTTCCGCCGCGGAGAAGAGCGGACTGCGGTCGTAGCTCCACAGCGCATCGACCTTCTCCGCCGGGACTTCGGCACGATGGGCGTTGTGGGCGGTATGCGCCTGGCAGTAGCGGCAGCCGGCGGCATTGCTGACGATATGGGCGATCATCCATTTCAGGTCGCGCGGCACCGCGCCCGGCTCCAGCATCACCGCGGTGCCCAGCGCCAGCACCCCTTCCAGGATCTTCGGCCGCAGCGCCATGGTGAGCATCGAGTTCGGGACATAGCCGCTGACCTGGCGCATCACCGCGAATCGCTCCGCAAAGCCTTCCGGCTCCGGTCCGGCCGGCGGATCCAGTCGTGCCATCTGTCTGCCTCCCCTCCGTTGTTGCCCTTCGACGGGGCCCCTCGCTGCGCCCTATGATGCCGGAAACGGACCGCGCGCACAGGCAGGCCTTGCCATGCGGCCGAAGGGGAAGCAGCCAGCCATGACCGTCAGCGTCTTCGAACTGTTCAAGATCGGCATCGGCCCGTCCAGTTCGCACACCGTCGGGCCGATGAAGGCCGCCCGTGCCTTCCTGCAGGGCCTGGAGGAAGCAGGCGAGCTGTCCCGAGTGGCCCGACTGTCGGTGTCCCTGCATGGCTCCCTGGCGGCCACCGGCCGCGGCCATGCCAGCGACACGGCGGTCCTGCTGGGCCTGGCGGGGGAGGAACCGGAGACGGTCGATCCGGACCGGGTGCCGGCGATCGTCGCCGGGATCGGGGAGGCCGGGCGCATCGCCCTGCTGGGCCGGCACGAAATCCCCTTCCTGCGCGACCGGGACATCCGCTTCAACATGCGCGAGCGCATGCGGCTGCATGCCAACGGCATGCGCTTCCTGGCCCGCGACGGCGACGGCCGGGACCTGGCAGCGGCGGAAATCTATTCCATCGGCGGCGGCTTCGTCGCAACGGCGGCGGAACTGGCGGCGGCACAGGCCGGTGGCGCGCCCGACGGCCCGGCGCTGCCGTTCGACTTCGCCTCCGCCGCCGCGATGCTGGCGCAGGGGGAGGCCGCCGGCCTGCGCCTGTCGGAGATGATGCAGGCCAATGAGCGCAGCCGCGGCCTGGACGATTCGGAGATCGGGGAACGCCTGGCGCGCATCGCCGCGGTGATGGCCGGCTGCATCGACCGCGGCCTGGCGCAGGAGGGCATCCTGCCCGGCGGCCTGAAGGTGCGCCGCCGCGCCGCCGGCCTGCTGGCGCGGGCGGAGGCGCAGGACGGCGCCAATCGGGCCGCCATGCCGCAGGAAATGGCGCGGGTCAGCGCCTGGGCGATCGCGGTGAACGAGGAGAATGCCGCCGGCGGCCGGGTGGTCACCGCGCCGACCAATGGCGCCGCCGGCATCATTCCGGCGGTGCTGCGCCATCTGCGGCTGCATTGCGGCGGCGACGATGCGGCAGTGGCGGAATTCCTGCTGGCCGCCGCGGCGATCGGCGCGCTGATCAAGCGCAATGCCGCGATCTCGGGTGCGGAACTGGGCTGTCAGGGCGAGGTCGGCTCCGCCTGCGCGATGGCCGCCGCCGGCCTGGCGGCGGCGCTCGGCGGCAGCAACGCCCAGGTGGAAAACGCCGCCGAAATCGGCCTGGAGCATCACCTGGGCATGACCTGCGACCCGATCGCCGGCCTGGTGCAGGTGCCCTGCATCGAACGCAACGCGATGGGCGCGGTGACCGCGATCAACGCCGCCTCCCTGGCCCTGGCCGGCGACGGCGCCCATCTGGTGCCGCTCGACGCGGCGATCGAGACGATGCGCCAGACCGGCCGCGACATGAAGGCGAAGTACCGCGAGACCAGCCGCGGCGGGCTGGCGGTCAACGTGCCGAACTGTTGAGGGACAGGTCACCCGACGTCACAGCCCTGGCCCCATTTGTACTTTTTGCGTGTGTTCTATATCATGTATCGCGCAATGGTACATGCCGCAGGGGGGTCGACGATGCCCGCCTTTCCGCCACTGAAGCTCATCGCGGCTGGCATGGCCTGCCTGGCTCTTTCCGCCTGCGGCAACGTTCCCGAACTTCTCATGATGGGCGAGAGCCGGAGCGCGGCGGTCTCGCGCTATGCCCTGGAGTCGGCGCCGAAAACGTCCGGCTGCGTGCCGGAGGAACGGTCGGGCGCGCAGATCCAAAAGCTGCCCGCACCAAGCGTGGCGCTCCTTCTCGGCGGATTCAGTCTCGCGACCACGGCCGCCAGCGATGCCGCCGCGGATGCGGTGAAGGCGAAGGCGAAGCGCTTCTCCCGCACCTTCGTCGTGGCCACGAACGTCGAATCCTTCTCCCCGACCAAGGACAAGCCGGCATGTTTCCTTGTTGAGCGGCAGCCCAAGCTCTCTACCGATGGCACGCCTCTCGGCGACAATTCCGACATGAAGCTCCTGCTCCGCTTCACCCCCTTTGGCGCTGGCGCCGTGACGGTGGAGCCGGTCGAATTGAGGGTCACTAACGGCTTCCTGGCGTCCACCCTGCCCGACGACCGGACCGCCAGCTATGACGTCAGCGTCGGCATGGCCGTGATACCAGGCCCCGGGGAGGACCGCTGGCTGGTACCGGCCTACAACCAGAACATCCGGATCTCAGATATCGCTCTGGACAAGTCCTATACCGGCGGGGAACTCCTGGCGCGCATGGAGGCCAACACGACGGCCCTGATGCCCGACCCGGCGGGCCGCCCGGTGACGGTGGCCGTATCGGTCACCGAACATGGCAGCGGAGCCGAACGGTTGGGCGGTTTTGACGAGGCACGCTACAAAGCCAACGCGGCACTGATCCGGACTGCGCTGGGCAACTACCTGAAGGAACGGGTCACGGCAGAGTGACGCCGGGCTCCGTCGCGACCGGCTGCCAGCCGGGCGCTACCAGCTCTCCGCCGCCGGCCGCAGGTCGAGTTCGAAGGTCCAGGCGGAGCGCGGCTGGCGGGTGACCTGGAACACCGCCTCTGCGATCGCGTCGGGATCCATGAACAGGGCGTCGGGCCGGTCGGGCATGCGTTCCCGGGTCAGCGGCATGTCGATCACCCCGTCGACGACGACATGGGCGACATGGATATTCTCCGCCGCCAGGCCGCGGGCCAGCGACTGGCCGACCGACCGCAGTCCGGCCTTCGCGGCGGCGAAGGCGAGGAAGTTGGCGCCGCCGCGGACCGAGGCGGTGGCGCCGATCAGCACGATATTGCCGCCGCCCGCGGCACGCATGTCGGCGACCGCCTCCTTCGCGCAGAGGAAGGCCCCGAAGGTGCCGGCCCGCCAGGCTTCCTCGAACATCTCCGGCGTGGTGCCGTCCAGGTTGGCGAAATGCCGCGCCGCGGCGTTGTAGATCAGCACGGTCGGCGGCCCCAGCTCGCGCCGGATACGGCCGAAGGCGTCGGCCACGCTGTCCTCGTCGCCCACGTCGCAGCTGATCGCCAGCGCGCCCTTCACCTCCCGCGCGATGCGGGAGATCGCGCCGGTGGAACGCGCCAGCAGCACGCAGCGATATCCCTCCGCGGCGAAGCGCCGGGCAAAGGCGGCGCCGTTGCCTGCGCCGGCACCGGCGATCACGCAGACCTTGTCCGATTTCGCGCTCATTGGTCCTCCTCACTGTTCCTGCCCGGGCCCGGCCCCGCACGACCGGTCGGAGCATAGCTGCCGCCGCCATCCGCCGGAACGCCGCCGGCCGGGATGCCTTCCGGGGTGGCGCCGAACGGGTCCTGGCCCTCTGCCAGCCAATCCCGCATCTCCGCCCCGTCCGCCCGGCGGCAGGCGGCAACGCCGCCCGGCGGTGACAGCGGTTCCAGACCGAAGCGAAAGCGCAGCACCGCGTCCAGCCGCGCCTCGAACGCGACCAGGGTCAGCAGCCCGTCGCCGCGCCCGGTCCAGAGCGGTGGCGACGGGCTTTGCGCCGCATCCACCGCCAGGCAGGCGCTGTACTGCACCGGCAGCAGCAGCAGTGCCGGGCCGGGGGCCGTGGCCGAGATCCGGAAACCGTCGCGCCGCATCTCCAGCCGCGCAGCCGACGCCGGCTGCCAGTCGCGCGCCGGCACCGCGCTGCCGGCGCGGACGAAGACCGTGCCCGCCAGGTCGGCCGCCGGTTCGCCGAGCCGCCGGCGCAGCTCCGCGAGCCCGGTCACGGTGGCGACCCGGCGCGGGCTGACCTGGCCCAGGTTCGGGTGCGGCAGCCGGTAGGCCCGCACGGTGACGCCGCCGGCAGACGGCATCTCCGCGATGACCTGCAGGCCCGGCGCGGCCAGTTCGGTGTCGGCAATCACCACGGCCACCCCGAACAGCTGCAGCAGGCCGGGGCGGAAGCGCGACGCGACGACATAGTTGGGCCCCTGCTCCGTATGGGGCGTGTGCAGCAGGGCATCGACGACGGCATGGGCGAGCGGGGTCGACCATTGGCCATATTCGCCGAGTGTGGGGATGCCGCGCTCCCACAGGTCGGCGCCCCAGAACCGGTTGCCGGTGGCACGGCGATGGCCCTGCAGGCCCGCCACCCAGCCGAGCGGCGTGCGCCAGGCGGCGGCATGGCCGGGCCGGTCGGTCGCGGCGCGGCCTTCGTCGCCCTCGATATAGGTCGGCCCGCCCAGCAGGCTGGCGGCGCGGCCGGCGAAGCGGTCGCCGGGCCGCAGGGCGATCTCTGCCGCCACCGCGTCGACCACGGCATTGCCGCGGCCGCGATCGACCACGGCCCGGTCGCCGCCCGGGACGGCCAGCGGCCGCAGCGCCAGATGGGCGGCCAGCAGCAGGACGGCGGCGAGCGCAAAGCCGGCCGCCGGCGGCAAGGCCCCGCGCAGCAACGGCGACCGGCCGGCGAGCCGTGCCGCGAGCGGCTGCAGCAGGGGCCCGGCGAGGCGGTCGAGCAGGGCGGCGGCCAGCAGAGCCGCCACCCCGTAGCTCGACCAGATCATGAAGCCGCTGGAATAGACGCTCACCACGCCCAGCAGGTCCTCGGCATAGAGCGGGGTGTAGACCAGGAACGCCAGGTAGAAGAGCGCGAAGGCGATGCCCAGCGGGCGGCGCAGCGGCACCCCGCCCCGCCAGGCCCAGGCTGCCGCGCCCGCCAGTGCCAGCAGCTGCAGCCAGGCATAACCGCGGTTCGGACAGAGGGATTCGCCGGGGCGCCAGCACAGGTCGCCGCCGGCATAGACGAGTCCGAAGGAAGCGACGGCGTCGGCCAGCCAGCCGCCGGGCCCGACCTCCGGCGGCGCCGGCAGGCGGGCGCTGGCGGCGGAGGTCGCCAGGACATGCTCCGCCGCGCCGGAGGCGAGGAACAAAGCCACCGCGGCCAGGCCGCAGGCGGCCCGGATAGCGGCGGGATGCCGGGCGGTCCGGGTCCGGGGCTCGAACAGGCAGGCCAGTGCCATCGCCGCATAGAACGGCGCGAAAACCAGCGACGTGAACGGGGCGGTCGCGAAGGCCAGGGCGGCGCAGGCCAGGAAGCCGAGGCCCCAGGCCGCCGCACGCAGCGGCGGCGCCCGGCCGGCACGGATCAGGCAGGCCAGCGCCAGGTTCAGCGCCGCCGTGAGCTGGGCGTAGAAGGGCGCGGCGGAGTACCAGTTCGCCGCCTGGAACAGGCCGTCGAACGGCGGGAACAGCACCGCCACATGCACCAGGCAGGCCAGCAGCCGGACATGCGCCGGCAGGGCGAAGGTCGCGCCCAGCAGCCAGATCGACCCCGACAGGACCAGGACGTACCACAGGTAGGACAGCAGTCCCGCCAGCTCCGGATCCGGCAGCAGCAGCAGCAGCGCCCCCGGGTTGACCCCCGGCAGGTTGGGCGGAAAGACGGTGCCCAGCCCGGCCAGCGGGTTGTAGGCACTGAAGTCCAGCGCCCCGCCCCATGCCATCGTCGCCATCGCGTTCAGCCGCGCCCACTGGCCGTCGATATCGCCGTACAGGCCATGGCTGGAATAGGGCGGCCAGAGCCAGCCGGCGAGCATCACGCCCGTCACGGCCAGCGCGGCGCCGGCGACCAGGCCGAGCTTCAGCCGGTCGGCCGTGTATCCGGCACCCGCTTCCGCGGCGCGGCTCATTGCGGCCGGTCGAGGGCGCCGCGGTCCCGCAGCACCTGCAGGATGCCGTCGGCGATGATCGCCATGCCCCTGGGCGAGGGATGGTAGTCCTGCGGCGAGGCGTTCATCACCGCCGGGTCGGGCAGGTCCGGCCAGCGCGGCAGCAGGGACTCGACCGGCTGGCCGAAGGCCGCTTCCAGGCTGTCCCACAGCGCGCGGTCGCTGCCGCGGAACTGGATCTCGCCGGCCAGCACCTCCGGATAGATCGGCAGGTGCACCAGGACCACCGGCACGCCGCTGGCCTGCAACCGCTCGACCGCGGCCCTGAAGCCCGGATCGTCGCGGAAATCGTCGAGGTCCAGCTTCGGCACCCGGAACCGCGGCTCCGTCAGGAACGGATTGCCGTACAGGATCCGGCTCAGCAGGAAGGAATGGCCGGGGTCCAGGATGCCGTCGCTGGTATGCAGGGCGCCCTTGGCGATGTTGCGGTAGCGTTCCGCCAGGCGGTCGACCAGCGGGCTGCGGCCGCCGGCGGCCAGGGTGTCGCGGCACCAGTCGCCGGTGGCGCGGGCATCGACGACATAGGTGTCCGCCGCGCGCTCCAGCGGCGGGTCGGGGTCCGGCGTGGTGGTGGTCAGCACCCGGGTCTCGCCGTCGCGCTCCGTCACCGTGCGCCAGATCCGCACCCGGCGCAGGTCGTCGGTGATGAAGGTGATGACCACCAGGTCCGGCTGCCATTCCGCCACCATGCCGGCGGCCAGGTCGAGGATCTGCAGGATGCCGGTGCCGTCCCGGCCGAAGTTCAGGACATGCACGTCCTCCCCCGTCGCCGCCTCCAGCCGGTCCTGCAGCAAAGCGGGGAAGGTCATGCCGTCCTGGATGAAGGCGGGGAAGCTGTCGCCGAACAGGGCCACCTTCAGGTCGGCACTTTCATAGTCGCCGCGGATCGGGCCGATATTGCCGCGTTCATTGATGGTGTCGACGGTGGCGCAGCGGGTGACCCGGTCGGTCACGATATGGGTATAGGCAATGCGCCGACCCGGCGGATAGCGGAAGCCGTAGTCCGGATCGTATTCCCAGTGCGACCGGTCGTAGACGCCGATATCGACCCGGTCGCCGGTCGCCGCCTTCGGCAGGCTGGCGGGCTGCGAGAGCCAGACCCAGGCGCGATAGCCGGCCTCCATCGCCAGGAAGCCGGCAGCGGTCGCCAGCACCACGACGATGACGGCGAGGAGGGCGGTGCGGCCGGGCCGCATGGCGGTCAGCCGCGCAGGGTCGCGGTCCGGGCCGCGTCCACGGCACGACCGTCTTCGGTCAGCGCCACGCCATAGACCTGTTCCGCCGCTGCGGCGCTGACCACCCCGTCGCGCACGTCGCGCAGCACACGCTCAGGTGCGCGGCCCTTCGGGTCGCCCCAGCCGCCGCCGCCGGGCGACCAGGCCTCCAGCACCAGCGGCGGCAGGTGGCGCACGCCGTATTTCGGCGCCTCCACATCCTCGCCACCGTCAAGACGCATCACCATGCGGCCGTCCGACCCGGCCCGGCCGCCGGCAATGCCGAACGACGACGGCCGGCCGACCCCTTCGCCGCGGAAGGCATGGTCGGCGGCGACCGGGATCTCCACCTCGTAGTGGCAGCCGGTGCCGCCGCGGAAGGTGCCGGGGCCGGCGCTGTCGCAGCGGAATTCCTGGCGGCGCACCCGGACGGGATACTGCCGCTCGTAAGTCTCCACGTTCGGCAGCACCAGCCCGCCCAGCGCGATCAGGTGACCGATCAGGTTGAAGCCGTCGCGACCCTCCACCGCGCCGCCGCCTGGCGCGGCCGCCCAGTGATACATGACGAAGGAATCCCCCTCCCGGCCGGGCCAGCGGCCGGCGGTGGTGTTGTGCACCGACTTCGCCCAGCCGGCACAGGACCGGTCCGGCAGGGCCTGCGCCATCGCCCGCCAGATCGCATGCACGATCTCATGCGCGACGAAGACGGTGTTCATGGTCATCGCCGCCGGCGGCCGGGCGTTCACCACCGAGCCTTCCGGCGCGACGATCTTCACCGACCGGAAGGTGCCCTCGTTGCGCGGCAGGTCCGGGTCGAAATAGGCCGCCAGCGCCATGTAGACGGCCGACCAGGTATTGGCGATGGAGGAGTTCTTGAAGCCGCGCACCTGGTCCGCAGTGCCGGTGAAATCCACCGTCAGGGCATCGCCCTCGACCGTCAGCGCCACGACGATCGCGCCGTCGATCGGTTCGAAGCAGTCGTTGTCGACCGGCTCCTCCGCCCGGTAGACGCCGTCGGGCATGTCGGCGATGCAGCTGCGGAAGGTCGCGTCGGCATGGGCCAGGACGCCGTCGAAATAGCGGCGATACGCCGCCAGACCCAGATCCTCCACCAGCGTGGCGATGCGGCCGGCGCCGATGCGGGTGGAGCCGATCATCGCCCGCAGGTCGCCGTCCATCGCCTCCGGCGTGCGACTGTTCAGCAGCAGCAGCGACCAGAGATCCTCCCGCAGCCGGTCGCCCTCGATCAGCTTCAGCACCGGCAGGCGCAGGCCTTCGTGGAAGATCTCGGTGGCGGCCGAATTGTAGGTGCCGGCGGCGCCGCCGCCGATATCGGCCTGGTGCGCCCGGTTGCAGGCGAAGGCGACCAATTCGCCGCCGACGAAGACCGGCCGCGCGATCACCCAGTCGGGCAGGTGGTTGCCGCCCGCGACATAGGGGTCGTTCAGCACGAACACGTCGTCGGGTGCGATATCGCCGCCGAAGTCGCGCAGCACGGCGCGTACGGCAAAGCCGCCGCCGCCGGTATGGATCGGGATGCCGTCGGCCTGGCTGACCAGGGTGCCGTCGCGATCGGCGATGAAGCAGGAGAAGTCGTGGCTCTGGGAAAAGATCGGGCTGCGCGCGGTGCGGGTCATCACCCAGCCCATCTGGCGGGCGACATGGTCCAGCCGGTTCTGCACCAGCGCCAGGCGCACCGGATCGATCGCCGCCGCTTCGTCATGTCCACTCATGCCGCACCTCCGCCGATATGCAGAAGATAGTTGTCGGCGGCATCCACCTCCAGCCGGTCGCCGGGACCGGCGAACAGGGTGGTGGTCGCCTCCTCCACCAGCAGCGGCCCTTCCAGCACATGGCCGGGGCGCAGGCCGGCGCCGGCATGTACCGCCACCTCCTGCCAGCCGTGCCGGTCGTCGATGAACACCCGGCGCCGTTCCGCCGCCGCCGGCGGCGCCTCGGCCGGCGCCGGATCTGGCAGGGGCAAACGGGCCAGCAGGCCCTGGCCGGTCACCCGCAAGCCGGTGATCTCCAACGCCCCGTCCGGCTGCACATGGCCGAACTGCCGGCGATGCTCGGCCTCGAAATCCGCCCGGACCGTGGCCGGATCGAACGCCGCGTCGCCCAGCGGCACCTGGATCGACCAGTGCTGGCCGCGATAGCGCAGGTCCAGGGTGCGGCCCAGCTGCCGGCGGCCGGCATCGAAGCCCTCCGCCTCCAGCGCTGCTGCCGCTTCCCGCTCCAGCGGCGCGAAGGCGGATTCCAGCTCCGCCGCCGGGATCCGGTCCAGGTCGGCGAAGAAGACCTTCAGGAAATCCTGCCGCAGGTCGGCGTGCAGCATGCCGACGGCGCAGAAGGCGCCGGCGGCGCGGGGGATATAGACCCGACGGCAGCCCAGCGCCCGGCCGACCGTCGCGCCGTGCATCGGGCCCGCGCCGCCGGCGGCGACCAGGGTGAAGCGCGCCGGGTCGTGGCCGCGCTCGATGCTGATCCGTTCCACCGCATGGAGCAGGCGCTGCTCGAGCAGCCGGATCATGCCGACCGCCGCCGCCGCGGGTTCCAGGCCCAGCGGCTCCGCGACATGGGTCCGGATCGCGCGCTCCGCCAGGGCGAGGTCCAGGCTGAGGCTGCCGCCGGCATAGGCGCCCGGCCGCAGCCGGCCGAGCAGCAGCTGCGCGTCGGTGACCGTCGGCCGCTCGCCGCCCAGGCCGTAGCAGGCCGGGCCGGGATCGGCCCCGGCGCCCTGCGGGCCGACATGCAGCATGCCGCCGGCATCGACCCAGGCCAGGGTGCCGCCGCCGGCACCGACGGTATGGATCTCCACCGACGGGGTCGCCAGGTGGTAGCCGTCGATCACCAGCTCGTCGGTGACCGGCACCCGACCCTCGCCCATCAGGGTGACGTCGCAGCTGGTGCCGCCGATCTCCATCGCGATCAGGTCGCCGGTGCCGGCCGCCGCGCCGTAGAGCTGCAGCGCGCCGACCCCGGCCGCAGGGCCGGAGAGCACCAGGTTCACCGGCCGCTCCGCCGCCTGGTCGACCGACACCGCGCCGCCGTTGGACTGGATCAGCAGCACCGGGTGGCGCAGGCCCAGCTGGTGCAGCCGGTCCTGCAGCGCGGTCAGGTAGGCGACCACCTTCGGCGCCACATAGGCGTTCACCACCACGGTCGAGCTGCGCTCATATTCCCCCATGACGGGGGAGACGGCGGCGGAGCGGGAGATCCAGGCCGGCGCGTCGGCGCGCCCGCGCAGGGCCGCCTCGGCCGCTTCCTCATGCGCCGGGTTCACATAGGCGTTCAGCAGCGCGATCGCGACCGCCTCCACCCCATCCGCGGCGAAGGTCTCGGCCGCCGCCGCGACATCCGCGGCCGACAGCGGCGCCAGCTCGGCCCCCGTCTCGTCCAGCCGGCCGCCGACCGGCAGCCGCAGGTAGCGCGGCACCAGCACATCGGGGAAGGGCGCGCGATGGTCCCACATGTTTTCCCGCAAGCCCCGGCGGATCTCCAGGCTGTCGCGGAAGCCCGCGGTGGTCAGCAGCCCGACCTTCGCGCCCTTGCGCTCCAGGATCGTGTTGGTGGCGACGGTGGAGCCGTGCACGAACAGCTCGCAGCCGCCCAGCAGCTGCGCCACGCCGAGGCCGGCGGCCTGCGCCACCTTCTCCAGCGCCGCCAGGACGCCCTGGCTGGGATCGCCCGGCACCGACGGCACCTTGAACACCTGCAGGCCCCCTTCGGCACCGCGCAGGACCAGGTCGGTGAAGGTGCCGCCGACATCGACGCCGATGCGCCAGGGGGAAGGCGGAAAGCCGGATGCGGGACGGGCGGGGTCGGCGGCCGGGGACGAGGCCTGGTCTGGCATGGATGCGGAACCGGGTTCAGGATCGGGGCTGGCGGGTGCCGCATTCTGGCACCCCGCATCGGCGGATGGCAAAGCTGGTCATGGGCCGCCGGCAGACATATTGGCGAGGAGAGTCCGATGCAGACGCCGAACCGGCATCCCATTCCTTTGCGGACCGGATCTCTGGCCCTCCTGGCCGCTGCGATGCTCGGCCTGCCGGCATGCGCCGGCGGCCTGCCGACGGCCGGTCAGGAAATGCCCGCTGCCGCCGCCCCGCTCGCCGGCAGCGAATGGCAGCCCATCGAGATCGGCGGCAAGGCGGTCGCATCGCCGCCGGAGGTCTTCCTGCAGTTCGGCAGCGAAGGCCGGGTCGCCGGCCTGGGCGGTTGCAACCGCTTTACCGGCAGCTATGCGCTCGACGGCACCGGCATCGCCTTCGGCCCCCTCGCCGCCACCCGGATGGCCTGCGACCCGCCGGCCATGGCGCGGGAGGACGCCTTCCTGGCCGGCCTGGCCGCCAGCCGCCGCTACAGCCGCGACGGCGTCCGCCTGGTGCTGCGCGACGAAGCGGGCGCCGTCACGATGCGGCTGCAGCAGCGCGACTGGGACTGACCTCTTGCGGTCTCCCACTTCTCTGAATATCTATTTTATAGATCAGAGACGAGGATCCGGAAAATGCGCTCGAAGGTGGCCCGCTGGGGCGGCTCCTGCGCCGTCCGTCTGCCGAAGATGGCGGTGGAGTCGCTCGGCCTGCGGGAGGGGCAGGAGATCGACCTGCGGATCGAGGACGGCGCGCTCGTGATCCGTCCCGAGCACCCTGTCTACAGGTTGGACGACCTGGTCAGGGAAGCACGCCGGCAAGAGCCGCCGGAAGTGCTGGATGACGGGCCCGCAGGCCGCGAGATTCTATGACACCTGATCGCGGCGATCTGGTCTGGGTCGAGTTCAATCCGCAATCGGGTCACGAACAGGCAGGGCGGCTTCGCAGGCGGCCAGCCGTGGTGATATCGCCCGCCGCCTACAATGCGCTGTCGAACTGCATCCTCGTCTGCCCGATTACCTCGAACCGCAGCCCCTGGGCATGGAAGGTGCTGCTGCCCGACGAAGCGGCGATCACCGGCGCCGTCCTCGTCGATCAGATCAAGGCGATCGATGCGAAGGCGCGACGCCTCACGCCTGCCGGCCATAGGCTGACACCGCCGCTGCTGGCGGAGGTGCTGGCCCGGCTCGCCACCCTGACCGGCTGACCGCTCAGCGGCAGCCATCCACCAGGATCAGGTTCCCGTCCGTGCCGCGGTGGCGCAGGGCGAACAGGTCCCGCGCCTCGGCATCCTCCAGGAAGGCGCCAGCATTCGCTCGGCTTTCGAATTCCAGGATCACCAGCCGGTCGGGGGCCCAGCCCCCCTCGATCGCGGTGGGATGGGCGCCCTTGACGATGTAGCGGCCGCGATGGCGGGCGATCAGCGCCGGGATCCGCCGCGCATAGTCCAGGAACGGCTCCGGGTCGACGATCCGGAAGGCGAGCACCAGGTAGGCCGGCGCCGGCGGGCCCTGCTCAGCCGCGGAGGCCACGCACGAAGTCCGCCACGGCCGTGCCGATCTCGTCCGGCGAATCCTCCTGGATGAAGTGGCGGCCGGCCACCGTCACCTCCTGCTGGTTGGCCCAGGCGCGGCAGGCGTCGCGCGCACGGCCGGTCAGGATGGAGCCGGGATCGGCATTCACGAACAGCTTCGGCACCGCGCCGGTCTTCAGCCAGGCGGCATAATCCTCCACCACCTGCACGACATCGGCGGGCTCGCCCTCGATCGGGATCTGCCGCGGCCAGGTCAGGGTGGGGCGACGGTCCTCGCCGGGTTCGGCGAAGGGGCGGCGGTATTCCGCCATCTCCGCCTCCGCCAGGGGCCGGATCACGGACGCCGGCAGCACCCGCTCCACGAAGACGTTCTTCTCCAGCACCATCGCCTCGCCGGCCGGCGAGCGGAAGCCCTGGAACACCTTGCGGGCATCCTCCGGCCAGTCGGCCCAGGTCACCGGGGTGACGATCGCCTCCATATAGGCGATGCCCTGCACCCGGTCGCGATGCCGGTTCGCCCAGTCGAAGCCGAGCGCCGAGCCCCAGTCGTGCAGCACCAGAACCACCCGGTCGCCCAGGCCGAGCTGGTCCCACAGGGCGAACAGGAAGTCGCGCTGCTCCGCATAGGTGTAGCGGTCGGGGCCGGAGTCCGGCAGCTTGTCGGAATCGCCCATGCCGATCAGGTCGCAGGCGATCAGGCGGCCCAGGCCACGGCAATGCGGCATCACGTTCCGCCACAGGTAGGACGAGGTCGGGTTGCCGTGCTGGAAGAGGATGGCATCGCCCTCGCCTTCCTCCACATAGGCCATGCGGCGGCCGTTGACGGTCAGGAACTTCTTCTGCCCGAAGGGCGCGGTGTCGAGCGGCATTGGGGGTCTCCGTCAGGCTGGATGGCGGGCTATGCGCCGGTGAAGGCGGGCTTGCGCCGGTCGAGGAAGGCGCGCACGCCTTCCAGGCCGTCGGCGCTCTGCGCCATCTCGACGATCTGGCGGGTCTCCCGCTCCATCTGCGATTCCAGGCTGTCCTGGGTCGCCATCAGCAGAAGCTTCTTCACGCCGCCGAAGGCCCGGGTCGGCCCGTCCGCGATGCCGGCGGCCAGCGCCGCGGTCTCGCCGGCGAGGTCGGCGGCCGGCACCACCCGGTTCACCAGGCCCCAGTCCAGTGCCTCGTCCGCGGTCAGGGTCCGGTTGGTGATGTACAGCTCCGCCGCCCGGCGGGTGCCGATCAGGCGCGACAGGAAGTAGCTGGAGCTGCCGTCGGGGGTGAAGCCCAGGCGGGTATAGGCGCTGGTGAAGCGCGCATTGTCGCCGGCCACCGCCAGGTCGCAGGCCGCCATCAGGCTGAGCCCGGCGCCCGCCGCCACCCCGTTGACCATCGCGATCAGCGGCGCGTTCATCCAGGCGAAGCGCGAGATCGCCATGTGGAAATAGGCGGTCATCTCCTTCAGCCGTCCGGCGATCTCCGCCGGGGCCACGTCGAAGTCGGCGACATCGCCGCCGGCGCAGAACGCCTTGTCGCCCGCGCCCGTCAGTACCGCGACGCGCACGGCCGGGTCGGAACTGCAGCGGTTGGCGATCTCGAACAGTTCGCGCATCGCTTCCAGGTGCAGGGCATTGAACTGGTCGGGCCGGTTCAGGGTGATCCAGGCGACGGAGTCGCGAAGCTCATAATCGATGTAACGGCCGGTCACGGCATGTTCCTCCCTTGCTTTGCTTCTTCTTCCTGCGTCGCAGCCGGGCCTGTGCCCCCCAGCCGTCCCGCGCCATCGCGGCAGGCGGCGAGAATCCGCGCCGAGAAAGCCTCGTCCGGCACCGCACGCGCCAGCGACAGGCCGCCGACGCAGAGCGCCAGCACGGCGATCGCCTCGTCGCTGCGGGCATCCAGGCCGGGCGCATCCAGCGGCCGGTCGCAGATCGCGTTGAGGGAGCGGCGCAGTTCGTCGGCATAGGCGGCGCGGAACGGCGCGGGCGCGCGGGCGGCGTCCGCCGCCAGGGCGGAGAAGGCGCAGGAGGCCGCGCGGTCGTCGCGATGGCCGCGGGTCAGGTAGCGCCGCGCCAGCCGCGCCAGGCGCGCCGGCCAGGAGCGGTCGGCGCCTTTGCCGATCCAGCGCGCGCGGTTTTCCGCAAAGGCATGCTGGAAGGCGGCGACCGCCAGTTCCTCCTTGCTGCCGAAATGGGAATAGAAGGCGCCGTGGGTCAGGCCGGCATCCTGCATGACGGGCCCGATGCCGGCGCCGTCCAGACCCTCGGTCCGCAGGCGCGCCGCACCGGCATCGAGAATGCGCTGCAGGCTCTCCGCCTTCAGCCGCTCCCGCCGGGTGCGTGGCTCAGGCATGGCGAATTCGCATGATGTTGATCATGCAAAACCCTTACTCGCATGATGAACATCATGTCAATATCGCAAGCTTTTCCGTCATCCCCGGGCTCGACCCAGGGATCGTGACGGAATGGCGACGCTGCGGGACGGTGCCGCGTCGACGCCGGCGCCGGGATCCTCGGGTCAAGCCCGAGGATGACGGAAAGGGTGGCGTACGAGGCGGTGCGCTACGGCCGGTAGCTGAAGCCGACGGGGCCCAGCAGGCCCTTCAGCTGCGGCTCCAGCAGGCGCACCCAGCGGCAGAGGCGGGGCCGGGTGTCGCGCGGGTCGATCAGGTCGTGCACGGCGAACTGTTCCGCCCGCGGGAAGGGGGAGAGGCGTTCGGCGAAGGCCGCCTCCAGCTCCGCGCGGCGGGCCTCCGGGTCGGGGGCGGCGGCGATCTCGCGGCCGAAGGCGACCGCCACGCCGCCTTCCAGCGGCAGGGCGCCGGTCTCCGCCGACGGCCAGGAGAGGACGAAGGCGCCGGGGCCGAAATGCGCCGCACCGGCCACGCCATAGACCTTGCGCACGATCACCGAGGCCCAGGGCACCCGGCAGTTCGCGGCGGCCAGCACAGCGGCGGTGCCGTAGCGGATCGTGCCGGCGGCCTCCGCCTCCAGGCCGATCATGAAGCCGGGCTCGTCGACCAGGGCGACGATCGGCAGGTGGAAGGTCTCGCAGAACTCGATGAAGCGCCGCACCTTCTGCGCGCCCTGCGCTGTCATCGCACCGGCATAGTAGCGGCAGTCGTTGGCGAACAGGCCGACCGGCCGGCCGTCCAGCCGCGCCAGGCCGGTGATCTGGCCGGGGCCGTAGGTCCGCCCCATCTCGAAGAAGCTGTCGCGGTCGACGATGGCGGCGGCGATCTTCCGCATGTCGAAGGCGCGCCGGCGGCTGGCCGGCACCGCGCCGGCCAGATAGTCGTCGCGCCGCTCCGGGTCGTCGTCGCCATCGGCGA
>NZ_JBHRTR010000054.1:211937-333723 GCF_042646425.1 Marinibaculum pumilum
GCAGGTAGGACAGGAAGCGCCGGATCTGTGCCAGGGCGTCGGCCTCGTCGGCGGCGAAATTGTCCACCACGCCGCTCTTCTCGTGCAGCGCGGCGCCGCCCAGCGCCTCCTTGTCGACCTCCTGCCCCAGGGCGCGGCCCACCACGGCCGGGCCGGCGGTCATCACCTGCGCCGTGCCGCGCACCATCACCGAGAAGTGGGAGGCGACCAGGCGGGAGGCCGGCAGGCCGGCCACCGGCCCCATCGCCGCAGCGGCCACCGGCACCGTGCCCAGCACCCGCGCCACCGACTGGAAGCGCGGGGTGGCGAAGACCGGGTCGGTCGTGGGCCCCGCCGACTGCTTGCCCTGCGAGCCCGTCACCGAGCCGCCGCCGCCCTCGTGCAGCCGCACCAGGGGGATGCGGTACTGCAGGGCCAGTTCCTCGGCATAGACGCTCTTGCGCAGACCGGAGACGTTGGGCGAGCCGCCGCGCAGGGTGAAGTCCTCGCCGCCGACCGCCACCGGCCGGCCGCCGACCTCGCCGATGCCGAGGATGAAGTTGGCCGGGCTGTAGCCGGTCAGCCGGCCGTCCGCGTCGCGCTCCGGCGCGCCGGCTGCCGGGCCGAGTTCGTGGAAGCTGCCCGCGTCCAGCAGTCCGTCGATCCGCTCGCGGATCGTCAGTCGGCCCTTCTCGTGCTGGCGGGCGACGGCCTCCGCCCCGCCCTGGCCGCGCGCCAGCACCTTGCGCTGCCGGATCTCCTCGATCGCCTCGTCCCAACTCACGGCCCTGTCACCTCCCCGGCTGCGGAATCCCCGGCCGGGCGCGCCAGCGCCTGCAGCCGGTAGGTCACCACCATGGAGAGCAAAGCCGCGCCCGCGAAGCAATAGGCGCCGGGCAGCACCAGCGCGCTGGCCAGCCCCTGGCTCTGCACCGCGAACACCACCAGGGCCAGGACGAAGACGTCCAGCATCGCCCATTTGCCGAGCCGGCCGGTCAGCTCCAGCGCGCGGCCGAAGCCGCGCGCCGCCGGCCGCGGATGGCGCCAGAGCACGGCCAGCGCCGCCATCTTCGCCAGCGGCACCAACCCGGCGAAGATGGCGATCACCAGCGCGAGCCCCAGATGGCCTTCGCGGAACAGGGACAGCACTGCACGGGTTACAGAGACCTCTTCGGTCTGGATGAACCAGGCTTCGATGGAGATCGCCGGCAGGGCACAGCCGGCGACGAACAGGGCCAAAGTGACCGCCCAGGCCAGCGGCAGCAGCCGGTCGACGCCTCTCGCCTGCGCCCGCAAGGGCCGCTCTGTCCGCGGTTGCGCCTGTGTCATGAAGTCACCATTGCGTCACAAAACGGCCCGGAACCGGGCCCGGGGATTGGCATCGGAGCCCGTTCCCTGTATCCCTTCCAGGATACGGTGGTGTGTTTCCGGATGGCCAATATGGGCCCCGGCCGGCATCGCCACGAGAGGTTCGAGGAACCTGGATGAGCAGCGGCACGCTAGACGGACTTGACCATGACTGGGTCGCCTATCTGCGATCGCAGCTCTCGGTCCAGATCGAGAGCCAGCCGAGGGAGCTCGTGCGCGCCTATTTCGGCGCCGCCATCGACACCAGCGATTCCTTAAGCGATCCCGGCCTGCGCTTCGCGCTGGACCTGCGGGAAAACTACCGCTCCGGCAAGACCCTCGGCGTGCCGGACTACGAGAGCTGGATGATCGACCCGGAGCGCTTCCTGAACCTGGACCAGCGCTTCGGCAATTTCGAGGATTCCATGGTGCTGGCGGTGATGGCCGCCCGCGACCCTGCCAACATCATGTCGCTGGCCGCCGCCGCGCGCATGGCGCCGCGGGCGGGCAGCCGCGATCTGGTGCAGCAGATCATGCACGAGATCGCGGCCGAGTCCCGCCACAGCGAGGTGCGGCACTGCATCGACTATGCGGAGGAGAAGGGCTATTCCTCCAAGTCGGTCGCGGCGCTGACCGACGCGGTCAAGGCGCAGATCCACGACGTGCGCGCCGACTGCTTCCGCCAGCTGAAACAGATCCTGCGCCAGCTTCTGGACGGCGAGCTGAAGGCGGTGGCCTTCGTGCAGGCCTTCTTCGAGCTGAGCGAGCAGAGCCGGGTGAAGCCGGACGTCTACCGCTCGATGGCGATGACCCTGATGCGGTCGAAGAACATCCGCCCGATCGTGAAGCTGCTGCTGCTGCAGAACCTGTCGCGCATGCCCGGATCGGTGCGGCACGAGATCGTCGCCCTGGTCGACGACTGGGAGGTCAGCCGCGACACCATCTACCTGAAGGGCGAGATGGAGCATGTGCTGCGGCACGACCCGATCCTGCAGCGGTCGATCCGCCGCGGCCGCCGCGGCGCCGGCGAACCCTCGGAACGGATGCGCCGGGTGGTGGAACTGCTGCGCCAGGACGATGCCCCGCCGCCGAGCCTGAAGCCGGCGATCCTGCCGACCGGCGGCCTGCCCAGCGCGCTTGCCGCCGGCGCGGTCGTATCGACGGACAGGGCAGCGGCCGACACTGCGGGCAAGCCCGCCGCGAAGCCGCCCCGCAAGGCGCTGGCCGGCAGTGCCAAGGACCTGCTGAAGCGGGATACGATCCTGCACGCCGACCTGCCCGGCGGCGACAGCTTCCTGCGCGGCCTGGGCCGCAGCCGAAGCGACACGGCACCCATCCTCGGCTGATCCGGAACTGACCGATTTCCGGCCCGGCTGAACCTGGCCGGCGGAATGAGGGTCTGGCAGAAGGCAGGCTTGGCCGAAGTTGTCCATGGGCCTCTGCCCGATCGGCTGGACCGGTCGGCCGCCAGGTCCGGTCGGCGCCGAAAGCCTCCCGCCATCCTGCAGATCGTACCGGTAGGGCCAGCGAAAAGCTGATTCGGCGAATCCAAATCTTGACCGCAGGAGCCCCTCGCTACATACTGCATCTAGTGATGTACACAGGGCGGGAGCCGAGATATGGCATGGACGCCGGATACCGTTGAACAGTTGAAGGTTCTCTGGTCGCAGGGCCTGTCGATCACCCAGATCGGCAAGCAGCTCGGCATGACGCGCAATGCGGTCGTCGGCAAGGCGCACCGTATCGGCCTGGAGAAACGCACCTCCCCGATCGTCCGGCGCCCGCGCCCGGCGGCCCCGATCCCGGCGCCGCTGCCGCAGCCGGTGCTGCATACCGGCGCCCAGCGCTGCCAGTGGCCGATCGGCGATCCGAAGACCTCGGAGTTCCGCTTCTGCGGCAAGTCGGCCCTGCCCGGCCGGCCCTACTGCGACGACCATTGCTCGGTCGCCTATACCAGCTGGACCAGCGAGGATATCGCCCCACGCAAGCAGAACGCGGCCTGATCCGCCCTACCTGACATTCGAGCCGATTTCGGGCGGCCCCTCCCTGACGGGAGGTTGGCCGCCCGTTGCGTTTCAGAGCGCCTCTGTCTCTACAACCTTACTGAATTGAAATTCAGTTCATTGAATTGACGTTCCTGACCTGCGCCGGCATGCTGGCCCGCAGGGGGAGGCGCCGATGGACGAAGCGATGATTGCGGCCCGGCTGCAGCGGAAGATCGCGCATGACAGCGACGGCGCCGCGACGCTGGGGGATTTCGCCGTGCTGGGGGACGGGCATGCCGGCCTGACCTTCGGCTTCACGGTCCGTCCCGCGGCCGGCGGCCAGGACCAGCGCTACGTGCTGAAACTGGCCCCGCCCGGCGTCACCCGGCGCGGCAATACCGACGTCTACCGCCAGACGCCGCTGCTGCGCGCCCTCCATGGCGCCGGCCTGCCGGTGCCCGACGTGCCCTTCGCCTCCGCCACGGAGGACGAGCTCGGCACCCCCTATATCGTGATGGAATGCCTGCCCGGGCGCAGCTTCCTGGTGTGGGAGCCGCAGGACGGCTTCGACCTGGCGCCAGCCAATGTTGAGCGCATCTGGCGCAGCGCGGCGGCGGTCCTGGCGCGCCTGCACGGCTTCGACTGGCGCACCGCCCTGCCCGACTGGGAGGCGCCGCGGCCGCTCGCCGACGAGCTGGCCTATTGGCCGCCGATCCTGGCCAAGGCGCAGGAGGCGAAATGGCTGCGGCTGGGCAGCCGGCTGGGCGAGGCCCTGGCCCGTCATCCGCCCGACACGGGCCCGGTGGGCCTGTTCCATGGCGACTACCAGCCCGGCAACGTGATGTACGACGCGACACCCGACGGGCTGGCCGTCACCGGCGTGATCGACTGGGAGCTGTCGGGGATCGGCGCCCAGGCGCTTGACCTCGGCTGGCTGTCGATGATGGCGGACCGGCGCTGCTGGCATGACGGCTGGCAGCCCCATTCCACCCTGGGGCCGGAGGAGCTGCTGGAGGAATATGTCGCCGCCGGCGGCACGCGGATGCGCGACCTGGGCTGGTTCCAGGCGCTGGCCTGCTACCGGCTGGGGTCGATCTCCTGCCTGAACGTGCGCCTGCACCGTACCGGCCGGCGCGAGGATCCGATCTGGGAGCGCTTCGCACCCAGCATCGAGGTGATGTTCGAACGTGGCCTGGAGCTCTGCGCGGCGCCCGCACGCTGAAGGCCACAGAGCCATACTGTCAGAGGAAAACGCATGATCGACTTCGAACTGCCCGAGGACCTGCTGCAGCTGTCGGACCGGATCGACCTGTTCATCCGCGACCAGGTCATGCCGCTGGAAGCCGACCCGCGCCAGGGCCCGCACGGCCCGGAGGAGGTGCTGCGCCTGGAACTGGTCGACCGGGCGCGCCAGGCGGGCCTGCTGTCGCCGCACGGGCCGGCGGAATGGGGCGGGCTGGGGCTGGACCATGTCGGCATGGCGGTGGCCTTCGACCGCGCCGGCTATTCGCCGCTGGGCGCGCTGGCGCTGAACATCCAGGCACCGGACGAGGGCAATACCAACCTGCTGAACGTGGTGGCCACGCCGGCCCAGAAGACGCGCTGGCTGAAACCCCTCGTCGCCGGCGAGCTGCGCACCGTCTTCATGATGACCGAGCCCGACGGCGGCGCCGGCTCCGACCCCTCGCTGCTGGCGACGGTGGCGCAGAAGAAGGGCGACCGCTTCGTGATCAACGGCCGGAAGTGGCTGATCACCGGCTATCCCGGCTCCGGCCTGAGCATCATCCTGGCCCGCACCCTGGACGAGGACGGTACCGACCTCGGCGCCACCATGTTCCTGGCGCCGACCGGCGCGCCCGGCATCCGCCAGGAGCGGCTGCTGGACACCATCGACAGCAACTCCCCCGGCGGCCATGCCGTGGTGGTGCTGGAGGACCTGGAGGTCGGCGCCGAGGACGTGCTGGGGGAGGTCGGCCGCGGCTTCCGCAATGCCCAGGTGCGGCTGGCGCCGGCACGGCTGACCCATTGCATGCGCTGGCTGGGCCAGGCACGGCGCTGCCACGACATCGCCACCGCCTATGCCGGCCGGCGGCAGGCCTTCGGCCGCCCGATCGGCGAGCATCAGGGGGTCGGCTTCCAGCTGGCCGACAACGAGATCGACCTGCATATGAGCCGGCTGGCGATCCTGCACTGCGCCTGGAAGCTGGACCGCGGCGACAAGGCCCGCAGCGAGACCAGCCGCGCCAAGGTGTTCTGTTCCGAGGCGCTGGGCCGGGTCGTCGACCGGTCGATGCAGGTGATGGGCGGGCTGGGCATCACCGGCGACACGGTGGTGGAACGCACCTATCGCGACATCCGCTGCTTCCGCATCTATGACGGCCCGTCGGAAGTGCATCGCCACGTCCTGGCGCGGGAGATCATGAAGCGCGCCGGCGACGATGCCGGCCCGTCGATGGCGGCGCAGCCGTGACCCTGCTGCCGGCGGCCGACAGCTACGAGGGGCTGCGCGCCGCCTTCCGCTGGCGGGTCCCGCAGCGCTACAACATCGCCGCCGATGTCTGCGACCGGCATGCCGCCGGCGATGCGACGGCGCTGGTGATGGAGGAGCCCGACGGCCGGGTGACCCGCTTCGGCTTCGGGCAGGTGCAGCGCCTGGCGAACCGGATGGCCAACCTGTTCCTCGCCCATGGCGCGCGCCGCGGCGACCGGGTGATGATCCTGCTGGGCCAGGACCCCTACGCCGCCATCGCCCATATCGCCTGCTGGAAGGCGGGCCTGGTCTCCCTGCCCACCTCGATCCTGTTCGGCACCGACGCCATCGCCTACCGGCTGGCCGACTCAGGCGCGGTGCTGGCAATCACCGACCGGGAGAACATGCCGCGCCTGGAGGAAGCTCGGGCGCAGGCCGTGCCACAGGCGGGGGGCGAAGGCCTGCGGGCGGTCTTCCTGACGGACGGCAGCGGCGCGGCTTCCCTGCCGGCGGCGCTGGAGCGGGCCTCCGACGGCTTCGCGACCCTGGATACCCTGGCGGAGGAACCCGCCTTCCTGAACTACACCTCCGGCACCACGGGCTGGCCGAAGGGCGCCCTGCATGCCCATCGCGCGATGCTGGGCCACGTCCCCGGCGCGCAGTTCGGCTACGACTTCATGCCGGGGCCGCATCCGGGCGACTGCCTCTGGTCGCCGGCGGACTGGTCCTGGCTGGCCGGGCTGATGGATGTGCTGATGCCGGCCTGGTATTTCGGCCTGCCGGTGGTCGCCTTCCGGGCGCGCAAGTTCGACCCGGAACAGGCCTATGCGCTGATGGGGCGGCACGGGGTGCGCAACGCGCTGCTGACCCCGACCATGCTGAAACTGATGCGGCAGGTCCCCGACGGGCCGGCGCGCAGCGGCACCCGGTTGCGCACCGTGCTCAGCGGCGGCGAGTCGGTCGGCGCGGAGCTGCTGGACTGGGCGCAAGCGGCGCTGAACGCCCAGGTCAACGAAGGCTATGGCCAGACCGAGTGCAACCTGGTGCTGGGCAATTGCGGGCGGATCATGCCGGTGAAGCCGGGCTCCCTCGGTCGCGCGGTGCCGGGCCACGAGGCGGCGATCGTCGACGATGACGGCCATCCACTGCCGCCGGAGACCCTGGGCAACATCGCCTTCCGCCGGCCGGACCCGGTGATGCTGCTGGAATACTGGCGCAAGCCGCAGGCAACGGCGCAGAAGTTCGCCGGCGACTGGCTGATCAGCGGCGACCTCGGGCGGATGGATGCGGAGGGCTATGTCTTCTTCCACGGCCGCGCCGACGACGTGATCTCCAGCGCCGGCTACCGCATCGGCCCCGGCGAGATCGAGGATGCCATCATCGCCCATCCCGCCGCGGTGATGGCGGCCGCGATCGGCGTGCCGGACCCGGTGCGCGGCGAGGCGATCAAGGCCTTCGTCATCCTGCGGGAAGGGACGGCACCGTCCGATGCGCTGGCGGAGGAGATCCGCAGCTTCGTGGGCAGCCGGCTCGCCCGCCACGAGGTGCCGCGGCAGATCGCCTTCGTCGACAGCCTGCCGCTGACCAGCAACGGCAAGGTGATCCGGCGCGAACTGCGCGAGCGCGAACGGGCCGCACCGCCGTGAGCACCCGCAGGCAGCCGCATCCCGCCTTCGACCGGTCGGAGGATTACCAGCGCCGCCGCCAGGCGATGGTGCAGACCGCCGCCTACCTGTTCAACCGGTCCGGCTTCCACGCCACCTCGATCGGCGAGATCGTCGCCGAACTCGGCGTCTCGAAGGCCGCGCTCTATTACTACTTCGCCGACAAGACCGACCTTCTCTACCATTGCCACCTGCAGTCGGTGGAAAACGGCGAGGCGCTGGCGGAAGCCGCCGCCGCCGGCGGCGGCAGCGGGCTGCAGAAGCTGGAGACCTATATCCGCACGCAGTTCGACGCGCTGGTCCGCAAGGAGGGCGCCGCCTGGGTGCTGGGCGACATCTCGCTGCTGCGCCCCGAGCAGCGGGAGGATGTGCGCCACCGATCGCGCCGGGTCGACGGGCTGGTGCGCGGCTTCATCGAGGACGGCATCGCCGACGGCAGCATCGCCTGCGCCGAGCCCCGCATCACCGAGTATTTCCTGATGGGGGCGATCAACTGGCTGCCCCGCTGGTACCGGCCGGAGCTGGGGCAGTCGGCGGAACAGCTCGCCGAGATCTTCCTGCACTTCGCCCTCGACGGCCTGCGCCCGCGGGGGTGAAGGGGGCATTCAGGTCTGTCATCCTCGCCCTAGAGGCGAGGAGCCATTCCGCAAGCCGCGCGGTGCCGCAGAGCTCGCGGAATGGACTCCCGGGTCAAGCCCGGGAGTGACGATTTCAGGATTTGGCGGTTGGCGGGAACCTGTCCTCAGCTCAGCGCGCCGAAGCGCTTGAGGTGGTGGTCGCCGTCGCCGAAGCGGGTCTCCAGCGCCATCAGGTGCTTGAAGTAATGGCCGATGTCGAGTTCGTCGGTCATGCCCATGCCGCCATGGATCTGCACCGCCTGCTGGCCGACATAGCGGCCGGCCTTGCTGAGCTGCGCCTTGGCGGCGGAGGCGGCGCGGCCACGCTCCTGCGCATCCGCGTCCAGCTTCAGGGTGGCGAGCATCGCCAGCGACTTCGTCTCCTCGGCATGGATCATCATGTCGACCATGCGGTGCTGCAGCACCTGGAAGGAGCCGATCGGCACGCCGAACTGCTTGCGGGTCTTGGCATATTCCACGGTCTGCTGCTGCAGGTGCTGCATCGCGCCCACCGCTTCGGCGCAGATCGCGGCGATGCCATGGTCCACCGCCTCCTCCAGGAACGGCAGCGCGCCGTCCTTCGGGCCGACCAGGGCGTCCTTGCCGACCTTGGCGCCGGAGAAGGTGATCTCGGAGGCGCGGCGGTTGTCGATGGTGCGATAGTCGCGCCGCTCCACCCCGTCCATGTCGCGGTCGATCAGGAACAGGCTGAGCCCGTCCTCGTCGCGCTGGCCGCCGGCGGTGCGCGCCAGCACGACCAGCTTGTCGGCCGCCGGCGCGTCGAACACGACGATCTTCTTGCCGCTGATCGAAAAGCCGTCGCCATCGGCCTTCGCCTCCGTCGTCACGTCGGCCAGGTTGTAGCGGGCCTGCGCCTCGGCATGGGCGAGCGCCACGATATGCCGCCCCTCGATGATGCCGGCCAGCACCTCTTCCTTCTGCGCGTCGCTGCCGGCCTTCGCCAGCAGGGTGCCGCAGACCGCGACGGTGGAGACGAAGGGCTCCAGGACATTGCCCTTCCCCATCTCCTCCAGCATCAGCATGGTGTCCACCGGGCTGCCGCCCAGGCCGCCGACCTCTTCCGGGAAGGAGATGCCGAACCAGCCGAGCTCCGCCATCTGGGCCCAGTTCTCGCGGCTGAAGCCCTCCTCGGACTTGGCCAGGGCCCGCCACTTCTCGAACTCGTACTGCTGCCGCACGAAGCGCTGCACGCTGTCGGTCAGCAGCTTCTGTTCGTCGCTCAAGGAAAAGTCCATACCGGCGCCTCCCAAAACCGCGCGCGTCCCGATCCGCCGCGGCCCTTCCCCAACGACCTGCCCGGCCGGTCGGGGACCGCCCCATCGATGGCGGATGTTTTATGACATGGGCGGCGGACGCCGCCCGAAAAGGATGGACCGCCGCTTGCGCGACGGTCATCCGTCCCTACAACCCGAGAACCATTTTGGCAATCACGTTGCGCTGGATCTCGTTGGAGCCGCCGTAGATCGAGGCGGCGCGGCCGATCAGCATCTCCGAGGCCACCATCTCCGCGTAGTCGGGGCCCGGATGCGGCGCGTTGGAGCCCTCCAGCAGGTCCTCGTAGGGGTTCACGTAATAGCCCAGTGCCTCGCAGGTCAGTTCCGCGATGCGCTGCTTCACCTCGCTGCCGCGGATCTTCAGCATGCTGGCCTCCGCCCCCGGCGAACTGCCCTGCGCCAGGGACGACAGCACGCGGAGGTTGGTCATCTCCAGCCCCATCAGGGTGACCTCGACCTCCGCGATCTTGCGCCGGAAGCCGTCATCGTCGAGCAGGCTGCCGCCGTCGCAGGCCTCCGCCTTCGCGATCTCCTTCAGCCGGCGGATGCGCTGCTTCGACAGGCCGACCTCGGCGATGGAGGTGCGCTCATGCCCCAGCAGGAACTTGGCATAGGTCCAGCCCTTGTTCTCCTGCCCGATCAGGTTGGCGGCCGGCACACGCACATCCTCGAAGAACACCTCGTTCAGGCTGTGATCCTCGTCGATGCTGATGATCGGCCGCACCGTGATGCCCGGCGTGGTCATGTCGATCAGCAGGAAGGAGATCCCCTCCTGCGCCTTCACGTTCGGATCGGTGCGCACCAGGCAGAACATCATGTCGGCCATATGCGCCTGGGTGGTCCAGATCTTCTGGCCGTTGACGACGTAATGGTCGCCATCGCGCACCGCCCTGGTCTTCAGGGAGGCGAGGTCGGAGCCGGAGCCGGGCTCGGAATAGCCCTGGCACCAGAACTCGTCGCCGGAGACGATCTTCGGCAGGTAGCGGGCCTTCTGCGCATCGCTGCCGAAGGCCTGGATCACCGGCCCGACCATGTTGATGCCGAACGGCAGCAGCATCGGCGCGCCGGCGGCCATGCACTCCTCCTCGAAGATGTACTGCTTCACCGCGTCCCAGCCGGTGCCGCCATATTCCTGCGGCCAGTTCGGCGCCGACCAGCCACGGCGGTGCAGCAGCTTGTGCCAGGCGCGCAGGTCCTCCTTCTGCATGTGGAAGCCGTGCAGCGCCTCGCGCTTCAGGTGGTCGCTGAGATTCTCGGCCAGGAAGTCGCGGACCTCCTGGCGGAACGCCTCTTCCTCGGCGCTGAATGCGATGTCCATCTGGTTCCTCCCGGGCGGCAGCGATGTTTGGCGGCATTCTGCCCGGCGGCGGGCGGCGGGTCTAACGGGTTCTGCCGCGACCTCACGTCCCGGCCAGATGCACCACCAGGCGGCGGCGATGCGGCTGCCGGCGATGCTCCAGCAGGTAGACCGCCTGCCAGGTGCCCAGGGCCATGCGGCCGCCGGACACCGGGATCGCCAGGCTGGTCTGGGTCAGCACGCTGCGCAGATGCGCCGGCATGTCGTCCGGCCCCTCGGCGCCATGGCGGTAGCGGCGCGGATCCTCCGGCGCCAGCGCCGCCAGCCAGTCCTGCAGGTCGCGCAGCACGTCCGGATCGGCATTCTCCTGCACCGTCAGGCTGGCGGAGGTGTGCTGCAGGAACAGGGTGGCCAGGCCGGTGGCGATGTCCTGGTCCGCCAGCCAATCGTCGATCGTGGCGGTCAGGTCGTGGATGCCATGCCCGCGGGTCGCCACCTGCAGCACGGTCTGGGCCTGGCGCAGCGGGGCGGACATGAGGCGGCGCTCAGGTGTCGATGTCGAACAGGAAGTCGTCGTTCTGGTCGGCCGGCCGGCCCTGCGGCGCCGGCGCGCGGTCGCCGCCCGCGCCGCGCGCGCCCTGGCGGTCGTTCAGGATCTCCGCCAGGACCACCTGGAGCTGCACCAGGTCCGCCCGCGAGATCTGCCGCGAGACCACGACCTGGTCGTTGAGTGCCACGGCGATCGAGAAACCGCCGCGGGTCTGGCTGATCTTGATCGGAAGATCGTAGGAGACCATGCTGCCCGTCACTGGTTGAGGCCTGCGCCATTCTTCGGCCCGCGGCGGCGACGGTCAAGGAAGCCCACCCCCGCGCGTCCCGATGGCACATCCGCGGGGAGGCGTCCGATGCAGCTTCACAGGCCCACGCAGGACGAGGCGCTGGCCGGCCTCCGCGCGATCCGGACCTGCCTCGACACGGTCGGCGGGCCCGGCCCGGCGGCCCGCCAGATGGTCGCCGCCGCGCAGGGCTTCCTGCTGCACACCGACCTCGACCTGGACAGCCTGGACCCGATCGCACCGGAAGCGCTCGCCCTGGCGATGCAGCGGCCGGAGATCCGCATGCAGTTCGTCCAGGGCCTGACCGTGCTGGGCATCGCCGACGGTCCGCCGGACGAACGCTATTACGACAAGGTCGGCGAGTTCGCCGCGGCGATGGCGGTCAAGGCCTGGGAACTGCAGATGGTCCGCCACTATGCGGAGCATCACATGATGATGTTCCGCCTGGACATGCTGCGGCGCATCCACATTCGCGACATGTTCGTCGACCAGGTGAAGCGCTATGGGGTCGGCGGCCTGGTCAGGGGGGTCGGCGGCATCACCGGCCTGCTGGAAAGCCCGAAGATCGCCGCGCGCTACCATGCGCTGGAGAAGCTGCCGGAAGAGACCCTGGGCCATGCCTTGTGGCGGCACTACCAGGGCAATGGCTTCGCCTTCCCGGGGGAGAAGGGCGGCTTCCCGGAGGCCGGCATCTACCACGACTTCACCCATGTCCTGTCCGGCTACGGCACGAAGCCGGCGGGCGAGATCCTGGTCGGCACCTTCACCTCCGGCTATCGCAGGCACAACGCCACCTTTCTCCTGCTGTTCGTGCAGTTCAGCTTCGGCGCCGGCATCAACGTGACACCGGTGGACCAGCCGGACGTGCATTCCACCCTGGCGATCCCCGGCCTGGCGGAACGCTTCTTCGAGGCGCTGGAGCGCGGCGGCCGGGTCAATACCGACCTGTCGGACAACTGGGACTTCTGGCCCTACGTGGACCTGCCGATCGACGAGGCACGGGCGCGGCTGAACGTGGTGCCGCCGGCGGGCGGCTATCCCCTTGCCCTGGGCGAGGCGGCGGTGCACACCTAGACCCGTTCCCGCCATTGCCTGATGATGCCGCGTCGTTCCAGGGCTCGACCCTGGAACCCATTCCGCAATCCTCGCGGCCCTGCAGAGCTGGCGGAATGGATCCTCGCCTCACGGGCGAGGATGACGACTTCATCGGGTGGCGCGACCAGGGACAGGCATGACCGCAGACACCGCACAGGCTGAATCCGTGGCGCCGGCCGGCTGGCGCCGCCTCGAGGCGAAGGGCTTCTCCGAACTGGTCGGGCCAGTCTGGTTCCGCAAGGAGGCAGGCGGCGTGCGCTTCGGCTTCCGCGCCGAGGACCGGCATGCCAACCCGAACGGCGTGATCCACGGCGGCATGCTGATGTATTTCGCCGACCATGTGCTGGGTGCCCTGGCCTGGCATGCCTGCGGCCGCCGGCCCTGCGCCACCCTCAGCATGAACTGCGACTTCCTGGCCGCCGCGCGGCCCGGCGACTGGATCGAGGGCAATGCCGAGGTGACCCGCAAGGGCCGCGCCGTGATCTTCATCCGCGGCATGCTGGAGAAGGACGGCGCGCCGATCCTCACCGCCGACAGCGTCTGGAAGGTGATCGGCGAGCGCTGAGAGAGCGCTCCGACCGCGTCTGTCAGGCGGCGCTGATCAGCGCCAGCGGCTCGCCCGCGGCGGCGGCCTGCAGCTTGGCGCGGAAGACCTCCGGAGCCAGCGGCCGGCTGAACAGGTAGCCCTGCGCCAGCTGGCAGCCGGCGGCGGCAAGCAGCGCCGCCTGGCGCTCCGTCTCCACCCCTTCCGCCACCGTCTCGAATCCCAGGCGCGAGCCCAGCGCCACGATGGTGTCGGCGATGCGGCGGGCGCCCTCGTCGGTATCGATGCCGCTGACGAAGGCGCGGTCGATCTTCAGGGTCGCCACCGGCAGGTTGCGCAGGTAGGAGAGCGCGGAATAGCCGGTGCCGAAATCGTCGATGGCCGCCGTCACGCCGATCTCGCCCAGCCGGCGCAGCTGCTCCACGGCATGGCGGGTATCGCCGATGAAGGCGCTCTCGGTGATCTCGATCTCCAGTGCCTCGCCGCCCAGCGCCTTCTCCGGGGTGCCCGCCTCGGCGAGCAGGTCGGCGACGAAATTCACCAGCCCGGGATCCTGGAACTGCCGGGCGGAGACGTTCACCGCGACCTTCGGCGGCGCCAGCCCCTCCGCCCGCCAGGCGGAGATGTCGGCCAGCACCCGGCGCATGACATGGCGGCCCAGCTCGTCGATCAGGCCGATATCCTCGCAGATCGGCACGAACTCCGCCGGCGGCACCTCCTCCTGCCCGCGCAGGCGCCAGCGGGCCAGCGCCTCCGCGCCGCAGAGCGCGCCGGTCTGCAGGCAGACCTTGGGCTGGTAGACGACATGGATCTCGCCGCGTTCGAAGGCGCCGCGCAGGGCGCGCTCCAGCCGGCGCCGGCGCTTCGCCAGCGCGTCCAGCGGCGCGTCCAGGAACCGCACCCGGCCACCGCCATCGGCCTTCGCCCGGCGTACCACCAGCCGCAGCGCCTGCAGCCGCGCCTCGTCCGCCGGCTCGCGGCCGGCCAGGCTGACCGCGCAGCTGAGCGAGAGGGTCAGGTCGCGCGCGTCCAGCGCAATCGGCGCGGAGAGCTCCGACAGCAGGCGGGACGCCATGGCCGCCACCTCCGACGGCCCCATCTGCGCCCGGGTCGCCAGCACGAATTCGTCGCCCAGGGTGCGGGCGACCACCTCGCCTTCCGCCGCGGCGGCGAACAGCCGCTCGCCCACGGTCCGCAGGATGCGGTCGCCACCCTCATGGCCATGCCGTGCGTTCAGCTTCGAGAATCCGTCGATGTCGAGCAGGAACAGGGTCCAGCCGGAAGGCGCTGCGCCGCCGCCGTCGGGATCGGCAAGTTTCGACCACAGACCGGGCCGGTTGTAGAGGCCGGTCAGCGGGTCGGTCAGGCTGTTGCGCAGCTGTTCGGTGCGGTTGAAATGCGCCAGTTCGGCGAACAGCTGGTTCACCGTCGCGCCCATGCTGCGCAACTCGCCATAGCGCGGCAGTTCCACCGGCTCGAAGGCGGTGCGGCTGGGCGCGCGGGCGGCAGAGGCCAGCGCCTGCTCGATCAGCAGCAGCGGCGCCAGTACCGTATGCCATATCACCAGCATGGCGGCGGTTGTGGTCACCGCCGCGATCAGCAGCACAAGCCCGGCGATGCGCAGGATGAAGGCCTGCATCCGCGCCGCGACCAGTTCCGCGTCGATCCGGCTCTCCACCGTCCAGCCGTCCGGCAACATCTGCGGCGGCGCGGCGATCGCATCGGCAACCCCCGTGGAAGGTTCGGCCACCTGTCCCAGGACCGCGAGCGGCCGGCCCTGCGGGTCCAGCAGGCGGATCCCGGTGACCCCGGCCGGCAGCGCGTTCTGTGCCATGGCAAGGCCGACGCCGCGGCGCGCGCCCTCGGCGAAGGCGCGCGCCTGCTGCGCCATCTCGTCGAGGATGCGGGCCCGTTCGTTGGCATAGGAGGGGAGGAGGATCGCGACCTCGATCGCCACGATGGCGAGAAAAACGGTCGCTGCCACCAGGCGGCAGACGCGGCAGCCGGCGAGCTGGCGGTGGTATCGCGGCGAGCCGAACACCGGAATCCTTCTCATGACCTGGGTATATCGGGATCCCGCGGCCGCTTGTCCCCGCGCGCGGGCTTCAACTGGACGTGAAGCGCCGGCGCAGGGGCCGGCTGGCCGTCACGATACCGCGAGCAGCCTGCCGGAAAGGTGTTTCCAGGTGGTTATCGCCGGCGCACCAGGCGCTGCGGCGGCAGCAGGTCGGCGAAGCGGGGGGCCCGCTTCTCCCGGTTCGCGGCGGCCGCCTCGAACAGGTCCGGACCGACGAACATGCCGGCCTGCCAGGTCGCCATGTAGTTCAGCGAATCCGCGACGTCGTGGTCGCGGGTATAATTCAGCATCTCCTTCGTGCCGGCGATCGCCAGCGGCGATTTCGACGCGATCACCGCCGCGATCTCCATCACCTTCTCCAGCATCGCGTCATGGTCGGCGAACACCGCGTTCACCAGGCCGCAGGCCTGCGCCTCCTCCGCCGGCATGCGGCGGCCGGTATAGGCCAGTTCCCGCACCAGCCCTTCCGGCATCAGGTAGGGCAGGCGCTGCAGGGTGCCGACATCGGCGGTCATGCCGATGTTGATCTCCTGGATGGTGAAGAAGGCGTCCGCGCTGGCATAGCGCATGTCGCAGGCGGAGATCATGTCGACCCCGCCGCCGATGCAGCCGCCCTGCACCGCCGCCAGGACCGGGTGGCGGCAGCGCTCGATGACGTTGAAGCTCTCCTGCATCTCCAGCACGGTACGGCGCAGCCGCTCGCCCAGGCGGGCGGCGTCGTCGCCGGTCATCGTCTCGGCGATGCCGGCGAAGGCGTTCAGGTCCAGCCCGGCGGTGAAGTGGCGGCCGGTGGAGGAGATCACCACGGCGCGGACATCGCCGCGGCCCTCGATCTCGGCGAAGATATCGACCATCTCCTGCCAGAACGCCATCACCAGGGTGTTGAGCGCATCCGGCCGGTTCAGCCGCAGATGCGCGACCCCATCGGCCACCGTGAACTCGATCGTCTCGTACGCCATGCATGCCTCCCGCGGGCGGTTCAGGGCGCGCAGGATAGCGGCTCGGCGGCGGCGCTTCACCACCTGCGGCACCGCTTCGGTTCAGCGACCGGTCGGTGGGCGAAGTCCGGCGCCAAGTTCCGCTTGACCGGCCAGCCGGCGGCTGCCATTCCGAATGGCATGGCGCACGGTTTTCAGCGGATCCCCCTCCTCGCCCCGGCGCCGGGCATGGCCCGGCATGTCGCGCTCCACCGCTTCGGCGAGGACGGCGCGCGGCCGCTGACCTACATCCAGGCCGGCCTGCATGGCGACGAGACGGCCGGACCGCTGGTGGCGCATCACCTGATCCGCATGTTCGAGGCGGCCGATGCGGAGGGCCGCATCCAGGGCGAGGTGCGCGTGGTGCCGATGGCCAACCCGCTCAGCACAAGCCAGAACCTGCTGGGCCGCACCATCGGCCGCTATGCCCTGGGCACGGGCGAAAACTTCAACCGCCGCTTCCCCGCCCTTAGCGCGCGGGTGATGGACCTTGTCGGCGAGCATCTGGGCGAGGATGTGGGCGACAACGTCACCGAGATCCGCACCGCGCTGATGCGAACCCTGTCGGAGAACCGTGCCGTCGACGAGATCGCCAACCTGCGGCTGGTCCTGATGCGCCAGGCGGTTACCGCCGACCTGGTCCTGGACCTGCACGGCGACGGGGTCGAGGCGCCGCATCTGGGGATCGGCGCCCATCTCTGGCCGAGCCTGCGCGACCTGGCGGCGGAGATCGGCGCCAGCGCTGTTCTGCTGAGCGAGGATAGCGGCGGCATGCCGTTCACCGACGCGCTGTCCCTGCCCTGGCGCCACCTGCACGACCAGTTCGCGCCGGAGATCCCGGTGCCGGCCGACGGCTGCTGTGCGGCCACGGTCAATCTCGGCGGCGGCGAGGCGCTGGACGACGACGTGGCGGCGGAGGATGCCGAGGCGATCTACCGCTTCCTGGTGCATCGCGGTGTGGTGCGCGACGAGATCGGCCCGTCGCCGCCGGTCGGCTGCCACCCGACCCCTCTGGAGGGTGTCGACCTGGTACGCACGCCGGCGCCGGGCATCGTCGTCTACCATTGCGAGGTGGGGGAGATGGTGCGCACCGGCGACCTTCTGGCGGAGGTCGTCGATCCGACCGCCGCCGATCCCACCGGCAGCCGGGTGCGGATCTACAGCCTGGCCGACGGCTGCTTCTTCTCCCGCCTGCGCGACGGCCTGGTCCGGCCCGGCCAGATCCTGGGCAAGGTCGCGGGCGACGTCGCCCTGCCGCATCGCGGCGCCAACCTGCTGGCGCCCTGATCCTCCCCTCCCCCGACCCTGTGCCGATTTCCGGGCAGGGCAATTGACGCCGCGTCCGGTTGACGCTTTTGCGGGCATTCCGCACATAACCGCGGCATAATGGCGGCAACGAATCGTTGCCTGCCCCCGGCCTGCCGCCGGAGGAGCGGACATGGGAGGAGCCCCGATGAAGCTGTGGGAAAAGGACTATCCGGAAGGCGTCACCTGGGAGCAGGAGTTCCATCCCACCGGACTGCCGGAGTATTTCGACGCGACGGTCGCGCGCTGGGGCGACAAGCCCTGCATCGACTTCATGGACAAGGTCTACAGCTATCGCCAGGTGGGCGAGCTGGTGGCGAAGGCGGCACGCGGCTTCCAGGAGCTCGGCGTGGGCCCCGGCGTCCATGTCGGCCTGTTCCTGCCGAACTGCCCGCAATACATCATCGCCTTTTTCGGCATCCTGAAGGCCGGCGGCCGTGTGGTGAACTACTCGCCGCTGGATGCCGAGCGCGAGCTGATCCACAAGATCGAGGACAGCCGCACCGACATCATGGTGACCCTGCACCTGCAGCTGCTCTATCCACGGATGGGTGCGATGCTGGGCAAGACCCGGCTGCGCAAGATCATCGTCGGCAAGATGCAGGACGTGCTGCCCTTCCCGAAGAACCTGCTCTTTCCGCTGGCAAAGGCGAAGGACATCGCCAAGGTGCCGGTGGACGAGCATCACATCTGGTTCTCCGACCTGCTGGACAATGACGGCCGCTTTACCCCGCACCCGGTGCACGACCCGGTCGACGAGGTGGCGCTGCTGCAATACACCGGCGGCACCACGGGCCTGCCCAAGGGTGCGATGCTGACCCATGCCAACATCACCGTGGCGGTGCAGATCCTCGAACTGTGGACCGGTGCCGGCGACGAGCCCTTCCTGAAGGAGGGCGAAGAACGCACCCTGGTGGTTCTGCCGATGTTCCACATCTACGGCCTCAGCGCGGTGATGCTGCGTGCCTTCGGCTCCGGCTCCCTGATGGTGCTGCATCCCCGCTTCGAGCTGGAGGCGGTGCTGAAGGACGTCGAGAAGAAGAAGATCACCGTCCTGCCCGGCGTGCCGACCATGTTCGCCGCGATCAACGGCGCGCTGGATTCCGGCAAGTACGACCTCTCAACCCTGAAATTCTGCGGCTCCGGCGGCGCACCGCTGCCGGTGGAGACCAAGTTCAAGTTCGAGAAGCTGACCGGCGGCGTGCTCAGCGAGGGCTGGGGCATGACCGAGACCTCGCCGGTCGGCACCTCGCAGCCGCTGACCAAGGCCGGCAAGGCCGGCTCCTGCGGCCTGCCGCTGCCCGGCATCACGATCGAGATCACCGACCTTGAGGATCCGCTGAAGGTGCTGCCGCAGGGCGAGCGCGGCGAGATCTGCATCACCGGGCCGAACATCATGAAGGGCTACTGGAACAAGCCCGAGGCGACGGAGGAGGCGTTCAAGGGCGGCCGCTTCCACACCGGCGATGTCGGCTACATGGACGAGGACGGCTACATCTTCATCGTCGACCGGATGAAGGACATGATCCTGTCCGGCGGCTTCAACGTCTATCCGCGCAACATCGAGGAGGCGATCTACGAGCATCCCGACGTGGCGGAATGCACCGTTATCGGCATCCCCGACGATTATCGCGGCCAGTCGGCCAAGGCCTTCGTGAAGCTGCGCGACGGCTCCTCCCCCTTCACCCTGGAGGAGCTGCAGGCCTTCCTGAAGGACAAGCTCGGCCGGCACGAGATGCCGACCGCGCTGGAGATCCGGCCGGAGCTGCCGAAGACACCGATCGGCAAGCTGTCCAAGAAGGAACTGGTGGCCGAGGAGCAGGCGAAGTACGACGCCGCCAAGAAGCAGGCCGCCGGCAGCGACTGAGGCGTCCGGCCTCCTTTTCACACGTGCCGCTTCACCCCATCTGCCGTCGCCCTCGGGCCTGACCCGAGGGCCCCAGCGCCGGCGGCGCCACGACGCCGATCAGCAACGGCAAGGATCCGTCGCGGCCCTCGGGACAGGCCCTACGGGATTCACATATCTCTTCTCTTCGACACGCCTCCCTGCTGCCGTCGCCCTCGGGCTTGACCCGAGGGGCCTGACGGGACAGGGAGGCCGCGCAGCTTCGCCGCCTTGCCACGATCCTCGGCTCGGGGGCCGAGGATGACGGCAAAAAGGGAGGACCGCAGGGCTGATTTGGCTCCCTGACGAGATGTGTGAATGCCGTAGGGTCAGGTCCGAGGGCGACGGCACCGGGGAGCGTGTCCCGATCAACACCGCCATCCGTTTCAGGCCCACCCACCCCGCGGTAGGGCCCGCATCGAGGAGTTCGCACCATGGGCCCTGCCGAGGTCTATCAGTACTGCCGTTTCGGCGACCTGGCGCTGCGGGCGCTGCGGCGCTATCCGGACCGGGTCGCGCTGGACTATCTGGACCGGCAGTGGACCTACCGGGAGGTCGAGCAGCGGGTCAGCCAGGTGATCCAGGCGCTGAAGGCGGCGGGGCTGAAGCGCGGCGACGGGCTGGCGCAGCTCACCGCCAACCGGCCGGAAGCGATGATCCTGACCACCGCCGCGGCGATCATGGGGATGCGGATCACCTATCTGCACCCGCTGGGGTCGGAGGACGACCATGCCTTCATCCTCGAGGATTCCGAAGTCGCCGGCCTGATCGTCGACGAGCGCAAGTTCACCGAGAAGGGCCGCGCCCTGGCCGCCCGGGTGCCGGGGCTGAAGCATCTGTTCACCTATGATGCCGACCCGGACGCGAAGGACCCGTTCGGCACCGCCCTCTGGCCCGCGTCCGACGGCTTCGCCGCCGGCCCGGTCACGGTGGAGGGCGAACCCGACGATGTGGTCTGGATCGCCTATACCGGCGGCACCACCGGCCGGCCGAAGGGGGTGGTGCATCGCCACCGGTCCTTCGTCGCGGCGGTGATGATCATGATCGCCGAATGGGAGTGGCCGGCCGAGATCCGCACCCTGGCGGCCACCCCGATCAGCCATGCCTCCGGCGTGCTCTGGCTGCCGACCCTGTACCAGGGCGGCACCTTCGTGATCGAGCCGGGCTTCGATCCGGCGGGCTTCCTGGACTGCCTGGAGAGGAAGCGGATCTCCGTCGCCTTCCTGGTGCCGACGATGATCTACGTCCTGCTGGACCATCCGAAGATCGCCGACACAGACCTGTCCAGCATGGAGCTGATGATCTACGGCGCGGCGCCGATGTCACCGACCCGCCTGGTGGAGGCGATGAAGGTGTTCGGCCCGGTCTTCATGCAGCTCTACGGCCAGACCGAGGTGCCGAACTGCATCACCGCCCTGCGCAAGGCGGACCACGATCCGGCGCGGCCGCACCTGTTCGCCTCCTGCGGCATGCCGGTGATCGGCGTTCAGGTGGCCCTCCTGGACGAGGCGGGCCGGGAGGTGCCGCAGGGCGAGGTCGGCGAGATCTGCGCCCGCGGGCCCCTGGTGATGGACGAGTACTGGAAGCGGCCGGAAGAGAACGAGAAGACCCTGGCCCATGGCTGGCTGCATACCGGCGACATGGCCCGCGCCGACGAAGACGGCTATCTCTATATCGTCGACCGCGCCAAGGACATGATCATCTCCGGCGGCTTCAACGTCTATCCGCGCGAGATCGAGGATGTGCTGACCACCCACCCCGCCGTCTCGATGGCCGCGATCATCGGCGTACCGCACGAGAAATGGGGGGAGATGGTGAAGGCCATCGTCGTGCCCCGTCCCGGCTCCGACCTGTCGGAGGAGGAGGTGATCCGCTTCGTCCGCGACCGCAAGGGCGGCGTCTACGCCCCGAAGGAAGTGGAGTTCGCCACCGAGATCCCGGTCACCGCGCTGGGCAAGCCCGACAAGAAGGCGCTGCGCGCCCGCTACTGGGCGAACCAGGAGCGGCAGGTCGGGTAGGGCCGGTCAGGCGGCGCCCTCCGCCAGGTCGCTGTAGAGCGCCTGCCGGAACTCCGCCCGCAGCGGATAGGCGCGCGACGGCATGTACTGCGCCAGCAGCAGGGCGGCGATGCCGGCCTCCGAATTGACCAGGAAGGCGGTGCCCGCCGCACCGGTCCAGCCATAGTCGACGGCGCCGGGCGGCAGGCCGGCCCGCACCGGGTCGAGCACGGTGCTGAAGCCCAGGCCGAAGCCGATGCCGGTCCAGCTGGCGCCGTTGAAATCCCCCGCCCCCATCGCCGCCATGTCGCCGGGCAGCTGGTTGCGGTGCATCAGCGCGACCGTCTCCGGCCGCAGGATCCGCACACCGTCCAGGCTGCCGCCATGCAGCAGCATCGCCATCAGCCGCAGATAGTCGGGCGCGGTGGAAACCAGCCCGCCGGCCGGGCAGATATAGGCGGGCGGAGCGCGGAAGGCGCTGTCGGCGCCCCGGTCGATGGCCGGCCCCAGCCGGCCTTCCGCCACCGCATAGGTGGTGACCAGGCGGCCGGCCGCACCGGCCGGCACCCGGAAGCCGGTCTCCGACATCCCCAGCGGCGCCAGGATCCGACGGTCGATGAAATCCTCGAACGGCAGGCCGCTCCACAGTTCGACCAGGTGGCCGACCACGTCGGTCGCCATGCTGTAGCGCCACCTCGTGCCCGGATCGAACAGCAGGGGCATCCGCCCCAGCCGGTCGACGGCCGCCGCGAGCGGCGGGGTGCTGCGGATACCGTCCAGGCCGTTGGCCAGATAGAGCGGCACCAGGGCATCCTCGGCAAAGGCCGGCAGGGTCATGCCGGCGGTATGGCTGAGCAGGTGCCGGACGGTGACCGGACCGGCAGCGGGCCGGGTGCTGCCGTCGGGCAGCAGCACCTGCGGCGCGGCGAAGGCCGACAGCCAGTCGGCCACCGGATCGTCGAGGGCGAAGCGCCCCTCCTCCCACAGGATCATCGCCGCGATGCTGGTGACCGGCTTGGTCATCGAATAGATGCGGAAGACCGAATCCCAGGCCATCGGCACCGCACTGTCCACGTCCTGCACACCGGCAACGGCCTGCCAGCGCAGGCCGGTGCGATCGATCACCGCGGCGACCGCGCCCGCCAGCCGTCCGTCGGCGACATAGCCGGACAGCAGCCCCTGCAGGGCGGGAAACCCTGCCCTGCAGACGGCGGCTTCGGACGCGGTCATTCCGGCGGGGCCTACTGCGCCGGCAGCAGCGCGGCCGGGATCTCCAGGCCCTTCTCGCGGTAGAACCGCACGGCCCCCGGATGCAGCGGCATGTTGGCGCTGGCAAAGGCCTTGTCCATGGTGATCTCCGCCAGCCAGGGCGCCTGGCTCTTCGATGCCTCCACCGCATCCCAGAAGATCTGCAACATGCGGTAGACATCCTCGTCGGAGAGGCCCTCCCGGGTCGCGATGCCCATATAGGCGCCCAGGGTCGGCACGTCCTGCTCGTTGACCTGGTTCTTGCCGTAGATGCCGGCCGGGATGCTGTCGATATAGCGGCCCGGGCGGTTGGCATAGAGCTTCTTCATCTCCTCGTTGCCGGAGATGTCGCCCAGGTCGAGCAGCCGGATCTCGTTGGACAGGGCCACCTGCGACAGCACCGGGCTCGGCGGGTTGGTGACATTGGCATAGACGTCCACCCTGCGGTCCTGGAAGGCGGCGCCGCCGGCATCGAAGCTGACTTCCACCGCATCGTAGTCGGTGCCGGCCTCGTAGCCGGTCGTCGCCTTGATGATCGCCTTCACCACGTTGTTGATGGCTGACCCCTTCGGACCGACGAACACCTTCTTTCCCTTGAGGTCCTTCATCGTCTTGATGCCGGAATCCTCATAGACGGCGAAATGGTACATGCCGGCGGGGAACATGAACATCAGCCGCAGCTTCTTTGCCATTTCCGGCGCGCCGTCGACCTTCGCGTACATGGCGCTGCCGGACGACATCAGGCGCTGCACGATCGCCGCGGTGACGAAGATATCGAGATCGCCCTTCGCCGCCTCGATCGCGTGCTGGGTCCCCTTGCCCGTGGCGTTGACCTGGATCTCCTTGCCGTCCATCCGGCGGTTCACCTCGGTGGCGAACATCGTCGACAGCATGTAGGGCGTGGTGCCCGGCCCCAGGGTCGCCATCCGCAGGAACTCCTTCGCCGACGCGGCCTGCGACAGGCCGGCGAAAAGCGCGACGGCGAGCATGACGGCCACGGGCGCCGCGGCGGTGGACCTCAGTCTCGGGACGTATCTCATCGGTTTTTCCTCCTGGTTTGTCTGCTTGCGTCTGCTTGTCCTGCCCGGTCAGGGATGGTCGCCGAGCCGCGTCTGCCGCGACGGGGTCCGGCCTGGTCGCAGCCATCGCTGCACCGCCATGCAGGCAGCGCCGGCCAGCAGCCCGGCACCGGCGAACTCCGCCAGCGGCGAGATCAGGGCGAGAGCGGCGGCCAGGCGCAGTACGCGCTGCCACAAAGGCAGCGGGCCGCCCTCATGGCCCAGCAGGCCGGTGGCGAGCAGCCAGAGCGCGAAGGCCAGGCGCGCCGCCGCCCAGGCGAACAGCGGCAGGCTGTAGCCGTCGACCAGGGTGATCGACGGGTTGAAGATGAAGAAATAGGGGATGACGAAGCCGGCCATCGCCAGGCGGAGCGCCGACACGGCCGTCTCCATCGGCTTCGAGCCGCTGATCGGCGCCGCCGCGAAGGCGGCGATCGCCACCGGCGGGGTGACCGACGAAAGCACGCCGAAATAGACCACGAACAGGTGCACGGTGAGGGTGGAGAAGCCCATCTCCTCGATCACCGGCCCCATCACCAGGACGATGATCAGATAGGCCGGCACCGTGGGCATGCCCATGCCCAGCACCAGGCAGCCGGCCATCATCAGCACCAGCGCCAGCAGGATGTCGTTCTGCGACACGGCGAGGATCGCGCTGGCGAAGCGCAGGCCCAGGCCGGTCATGTTCATGGCGCCGATCACGATCCCGATCGCCGCCACCGCGATGATGATCACCGCGCAGCTGCGGCCGGCCGCGACCAGGATGTGCAGCAGGCGCATCGGCTGCCGCCGCAGTGTGCCGTTCAGCACAAGACCTGCGGCGAAGGCGATGGCGACGGCGGCCAGCCCCGCCAGGGCCGGGCTGTAGCCGGCGACGAGGAGATAGACGACGGCCGCCAGCGCCAGAACCAGCGCGCCGGACAGACGCCAGTCCAGAGGCGTGATCGGCGCCCGGCCCTGACCGCCGGTCGGTTCGATGCCCAGCTTCGCCGCCTGGATGCCGACCGCGAGGAACAGGCTGCCGTAGTAGAACAGGGCCGGCACCAGGGCGGCGAGGCAGATCGTCAGGTAGGGAATACCGGTGACATCCGCCATGATGAACGCCACCGCGCCCATCACCGGCGGCATGATCTGTCCGCCGGAAGAGGCCGCCGCCTCGATCCCGCCGGCGAAGCGGGCGGAGAAGCCGCGTGCCTTGATCATCGGGATGGTGAAGGTGCCGGTGCCGACGACATTCGCGGCGACGCTGCCGGACAGGGTGCCGAACACCGCGCTCGACACCACGGCGGCATAGGCGGGGCCGCCGCGCAGCCTGTCGGTCAGGCGGAAGACGATCTTCAGCACGCTCTCGCCGGCGCCGATGCCCTCCAGCACGGCGCCGAAGACGATGAAGATCAGGATGAAGCCGGTGACGACGGCGATGGCGCGGCCGAACACGCCGTCGAAGCTGAACCAGATCGTTGACAGGGTCTGTTCGACCGAGAAGCCGGCATGCTGCAGCACCCAGGGCAGGTGGTTTCCCAGGATGCAGTAGGCGAGCGCCGCCGCCGCCACCAGGAACAAAGGCAGGCCGAACAGCCGGCGGGTGGCTTCCAGGATGACGGCCAGGCCGATCCAGGCGCTGGCAAGGTCGAAGTCCGACAGGACGAAGAGCCCGGTCTGAAGGTCCTCGTACAGGACGAAGAAGTTGCCGATCGCCAGGCAGGTGCCGGCGAGCAGGGCGACATCGGCCAGGATCCGCGGCAGCGACGGACGCGGCTGCCCCGGCTCCCGGACCAGGGAAGCGAAGACGACGACGAAAAGCCCCAGGGCGATGGTTCCGCCGCGCAGCAGGGCTTCGTCCAGCACGCCGAACGCGGCGGTGTAGATCGCGATGCCGGAGACGGCGAGCGCCGCCGTCGCTTCCGGAACGCGCATCAGCACCTGCTTCACCCGCAACCCCTCCCCCACAGCAGCATCTTCCGACCGGAGCGCCCCGGCGGGCCGTAGCCGGCCTGCCGCTTTCCCGATTGGCGTTTCATTATATGTTTAATCGATACATTATGTGTAAGTCTAAGATTCGACCTTCCCGGCTGTCAAGGAGCCGGCCGACGGCACTGCCGGACGGAGGTCGGGACGAGACGCGATCCGTGGCGCGGGACGGCAATGGCAGGCAGGGGAGTCCGGTTCGGGACGCGGCCGGAGGGCACTCGACGCGCTAGATGACCCGCTTTCGACGGAGCCGCGCGATCTCCTCGCCGGTCAGGCCGGCCATGGCGGAAAGCACCTCGTCGGTATGCTGTCCCAGGCCCGGCCCGGTGCAGGCGACCCGGCCGGGCGCATGGCGCATCTTCGGCACCACGTTCTGCATCGTGACCCGGCCCAGTTCGGCATCCTCCACTTCGACGAAGGACTGCCGCTGCCGCAGATGCTCCGACCGGCAGACGTCGGCGGCATCGTTGACCGGCCCGCCGGAGACGCCCTCGCGCTCGAAGACGGCAAGGACCTCCGCCTCGTCACGGGCCGCGATCCAGCCGCCGACGATCAGGTCGAGCGCTTCCGCATTGCGTACCCGGGCGGGGTTGTCCCGGAAGTCGGGATGGCCGATCAGCTCGGGCCGGCCGATGGCCCGGGCGAGCCGCTCGAACACCGGCTGGGCGGAGGCGCTCATCGAGAACCAGCGCCCGTCCAGGGTCCGGTAGATGTTGCTGGGCCCGGCATACTGGCTGCGGTTGCCGGAGCGCCGCCGCGCGGTGCCGAGCTGATCGACCTCGATCACCGAGAATTCCAGCATCCGGATCATCGCGTCGACCAGGGACAGGTCGATCTCCTCGCCCGCCGCCTGCGGATCGGCCTTCTGGCGGTAGCAGGCGATCAGGATGCCGATTGCGCCGAACAGGCCGGCCACGCCGTCGGCAACGGGATAGCCAAGATGCAGCGGCGGCCGGTCCGGGTCGCCGCACAGGGCGGTGAAGCCGGAATAGGCCTCCGCGATGCGGGCGAATCCCGGCCGGCTCGCAAGCGGCCCGTCCTGGCCGTAGCCGGTGAGGCGGAGGATCACCAGCTTCGGGTTCAGCGCCCGCAGCACCTCGCGCGGGAAGCCGTAACGGTCCAGGGTGCCGGGGCGGAAATTTTCCGTCAGCACGTCGAACTGCGGCAGCAGCCGGCGGAACACCTCCTGGCCCTCTGCCTGTCGCAGGTCGAGGGTGATGCCCTTCTTGTTGCGGTTGGTCACCTTCCACCACAGGGGCACGCCGTCCTTGTGCGGCGGCAGCTGGCGCATCGTGTCGCCGACCCCGGGCAGCTCGACCTTGACCACCTCGGCACCGAAATCGGCAAGCAGGGTGCTGGCAACGGGGGCCGCGATCATCGTGGAAATGTCGAGGATCCGCAGGCCATGCAGCGGCTGGCGTGCACCCGCCCTTTCGCCGTCGTCGCCGTCGCGCTCGCTCATCCGCCGCCTGCCCGTTCCGCCTCGACCCACGGCCCTACTGGTGCTGCCGCCGAAGCTCGGCAGAGGTCTTCTCCGCCGCCTCCCGTGCGGCGGCGGCGCATTGCTCCATGTAGGCGTCCGTGGCGCGCGAGATCGGCATGACGATGCTGATGGCGCCGTTCACCGAGCCATCCGGCGACACGACCGGCGCGGCCGCGCCCGCCGCCTCCGACGACCATTCCTGGCGCCCGATCGCCCAGCCCTGCCGTCGCACCCGGTCGATCCGCTCGCGGACCTCCGCGCCGGACACGGTGCGGCCGCCGGCCGTCTCGCGCTCCGCCGCGGGCCGTTCGTCGATGCGCCGCAGGATCACGTCCAGCTGGTCGTCAGGCAGGGCGGACAGCAGGCACTGCCCCGCGGCGCCCAGATGGACCGGGCGGCGGTCGCCGACCTCCAGGACGAAGCGCACCGGCTGCATCGAGGGCAGGCTGTGGGTGGTCACCCGGTCCAGTTCCTCGCGGACGATCAGGCAGACCGTCTCGCGAGTGCGGCTGCGCGCCTCTTCCATGAAAGGCTGCGCGCATTCGAACAGGCCGTCGCGATCCAGCAGCTTGCGGGCCAGCCCGATGCAGCCGAACGACAGGCGGTACAGGCCTGTGCGGGAATCGTGGATCAACAGCCCTTCCTTCGCCAGGGTGCGGGCCAGGCGCAGGACGGTGACCTTGTTGAGCTTCATCCGGGCGGCAAGCTCCGCCAGGGACAGGTCGACGGCGCCGCCCTCGAAACAGCGCAGCACCGCCACGGCCCGGCTGACGGTCTGCAATACGGTGGTGTCCTGTGCCACGTCGGACGCTCCTGCCCTCGTCTTCCCCGACGTCATAGCCGCCCCGCCGGGCAATTTCAATATAAGGTGTAGCGTTTTATTATATGTATCCACGCCGCGCACCAGCGGGGCGGCGGCTGGGGATATCAGACCCCGGCGCGGCCCGGCTGGCCTGCCAGAAGACGCTCCAGTTCCGCGGTCAGGGCCGGCAGCTGGACCGGCTTCGGCAGGAACGGGGCGCCGCGGAAGGCGGCCGGCTGCTGCGACGGCGCATAGCCGGAGACGGTGACGAAGGGCAGGCCACAGGCGGTCAGCCGCGCCGCCACCGGGTCCGCCATCTCGCTGCCCAGGTTGATGTCCAGCACCGCGCAGTCGCAGCCCGGTGTCTCGATCAGGGCCAGCGCCTGGTCGACGCGGGCGACCGGGCCGACCACGGCAAAGCCGGCCTGTTCCAGCGCGCCGGCCAGTTCGAAGGCGACCAGGGCCTCGTCCTCGACCACCAGGACCCGGCGCCCGGGCGGTGCGGCAGCGGCGGGCATGACGCCGCCGGCATCTGCCTGCAGTCCGGCATGCGCCGCGAGGGCGCGCCCGTCGGTGCAGGTCATGCGCCACGCGAAACCGTCGGCCGCGAAATCCAGGGCCACATCCGCGCCCAGCATCTGCCTGGCGATGCGGTCCAGGACGATCGAGCCGAAGCCGCGCCGGCTGGGTGGCGTCACGGCTGGCCCGCCCCGCTCCTGCCATCGCACCGACAGGCGAGGGCCAGCCCCCGCCCCGTCCGTCCCGTCGCGGGCCGCCCCCCTGCGATCCGCTCCACTGCGATCCGCCCCACTGCGATCCGCCCCACTGCGATCCTCGGCCTCTTCGGTCGCCGGCAGCAGGTCCCAGCCCACCTCGACCGTCCCCGCCTGGTTCGACAGGGCGCCGTACTTGCCGGCGTTGGTGGCCAGTTCATGCAAGGCCATGCCCAAGGCCTGCGCGGCGGTCGCGGTCAGCAGGACCGCTGGCCCCGACAGCCGGATGCGCGGACCGATCAGGTCGGCAAAGGCGGCGAGCTGGGCGCGGATGAGGTCCTCCAGCAGCACGCCGCGCCATTCCTGGCGCACCAGCAGGTCCTGGCTGGCGGACAGGCCCTGGATGCGCTGCTCGAAGCGGTGGATGAAGTCGGTGCCGCCGGCCGCCGCGGTCTGCCGTGCGACCGCCTGCACCACGGCCAGCAGGTTCTTTGAGCGGTGGTTGACCTCGCGCAGCAGCAGGCGGACCTGCTCCTCGCGCTCGCGCTGCTCGGTGACGTCGGTATTGGTGCCGAACCAGCGCACGATGCGGCCGCCGCCGTCGCGGATCGGCAGGGCACGGGACAGGAACCAGCGATAGCGGCCATCTGCGCCGCGCAGCGGGAAGGTGTCCTCCCACGGCTCGCCGGTGTCCCAGGAATGCTGGATGCGGGCGACCACCCGGTCGACATGGTCCGGGTGGTGGACCTTCCGCCAGCCCCAGCCCTCCATATCCTCCAGGGTTGTACCGGTATAGTCGTACCAGCGCCGGTTGTACCAGAAGATCCAGCCCTGCGGGTCGGCCATCCAGGCGAACTGGGAGATGTTGTCCGCCAGGGTGCGGAAGCGCCGCTCCCCCTCCAGCAGCGCCGCCTCCATTTCCTTGCGTTCGGAGATGTCGCGCAGGATGAAATGGACCTGCCCCTCGGAGAGACGCCGTCCGGCCAGCTCGCCGACAAAGCTCGAGCCGTCCTTGCGCAGGAACTGCCATTCGGCGCGATGCACCTGGCCGCGCGCCAGGTCGGTCAGCAGCGGCGCGACGCGCTCCAGTTCCGCCATCGCGACGAGGTCGGCGAAGCCGCTGGCCAGCACCTGCTGGCGGGTCATGCCCAACAGGGCGGAGCCTGCGGGATTCACCTCCACGATGCGGCCTTCCGCGGTGGCGACGAACATGCCGTCCACCGCCTGCTCGACCAGCTGGCGATAGTCGAGCCCACCGCCGTCCCGCGGACCGGACGCCAGCCGCCCGATCCGGCCGGCAAGCCGCCAGATCGCTTTCCGAGCGGCCGTCCGGGCCGGGGACTGCCCAGGCCGCGATTCACTGTCCTGCGGTCCGGTTGTCTTCTGTGGTGGCATCGCTTCCTGTCTGAATACCGAGGGACGGGCCAGAATGACGGCAACCCTGACGGCGCGCACCAACAAATGACTTGGCGGCAAATGTTCTGGCGGCGCCGCGTCAGCCGGCCGCCCGCGCCTGGTCGAGCCGGTAGGATCCCGGCCCTTCCGCGATCCGGTCCTGCAGCCAGGCGGAAAACGTGGCCAGGGCCGGGTCGCCGGTCAGCCGTGCCTCGTGCTGCAGCACGAAATGGCGCCGGGTGGGACGCGCCACCGGATGCGCCACCACCACCTGCCCGCCGGCAAGGTCCGGCGCCAGCAGGGCCTCGATCGCGATGGCGAAGCCCAGGCCGGCGGCGGCGGCATCCATGGCCATGCCGATGCTTTCGAAGCTGCTGCCACCCTGCACGTCGACATTGCGGAAACCGGCATGGGACAGCCAGCGCGGCCAGTCCTCCGGCCGCGCCCGGGAGTGCAGCAGCGGCACCGCCGCGAAGTCCGGCGGGCCCTGCTCCAGCCAGCCGGGCGCACAGACAGGCACGGCGGATATCGGCACCAGCCGCCGGCTGACCAGCCCGGGGCGCGGCACGGCATCCGACACCGCGATCACCGCATCGTAGCGCCCGGGCAGCAGGTCCAGCGGGTTCAGGCTGGTGTGCAGGTCGACCGCCAGATCGGGATGCCGCCGTGCCAGGTCCGGCCAGAGCGGCAGCAGCAGGCGCGAGGCGAAGAAGCCGTAGACACCGATCGACAGCCGGCGGAAGCGCCGCAGGCGCACGCCGCTGGCGGCGTCCGAGATCCGATCCAGGCCGTCGCGCGCCGCCTCCGCCAGCGCGGCGCCGGCAGCCGTGAGGGTCAGCCCCGCGGCATGGCGGACGAACAGCCGCTCGCCCAGTTCCGCCTCCAGGCCGCGGACATGACGGCTGACCGCGCCGGGGGTCACCGCCAGCTCGTCGGCCGCATGGGTGATGGAGAGGTGGCGCGCCGCCGCCTCGAACGCGCGAACGCCATGAAGGGAGGGCAGCTTCCGCCAGGCCATGGTTTGAGTCTAGATCAATACCGCGGCCGAACAAGTCGTTTGTCGGGCCTGGAATGCAAGCCTACTCTCAGGCAAAAGGCGGCACCAGAGGCGCGCGCCGGATGCAGGAGGAGATGCAATGAACCAGCAATTCGCAGCCGAGGCGCTGACCGGCGGGCAGCAGGGCGCCCAGGCAGCTACTTTGGCGGGCCGCCGCGCCGCCGCCTCTCGCTCCGCCTATCTGGCGCCGACCTGCCGGGGACAGAACTTCTACGACATCGACCGCGGCCTGCAGGGACTGCTGGACCTGTACATGGAGCCGGCGCTGCGGACGCATCTGGCGCCGCACCTGCAGGACCTGGGCGGGCTGGCCGGCGGCCGGCTGGACGAACTGGCGGCGATCGCCGACCGCCACACCCCCGTGCTGCATCCGCGCGACGCCTTCGGCCGCGACGAGGAATGGATCGAGGCGCATCCCGCCTATCGCGAGATGGAGGAGATCGGCTTCGGCCGCTTCGGCATCCATGCCATGTGCCACCGCGCCGGGGTGCTGGACTGGCCCGCGCCGATGCCGCCGATCGCGAAATACGCCTTCCACTACCTGTTCGCGCAGGCGGAGTTCGGCCTGCTCTGCCCGATCAACCTGACCGACAGCTCGTCGGAGCTGGTCGACCGTTTCGGCAGCGCGGAGATCCGCGACCGCTACCTGCCGGGGATGTGGACCCAGAACCGCGACGAGCTGCTGCGCGCGGCGCAGTTCATGACCGAGAAGGTCGGCGGCTCCGACGCCGGCGCCGCGGAGCTGCTGGCCACCCGCGACGGCGATGCCTGGCGGCTGTGGGGCGAGAAATGGTTCTGCTCCAATGTCGACGCGGAGGTGGCGGTGCTGCTGGCACGGCCGGAAGGGGCCGGCCCCGGCGGCAAGGGGCTGGGCCTTTTCCTGATGCCGAAGTTCCTGGAAGACGGCAGCCGCAACGCCTATCGCGTCGTGCGCCTGAAGGACAAGCTGGGCAGCAGGTCGATGCCCAGCGGCGAGATCCTGTTCGACGGTGCTGTCGCCTACCAGCTGGGCGAACTGGACCGCGGCATGAAGCAGATGCTGGTGATGGTCAATTCCAGCCGCATCTCCCACCTGACCCGTGCCGCCGGCATGATGCGCCGCTGCCTGAACGAGGCGATGACCGCCAGCCGCCACCGCAATGCCTTCGGCCGCGCGGTGATCGAGCATCCGCTGCAGCGCCGGCAGTTGATGAAGCTGATGGTGCCGACGGAGCAGGCACTGTCGATCCTGATGTACGCCGCCGCCCTGTCCGGCGAACCGGAGGGGGATGCCGGCGTCGAGGCCGTTCTGCGGATGCTGACGCCGATCGCGAAGTACCGCGCCTGCCGTGACAATGTCACCGTCGCCACCGGCGCGATGGAGGCCCGCGGCGGCAACGGCTATATCGAGGATTTCCCCAATGCCCGCCTGGTGCGGGATGCCCATCTGGGCCTGATCTGGGAAGGGACCAGCAATATCAACGCGCTGGATGCGGTGCAGCGGGCGGTCGGCAAGGTCGGCGCGCACCGGGCGCTGCGGGACGACCTGGTGGAGCGGTTGGACGCCGCCCAGGGGCTGCCCGGGCAGTTCCGCACCCGGCTGGGCAACGGCATCGCGGAGGCGGTGCGCTTTGCCGAGGAGGTAGCGGCCGCACCGGAGAACGAGCGGTTCTGCCGCCTGGCCGCGGGGCAGCTCTACCACGCCACCACGGCCGCCCTGCTGGCAGTGGAAGGGCTGCGATTGGCGGCGGCGCAGGGCGATGCAAGCCGCCTCCTGCTGTCGCGCTTCGTGCTGGAGCATCGCATGCAGGCCTCCCGCCCGCTCAGCCTCTCCGCCCTGGCCTGGGAGGATGAGGCCACCAGCCTTCTGCTGGGCGGCGATCCTGTGCCCCTGGCGGCGGCGGAGCCGCTTCTGGTGGCCTGACGGATCGCGGCGGCGGCCGACCGGATCCGGCCGACCGCCCTTCGCAGGATTGTCCCCAAAGGATATAGCCCGCATTCTGCCCCCAGAGCGGCGCATCATGCCTGCGGGGAATGCCATGTCGAACGTGACCGTCCGGGTCAGGATCATCGCCAGCTTCGCCGTCATCGTGGCGATCCTGCTGCTGGCCAACGTGATCGTCTATCTCGGCCTGTCGGCGATCGAACGGGACGCGAACCGGATCGAGAATGTCTCGCTGCCGGGCCTGCTGCAGGCCGCGACGATCCGCTCCGCCTGGGTCGACCATATGCTGGAGACCCAGTCTCTGATGGTCGACCTCGCCGATCGCGAGGAGCGGATGCGCAGCGGCAGCGACCAGGAGATCTTCCTGAACCTCGCGCAGCAGCTCGATGCCGCCACCAGCGCCTACGAGGCGACAGTCCTGTCCGCCGAGGACAGGCGCCTTCTCGAGGGATTCAAGGGCGCACGGGACCGCTACCTGGCGCTGCACGACGAATGGCTGGCACTGATGCGGGCAAACCAGGTGGCGGCCGCGGAGCGCTTCATCACGGAACGGCTGCGGCCAAGCTGGGCAACCGGCCGCACCACGCTCAACGAGCTGCTGAGGCTTAATGAGGCGGTCGGCGACGCCGCCACCCACGACATCAACCGCTCGATCACCAACACCGAGGGCGCGCTTCTGGTCTCGGCCGTGCTGGCCCTTCTGGCGGCGATCGCCAGCGGGCTGCTGCTGCTGCGCGCGATGACCCGGCCGATCGGCGCGATCGTCCGCTCCCTGAAGCAGTTGGGCGGCGGCGATCTCTCCGTGCGCCTGGACCTGCAGCGCAGGGACGAGTTCGGCGCGATCGAGCAGGGCTTCAATCAGATGGCGGAGGAGCTGAACGTCCTGGTGGCGCAGGCGCAGCGCTCCGCGGTCCAGATGACGACTTCGGTGACGGAGATCGCCGCCTCCGCCAAGCAGCAGCAGAGCACGGCATCGGAAACGGCGGCGACGGCGAAGGAGATCGGCGCCACCTCGCGCGAGATCGCCGCCACCTCGCGCGAGCTGGTGCAGACCATGGGCGAGGTGTCCGGCACCGCGGAGCAGACCTCGGTCCTGGCGGGTTCCGGCCAGCACGGCCTGGCGCGAATGGAGGAGGTGATGCGCCAGGTCACCACCGCGGCCGAGACCGTCAACGGCAAGCTGGCCGTCCTCAACGAGAAGGCCGGCAACATCACCCAGATGGTGACCACCATCGTGAAGGTCTCCGACCAGACCAACCTTCTGTCCCTGAACGCCGCGATCGAGGCGGAGAAGGCCGGCGAGTACGGCCGCGGCTTCGCCGTCGTGGCGTCGGAAGTGCGGCGCCTGGCGGACCAGACCGCGGTGGCCAGCTATGACATCGAGCAGATGGTGCGGGAGATCCAGTCCGCCGTCTCTGCCGGCGTGATGGGCATGGACAGGTTCTCCGAGGAGGTGCGCCGCGGCCTGTCGGAGATGGCCCAGGTCGGCGGCCAGCTGTCGGAGATCATCCAGCAGGTGCAAGCCCTGGCGCCGCGCATCCAGACGGTGAACGAGGGCATGCAGGCGCAGGCCTCCGGTGCGGAACAGATCAACGAGGCGCTGACCCAGCTGGGCGAGGCCAGCGGCCAGACCGCGGAGGCGATCCGCCAGGCGGGCCGCGCGATGGAGGAACTGAACCAGGTGGCGACCGACCTGCGTGCCGGCGTCACCCGCTTCAAGGTGTGAGGCGGGTATGGTCGCGGCTGCGACCCGGGGTACCGGCCCTGGCGGCCGGCTGCACCTGCTGTTCACCCTGGGCGGGGACCGCTATGCCCTGCCGGCCTCGGTAATCGTGGAGGTGCTCGCCCTGCGCCCGCTGAAGCGGGTCCCGGAGGCGCCGCCCTGGATCGCCGGGCTGCTGACCCGCGGCGGACGGGCGGTGCCGGTGATCGACCTGGCCGTCCGGCAAGGCGGGCCGCCGGCCGCCCGCCGGGCCAGCACCCGGCTGGCGATCGTCGACTATGAGCCGCAGCCGGGTGCGCCGCGCCGTCAGCTGGGGCTGGTGCTGGAACAGGCGACCGAGACCCGCCGGCTGGACGAGGCCGGGTTCGGCCCGTCCGGCCTGACGACCGGCCCGGCCGGCTATCTGGGCGCGGTCGGCGCCGAACCGGGCGCCGCCCCGCCGCGCATGGTGCAGCGGATCGAGGTGGCCGGGCTGCTGCCGGCGGATGTCCGCGACATCCTGTTCCCGCCGGACGCGGACGCGGGATGATCGGGCCGGCGAGGGCGGCATGAGCGACAGGATCGAAGCCCTGCTGCAGGACGCGATCGGCCTGGACGCGGCCAGCATCGGCCCCTCGGTGATCGACAGCGCGATCCGGCAGCGCTGCGAAGCCCGCGGCTGTGCCGGCGAGGCCGCCTACTGGCCGCTGCTGGCGGCATCGGCGGTGGAACGCCAGGCCCTGGTGGAGGCCGTGGTCGTACCGGAGACGTGGTTCTACCGCTATCCCGATTCCTTTGCCCTGCTGCAGCGGCTGGCGCGGGAGCGGCGCGACGATCATCCCGGCTCGGCGCCGCTGCGCCTGCTCAGCCTGCCCTGCTCGACCGGCGAGGAGCCCTACTCGATGGCCATCGCGCTGCTGGAGGCCGGCCTCCTCGCGGACGCCTTCCGGATCGAGGCGATCGACGTCAGCACACAGGCGCTGGCAGCCGCGGGGACCGGCATCTACGGCAGCAACGCCTTCCGCGACGACCTGCCCCAGGCCGTGCTGCGCCGGCATTTCATCCGCGACGGCAAGGCCTGGCGGATCGCCGGTCATGTCCGCGACCGGGTCCGGTTCCGCCGCGGCAGCCTGCTGGACCCGACCCTGATGGGCGGTGAGCTGCCCTGCGATTTCCTGTTCTGCCGCAACCTGCTGATCTATTTCGACCGGCCGACCCAGCAGCGCGCGGTGCGCATGCTGCGGCGCATGCTGCATCGCGACGGCGTGCTGTTCGCCGGCCCGGCGGAGGCAGCGTCGCTGAGCCTCTGCGGCATGGCCGCGGTCGGGGTGCCCAACAGCTTCGCCTTCCGCCACCCCGCACCGGCGGCCACGCCGCCCCCGCCCGCTGCCCGCAGGACGGTGCCTGCGGCGCCGGCATCGCGGCCCGTCTCCGCCCCGCCACCTTTCGCGGGCAATGCAGCGAGCGCGGGACCGGCCGCGCCGCCGTCGGCGGCGGAGGATCGGGACGCAGAGCTTGCCGCCATCGCCAGCCTGGCCGATGCCGGCCGGACCGGCGAGGCGCTGTCGCTGTGCAGCGCCAGCCTGGCCCGTCGCGGACCGGATGCCGACCTGTACTACTGGCTCGGCCTGCTGCACGACGCGCAGGATGACGCGGACACGGCGCGCAGCTACTACCGCAAGGCGCTCTACCTGCAGCCCGACCATCCGGAGGCCGGCGCCCAGATGACCGCGCATCGCGGCCGCCGCGACCGCGGGAGGCAGGGGTGATGCAGGCGGATGGTGCATCGGCCAGGATCGACGATTGCTGGAACCGGATCGGCATCGCCGGCGACCGGAGCTGCCCGCTGCTTGCCGACCATATCCATTGCCGGAACTGCCCGGTCCAGTCGGCGGCGGCCATCGCCCTGCTCGACCGCTTCGCGGCCGGCCTGCCGGAACAGGCGGCGCAGGACGATAGCCCAACCCGGACCGCCGGTGCGGAACCCGGCGCGCAGCGCCGGCTGCTGGTCTTTCGGGTGGGTGCGGAATGGCTCGGCCTGGCGCCGCGCAGCCTGCTGGAAATCGCCCCTGCAGCGGCCATCCACAGCCTGCCGCACCAGCGCAATGCCGCCATCCTGGGCGTCGCCAACCGGCGCGGCACCCTGATCCCCTGTATCTCCCTGGCCCGCTTCCTGGATACTGCGGAGACGGAGGCGGAGCTGCGGCACGACGACCGGCGGATCGTGCCGCGGACCCTGATCCTGGCAGCCGAGGACGGCGCCATCGCCGCCCCGGTCGACGAGGTGGACGGCATCCAGGCGGTGTCGGTGGCGGCGCTCCTGCCGGCTGCCAAAGGTGCCCGCCCCATCGGTCGCTACGCCGCCGGCGTGCTGCGCCGGCAGGGACGCAGCATCACCCTGCTGGACGATGCGGCCTTCCTGCGGGCCCTGGCAGGAAGCCTGGCATGACCGACCCGGAGGACCTCCAGAACGCCTCGATGCTGGACCTCTTCCGCATGGAGGCCGAAGCGCAGGCCGGCGTCCTCAATGCCGGCCTGCTGGCGCTGGAGCGCAGCCCGACCGATCCGGCGCAGCTGGAGGCCTGCATGCGCGCCGCGCATTCCCTGAAGGGGGCGGCCCGCATCGTCGATCTGGCAGCCGGTGTGCGGCTGGCCCATGCGATGGAGGATGTCATGGTCGCCGCACAGGAGGGCCGGCTGTTGCTGGGCGCGGCGCATATCGACGCGCTGCTGCAGGGGACCGACGCCCTGCTGCACATCGCCGATGCCGGCAGCGGCGGCGGCGACGCGATCGACGCCCTGGTCCAGCGCCTGGAAACGCTGCCGGCAGGGAGCACCGCAGACCCGGGCACGGAAGTCACGGCATCGCCGACCGCACCGACCGAGACCCCCGCGCCCGACCCGGCGCCGGCGGCCGAAGCGCAGCCTGAGGCAGTCCAGGCGGGACCGGTGCCAGCCCGCGCGCTTCGGGTCTCCGCCGCGCATCTGGACGCCATGCTCGACATTTCCGCCAAGTCGCTGGTGGAGTTCCAGAAGGTCGGCAGCCTGCGCGCCACCCTGGACCGCCTGAAGCAGAGCCAGGCCGGCGCCGTGCGGCTGCTCGATGCCGTGCGCGAGGCCCTGCCCGCGGCGGCGCGGACGCAGGACGCCCTGGCCCTGCTGGCGGAGACGCGGGATGCGATGGCGGAAAGCCGGGAGATCCTGCAGGGGCATCTGGAGGCGTTCGAGGACTTCTCCTGGACCGGCGGCCGGCGCAGCCGCGAGATCTACGACGCGGCGCTGGCCTCCCGCATGCGTCCCTTCGCCGACATATCGACCGGCTGGGAACGGATGCTGCGCGACATCGCCCGGGACCTGGGCAAGCAGGTGCGGCTGGAACTGCTGGGCGCCGCCACCCCGGTCGACCGCGATGTCCTGGAACGCCTCGACGCCCCCATCGTCCACCTGCTGCGCAACGCGGTCGACCATGGCATCGAGGCGCCGGAGCTGCGTACGGCGCGCGGCAAGCCCGCAGCCGGCCTGATCCGGGTGGAGGCGCGCCATCATGCCGGCGACCTGGTGGTGGAGATCAGCGACGATGGCGCCGGCATCGACCTCGACCGGCTGCGGGGCGCGGTAACAGCCCATGGCTTTGCGCCGGAGGAAGCGGCGGCGCAGATGTCGGAGGAGGAACTGCTGGCCTTCCTGTCGCTGCCCGGCTTCAGCCTGCGCGGCGAGGTGACGGCCGTGTCCGGGCGCGGGGTGGGCCTGGACGCGGCGCAACACGACCTGCGCCAGCTGCGCGGCAGCCTGCGGATCGCGCAGACCCGGGGCGCCGGCTGCAGGTTCCACCTGCAGGTGCCGCTGACCCTGTCCGTGATCCGCAGCCTGGTGGTGGAGGTCGCCGGCGAGGCCTATGCCTTCCCGCTGTCGCGGATCGAACGCATGCTCCGGCTGCAGCCGGCGGAGATCGTGTATCTGGAAGGCCGGCAGCAGTTCTGGCAGGGCGACCGGCAGGTCGGGCTGCTGTCCGCCGGCCAGCTGCTGCAGCGCCCTGCAGGCGAGGTCGACCCGGCCGGCCTGCCGGTGGTGCTGCTGGGCGAGGGCGACGGCCTGCATGGCATCGCGGTCGACCGTTTCCTGGGCGAGCGCAGCCTGGTCGTGGTCCCGATCGATCCGCGTCTGGGCAAGATCCGCGACGTGGCGGCCGGCGCCATGCTGGATGACGGCCGCCCGGTCCTGATCCTGGATGTCGACGACCTGCTGGGCAGCATCGGCAAGGTGCTCGCCGGCGGCAGCCTGGTGCGGCTCGGCAGCGGCCTGCCGGCGGAGGCGGCCCGAAAGCGCGTCCTGGTTGTAGATGACTCCCTCACGGTCCGGGAATTGGAGCGCAAGCTTCTGGCCGGTCGCGGCTACGACGTGTCGGTGGCGGTGGATGGCGTGGACGGCTGGAACATGCTTCAGTCCGAACCCTTCGACCTGCTGGTCACCGACATCGACATGCCGCGGATGGACGGGATCGAGCTGGTGACCCGCCTGCGGGCCAATAACCGGCTTCAATCGATGCCCGTCATGGTGGTATCGTACAAGGATCGGGAGGAAGATCGCCGCCGCGGCCTCGAGGCCGGCGCCGACCGCTACCTCGCCAAGGCAGGCTTCCATGACGAAACACTCCTCGATGCGGTGCAGAGCTTGATCGGCGCGGCGCGCGAATGACCGGCGCCCGGGCGGCGACACGGGGCCGTCGATGAAAATCGGCATCGCCAATGACATGCCCCTTGCCGTCCAGGCGATCCGCAGGGCCCTGGCGCAGAATGGAGCGCACAGCGTCGTCTGGACCGCGACGAACGGTGCCGAGGCGGTCGCGCTCTGCCGGCAGGAGCTGCCCGACCTCATCCTCATGGACCTCCTGATGCCGGAGGTCGACGGCGTGGAGGCGGTCCGACGGATCATGGCCGCGACCCCCTGCCCGATCCTGATCGTCACCTCCGATGTCGACCGCAACATGAGCCTGGTGTTCAGGGCGATGGGGCACGGGGCCGTCGACGTGGTGATGACCCCGACCATGGGCAGCCGCCATGCCGCCGATGCCGCCGCCCTGCTGCGCAAGATCGACAACATCTCCTGGCTGACCGGCAACGGCCGGCCGAAGCGGGCGGCCCCGTCCCCGGTCCCGCCCCGGCGGCATGGCCGGCAGCATCTGGTCGCGATCGGCGCGTCGGCAGGCGGGCCGGTCAGCCTGGAGCGCATCCTGCGGTCCCTGCCCGCCGATTTTCCCGCGGGCATCGTCCTGGTGCAGCACGTGGATCCCGTCTTCGCCGCCGACATGGCCGACTGGCTGTCGCTGACCTCCGCCATTCCGGTCCGCCTGGCGCGGACCGGGGAGGTGCCGCTGCCGGGCACCGTCCTGCTGGCCGGCACCAGCGACCATCTGGCCATGGACGTGGCGGGGCGCCTGGCCTACGTCGCGGAGCCGGCGGAGCATTTCTATAAGCCGTCGATCGACGTGTTCTTCGACGCCATCGTCGCCAACTGGCCCGGCGATGCCATTGGCGTTCTGTTAACCGGCATGGGGCAGGATGGCGCCCGCGGACTGAAGAAACTCCGCGACTGGGGCGCCTTGACCATTGCGCAGGATCGGGCCACCAGTGCGGTCTATGGTATGCCGAAGGCGGCCGCCGAACTGGGTGCGGCGCTCGAGATTCTGCCGCTGTCCGGGATCGCCCCGCGCCTGATCGAGGCGCTGGCCTGATCCTGGGACCGGCCTTCAGTCTGCCTGGCGAGACACCGGCTGCGCGAGGAACAGGATGGAACTCACCGACGGGACCGATCGCATCGTGGAGCCGGCCGACAAGTCGGCGATGGTGCTCCTGATCGACGACCAGGTGATGATCTGCGAGGCGATCCGGCGTGCGCTGGCAGCAGAGCCCGATATCTGCTTGCACTACTGCACCGACGCCGGCCGGGCGCTGGACGTCGCGGAAGAACTGAAGCCGACGGTCCTGCTGCAGGACCTGATCATGCCGGGCATCGACGGCCTGACCCTGCTGCCGAGATACCGCACCAGCCCGGTGCTGCGCGACGTGCCGATCCTGGTCCTGTCGACGAAGGAGGATCCCAAGGTGAAGAGCGCCGCGTTCGAGGCCGGCGCCAACGATTACCTGGTGAAGATCCCCGACGCGATCGAGCTGGTCGCCCGGATCCGCTATCACTCCCGCTCCTACGTCGCGCTGCAGCAGCGCGACGAGGCGTTCCGCGCGCTGCGCGACAGCCAGCGGCAGCTGCTGGCCGCCAACCTGGAACTGGAGCGGATGATGAAGTCGGACGGCCTGACCGGGCTGGCCAACCGGCGCCATTTCGACGAGTACCTGGAGATCGAATGGCGGCGCGCGCATCGCAACCACCAGGACCTCTCGCTGCTGATGCTCGATGTCGACTTCTTCAAGCGCTACAACGACCGCTATGGCCATGTCGCGGGCGACAACGTGCTGCGGGAGATCGCGAAGGTGCTGAAGGCGTCCTGCGGCCGCGCCACCGACCTCGCGGCACGCTATGGCGGCGAAGAGTTCGCCATCGTCCTGCCGAACACGCCCGCCGACGGCGCCTTCGGCATGGCGGAGCGGGTCCGCCAGGCGGTGAAGGCGCTGGCGATCCCGCATTGCGCGCCGCAGGAAGGCGCCACGGTCAGCATCAGCCTGGGCTGCGCCACGGTGCGGCCGACCCCGAACGGCACGCCGACGGCACTGATCGAGGCCGCCGACCAGGCGCTCTACCGTGCGAAGGAAGGCGGCCGCGACCGGGTCGCCACCGCCGCCTGAGGACCCGCCGCTGTCAAAGCGGCCCAGGCGGAGAGGCCCAGCCCAGGACGCTCAGCTGAAGACGCTCAGCTGAAGACGCTCTGGAGCTTCATGGCGATGCCCATGTTTCCCTCGACCTTCAGCTTGCCCATCATGAAGGCGGTGGTCGGGTCGAGTTCGCCCTGGGTCAGTTTCAGAAAGTTCTCCTTCGAGATCCTGATCGTGCACTCGGCATCCTTGTCCTCGTTGGTCACCGTGTTCGGTGTCGAGGCACCGTCGACATAGATCACCCCATCCTCGCCGAAATCGAATTTCACCGTCGCGCCCAGGCCGGAATCGGCGCCCACGCGCTCGCGCATCTTCTCGGTGATCTCGTCGAGTGTCATCGGTCCTGTCTCCCCGAATGGCCGCGGCCCCTGGCGGGCCGGCATGGAATGGCCGGCACGTTAGTCCATTGAGCCGGGCCGTGAAAGCGGTTCGGTGGCGCCGCCGCGGCCGTCGCCATTGCGGTCGCCAGTGCGGTCGCCAGTGCGGTCGACTGGGCGGTCGACTGGGCGCACCCGCTCTGCAACAATCCGCCTCCCTCCGACGTGACATCATCAGGACAGGACGGCTACGTGACAGGGTACGTGGAGACCTACCGCGGCTGCGTGCATGGCTGGGAGTGCGACCATTACGGCCACCTCAACGTGCAGTTCTATATCGGCCGGATTTCGGACGCCTTCGGCACCCTGATGGGGCTGATCGACATGGCCGGCCCGGCCATCGAGCGCCGCAACCTGGGGCTGGTGGCCGTCCACCAGGAGAATGATTTCCGCCGCGAGCTGCGGGCCGGCGCCCTGATCGTCGTGCAGAGCGGCATCGCCGGGATCGGCGGCAAGAAGCTTCGCCTGCACCATCGCCTGCTGAACGGCGAGAGCGGCGAGCTGGCGTTCGAGGCCCGCGTGCTGTGCATCTGCATGGACCTGGCCGCCCGCCGGTCGACGGACCTGCCGGACGACGTGGTCGCCCTGGCGCAGCCCTACCTGGTGGCGGAGGCGGCCGCATGATCGCCGGGGCGATGCAGATCCATCCGCCGGCCGCGCCCCTCCAGCGCGCTCAGACCGGCAATGTCTATCCCTGGCATTGCGATCAGTGGGGCCATCTGAACGTCCAGAACTACGCCCTCTGGTTCGCCGAGGCGGCGGCCCACGCGCTGCATCGCTGCGGCCTGGGGCCGTCGCGCCTGGCAGAGATGTCGGCCACGCCGTTCCCGCGCCGGCAGCGGGTCTGGTACCGCAAGGAATTCCGCCTGGGCGAGGTGGCGGTGACCGATGCTGCGACGACCGCCAGAACCGGGGGACCGACGGTGCTGGCCCGCATGCGGGAGGCGATCAGCGGCGCGCCGGCGACCGACTGCGTGATGGAGATGGCCCTGCACGATGCCGGAACCCTGGCGCTGCGCGACTGGCCGGAGGACCTGTCGGGCCTTGCCGCAGCGGACAGCCTGGGGGACGCCGCCGACCTGCTCGCCCCCTGGCCGGTGGAGCTGCCGGCCGGGCGGCTCCCCGGCATGCGGGAGAGCCTGCGCGGGGTGGTCAACACCTGGGACTGCGACCAGCACGGCACCGCCACCACGAAGCGCTACTTCAACGCCTTCAGCGATGCTGGCCTGGCCCTGATGACGGGTCTGCAGCTGGACCCGAAGGTGCTGCTGGAGGCGGGCCTGTCCAGCGCCGCCCTGGAATACAGGGTGATCTACGACCGGCGGATGCGCGCCGGCGACGCCTTCGTCATGTTCACCGGCATGACCGCGGCCGAGGGGCGCAAGACCTGGCGCTTCGTTCATGTGATGGAAGACGCCGCCACCGGCGCCCCGATCGCCCGCACCGATGTGGTCGGCGTCTTCATCGACGCGAAGGCGCGCCGGGCGGTGCCGCCACCGGACTGGGTGCGCAGCCGGACAGATGGAATCCGGATCGACTGAGCCCGCCGGCAAGGGTGCGCGCGCGGCCGGCGGTCTGCCGCCGCTGCGCGCCCTGCTGCACAAGTGCGCCGGCATCCTGGCGCTCACCATCGCCAATGCCGGCATCCAGTTCGGCCTCACCGTCAGTACCGCCAACATGCTGGCGCCGGCGGACTATGGCGACATGGTCGTCGGCATGGCCGCGCTCGCCTTTGGCGTGAACATCGCCCTCCTCGGCTCGGAGCGGTCGATCACCCGCTTCCTGCCCGAATATCTGCGCCAGGGCGACACGGCCTCGGCCATCGGCTACCTGAAGTTCTTCCTGCCGCTGATCCTGGCGGTGGCGATCACCGCGGCCCTGATCGCGGAGGCGCTGCACGACACCGGCGTGGTGGGCATGGTCCTGGGGCCGGAGGAGGCGCGCTCGCATCCCTATATCGTGGCGCTGTGGATCGTGCCGCTGCTGGCCCTCGCCCGGATCACGGCGCGGCTGCTGCGCGGCTTCCAGCTCTACCTGTTCGCCGTGGCGCCGCTGCAGATCGGCGCGCCGATACTCCTTCTGCTGTTCCTGCTCGCCGCCCATGCGCTCGACCTGCAGCTGACGGAGATCGACATCTTCCTGGCCATGGCGCTGAGCTACCTGCTGGTGCTGGTGCTGCATCTCCTGCTGGTGCCGGGCCATTTCCGCCGCCGGGTCGGGCAGCGCGGGCAGTACGACGTCCGTACCTGGATCGCCCTGTCGCTGCCGATGATGGTGACCGCGATCATCGCCGGCGCCATGTTCCAGCTCGACCTTGTGATGCTGGAAATCCTGTCCCCGGACGAGACGGAGGTCGGTCATTTCGCCGGGGCGATGCGGGTGATCCGGCCGATGGGCCTGCCGCTGGCGGCGATGCTGATCCTGCTGACCCCGCTGCTCGGCCATATTGCCGGCACCGCGTCCGAGACTATGGACCGGCGCCGGCTGTTCCTCTGGACCAGCACGGTCCTGGTCCCGGCCAATGGGCTGCTGCTGGCCGGCCTGCTGCTGTTCCCGGCACAGATCCTGTCCCTGCTCGGCAGCGGCTATGCGGAAGCGGCCGACATCCTGATGCTGCTCGGCGTGCTGGAGTTCGTGATCGGCAGCTTCGGCCTGGGCGCGGTGCTGCTGCAATATGCCGGGGGGCAGCGGCTGGTGCTGTGGCTGTCGCTGGCGGCCCTGTCGGCCAATGCCCTCGGCAACCTGGCGCTGATCCCGCCGATGGGGGCCAAGGGTGTAGCTGTAGCCAGCCTGGCCAGCTATGGCGGGTTTGCCCTCATCGCCACCACCATCGCCGCACACCGTTTCGAACTGCTGTGCCGGTTGCGGTGATGTTGCAGCGGCGACGATTGCGGTGTACGCGCTGCGGCGCCCACCCACCCGCCGCCACCGCGCCCGGAAGCATCGCTTGCAAGAGCTCCTGAACATCGTCCTGCCGTTCTTCGGCCTGATCTTCGCCGGCTACGGCTTCGGCCATACCCCCCTGCTGAAGCCGGAGGCGGTGCGCGGCCTTGTGGAGTTCGTGTTCTGGTTCGCCCTGCCGGCGATGCTGTTCATGAAGATCGCCGAGGCGCCGTTCCGGGAGGCGTTCGACTGGCGCTTCCTGGCCAGCTATTCCGGCGCCGGGATCATCGTCTACGGCATCGGCTTCCTGGTCGCGCTGCGGCTGTTCCGGCTGGCGCTGGACCAGTCGGCGGTCTTCGCCATGGGCTCCGCCTTCGGCAATGTCGGCTTCATGGGCCTGCCGATGGTCGCGCTCGCCTTCGGCGACGAGGCGCTGCTGGCCGCGGTGCTGGCGGTGACCGCCGACCAGATGATCTTCATCCCGCTGACCAGCGGCCTGATCCAGGCCGGCCGCGGCGACCGCGCCGCCCTGGGCCGCACCTTCCTGAACGTCGGCCGCGGCATCGTCCGCAACCCGCTGGTGATCGCCACCTTCTGCGGCCTGGCCTTCGGCCTGTCCGGCCTGGCCCTGCCGGTGCCGGTCTCCACCTTCGGCAACCTGCTGGCCGACGCCGCCGCGCCCTGCGCCCTGTTCGCCCTGGGCGCCACCCTGGCGGGACGCAAGCTGGGGGAGGGAAAGCCGGAGGTGGCCACGGTCAGCACATTGAAGCTGCTGGTGCATCCGGCGATCACCCTGGGGATCGCGCTGCTGCTGGGCCTGCCGCCCTTCCTGATGGGGATTGCGGTGATGCAGGCGGCGATGCCGATCGCCGCCAACGTCTTCATCATGGCGCAGGGCTACGAGGTCTATGTCCGCCGCTCGTCCAGCGCGATCCTGATCTCCACCTTCGCGGCGGTGATCACCCTCAGCGCGGTGATCCTGGTCCTGCTGGCGGAGTAGGGCGGTAGCGAAAGGAACGCCGATGAGCCTGTTCCTTGCCTGGATCGGGGTCGACCGGGACAGCCTGGACCTGGAGGGCGAGATCTGCGCCCTCAACCCGCGGCTGTTCCTGGTGGAGACGGAGCTGAGCCGGTCGAAACTCTACCACCGGATCAAATGGCAACTGCCCGACGATACGGCGCTGCTGGTCGCACCGCTGGCAGAGATCCCGAAATTCAAGGGCATGGCGGAAGGGTCGACGGCCTGGGCGCGGGAGCGCAAGAGAACGGACTGAGCGCAGGCATGGCGGTCCCGCTGTCGGTGTAGGGTCGCCCTACTCCGGCGTCATCCTCGGGCTTGACCCGAGGATCCATTCCGCCTGCGTTTCATACGTCTTGCCGATTGCGGAATGGGCCCTCGGGTCGAGTCCGAGGGCGACGGCACTGGTAGGGCGGCCCTGCCCTCAGTCGGCGTAGCCGGGGTTCTTCCGGTCCAGCATCCGCAGCAGCGCGGTCCAGCTGAGGTCGGCGAGCTTGCAGATGCCGGCGGACTGCCGGGTCACCACGTCCCGCACGGTGTCCTCCGGCATCACCAGCTTGCGGCCGCCCGACAGAGCCTTGATCTGCATGGCGCAGGCGCGCTCCAGGAAGAAGATGCGCAGGAACGCCTCCGCCACCGACTCGCCGCAGGACAGGGTGCCGTGGCTGCGCAGGATCATCATGTTCTTGGTGCCAAGGTCGGCGACCAGGCGCTCGCGCTCGTCCCAGTCCAGCGCGATGCCCTCATAGTCGTGGTAGGCGATGTCGTGGCGGACGGCGAGCGAGGTCTGGTTGAGCGGCAGCAGCCCGTCTTCCTGGCAGGAGACGGCGACCCCGTCGTCGGTATGCAGGTGCAGGACGCAGTTCACCTCCGGCCGGGCACCGTGCACGGCGGAATGGATGGTGAAGCCCGCCGGGTTCATGCCGTAGGGCGTGTCCATGACGATGTTGGCATCCATGTCGACCTTCACCAGCGAAGACGCGGTGATCTCTTCGAACATCATGCCGTAGGGATTGATCAGGAAGTGATGCTCCGGCCCCGGCACCCGCGCGGAGATATGGGTGAAAATCAGGTCGTCCCAGCCGTGATAGGCGACGAGGCGGTAGCAGGCGGCGAGGTCCACCCGCATCTTCCATTCCTCGGGGCTGACCTGTTCGCGAACGGTGGGGGTTTCCACCAGGGCTGCCTGGGACATGCCATTCCTCCTTCGATCCGCGCCACCGGGTCGCATCGGATCCGGGGCCGCGTTCATGATTGGGATATTGCTGCCAGTTTGACGCGCAGACGGCGGGACTTGCAAGCCGCAAGCCCCGCCGCCCGTCGCCGTACAGGTTTCCGCCCGGTCAGGCGGCGTAGAAGCTCTCGCCCGACGATGCCATGTCGCGCAGCAGCTTCGGCGGCGTGAAGCGCGGCCCATAGGCCTGGGCCAGGCGGTCGCATTCGCTGACGAAGGCCGGCAGCCCGACCGACTGGATCTGGCTGATCGTGCCGCCGCGCGAGGGCGAGAAGCCCCAGCCGAATACCGCGCCGACATCGGCATGGCGGGGGTCGGTGACGACCTCCTCCTCCATGCAGCGGGCGGTTTCCACCGACTGCACGAACATCAGGCGCTTCTTCACCTCCTCCACGTCCGGCTGCGTCGCCGCCGGCGGGAAGTGCTGCGCCAGGTCCGGCCAGAGCCGCTTCCTGTCGCCCTCCGGGTAGTCGTAGAAGCCTTTGCCGGCCTTCTTGCCCAGCCGCTGCAGCTCGTCGACCATCCTGTCCACCACGGCATCGCCGGGATGGCCGCGATAGGCATCGCCCAGGTCGGCCCTGGTCTGCTTGCGGATCTTCGACACCAGCTCCAGGGAGACCTCGTCGGCGACCGCCAGCGGGCCGACCGGCATGCCGGCCATCCGCCCGGCATTCTCGATCAAGGCCGGCGCCACCCCTTCGGCCAGCAGGGCGAGCCCCTCGTTCACATAGGTGCCAAACACGCGAGAGGTGTAGAAGCCGCGGGAATCGTTGACCACGATCGGCGTCTTGCGGATCGCCTTCACATAGTCCATCGCCCGGGCGAGCGCGGTCTGCGAGGTCGCCTTGCCCATGATGATCTCCACCAGCGGCATTTTGTCGACGGGGGAGAAGAAGTGCAGGCCGATGAAGCTCTCGGGCCGCTTGCTCGCCTCCGCCAGGCCGGTGATCGGCAGGGTGGAGGTGTTGGAGGCGAAGATCGCGGCGGTGCCGATCACGGCTTCCGCCTTCGCGGTCACGTCGGCCTTGATCTTGCGGTCCTCGAACACCGCCTCGATCACCATCTCGCAGCCGGCAAGGGCATCATAGGACGTGGTCGCGGTGATGCGGTCGAGCACCGCGTCGCGCTCCGCCGCCGACATCTTTCCGCGGCCGACCCGCTTGTCCAGCAGGCCCGCCGAATAGGCCTTGCCCTTTTCGGCATGGGCCTGGTCGGTGTCGAGCAGGACCACCTCGATGCCGGACATGGCGGTCGCATAGGCGATGCCCGCCCCCATCATCCCGGCGCCCAGGATGCCGACCCTGGTATAGGTCGACGGGTCCACGGCCTTCGGCCGGGCGGCCAGGTTCTTCGCCTTCGTCATCGAATGGAAGAAGCGCACCATGTTGTGCGCCTCCGCCGTCTGCAGGCAGTTGATGAAGTAGCGGCTCTCCACCCGCAGGCCGCCGTCGATGTCGATCGTGCAGCCCTCGTAGACGCAGGACATGATGTTCACCGCGGCCGGGTAGTTGCCGTAGGTGCGTGCGCGCAGCATCGCGTTGCCGGCGGTGAAGGCGTCGCGGTTGCGCCCCTCGGTGGGCTTGCCGCCGGGGATCTTGAAGCCCTTCCTGTCCCAGGGCTTCACCGCGTCGTCGGGCTTCGCCTGTTTCAGCCAGGCCTTCGCCTCCGCCAGCAGGTCGCCGGGCGCCACCAGCTTCTCCACGATGCCGAAGCCATGCGCTTCCTTCGGCGACAGGCGCTTGCCCTCCAGCAGCAGCGGCAGGGCGGCCTGCACGCCGATCATGCGCGGCAGGCGCTGGGTGCCGCCGGCGCCGGGCAGCAGGCCCAGGGTGACCTCCGGCAGGCCGATCTGCGCCTTCGGATTGTCGGCCGCGATGCGGTGGTGGCAGGCCAGCGCGATCTCCAGCCCGCCGCCCAGCGCCGTGCCGTTGATCGCGGCGACGAAGGGCTTGCCCGCCTTCTCGATGCCGCGGAAGCGGTTCTGCATCTCCATATGGCGGGGGAACAGTGCCGCCGGGTCGGTCACGGCGAAGATGCTGTCCAGGTCCGCGCCGGCGACGAAGTCCTTCTTGGCGGAGGCCACGACGACCCCCTTCACGGCATCGTCGGCGACAGCCTTCTCCACCGCCGCGAAGAAGGCGCCGATGGACTCCTCGTTGAGGACGTTCATCGGCTTCTTCGCCATGTTCCAGGTGATGACGGCGATCCCGTCGCCGTCGACCTCGTAGTCGATCATGGCCCTACCCCTCAGATCCGCTCGATGATGGTGGCGGTGCCCATGCCGGCGCCGACGCAGAGGGTCGCCAGCGCGGTGCCCTTGCCGGTCCGCTCCAGCTCGTCCAGCACGGTGCCCAGGATCATCGCGCCGGTTGCGCCCAGCGGATGGCCCATGGCGATGGCACCGCCGTTCACATTCATCTTGCCATGGTCGATGTCGAGCGCCTGCATGAAGCGCAGCACGACGGAGGCGAAGGCCTCGTTCAGCTCGTAGAGGTCGATGTCGCCGGGGCTCATGCCGGCGATCTTCAGCGCCTTCTCCGCCGCCGGGGTCGGGCCGGTCAGCATGATCGTCGGCTCCGAGCCGATCGAGGCGAAGGCGCGGATCCGCGCCCGCGGCTTCAGGCCCAGCCGCTCGCCGGCTTCCCGGCTGCCCAGCAGGACGGCGGCGGCGCCGTCGACGATACCGGAGGAATTGCCGGCATGATGGACATGGGTGATGCGCTCCACCTCCGGGTAGCGCTGCAGCGCCACGGAATCGAAGCCGAACTGTTCGCCTATGGACGTGAACGAAGGGTCCAGCGCGGCCAGGCTCTGCATCGTGGTGTCGGGCCGCAGATGCTCGTCGCGGTCCAGGATGGTCAGGCCGTTGATATCCTTCACCGGCACCACCGACTTCGCGAAACGCCCCTCATCCCAGGCTTTCTTCGCCCGCTTCTGGCTCTCCACGGCATAGGCGTCGACATCGTCGCGGCTGAAGCCGTACTTGGTCGCGATCAGGTCGGCGCTGATGCCCTGGGGGACGAAATAGCTGTGATAGGCGACCTGCGGGTCCATCGCCCAGGCGCCGCCGTCGGAGCCCATCGGCACCCGGCTCATGCTTTCCACGCCGCCGCCGATGGTCATCTGCGCCTGCCCGGACATCACCTGTGCGGCGGCCATGTTGGTCGCCTCCAGGCCGGAGGCGCAGAAGCGGTTGATCTGCACGCCGGCGGCGGTTTCCGCATAGCCGGCGTCGATGGCGGCGACCCGGGCGATGTCGGAGCCCTGCTCGCCATGCGGCGAGACGACGCCGAGGACGATGTCCTCGACCGCTTCGGTATCCAGGTCGTTGCGGTCGCGCACCGCCTGCAGGGCGGTGACGGCCAGGCGGATCGGCGTCACCTCGTGCAGGCTGCCGGAGGCGCGGCCCTTGCCGCGCGGCGTGCGCACCGTGTCATAGATGAATGCGTCGGCCATGGCTTGGCTCCCTTTCGCTCGCCCGGCACCGCCACGCATCTCTGCTGCGGCGCCGGGCCCTACCGGTCGACGCGCTCAGAGCGCGCGGCCGATGATCTCCTTCATGATCTCGTTGGTGCCGCCGTAGATCCGCTGAACGCGGGCATCGGCATAGGCGCGGGCGATCGGGTATTCCCACATGAAGCCGTAGCCGCCATGCAGCTGCAGGCACTCGTCGATCACCCGGTTCTGCAGGTCGGAGCACCAGTACTTCGCCATCGCGCCGGTCTCCGCGTCCAGCTGGCCCGCCGCCACCTTGCGGATGCAGTCGTCGACGAACACCCGGGCGATGCGGGTCTGGGTCTTGCACTCGGCGAGCTTGAAGCGGGTGTTCTGGAAGTCGAGGATCGGCTTGCCGAACGCCTTGCGCTCCTTGGTATAGGCTACCGTCTGCTCCACCGCGCTCTCGCAGGCCGCCACCGCGGTGATGGCGATCTGGAGCCGCTCCCAGGCCAGCTCCTTCATCAGGTAGTAGAAGCCCTTGCCCTCCTCGCCCAGGATGTTCTCCGGCGGGACGCGGACGTCCTGGAAGAACAGTTCGGAGGTGTCCTGGCCCTTCAGGCCCAGCTTCTCCAGGTTGCGGCCCTTGGTGAAGCCCTCGCGCTCCGCCTCCACCAGCACCAGGGAGATGCCCTTGGCGCCCTGGCTGGGATCGGTCTTCGCCACCACGATCACCAGGTCGGCGTTCTGGCCGTTGGTGATGAAGGTCTTCTGACCGTTGACCACCAGCTCGTTGCCGTCGCGCACCGCCGTCGTCTTCACCCCCTGCAGGTCGGACCCGGTGCCGGGCTCGGTCATCGCAATGGCGGTGATCACTTCGCCGCTGGCCATGCGGGGCAGCCACTTCTTCTTCTGCTCCTCGCTGCCATAGCTGTAGATGTACGGCGCGACGATGTCGGAATGCAGGGAGAAGCCCGGGCCGGACAGGCCGGCATAGGCCTGTTCCTCGATCAGGATGGCGGAGTAGTACCGGTCCGCCCCTGCCCCGCCATACTCTTCCGGCGTCGTCATGCACAACAGGCCTGCCGCGCCGGCCTTCTTCCAGGCCTCCCGGCTGACGACCCCGGCCTTGTCCCATTCCTCGGCATGCGGCACGCATTCCTTGGCGAAGAACTTCTTCACCGCGTCGCGGAAAATGCCATGCTCCTCGGCGAAGATTTCCCTCTCGGTCATGCTCCCTCCTCCTGGCCGGTCGTACTTGCCGGTCGTTCCTGGTGATGATCGTGCCGATCCGGCCATCCCGGATCCGGCGATTTGGTGTGACTCTCTTTGGTCTGCGTGAAGAAAACGGCAGAATTCTGCGCGTTTCTCAGAACGCCGCTTCGTCCAACGCCATCATACTTGCCGCACCGGCCTGGATCTTCTGACCCAGCGCCGCGGTGTCCGGCAGGACCCGGTCCATGAAGTACTGCGCCGTCTTCAGCTTGTTCTCCAGGAAGGCGCGGTCGATGCCGTCGCCGTTCCCGTCACCGCCGTCGGCCAGCCGCTCCGCCGCCACCTTCGCCATCCGGGCCCAGACATAGGCCATCGCCACCAGGGCGAACATGCGCAGATAGTCGGAGGAGGCCGCGCCGGCCTCGTTCGGGTCCTTCAGCCCCGCCTCGGCCACCTGTGCCGTGGTGGCCTGGAAGCGGGCGAAGGCCTTCGCCAGCGGCATCACGCAGGTCTTGCCGATCACCGGGTCGGCCATATTGTCCTCGATGAACTGGCTGACCGGGTGGAAGAAGCGGCGCAGCAGCCGTCCCATGCCGGTCGGCAGCTTGCGCCCGACCAGATCCAGCGCCTGAATGCCGTTCGCGCCCTCGTAGATCATGGTGATCCGGGCATCGCGGACGAACTGTTCCATGCCCCATTCGCGGACATAGCCATGGCCGCCATAGCATTGCTGCGCGGTGGTCGCCGCCTCGTAGCCGGTATCGGTCAGGTAGGACTTGATCATCGGGGTCAGGAGGGCCACCAGGTCCTCCGCGGCCTGGCGCTCCTCCGGGTCGGGATGGCCGGCCGCGAAGTCGATCAGCAGGCCGGTCCACAACGCCAGGGCGCGCGCGCCCTCGGTGAAGCAGCGGATGTTCATCAGCATGCGCCGCACGTCCGGGTGCACGATGATCGGATCGGCCGGCTTCTCCGGCGCCTCGGCGCCCTTCAGAGCGCGACCCTGCAGCCGGTCCTTGGCGTAGGTGACGGCGTTCTGGTAGGCGGCCTCCGCCACCCCCAGGCCCTGGATGCCGACGCCGAGCCGGGCGGCGTTCATCATCGTGAACATCGCCCGCATGCCCCGATGCGCATCCCCGATCAGGTAGCCGGTGGCACCGTCGTAGTTCATCACGCAGGTGGAGTTGCCGTGGATCCCCATCTTCTCCTCGATGGAGCCGCAGCCCAGGGCATTCCGTTCGCCCAGGCTGCCATCGGCATTGACCAGGAACTTCGGCACGATGAACAGGCTGACGCCCTTGATGCCCTCCGGCCCGCCGGGGATCTTCGCCAGCACCAGGTGGATGATGTTCTCCGACATGTCGTGTTCGCCGGCGGAGATGAAGATCTTGGTGCCGGTGATCCGGTAGGTCCCATCCTCCTGCGGCTCCGCCTTGGTGCGCATCAGGCCCAGGTCGGTGCCGCAATGCGGCTCGGTCAGGTTCATCGTGCCCGTCCAATCGCCGCTGACCAGCTTGGGCAGATAAAGCTGCTTCTGTTCGTCCGTGCCGTGCTTGTGGATGGCCTCGTAGGCCCCGTGGCTCAACCCCGGATACATCGCGAAGGCGATGTTGGCCGCATTCATCATCTCCGCCAGGGCAAAGCCCAGCACGTGCGGCAGGCCCTGCCCGCCATAGTCCGGGTCGGCGGTCAGGCTTCCCCAGCCCGCCTCGCAATACTGCTGGTAGGCCGCCTTGAAGCCGGTCGGCGTCTTCACCGCGCCATCTGTCCAAGTGCAGCCCTCCCGATCGCCGACCTGGTTCAGCGGCTGCACGACCTCCTGCATGAACTTGCCGCTTTCCTCCAGCACCGCGTTCACGATGTCCTCGGACACGTCCGCGAAACCGGGCAGGTTGTCGTAGTTCTGGATTGCCAGCACGTCGGTCAGGACGAAGCGGAGATCCTTCACGGGGGCGGTATAGGTCGGCATCGGGGTTCTCCTTGAGACGTCGGCCCGCGGCCATACCCGCCGCCGGCCGTCGCTTCCTGTTCAGTTCCTGAGGGGCTTGCCGGTTTCCAGCATGTGGGAGATGCGGGCCAGGGTGGCCTCGTTGCGGAACAGCCGCATCTCGCCCTCCCGCTCCAGCGCCAACAGCTTGTCCTCGGTCACCTCCTCGGTGATGTCGGTATCGCCGCCGGACAGCACGCGGGCCACCTCCGCCGCCACCACGGCATCGTAGGCGGTCGCCTTGCCCTGGGTGACGAAGCCCTCCACCGCCATGTTCAGCGCGGCGCGGGCGGACGGCCCCGGCAGGTTCAGCACTGCCGGCTCCGGCGGCTGATAGCCCTCCACCAGGCTCAGCGCCTTCGCCTTGGCATCGGCCAGCAGGCGGCGGCGGTTCATGGTGATGCCGTCGCCTTTCCGCAGGATGTGCATGTCCCGCGCCTCGGCGGCGGAGGTCGCCACCTTGGCCTGGGCGATCGCCTCGAACACCTCGGCGATCGGCGGCATCGGCCCGCCGGGCCGGCGCTTGTTCAGAGTGGCGCGGGTCAGCAGTTCCTTGCAGCCGCCCCAGGCCGGCAGCAGGCCCACGCCGACCTCCACCAGGCCCATATAGCTTTCGGCATGGGCCTGGATCGCGTCGGCATGCAGGCAGATCTCGCAGCCGCCGCCCAGGGCCATGCCGGCCGGCGCCGCGACCACCGGGAAGGGCGCGTACTTCAACGCCTTGTAGGCGCGCTGGCCCTCGCTGATGCCCTGCTCCAGCATCGGCCACATGGCGATGTTGGCCTGGAACAGGCCCAGCCCCACATTCGCACCGACGGAAAAGTTGTCGCCGTCATGGCCGATGATCAGCGCCTTGTAGCCCTTCGAATGCAGCTTCGACGCCTGCACCACCATCGCCATGATGTCGGCGTCGATGGCGTTCATCTTGGTGTGCAGTTCCAGGCAGGCAACCCCGTCGCCCACGTCCCAGAGGCTGGCGCCCTTGTTCGACGCGATCGGCGCCCGCCCGCGCTTCAGGTCGGCCAGCATCCAGGCATCGTCCGCCACCGGTATGGCCGCATAATCGCCACCCGGGGTCAGGGCATAGGCGGTCTCGCCCTCCTCCTTGTAGAAGGGGCGGCCGTCGGCGGCCTTCAGGATCGCCGGCACCGCGCGCCCGTCGGCTTCCAGCTTTTCGGCGAACCAGCCGCTGCCCAGCCGGTCGATCAGCTCGAACGGGCCCCATTTCCAGGCATAGCCGGTGCGCATGGCGCGATCGACCGCCACGATGTCGTCGGCGATCTCCGGCACCAGGCTGGCGGCGTAGGACAGGGTGCCGGCCAGCACCTCCCAGGCATAGCGGCCGCCGCGATCGTCATGCTCGACGAGGGCCTGCAGGCCCTTCCGCGCCGCCTTGATCGAGTCCAGGTCGGGCCTTTGCTTCGGCCGGTATTCGCCGGTCGCCAGGTCGCGCACCTCCTTGCCGCGGGCGCGGTAGAAGCCGCCTTTGCCCTTCCGCCCGGTATAGCCCTCCTCGATCATCTTCGAGACCGTGGCCACCAGAGGGCCGTCGGCGCGGTACATCTGCACGAACGGGTCGCTGTCGGGCAGCAGGGCCAGCATGCTTTCGTTCACATGCGGCGCCAGGTCCAGGCCGGTCAGGTCGCCCAGGCCGAAGATGCCGGTCTTGGGAATGCCCATCGGCCGGCCGCAGATCGCGTCCGCCTCCTCGACGCTGAGGCCCAGGTCGAAGGCCGCCTGCATCGCCAGGTAGGACCAGTAGATGCCGATCCGGTTGGCGATGAAGCCCGGCGTGTCCTTTGCCGGCACCACCTCCTTGCCCAGGGCGCGGTCGCCGAAGTCCGACAGCGCGGCAATCGCCGCAGGGTCGGTGTCAGCACCGCCCACCACCTCCAGCAGCCGCATGTAGCGCGGCGGGTTGAAGAAATGGGTGATGGCGAAGTCGCGGCGGAAGCCGTCCGGCAGTCCCTCGGTCAGCCGGTGCAGCGGAATCGTCGAGGTGTTGGAGGAGACGATGGACCCCGCCTTCCGCACCTTGTCGAGCCGGCCATAGAGGTCCTGCTTGATCTTCGGGTTCTCGATGATCGCCTCGCAGATCCAGTCCACATCGGCCAGCTTGTCGAGATCGTCCTCCAGGTTGCCCGGGATCACACGCTTGGCGAAGGAGGGGTGCATGAACGGCGCGGGCCTGTCCTTCAGCATCCGCTGGACGGCCTGCGTGGCGAGCCGGCTGCGGGATGCGCTGTCGTTGCCCGCGTCCCCGCCATTTGCATCCTTGGGAACGATGTCCAGCAGCAGGCAGGTATGGCCGGCATTGGCGACATGGGCGGCGATCGCCGCGCCCATGACGCCGGCGCCGATGACGGCGACCTTCTCGATCTTGCGGGTCATGAGATCAGGCCGCCTCCAGCACGGTGGCGATGCCCTGGCCGCCGCCGATGCACTGGGTGGCGAGCGCCAGGCCCTTGCCTTCCCGCTTCAGCAGGCTGGCCGCCTTGCCGGTGATGCGGGCGCCGGTCGCCCCCATCGGGTGGCCCAGCGCGATGGCGCCGCCGTCCAGGTTGATCTTCTCGTTCGGCATGCCGCTTTCCTGCAGGCAGGCGATGGCCTGGGCGGCGAAGGCCTCGTTGATCTCGATCAGGTCGATGTCGGAGAGCGCCACGCCGGCCCGCTTCAGCGCCTTCTCGGTCGCCGGCACCGGGCCGATGCCCATGATCTCCGGCGCGCAGCCCGCCACGGCGACCGAACGGATCCGCGCCAGCACGTCCATGCCATGCGCCTTGGCGTAATCCTCGGAACAGACCAGCACCGCGGAGGCGCCGTCGGTCAGCGGCGAGGAGGTGCCGGCGGTCACGCTGCCCTCGGCGTCGAAGGCCGGCGCCAGGCCGTCCAGCCCTTCCTGCGTGGTATCGGCACGGATGCAACCATCCTCCTCCACCCGCAGATTGCCGTCGGTGATGGCGACGATCTCGTCCTTGAACCGGCCTTCGGCCTGCGCGGCGGCGGCCTTGCGGTGGCTCTCCACCGCCATCTCCTGCTGCGCCCTGCGGTCGATCTTGTACTTCTTCGCGAGGTTTTCCGCGGTGATGCCCATGGAGACATAGGCCTGCGGCAGGCTCTCCACCAGCTTCGGGTTCGGCATCACGTTGAAGCCGCCCATCGGCACCCGGGTCATGCTCTCGATCCCGGCGCAGACGAAGGCCTCGCCCGCGTTCATCTGGATCGCCCCGGCGGCCTGGTGGATCGCCTGCATGGAGGAGCCGCAGAAGCGGTTGACGGTGGTGCCGGCGACCGACTGCGGCAGGCCCGACAGGAACACCGCCATGCGGGCGACGTTCAGGCCCTGCTCGCCCTCCGGGAAGGCGCAGCCGACGATCACGTCCTCCAGGTCCTCGACCGGCACGCCGGTGTCCTTCACCAGGGCGGCGATCACCTGCGCCAGCATGTCGTCGGGCCGCACCTTCGCCAGCGCGCCCTTGCGCGCGAGGGTGAAGGGGGACCGTTTGTACCCGGCAATCACGACATTCTTCATACCGCTATCCTCCAAAGCGGCCGCCCGGTTCGCCGGGCAGCTTGAACCTGCGCCCCGCCGACACTGCCGGCCCGGGCGGATGCATGTCTCAGTCGCCCGCGACCGGGCCGTCCTGGTCGAAGGCGGAAAACGGCCGGTCCGGATCCCAGGTACGGCCGCTCGGCGTCAGCGGCGCGCCGGCGGTGGCGCAGGCGGCGCGCTCCGCCTCCCGCTGCCCGACATAGTCGCGCCAGCTGATCTGCGTACCGGCATCCCGCACCTGCAGGAACTCCGTGATCGCGGCGCGCGCCAGCCGCAGCTCGCGCAGCATGCTCTCGATTTCGGCGGCCTGGCGCTCCAGTTCGGAGATGCGGTCGGCGGCCTTCATGTTCAATTGGCGGATCTGCTCGACCTGGCCGTCGGCCGGGTCGTAGAGGTCCAGGAGTTCCTGGATCTCGGCCAGGCTGAAGCCCAGCCGCTTGCCCCGCAGGATAAGGGCGAGGCGGGTGCGGTCGGCGCGGGAATAGATCCGCGACTGGCCCTGGCGCGCAGGCGCCAGAAGGCCCTTGTCCTCATAGAAGCGGATCGCCCGCGGCGTGACGCCGAAGGCATCGGACAGTTCGGTGATGGTGAAGGTCTTCTTCACGGCGTTCCCGGCTGATGGCCGGCGCCGACCTGCCCCGGCCGCCGTTCGGCGGGCCTTGCCGGCTGGCACGGCGCCCCTCCTGTCGTTTCCGGAGAAGGTAATTTACGTTTACGTAAACGTCAACTTCACCCACGCCCACTTCTGTTCCACCCGGCCCTTTGCCGGCCACCCTGGACAGCCGCCGGTCCCGGCACCAGACTCAGTACAGACGACAGGGAAGGAATCGCTGATGCAGGACCAGGACAGGGCCGCGTCACAACCGGCCGGCATGCAGGCAAGCGGCGCCGCAAGGCATACCCCCGGCGACCTGACCAGCTATCGCGACTTCTGGCCCTATTATCTGCGCGAACATGCGCGGCCGGAGACCCGCATCTGGCATTTCGCCGGCACCAGCCTGGCGATCCTGGCCCTGCTGTTGGCGATCGTCACCTTGCAGCCCTGGTGGCTTCTGGTCGCGCTGCCGGCCGGGTACGGTCCGGCCTGGATCAGCCACTTCTTCGTGGAGCGAAACCGTCCCGCGACGTTCAAATACCCGCTCTGGTCGCTGGCCTCCGACTTCAGGATGTACACCCTCTGGCTGGTGGGCCGGCTGGGCCGGCATCTGGCCGCCGCCGGTGTCCGGATGAGGGCGGACGGGAAGGCTGCGGATCGCACCCAGGCCGCCAGGTAGGCTGCCACCTGCGGCCAATGCTCATCTGCCGATCGCCATAGCCTTCCCTCCCCCAGGCGGGGCCTTCGGGCCGGCACTACCCTGCACCGCCGCGGCGCCGCTTGCGAGCGTCCTACCGGCCCTGCCCCGATCGCCCCATTGGCCGGCGATGCGAAGCGTGGCGGCCCACGCGCCCCCGATCCGAAACCGCTGGGCGCCCCTGGAATCGGGCCGAAGCCGGGCGTATAAGGGATTCACGCCCTACCCGTGGCCTGAAGCGGTCAGCCGAGCGTGGCGCCAGGAGAGGAAAGCCGATGAAGCCCGGAGCGCCCTGGAGCGTCAAAGGTATCGATCCGAAGGCCCGAGAGGTCGCCAAGTCCCTTGCCCATGCCCGCGGCCAGAGCCTGGGCGAGTGGATGACCCAGATGATCCTCGACGCCGAAGGCGGCGCGCCCGAAGAAGGTGACGCGGCCGCGCCGGGCGGTGAGGCACAGAAGGCTCTTGCGCCGCCCGCCGGCCAGGACCGCACGGCAGCGGGAGGGGCGGCAGCCGAACGGGCGGGAGTCCCTGCGGCATCCCGGCCCGCCAGTCCCCCATCGGGGGCAGAGGGCGCCGGCGCATCGCAGGACGCCCGCATCGTCGACGCCCTCGTCAGCCTCAGCCGGAGGCTCGAGCAGATCGAGCAGCGGATGACGGTCGGCACCCAGAGCCTGTCGCGCGACGTCGCCGTCCTGCGCGAAGGGCTGCAGAACCTGGGCCGGGAATTCGTCGCCACCCGCCGCCATACCGTGGCGCAGCAGGAAGCGATCCTGAAACGCACGGAGCAGGCGATCGCCGCGGCCGGCGCTGCGAGCAACGGCGTGACCGCGCTGCAGAACCGCCTGCAAGCCCTGCCCGGCCCGACAGGCACCGCATCGGGCGCCACAGGAGGCCAGGCCCGGCCCGGACCCGAAGCGGCGGCACCCTCTTCCGCCATGGGCCCTACCGGTCAGCCGTCGCCGATCGGCGAACCCGCCCGCGAAATGCCGCCCCTGCCTTCCCAGGGCAGCGCATCCGGAACGCCGCAGGCAGGGCCTCAGGTCTCGTCCCAGGCTTCCTCCCAGGCGGCGCCCCAGTCGCAACGACCTCCGGCCCAGCCGACTGAGCCGCAGCCGGCAGCCCAGCAGCCGACCCAGGGACAACACACCCAGGAACAGCCCACTTCCCCGCAACCGGTTCAGGCGCAACCGGTCCAGGCACCGCCGCAACAGCCGGCTGCGCAGGGGGAGGCGCCGGCAAGGGCCACATCGCCAGGGGGCGGAGCACCAGCTGGTGCATCGGGACAGGCGCAGGCTGCCCCGCAACAGCCACCCCGCGCGGAGACGCCGGCGGCAGGGCCCGCCAAGGTGGAGACGGCGGCAGCGGCGGCAGACACCGCGCCGGCTCCCCCGCCAGCCGCGGCGCCTCCGGTGCAGAAGGCCGCCCCGCGGGAAGCCGGCCCGCAGGAAGGCGCGGCCGCCGCCGACAACGACGAGGATGTCGAGTACGAGATCGTCGAGTACGAACTGCAGGAGGGCGAGGATCCTGCGGACTATGCCGGCAGCGACGAATATGAGGTGGTCGTCGAGGATGCGGAGGCGCAGCCCGCCGCTCCCGAGCCACCACCGGCCGCGCCGCCGCAGGAGGAACCGTCCGGCAACAGTCTTGCCCTGCGGGCGACCGGCAGCACCGCCGCCCCCCGGCCGCCGCTGCGCGCGGTGGATCTCGGTCCGGGCGGAGCACAGACCGGCGGCATGCGTGGCCAGAGCGGGCGGCGGCTGCGGCTGCCGCTCGGCGCGCAGGACGCGGCGGCGCCGGAAGCCGGCGGGGCCGATGCCGGCGCGCCGCCGGCGCGCCCCGGTGGCCTGCCCCGCCTGTCCGGCGGCGAGCGTCCCGCGATCTCGGAGACGAAGGCCGGCCGCGGCGACACGGTGGATCCGCTGCTGGCGGCTGTGGACCGGCGGGTCAGTGGCGCCAGGACGCCGCCGGAGGCCGGCGAGCGGACCGGCATTTTCGGTATGACCTGGCGGAAGGGCCTCGGTCAGCCGCCCCGCCCCGCAGCCGAGAGTGCCGCCGAGGCGGGCAGCCCGGATGAACCGCAGGCCGATTGGGAGAACCCTGCCTGGAACCGCGCCGGCAGCACCGGCAAGAGCCATGGCGCCCCGCAGGGCGGACGGCAGCCGGCGGATGCCCCGACCGCCGCCGCCGCCGTGCCCCCCGCGACAGAAGGTTCAACCGCGGCAGAGCCGGACGGCGGCTCCGCAGCTGAAGGCGGGGAACCCAACGGCCCGGCCGCTTTCGTCCTGCCTCCGCCCCCTGCCGCCGCCGGAGAGAAGGGGGCCGCCACCGCGTCCGGCACGGCACCGGAGCCGGCGGCGGAGCCGGACGCGGCGACATCCGCCGGGCCGGCCAGTGAGGCGCAGTCGGAAACCGGCCGGCCGGCCGCAACCGGCTCAGACCGTGCACCCGACACGCTGTCGTCGGCCCTTGGCGGGGAAACCGGCCGCCCGGCCGGACCCGCGGCAATGACGACGGCGGACGGGCGGCTTGGCGGCCCGCAGAGCGGGCCGCGGCGCAAGTCGCGCCGTTCCTGGCGCGACCGGCATGGCGCATTCGCCAAGGACACGCCGCCGGCGGCAGAGGAGGGCTGGCCCGACTATGCGGCTGCAGACATGGCGCCCCGCCGGTCGCGGCGCCGGCCGCTGCTGCTGGCCGCGATCGGCGTGCTGCTGGTTGCCGGGGCCGCGGTCGTGCTGGCACTGCTGGGCAATTCGACCGCGCCGGACGGCATCGACTATGTCGCGCTGGACCAGCAGCAGCGCGCGCAGGAGGGACAGCCCGAAGGCGCGACGGCGACACCCGGCCCTGCCGCTGCTGCCCCGGACAGCAGCGCGCCTGCGGCCCTGCCCGCAGCCACGGGCGATGCCACCCGCGACAGCCCCCGGGCCCTGGCCGACGTCCCACGCACCGATGACGGGGCCAGGAACGGCGCCGAGGCCGCAGCCGCGATCGCAGAGCTGCGTCAGGCCAGCGATGGCGGCAGTGCGCAGGCGGCCTATGAGCTGGGCCTGCGTCTGCACGACGGCATCGGTGTCCGCCGCGACCCGGATGCCGCGGCGGTGCAGTTCCAGCGCGCCGCGGACCTGGGCTATGCGCCTGCGCAGCTGGCGCTCGGCGTGGCCTACGAGCAGGGCCAGGGGGTTCCGCGCGACCTGGAACAGGCCGCCTATTGGTATGCGGTCGCCGCCGACCAGGGCAATGCGGATGCCCAGTTCAATTTCGGCACGCTCTATGCCCGCGGCGAAGGCGTCGACCAGGACTATTACCAGGCGGCGAAGTGGTACAGGCGGGCCGCCGATGCCGGCCTCGCAGACGCGCAGTTCAACTACGCCAACATGCTGGAATCCGGCCTGGGCGTGCAGCAGGACCGGCAGGAGGCCTATCGGTACTACCGGATGGCTGCGGACGCCGGCGATCCTGTCGCCGCGGAACGGGAACGGGCCCTGGCCGCCGCCCTGGGAGCGGACGTCGTGGCGCGGCTGACTGCCGAAGACACGACCCTGCAGGACAGCGGCGCCGGGGCCGCGGAGACCGCGCCGGAGACTGAAGCGCCCGGGCGCATGGCGGCCAGCGACACCGCCGCACCGGCCGACGCAATGGCATCGGTTTCCGGCGATACCGGCCAGACCGGCATGCCAGAGGCGGCAGCACCGGCGGCAGCACCGACCGCGGAACAGGAGGCGGAGCCGATGACGCCGCTGTCGGGGCGGCAGGAGATCGCGGAGCTGCAGGACCTGCTGAACCGCCTGGGCTTCGATGCCGGCCCCGCCGACGGGGTGATCGGCAGCCGAACCCGGACGGCGATCTCCGCCTTCCAGCAGGCTGCCGGCATGCCGGCAGACGGCGTGCCGCGCCGCGCTCTCCTCACGGAGCTGCGGCAGCTCGCGCAGACCAGCCGATAGCCGCCGCCCGCCGGCGGCGGTCCGGCCTGACGCCGGCAACGGGGCCGCACGCGCAACGACGGGGCGGCACAACGCACAGGTCCCTGAGGACCGCATAACGGGGGATTGGACAGATGATCGCACGGATGACACCCGAGGAATTCCGACAGCGGGCGGGCGAGGCCTACCGCAAGTACAGCTGGCTGTTCTGGCTGGTCGGATTGCTGTTCATCATCGCCGGAATCGTCGCCATCGCGCTGCCACATATCGCCAGCCTGGCGGTGGAGATCTTCCTCGGCTGGCTGCTGCTGATCACCGGTGTGGTCGGGCTCGGCAATGCCGTCTTCGGCAAGCAGCGGCCCGGCTGGATCTGGGACGCCCTGGCCGGGCTGCTCGGCCTGGTGGCGGGCATCCTGCTGCTGGTCTATCCGCTGCAGGGCACCGTCACGGTCACCCTGATCCTGTCGATCTTCTTCTTCGTCGAAGGCCTTGCGAAAATCGTTTCGGGGCTCAGCAACCGGCATGCCGCCGGCTGGGGCTGGATGGTGTTCAACGGCCTTGCCGGCGTCATCCTGGCGATCCTGATCTGGATTGCCCTGCCGCAGGCCGCGGCCTGGGTGCTGGGACTTCTCGTCGGCATCAACCTGCTGCTGTTCGGTGTCGCGGTGATCATGAGCGCGATCGCCGTGCGTCGCGCCACGAGCTGAAGCACGGCCCATCGCACACGGCAGAGTCGTCCGATGTAGCCGCGCATCACGCAGCCCGGGTAGTCCTTGCCCTTATCCTTTTGGATAAGCGGATTCTCTGACGATTCTCGTCACTCTGGGGCCACCCGGGCTTTCCAGATCTTCCTGAATTCGTATGATCCCGGATCAGAGGTCTTACCCGGTCTGATCGCACGGATCTTTTTCCGCCTTGCCGCGTTCTACCATCGACGCAGTTCGACGTGGTGAGCGCCGCTCGACGGAATTGCGACAGCAGGCAGGTGCCGTTTGATCAGCTATGACGGGTCTTTGGCCGGGCCAGGAAACAAGGCGGGTTCCGGCCTGGGCCGGCGGGAGGCGCAGCGTCCCGCCGACAACGCGAGAAGCGGCCGGCGCGCGCCGGGATATGCCTTGCCGTCCCAGCGATCCGATCGGGGGTCTGCTGCGGAATCCGAACGCGGATCCGACGCCGGATCGGCGGCGGGGCAGCTGGCAGGAAAGGCACAGCAGGCGGATCCGGTGCATTGGCTGCATGGATCGCAGGCCCATCAGGGATTGGACCCGACCGGTGTATCCGACAACAAGCGCGGCGCGACCGAACTGATGGACAAGGGACAACCCTGGAGCGTCAAGGGCATCGACCCGGATACGCGCCAAGCCGCAAAGATGGCAGCGCGCCGCGCCGGGCTGACCGTCGGTGCATGGCTGAACCGGGTGATCCAGCGCGCCGCGGCCGAGGAACTGGGCCTGGCCGCGCCCGCGGAGACCACGGGTCAGGCCTATCCCGGCCCGCCGCATCCCAGCCAGCCACATCCCGGCCAGCCGCATCCCGGCCAGCCCCATACAGCGGGTCTCCAGGGCGGACATCCCGGCTTTCCCGCACCGGCCGGTCCCTATGCGGGCAATGCCACGGCCGGCATGATGCAGCCGCAGGCCTATGCACAGGGCGCGGGGCTGACGGAAGCGGCGCAGGCGGCGCAACCGATCGCGGGACAACAGCCTGCCGGACAGCAGTTTCCCGGACAGCAGTTTCCCGGGCAGCCGATGCAGGCCCAGGCGCTCGATACTCTGCTCGACGCACTGCGCCGGCAGACCGAGGAGGTGAAGGCGGCGATCCGCAACAGCACCGAAGAGCTTCGCTACAACACCGACAAGATCCAGCCGATGGCCGACCGCCTGCGACCGATGAGCGAGCGGCTGGAGAGCATCGCCGACAAGCTGGAACATGTCGGCGAGGTCGACCGCCGACTGGACGAGGCGGAGCGGAAGGCGGAACGCGCCGCCCTTCAGGTCACACCGCTGGAACGGACCCTCACCCGCCTGTTCGAACGCATGGAGAATGACGACCAGCTGCCCTATCCGGGGCCGGAGATGCGCTACCGGCGTCGCGGCCTTTTCGGCCGCCTGTTCGGGGATTGACCTGCGGCGCTGCCGCCTCTTCCGGTTCGCCGGACGGCTGGCCTAGACTGAGAGCCTGAGCGGGCACAGGCCGTCGGGAGCAGGGGCGATGCGGCAGCGGGGCGTAGATGCAGGCAAGGGCGGGCACCGGGCCTGCAACCGCCCCCTTCGGCACCGACCCGGAGCGCCGCCCCGCCACCCGGTCCTCCCTCTGGTCCTGCTCGGTCTCACCCTGCTCTGCAGCCTGGCGGCGGGGCCGGCGCGGCCGGCACGTGCCGCCGCCTATGACGGCGCCCTGGTCACCGATCTGTCCAATCACCTGATTTCCATCACCTCCAGCTTTTCCGGGACCTCCCTGCTGCTGTTCGGCGCCATCTCCGAGCCGGGCGATCTTGTGGTGATCGTCCGCGGACCGTCCGACCGGGTGATGGTCCGACGCAAGGAGCAGACCTTCGGCGTCTGGATGAACCGCAGCGAGACCCAGCTGGCGGACGTCCCCGGGTACTACGCGGTCGCCACCACCCGGAAGCGCAGCGACTTCGCCTCGCCCGCCCTGCTGAAACAGCTGCAGGCAGGTCCCGACTATCTCGACATGCCGGTGATCCAGGAAAGCGGGGTCGATGTCGCCACGACCGCCGACTTCCGCGACGCCCTGATCCGCATCCGCTCGCAGGAGGGCCTGTTCAACCTGTACGAGTCGGGCGTCGTCTTCGTCGGCCAGCGCCTGTTCCGCGCACCGATCGAATTTCCCGCCACGGTCCCGGTCGGGACCTACCGGGCGGAGGTCTACCTGATCCGGGACGACCGGGTCGTCGCGGCCCAGGCGACGCCGCTGTTCGTCATGAAGCGCGGCCTGGAACAGACCCTCTACCAGTTCGCGCAGGAACAGCGGCTGGCCTACGGCATCCTGATCGTGCTGATTGCCATCTTCGTCGGCTGGGCATTATCAACCCTGCTGCAATCGCGCCGTTGACCGCGCGCCGCCGGCCGCCGCGATCCGCCGGCGGCTGCCGCGCCCGCGACCGGGGGCAGATCGTCAACAGGGCATACCGTCAGAAGGAAAGCCACCGCATGGATCCGTCCGTCATCGCCGAACTCAAGGAAGGCGTGCGCCGCTACGTGCACGATCGCCTGGTGCCGCTGGAGGAAACCGTCGCCGAAACCGACAGCATCCCAGAAGAGGTCCGGCGCGAGGTCGCCGAGCTGGGCCTGTTCGGCATGTCGATCCCGGAGGAATATGGCGGGCTGGGCCTGACGATGGCGGCCGAGTCGGAGCTGGTGATGGAACTCGGCTGGACCTCGCCGGCCTTCCGCAGTCTGATCGGCACCAATGTCGGCATCGGCAGCCAGGGCATCCTGATCGACGGCACGGAGGCGCAGAAGACAACCTACCTGCCGCGCCTGGCCAGCGGCGAGCTGATCGCCTCGTTCTGCCTGACCGAGCCGGAATCGGGCTCCGACGCCGCCTCGCTGCGGACCCGAGCGGTGCGCGACGGCGACAGCTATGTCCTGAACGGCACCAAGCGCTTCATCACCAACTCGCCCACCGCCGGGATCTTCACGGTGATGGCCCGCACCGACCCGGACGCCTCGAAGGCAGGCGGCATCTCGGCCTTCATCGTCGATTCCGATCTGCCGGGGATTCAGATCGCGAAGCCCTACCGCAAGATGGGGCAGAAGGGTGCACAGGTGGCCGACGTGATCTTCGACGATGTCCGGGTGCCGGCGGACTGCATCATCGGCGGCCGGGAGGGCCAGGGCTTCAAGACCGCGATGAAGGTGCTGGACCGTGGCCGCATCCACATCTCCGCCCTTTGCGTCGGGGTCGGCCGGCGGCTGATCGACGAATCCCTGCGCTATGCGACGGAGCGCAGGCAGTTCGGCCAGCCGATCGTCGACTTCCAGCTGGTGCAGGCGATGCTGGCGGACAGCCAGACCGACCTGCTGGCGGCCGAGGCGCTGGTCCGCAGCGTGGCGGCGCGCTACGACGCGGGCGAGTCGCTGACCATGGAGGCGGCGGCCACGAAGTATTTCTGCTCCGAGATGGTCGGCCGCATCGCCGACCGCGCGGTGCAGGTGCATGGCGGCTCCGGCTATATCGCCGATTATCCGGTGGAGCGCTTCTACCGCGATGTCCGGATCTTCCGCCTGTACGAGGGCACCAGCCAGGTGCTGCAGCTGGTCATCGCGCGGGAGATGAAGCGACGCGCCGGCTAGGCCGGGTGCCCACCGGCACCGGGATGGCAGGGCATCCATGAGTAGGGCGCACGGGTAGGACAGATGGATGGTGCGTAGGGCTGAGCCGGGCGACCCGCAGCGGACCCCGCCGCCGGGCACCCGGCCTGGCCGGCTGGGGCTGCTGCTCCGCGACCGGCGCCTGCGGCTGGCCTTCGCCGTGGTGCCCGTCTGCTTCCTGCTCGCCCTGATCGGCCGCGGCATGGGGGAGACCTTCGTGGTCTTCCTGCTGCCGCTGCAGGAAGATTTCGGCTGGAGCCGCGCCGAGGTCGCCGGCATCTATTCCTTCTTTTTCCTGTCCGCCGGTGCCGTCGGCCCGCTTGTGGGCCATGTCTTCGACCGCTTCGGCCCGTTCTGGCTGTTCCTGGGCTGCATTCTGTTCCTGGCCGGCGGCGCCTTCCTGTCCTCCCAGGCGGACGCGCTGTGGCAATTCTATCTGACCGCCGGTCTGATGCTGGGCGTCGCCGCCGCCGGCATGGGCACGATCCCCCACAGCGCCATCCTCAGCCGCTGGTTCCGCGGCCGGCTGGGCATCGCCATGGCCATCGTCTTCTCCAGCATCGGCATCGGCAACCTGCTGCTGACCCCGTTCGCCCAACGGCTGATCATCGCCGACGGCTGGCGACATGCCTATCTGGTGCTGGCCGGCCTGGCCCTGCTGGCGCTGATCCCGGTGGTGGTGATGCCCTGGCGGCGAATCGCCGCGGGGCGGGAGGATATCGGCTTCAACGTGGCACCGCGGAGGTCGGGACCCGGCGGCGAGGCCCCGGCCCGGACCTGGACCCTGCAATCTGCCGTGCGCACCCGCCAGTTCTGGGGTCTGTTCATGGTCTACTTCCTGACCGGCAACGGCATGTTCTCCGTTGCACTGCAGGCGGTGACCTACCTGGTGGAGACCGGCATCCCCCGCATCGAGGCGGCCGCGGCCTGGGGCTTCGTCGGCCTGCTGACCCCGCTGGGCATGAACATCTTCGGCTGGCTGGACGGGGTGATCGGGCGGCGGCCGGCGGTGCTGCTCTCCTACGGCCTGTCGCTGGCCGGCGTGGTGATGCTGTGGATCACCGGCCGCACCGACGGGCAGGTCTTCCTGGTGCTGTTCGTGGCCCTGTTCGGCCTGTCCTTCGGCGCCCGCGGCCCGCTGATCGCGGCCATCTGCACCCGCATCTTCGCCGGCCGCCGGCTGGGCATCATCTATGGCACGGTCACCGTCGGCGGCGGCCTTGGCGGTGCCTCTGGCTCCGCGATGGGCGGCCTGCTGCACGACCTGACCGGCACCTATGACCTCGTCTTCGCCTATTCGGTGCTGGCGCTCTGCCTGGGCATCCTGCCCTTCTTCCTGGTGCCCGGCTTGGCATCCCGCCGGGACTGAGCCAGACTGGCTTTCTCCGCTCGGGCGACGTAGAACCGGCCCGCGGGACCGACCGCCGGAGCGGTCGCAGATGCCTGGAGGAACACACCATGAGCGGTAGGATCGCCTCTGTCGAAGCGCTTGCCGAAGAGGTCCGCGACGGCAGCCGGATCGCCCTGCCGGTGGACTATGGCGGGGTGCCGATGGCGCTGACCCGGGCCATCGCGGCCCGTGGCGTGCAGGACCTGGACCTGGTCGGCGTGCCGATCAGCGGCCTGCAGGCGGACATGCTGATCGGCGCCGGCTGCGCCCGCTCGGTGGAGACCTCCGCCGTGACCCTGGGCGAATTCGGCAGCGCACCCGCCTTCACCCGGGCGGTGAAGGAAGGCCGCATCCGGCTGAAGGACGCCACCTGCCCGGCGATCTATGCCGGCCTGCAGGCGGCGGAGAAGGGCATCCCCTTCATGCCGATCCGCGGCATCCTGGAATCCGACATCCTGGCCAACCGGCCCGACTGGAAGGTGATCGACAATCCCTTCGCCGAGGGGGATGGCGGCGACCCGATCGTGCTGATCCCGGCGATCCGGCCGGACATCGCCACGATCCACGCGCCCCTGGCGGACCGGGACGGCAATGTCTGGATCGGCCGGCGGCGGGAACTGATGACCATGACCCATGCGGCGCGCCGCACCCTGGCCACGGTGGAGCGGGTGGTGGACGGGAACCTGTTCGAGAACGAGGAACTGTCTGCCGGTGTCATCCCGAACCTCTACATCGACCAGGTGGCCGAGGTGGCGATGGGGTCGTGGCCGCTGAATCTGTGGGACCGCTACCCGATCGACGAGGCCGCGATGCGGGCCTATATCGAGCTCGCCCAGACCGGCTCGGCCGCGGATATCCGCCGTTTCGCAGCCGAGGCCGTACCGCCAAAGCTCTACTCCGCCGCGGCGGAATGACCCGGTAGCGCTTTCCGCACCAAGGCATTGATCTGGCTGACAAATGACAAGTAGCGCAACGGGCCGTACCGCCGCCCGCGAGATCATGATTTCCAGTATCGCCGAGCTTCTGGAGGGCTGCCGCCATGTCACCGTCGGCGCCTCCTCCCCGGTGCCCGGCGCGGGCGCCCTGCTGGCGCGCCGGCTGGCGCCGGCCGACCGGCCGATGCTGATCTCGGTCCTGGGCTCGCAGGCCCACAACATGTTCACCAATGGCGGGGTGGAAACCTTCGACTGCGCCGCCGAGGGGCGGATCGACGCCTTTTTCCTGTCCGGCGGCCAGATCGACGGCCAGGGCAATATCAACCTGGTGGGCATCGGCGACTATCCGCGCACCGATGTCCGCTGGCCCGGTTCGTTCGGCTCCGCCTTCGTCTACTTCATGATCCCGCGGGTGATCCTGTTCCGGGAGGAGCATTCGCGGCGGGTCTTCGTGGAAAAGGTCGACTTCGTCAGCGCACCCGGCACCAGCAGCCCCGGCATCCACCGGCCCGGCGGCCCCTATGCCCTGCTGACCCCGCTCTGCCTGTTCGACTTCGACCGCGCCGGGCGGCGCTTCCGCCTGCGCAGCGTCCACCCCGGCCATACCGTGGAGGAAGTCCGCGATCAGACCGGGTTCGACTTCGACTGCCCGGCGGAGGTGCCGGTCACGCCGGCGCCCGATCCGCAGCGCCTGGCGATGATCCGCGGCGATGTGATGGACGAGATCGCGGAGACCTATCCGCGCTTCAGCGCCGAGATGCGGGCCGCCCTTTCCGCCTGATCCGACGGCCACTGTCAGACCATCTGGCCGACCCCGCCGCAGCGTGCCTGCCGCGCTGCAAAAAGCTGCTTTGACAGGCCGGCAGCCTGCCGCCCATTCTATGCTTGCGCCGCGTCCCGCGGCACGGGTCGCCCGTCTGCGTCCCGCAGCGTATTTCCGCCTCCCGGCCGCGGCCGGGAGCGCCGCCCACCAACAGGAATCGCGCCATGACGAAATTCGGTGTCGCGCAATCGGTCGCGCGCGTAGAGGATCAGCGCCTGATCACGGGAACCGGCCAGTATACCGACGACGTCCATCTCGACGGGCAGGCCCATGGCGTCCTTCTGCGCTCCCCCGTGGCGCATGCCAGGATCGCTTCGGTCGATACCGCTGCGGCGCTGGAGGTGCCGGGCGTGCTGGCCGTCTATACCATCGACGACCTGAAGGCGGACGGCATCGGCGAGCTGCCCTGCATGATTCCGCTGAAGAACCGGGACGGCTCCGACCGGGCGGAGACCCCGCATCCGGCCCTGGCCGACGGCGTGGTGCGCTATGTCGGCGATCCGGTGGCGTTCGTGGTGGCGGAAAGCCTGGCCGCGGCCCGCGACGGGGCCGAGGCGATCATGGTGGACTATGACGACCTGCCGGCCGTCGCCGACCTGGAGGCCGCTGCCGGCGCGGGCGCGGCCCAGGTCTGGCCCGATGCGGCCGGCAACCGCGCCTTCGACTGGGAACAGGGCGACAAGGCGGCCGTCGACAAGCTGTTCGCCGACGCCGCCCATACCGGCCGCATCCGGGTGGTGAACAACCGGGTGGTCGTCGCCTCTCTTGAGCCGCGGGCGGCCATCGCCGCCTACGATGCGGCCGAGGAACGCTTCACCCTGTGGCTGCCCACCCAGGGCACCATGCTGCTGAAGAACCTGCTGGCCAATGCGGTGTTCAAGATCCCGGCGGAGAAGATCCGCATCCGCACCCTGGATGTCGGCGGCGGCTTCGGCATGAAGATCTTCCTCTACAACGAGCAGGTGCTCTGCGCCTATGCCGCCCGCAAGCTGGGCCGGCCGGTGCGCTGGGTGTCCGACCGGACGGAGGCCTTCCTTTCCGACACCCAGGGCCGCGACAACATCTCCACGGCGGAGATCGCGCTGGACGCCGACCACAACTTCCTCGCCCTGCGGGTGCATACCCTGGCCGGCATGGGCGCCTATCTCTCCACCTTCGCGCCGATGATCCCGACCATGGCCGGCACCAAGGTGCTGCCGTCGGTCTATCGCTACCAGGCGATGCATGTGCAGGTGGAAGGGGTGTTGACCAATACCGTCCCCGTCGACGCCTATCGCGGCGCCGGCCGGCCGGAGGCGAACTACCTGATGGAACGCCTGATCGACGCCACCGCGGACCAGATCGGCGTCGACCGGTTCGAGCTGCGGCGCAGGAACATGATCCCGCCGGAGGCCCTGCCGTGGAAGACGCCGACCGGGCTGACCTACGATTCCGGCGACTTCGCCCGCAACATGGACGTGGCGCTGGAGACGGCGGACTGGGCCGGCTTCCCCGGTCGCGCCGCCGCCGCCAAGGCCGCGGGCAAGGTGCGCGGCTTCGGCCTCGCCTACTATCTGGAAGCCACCGGCGGCGCCCCGACGGAGCGGGCGGTGATCCGCTTCACCGCCGACGAGACGGTGGAGGTGCTGGTCGGCACGCAGTCGACCGGCCAGGGGCATGAGACCGCCTATACCCAGCTGGTCGTCGACCGGCTCGGCGTGCCGCCGGAAAAGGTGCGCGTGCTGCAGGGCGACAGCGACACGATCAATTTCGGCGGCGGCACCGGCGGCGCCCGCTCCCTGTACTCCGAAGGCGGCGCGATCCTGTCCGCCAGCGACATGGTGGTGACCCAGGGCAAGGAGGTCGCCGCGGTGATGCTGGAGGCGGCGGCCGTGGACATCGAGTTCGAGGCCGGCAGCTTCCGTATCGCAGGCACCGACCGGTCCGTGAACATCATGGACCTGGCCAGGGCGCTGCATGCCGGCCAGATTCCGGACGCGGTCGACCGCGCCCTGGATGCCGATGCCGAGCACAAGATCGAGGCGATCACCTTCCCCAACGGCTGCCATGTGGCGGAGGTCGAGGTCGACCTGACCACCGGCATCACGGAGGTCGTCCGCTACACCGTGGTCGACGATATGGGCAAGGTGATCAACCCGATGATCGTGAAGGGCCAGATCCACGGCGGCGTCGCGCAGGGCGTCGGCCAGGCGCTGTACGAGCACACCGCCTACGACGAGGGCGGCCAGCTGCTCTCCGGCTCCTTCATGGATTACTGCCTGCCGCGGGCCGATACCCTGCCGGAGATCGAGGTCGTGCTTCGCGAGGTGCCCTGCAAGACCAACCCGCTGGGGGTCAAGGGCGCGGGCGAGGCCGGCTCCGTCGGCGCCCCGCCGGCGGTGATGAACGCCCTGACCCATGCCCTGAAGGATCGCGGCGCGGCGCATATCGACATGCCCGCCACCCCCGACCGGATCTGGCAGGCGCTGGCCGGAAAGGCGGCGTAGGGCCGCGGCTCGGCCTGCACCACACCCGGTAGGGCATAGCAGCCATCCCCACCGAGACCGTCATCCTCGGGCCTGACCCTACGGCATTCACACATCTCGTCAGGGAGCCAAATCAGCCCTGCGGTCCTCCCTTTTTGCCGTCATCCTCGGCCCCCGAGCCGAGGATCGTGGCAAGGCGGCGAAGCTGCGCGGCCTCCCTGTCCCGTCAGGCCCCTCGGGTCAAGCCCAAGGGCGACGGCGGCGGGGAAGCCTCGTCGAGAATATGGGTGAATGCAGTAGGACGCGCCCGAGGACGACGGAAGGCTGCGCCGCCCTCGCCCTACTGAACGCGGAAACTGACCGGTAGGGCTGTCAGACCCCGCACCACCAGGGAGCGGGTGAAGCGAGGCACTTCGGTTTCCAGCTGCAGGTCGGCCAGCCGCTCCAGCAGGATCGGGAACAGGATCTGCCCTTCCATCCGCGCCAGCGGTGCGCCGATGCAGAAATGGATGCCGTAGCCGAAGGCCAGGTGGGCCTTGGCATCCGCACGCCCGACATCGAAGCGGTCGGGATCGGCGAACTGCTGCGGGTCCCGGTTCGCCGCCGCCAGCATCTGGAAGACCCGGTCGCCGGCGCGCATCACCTGCCCGTCGGGCAGCGGGATATCCTCCCCCGCCAGCCGCACCTGGGCCAGGCTGGGCCCGTCGAAGCGCAGCATCTCCTCCACCGCGATGGCCACCGCTTCCGGGTCGTGGCGCAGGCTGCGCAGCCGCTCCAGCTCCGCCGGGTTCTGCAGCAGGGCGAGCAGGCCATTGCCGATCAGCTGGGTGGTCGTCTCATGCCCGGCGAACAGCAGCAGCACGCAGGTGGCGACCAGCTCGTCCACGCTGAGGAAGTCGCCGCGCTCCTCCGCGCCGACCAGGCCGGAAACCACGTCGTCGCCCGGATTGCGCCGGCGCTCGGCGATCAGGTCGGTGAAATAGGCGGTCATCTCCGCGATCGCGGCGTCGGCGCGGCGATACTCCGCCGGCCCCATCATGCCGTACAGGACGAACTTCGCCAGATCGTCGGACCAGCGCTTCAGATGCTCGATATCCGCCCAGGGCACGCCCAGCATCAGCCCGATCACCGAGGCGGGCAGCGGATAGGCGAGGTCGGCGATGGTCTCCATCCGGCCCTTCGCGGCGATGCCCTCGACCAGCTCGCCGGCGATCCGCTCCACCTTCGGCCGCATCTCCTTCAGCGCGCGGCTGGTGAAGGCCTTGTTCATCAGGCCGCGCAGGCGGGTATGCTCCGGCGGATCATTGAACACGGACCAGAGGCGGATGTTGTGCTCCAGGCTCGCCAGGCCGGCCCGATCGTCGGCCGCCAGATGCGCGAAGAACGGATCCATGCGGTCGGAGGAGAAGCGGCGGTCGCGCAGCTGCTCCCGGATATCGCCGTAGCGCACCGCCACCCAGCCGCCCAGCGAGGGGTTCCAGTGCAGCGGGTTCTCCTCCAGGAGGCCCCGCAGCACCGGGAAGGGATCATCGAAGAAGGCAGGACTGCGAAGGTCGGGCGCGTCGGTCACGGGCATCTCCGTTTGTATTGGGCCCCCTGCCGGTATCGGGCCGTGTGCCGGCCGCGCAGTCTATCGGCGCAGCGCCTTGCGGCAAGCCGGAGCGGCACGGCGTGACGGAGGATGCGGAAAGCCGCCGCTACCCGGCCCGGCCGATCGTCGGCGTCGGCGCCGTGATCTGGCGGGACACCGACGTCCTGCTGGTGCGCCGCGGCACCCCGCCGATGAAAGGCGAGTGGAGCCTGCCCGGCGGCAGCCAGCAGACCGGCGAAACCGTCTTTGCCTGCGCCGCCCGCGAGGTGCTGGAGGAGACGGCGGTGACGGCGGAAATCCTGGGCCTGGTCGATGTCGTCGATGCGATCCGCAGCGATCCCGCCGGGCGGGTGGAATACCATTATACCCTGGTCGACCTGGTCGGCCGCTGGACTGCCGGCACCCCCAGCGCCGGCGACGATGCCGCCGACGCCGCCTTCCATCCGCTGGCGGGCCTGCCGGCACTGGGCCTGTGGTCGGAGACGGAGCGGGTGATCCTGGCCTCCCGCGCGGTACTGGCCCGGTTCCGGGGCGAATGACAGGGCACCCGGCCGGGATCACGCCATGGTGTGACCGCGATCACTCGCAGTCATGCCAGAATGCCCCATATCGATAAGTGTAGAGGCCGACAGTTCAGGCTTCGAACGTTGTTTCCTCCCCCATTGACTGGCCCGCGCCGTCACCCCCGGCGCGGGCCTTTTTTCAATGCGGGGACGGCTGCCGGGCCGTCAGGCTGCCGCGGTGGCCGCGGCAGCGGCCGGCCGGCGCCGCCGCTGCGCGAACCAGACGACGGCCAGGATCAGCCCCGCCGGTATCCAGAGCAGCTGCTTCGGCGGCTGCCAGACCGGCACCTGGACCCCGGTGATGAAATCGCCGAAGGCCAGGCCCAGCTTCGCCGCGACGCTGTTGTATTCCGCGTTGTCGACCTCGATCTTGCCGTCGCCGCCGTCGTAGAGGGTGAGGCCGATATTGGCCAGCCGCTCCTCGCCGGTCGCGCCTTCCGCCACCGGCAGGTGGACGTAGTAGGTGCGCGGATTGCCGATCGCGTCGGTGCCGTCGATCTTCAGCCGCAGGTCGGCACCGGGCTCCAGTTCGCCCACCACCTGGGTCAGCTGTGCCGGCGGCACCGCCTTCTCCGGCGGATAGACCATGTCCATCCAGAAGCCGGGCCGGAACAGGGTGAAGACCACCAGCAGCAGCAGCGCGATCTCGTACCAGCGGCAGCGGGTGATGAACCAGCCCTGGGTCGCGGCGGCGAAGACCATCATCGCGATGGTGGACACGACGAAGGTGATGATCCCTTCCACCCAGCCGACGTCGATCAGCAGCAGGTCGGTGTTGAAGATGAACAGGAAGGGCAGGGCCGCGGTGCGCAGCGAATAGAAGAAGGCGACGATGCCGGTCTTGATCGGGTCGCCGCCCGACACCGCCGCGGCGGCGAAGGAGGCGAGCCCCACCGGCGGCGTCACGTCCGCCATGATGCCGAAATAGAAGACGAACAGGTGCACCGCAATCAGCGGCACGATCAGCCCGTTCTCCGCCCCCAGCTGCACCACCACCCCGGCGAGCAGGGAGGAGACGACGATGTAGTTCGCCGTAGTCGGCAGGCCCATGCCCAGGATCAGGCTGAGGATCGCGGTCAGCAGCAGGATCAGCAGCAGGTTGCCGAAGGACAGCACCTCTACGACGTTCGCCAGCGCGGCGCCGACGCCGGTCTGCGACACCGCGCCGACGATGATGCCGGCGGCGGCGGTGGCGATGCCGATGCCGATCATGTTGCGGGCGCCGGCGATCATGCCCTCGATCAGTTCGTCCCAGCCCTGCCGGAAGGTGCCCGCCATGTCGGCCTTGCGGAACAGCGCCGTCAACGGCCGCTGGGTCAGCAGAATGAAGATCATGAAGACGGTGGCCCAGAAGGCGGACAGGCCTGGCGACAGCCGCTCCACCATCAGGCACCAGACCAGCACCACCACCGGCAGCAGGAAGTGCAGACCGGAATTCACCGTCGGCTTCACCTGCGGCAGGTGGACCACCGGCTCGTTCGGATCGTCCAGAGGCAGGTCCGGCCAGCGCGCGCCCCAGGCCAGCAGGCCGCCATAGACCAGGGCCAGGGCCACCGCGATGATCCAGCCGGAAGCGCCGCCGAACACGTCAGGCATCCAGCCCAGCAGGTAGTAGACCGCCACCGCCAGCGCCGCGACCAGCAGGAAGCCGGCCAGGAAGCCGGCCATCGCCCGCACGAAGGGCAGCTTCGGGCCGGACCGCGGCAGCGCCTGCATGTCCTGCTTCATCGCTTCCAGGTGCACGATGTAGACCAGCGCGATGTAGGAGATCAGCGCCGGCAGGAAGGCATGCTTCACCACCTCGAAATACGAGATGTTGACATACTCGACCATCAGGAAGGCGGCGGCGCCCATCACCGGCGGCATGATCTGGCCGTTGACGGAGGAGGCGACCTCGACCGCGCCCGCCTTCTCCCGGCTGAAGCCGACCCGCTTCATCATCGGCATGGTGAAGGTGCCGGTGGTCACCACATTGGCGATCGAGGAGCCGGAGATCAGCCCGGTCATGGCGGAGGCGACGACGGCCGCCTTGGCCGGCCCGCCGCGGTAATGTCCCAGCAGCGAGAAGGCGACCTTGATGAAGTAGTTGCCGGCGCCGGCCTTATCCAGAAGGGCGCCGAACAGCACGAACAGGAAGACGAACTTCGTGGAGACGCCCAGCGCGATGCCGAACACGCCTTCCGTCGTCAGCCACTGGTGGATCGCCACGCCGCGCAGGCTTTCCCCCTGGTGGGCGATGATGTCGGGCATGTAGTTGCCGAAGAAGGTGTAGAGCAGGAAGATCGTCGCGATCACCGTCAGCGGTGGCCCCAGCGCCCGCCGCGTCGCCTCCAGCAGCAGCAGCATGCCGACCGAGGAGACCCAGATGTCGAAGGCTGTGGGGTTGCCGACCCGGTCGGCCAGCTGGTTGTAGAACAGGAACAGGTAGCCGGCGCAGAACGCCCCCACCAGCGCCATCGCCCAGTCCTGCACCGGTACATAGTGCCGCGGCGAGCGGCTCAGCGCGGGATAGGCCAGATAGGCGAGGAAGATCGCGAAGGCCAGGTGGACGGACCGTTCCTCTGTTGAGTTGAGGACGATCGACAGGCCGGTGATCTCGTTGGCGATGAAGGGCAGCGGCGAGGCGATCCAGACCTGGAAGATCGACCAGGCCAGCGCCGCGCCCAGCAGGATCTTCGTGGCGATCGGCCCCGGTTTGCGCGCGCCGGTGTCGGAGGAGGTCAGTTCCTCCAGGTCGTCGCCCTGGCCGGGCACGCCGTCCGGCGCCGCCTGCTCCGTGTTCGTCATCCCCTCGTCTCCCGTACCGCCCGCCCGATCCGAACCGCCGGCCTTGCCGGCCGTGCGGTGCCGGCCGTTCCCACCGACCGGCCGGTCGTTATCGCCCCGCAGCTTAGGGCATATCGGCGCAATGTCACAAAGACGCGGGTCGAGGGAGACATTAGCCGTCGCTCCCGCCCGGCAGTGAATGCAGACCGGACTATGCTACCATAGGGTGCATATGCAACGTGGTAGGAGGCGGTCGGCATGGAAATCCTGCGGGCGCTGGCGCGGCTCGACACCGTCTTCGGGTCGGACGTCTATGTCAGCTACAGCCACGAATATGCCTGGCAGGCGAACCAGTTCGGCCATGTGCTGATCGGCCTGGCCGCGACCTTTGCCTTCGGCTGGCTGCTGTCGGACTACCTGCTGGCCTTCGCGGCTGTGGCGATCCTCTATTTCCTGAAGGAACTGATCGATGCGCTGATCGCCATCCGGCTGGCGCCCGGGGTCTTTCCCGTCGACCGGCGGGAGATCCTGCTGGACGGCCTGGTCGACTTCGGTTTCGTCCTGGCCGGCGGTGCGCTTGCCTGGGCGGCCGATCCGGCCTCGATGCTGGCGGACCTCACGACAGCCGCCCCGGCCGAGGCCGGGGCGCGCCGGGAACTCGCGGACTGGCTGTTCATCCTGTTCCTGGTGCTGCTGCTGGCGTTCTTCATGACGGTCCGTCGCCCCTGCCTCGCGGCCAAGCGGGCCTTCGACAAGTCGAACCTGCCGCAGCTGGTGCGGCTGTCGACCTTCCCGCAGAACTTCGCCGACGACGACTGGCCGGCCCTGGCGGCGGAGATTGCCGCCTTCGCCAGCGGCAGCGGCAGCGGTACGGCCGACCAGCTGGTGATCTCCGGGCCGCCGGACTCCGGCCGCTCGACCCTGGCCAAGGCGATCGGCGGCGATGCCAGCGCGTGCCTGCGGAAGGTGCGCTACATCACCGCCAGCCGCCTGGTGGAGAAGCGGCGGATCGGCTTCGAGCATCCGTCCGCGCCGAAGCAGCCCTGGCAGCTGGGCGAGGCCGGGCTGGTGATCGTCGACGACCTGCCGGTGGCTTTCCTGGAAGCGGCAAGCCCGGCCAAGGCGGTGTCCCGGCTGATCGACGTGGCGGACGGGGAAACGATCTTCGAGCAGCCCCTGCGCAGCGATGGAGAGGCCGGCGCCGCGCCGGCCGCCCTGCGACCGCTGCCCGGGATCGTCTGGGTTGTCGACGACGCGGCGGCCGCGCGGCGCCTGCTCGACGGACTACAGGCGCGGTTCCCCGGCCGGCGGATCGTCGCCGTGGCCCTGCAGCAGGCCCTGGCGCAAAGCCGTGCGCGGGCTGCGGAGCGATCGTCTCCAGGGACTTCGTAAAAAAAAGGCGGCGCCCGAAGGCGCCGCCGGATGGTTGCCGGATGAGCGCGGCTGCGCCTACATCCAGCCCTTTTCCTTGTAGTACTTCTCCGCGCCCGGATGCAGCGGGGCCGAGAGGCCGTTCTTGATCATGGCTTCCGGCTTCAGGTTGGCGAAGGCCGGGTGCAGCTTCTGGAAGCGGTCGAAATTTTCGAACACCGCCTTCACCACCTCATAGACCACCTCGTCCGGCACGTCGGAGGAGGAGACGAAGGTCGCCGCCACGCCGAAGGTATCGGTGTCCGCGTCGGTGCCGCGGTACATGCCGCCCGGGATCGTGGCCTTGGCATAGTACGGGTTGTTGGCGATCAGCTCGTCGATCGCCGGGCCGGAAACCTCCACCAGCACGGAATCGCAGGAGGTGGTGGCCTCCTGGATCGAACCGGAGGGATGGCCGACGGTGAAGACCATCGCGTCGATATTGTTGTCGCAGAGCGCGGCGGACTGCTCGGCCGACTTCAGCTCGGAGGCGAGCTTGAAGTCGTCCATCGACCAGCCCTTCTTCGCCATCACGACTTCCATGGTGCCGCGCTGGCCGGAGCCGGGATTGCCGACATTGACCCGCTTGCCCTTCAGGTCGTCGAAGGTCTTGATGCCGGAATCGGCGCGGGCGACCACGGTGAACGGCTCCGGATGCACCGAGAAGACGGCGCGCAGCTTATCGTTGGCGCCCTGGTCCTCGAACTTCGAGCTGCCCTTATAGGCATGGAACTGCCAGTCGGACTGCGCCACGCCCATGGTCTGGTCGCCGGCGCGGATCGCGTTCAGGTTGGCCACCGAGCCGCCGGTGGACGGCGCCGTGCACTTGATGCCGTGGCTGTCGCCGCCGCGGTTCACCAGCTTGCAGATCGACTGCCCGACCACGTAGTAGACGCCGGTCTGCCCGCCGGTGCCGATGGTGACGAAGGTCTCGTCCGCGGCACTGGCCGTGCCGCCGGTGAAAAGTGCTGCTGCGGCGATCGCCGCCGCCAGCGCGGTCACGCGTTTCATGATCCGCCTCTCCTTTTTTGCCCTCTGATTTCCTGTCGGCGCCTTCTGCGCTTCTGTTCGTTCGGGAGCCGGCGTCCGACCGGCCGTGCCGAAGCAGCAGCCAAGTGCCCGAGGCGCCCGCACCCGTCGCCCGGCACCATAGCGCAACGGCGCGGGATGCACAGCCCGCCCCCCCTGAAGCGCCCACCCTGACCGCCCACCATTGGCGACTCCCGGGCCCGGCGGTCAGGCCGCCGGATGCGCGATATCGGCGAGCGCCGCGTCCAGCGCCTGCGCCAGCTTGTCGGTCAGTTCGTCGAGCTGCGCCTCCTCCACGATGAAGGGCGGTGCCAGCAGGACGTGGTCGCCCCGCACCCCGTCGATCGTGCCGCCCATCGGATAGCAGATCAGTCCCGCCTCCATGGCGCGGGCCTTGATCCGGGCGTTCAGCTTCAGCGACGGATCGAAGGGCGTCTTGGCACCCCGGTCGGCAACCAGTTCCATGCCCTGGAACAGGCCGCGGCCGCGCAGGTCGCCGACGAAGGGATGGTTGCCGAAGCGGGCCTGCAGGCGTTCCGACAGCGCGGTGCCCATCTTCCGCACGCGGGGCATCAGGTCGCGGGCGGCGATCGCCTTCTGCACCGCCAGGCCGCCGGCACAGGCCGCGGCATGGCCGGAATAGGTATGGCCGTGCTGGAAATAGCCGGTGCCGCCCTGGATGGTGTCGTAGATGCCGGCGGAACAGAGCACGGCGCCAAGCGGCTGGTAGCCCGCCCCCAGGCCCTTGGCAATGCACAGCAGGTCCGGCACCACGCCGTCCTCCGCACAGGCGAACAGGTGGCCGGTCCGCCCCATGCCGGACATCACCTCGTCCAGGATCAGCAGGATGCCGTGGCGGTCGCAGATATCCCGGATGCGGCGGAAATAGCCGGGCGCCGGCGGCACCGCGCCCAGGGTCGCGCCCACCACCGTCTCCGCGACGAAGGCGATGACGCGATGGGCGCCGACCTCCTGGATCTTCTCCTCCAGTGCGTCGGCGGCGCGCAGGCCGTAATCGGCATCGCTTTCCCCCGCAAGCTGTTCGCGATAGGCGTAGCAGGGGGCGATATGCTCTGCCGGCATCAGCAGCGGCTGGAACGGCTCCCGCCGCCATGCATTGCCGCCGACGGCCAGGGCGCCCAGGGTGTTGCCGTGGTAGGACTGGCGCCGGGCGATGAACAGGTCGCGCCCGGGTTCGCCGCGGTCCAGGCAGGCCTGCCGCGCCAGCTTCAGGGCGGCCTCCACCGCCTCCGACCCGCCGGAGACGAAGTAGACCTTGTCCAGCGTCCGCGTCCGCGCGGCCGCCTCGCCCGCCGGCCGTGGGGCAGCGGCGACCAGCCGGTCGGCCAGTTCCTCCATCGCCTCGGTGGTGAAGAAGCCGGTATGGGCGAAGGGCAGGCTGTCGAGCTGTGCCTTCACCGCCGCCACCACCTCTGCATCGGAATGGCCGAGGCAGGAAACGGCGGCCCCGCCCGAGGCATCCAGATAGCGCTTGCCTGTCGAATCGATGATATATGCACCCTGGCCGGACACTGCGACGGGCAGTGGCGACTTGAGTTGCCGGTGGAACACATGAGTCATCCGCGCCTCCGTATGCCGCGGCCGTCGCCGGATACAGCCGGGGCGGCCCAGGACGAGCATGGCCAGGCGCCCCCAAGCGGCCGGGCCGACACGGGCGGCCGGGCGGACACGGCCGAGAGGGGGCAGACGAGCCGGCCGCATCTTAACCCAGAAGCCGATGCTGGCGAGCCGACCCGCAGGCCAGGAACGAGGCCGGGACCGATCCGGCCGCCGGTGCGGCCGCCGCACGACCCGGCACCGCTGCCGGCGCGGGAACCCCGCCTGCTGCACAGCCTGTCGCTGCCCTATCTGGCCGAGTTGGCCGGCGACCAGGTCGCCACCGTCCTGCGCACCCGGCCGCAGCATGCCCTGCACCTGCCGCATGGCCCGGGTATATGGCAAAGCGCGGGCGGCGACGCCCAGCAGGTGCCGCCCCTGCGCCCGGAGCTGCGCTGGCGCCATCCCCTGTCGCCGCGGCGCGACCGCATGGCCGTTTCGGCCCTGTTGACGATCCTCGCCCTGCTCTGCCTGGCGGCGGTGCTGGCGCTGTTCCATCTTGCCGCGCCGGAACCGCAGGAGGCGCCGCAGACCGTCATGGCAATGGTCTGGGAAGGCCCCGCCGTGATCGGGCCGGAGCGCGAGGCACCGCCGGAATTGGTGGACAGCGCGGTGCTGCCGGACAGCGATGCCGCGCCGCTGGAGGAACCGCCGCCGCCGGCGCCGGAAGCCGCGCCCGAGCTGGGCCCGGATGCGCCCCCGGAGGCGGAGGCTGAAGCGGAAGCCGAAATGCAGGCGGAAGAGACGGCCGACCCCCAGCCTGATCAGGCGCCGCCTGCACCGGCAGAGACGGCAGAGACGGCAGAGACGGCAGAGACGGCAGAGACGGCAGAGACGGCAGAGACGGCAGAAGCCGACGACCCGCCGGCGCAGCAGGCAATGGCCGAAGCGGCGCCGGCCGAAGGCCCGGCAACCGCGCCCGACTGGGAGGGCACGGTACCGCTGCCGCGCAAGCGCCCGGCGCCGCTGGTGGCCGATGTGGTGATGCCGCAGCCGCAGCGGCAGCTGCCCGACCGGGCGCCGGAACCGGAGCGGCAGGCCGCCGGATCGCTGCTGCCCAACCGGCCGGTGGACATGACCGGCGCCGGGCCGGATGCCCCGCAGCGGGACGCGGCGCGGTCGCCGCAGGCCCCGATGCAGCAGATCGCGCTGCAGGTCTTCGCCAGCGACGGGCCGGCGCCACGGCGGATCGAGGGCTTCCCCCTGCCGGCCTATCCGGTGCGGGCAAGACTGCTGAGCCTGGAGGGAAAGGTCACCCTGAACGTGAAGATCGGCCCGAAGGGCGGCCAGGGCCATGTCTGGGTGGAACAGTCCAGCGGCTACCCGGAACTGGATACAGCCGCCTATGACGCCATCCTGCAATGGCGGTTCTCGCCGCCCACCTATGACGGGCAGCGGGTCAGCACGATTGTGGAGATCCCGGTCTCCTTCAAGCTGCGCCGGCCGGAGGGCTGACGCGGCGCGGCACAGGCCGGCAGCCGAACCGGCCTCAGCCGATCGCCGGGCGCCGCACCTGTTCCGACAGGGCCCGGTGCAGTTCGTGCAGCAGCTCCGGCAGCTGTTCGCGGGTGTCGCGCGGCAGCCGCTGCAGGCCGATCGCAACCCGGTGCAGCGGATCCTGCATCAGCAGGTCGCGGCCGGCCGCGGTCAGCGAGATGGTGCGAATGCGGCGGTCGGCGCGGGACACGGTGCTGGTCACCAGGCCCTTGCGCATCAGGGCGGAGATGGTCCGCGACGCGGTGCCGGGATTGGTGCCCTGGTGCACGGCGAGCATGTTCGTCGTGCGCTCTGTCTTTTCCGCCCGGGCCAGATAACGCAGGGCCGACCACTGGGCCGGGTGCAGCTCGTCGAGGCGGCAGAGCCCCTGTACCAGGCGGCAGACCTGCTCGAGCTGCGACGCGGCATCGAGTGCCGGTTCGATCCTGTTGATGTCGTCCATGTCCATTCGCTCGTTGCCCGACGGCCCGCTTCAGCGTCGCCCATTCCACATGGACGGGCGGCCATCGCCAATCGTTCGAACGGGTAGTCGCGGGCGCGCGCCCGCCGGGCCGGAAGCACCGGCGGACGGACATGGTTGCTGCGACCGCCGTCACACTCCTGCCATGCGCGTCGGACAGGGTTCGTGGCGAATGATAGGATCGATTGTGGATCGCGGCGTGCGGTGCGTGCGCCAGGAAGGAGAGAGGTCCGGTCATGGAACCGCGGAAGCGCATGGCACACCTGGAAGCGGAACGCCCGCCGGAGCACGGCAGGGACCGGCGGCCCGCGGTCGCGCCGCTGCTGGCGGCGCTCGCGGTCCTGGCGGCGGGCCTGGACGGCCGGACCGCCGCCGAAGCGGAAACCATCGGCGAGACCGAGGCCGTCGTCCGGACGGTGACCGGCACCCAGGTCAATGCGGACCAGCGGCGGCTGGCCGCGACCGATCCGGTCTTTCACGACGAGTTGATCGAGACCGCGGCGGACAGCGCCTCCAAACTGCGCTTCCAGGACGAGACGTCGCTGACGGTGGGGCCCAATTCGAAGGTCACCCTGGACGACTTCGTCTATGACACGACCACCGGCGAGGCGAGCATGGTGATCAACACCAGCCGCGGGATCGCCCGCTTCGTCAGCGGCAAGATGCGCAAGAACGCCTATTCGATCCGCACACCGACCGCCACCCTGGGCATCCGCGGCACCTCCTTCACCGTGATCGTGGCCGATGACGGCACCACCGACGTGATCGTGGAATCCGGCGAGGTCGTCGTGCAGGGCGTGCAGGGCCCGCCCCAGGTGGTGCCGGCCGGCCTGGCCACCCAGGCGCCCCGCAACGCGCCGGCGCGGCGCCCCGCCCCGCCGCCGGTGGAGAAGGAGGCGGAGATGGCAGAGATGGATGCCATCCTGCTGATCTCCGCCGGTGCGCCGAAGGCGACCGCGCCAGAGCAGGCCGGCGAACTCCGCCAGATCAAGGAAGAGGCGCAGACCATCCGCAAGAGCGGCTGCAGCTGCTGACCCGCCGGCCCCGGCCGCGGGCCTTTCCCGCACGCGCCTGATGCGGCGCAGCCGAAGAATCCCTAAGATCGCGCCCCGGGGGGTCGGATCGGCCTGGGACCTGCGCGCGGCGCGGTCCCGGGGTCAGGACCGTCCCCCATTTGGCGGAACTGGCTTCAGGGCAGGATGACCGGCGATGGGCCCGATTGCCCGGACAGGAAGGACTGGCAGGCGAACGGGAATCGCGGCAGTGCGGCTGGTCCTGCTGAGGACGGCCCTGCCGGCGGTTGCGCTTTCGGCGATCGCCCTGCCCGCCGTGGAAGGCGTCGCACGTGAGTTGCGCGCGGACCCGGCACCGGCAGCGCGGGAGCTGACGGTAGGCAGCGCGGTCAGCGGGTCGCTGGCAATCGGCCCCTTCACCGTCCCGCTGCCGCCGGGCGACTGGACCGTCTACTACACGGAAACCGCCACCTCCAACGACCGGACGACGCGCACCGAGAAGGTCGCGCTGATCGCCCTGGACGGCGATACGATGACGCAGGAGATCTATGCCCGCGCCGACGTGAAGCGCGACCGCAAGGGGTTCCAGGCCTTTCCCTATTGCCGGGACGCCAGCTATTTCCACGAGGCGCAGCGCAGCAACCTGCACACCAGGGGGCAGGACTGCTGGCATGTCCGTGCCGAATCCCTGGTGGAGCGGGAGGATGCGGGGCCGCGCTTCCAGGCGCTCTATGCAAAGGCGGACAAGGAGAACCTGTTCCTGCCGGCGGCGAGCGTCGGCTCACGCTTCCATTTCGCCGATCGCGACGCCCTTCTGCGGGTCGCCTATTCCTGGAACCCGGAACTGGTCCTGCGGTCGCGCGGCGACGACAAGGTCTGGCTGGCAGCCGACTGGTCGAAGGGGGAGGTCAGCCAGGATCCGCGACGGATGGCGGTGATGCGCATCATGCAGCGCTGGGGCGCGGACTGGTACGAGCGCGTGAAGGCCGCCTTCGAGACGGGCGCAGCGGATATCCGGTGACCGGGACGGGCCAGCAGAGACCGCGCCGCCGGATGCGCCGCCTGGCCGCGGCCGTCGCCGCGGCGGCGGTGCTCGCTGCCGGTTGCCTCTGGCCGCCGCTGCCGCCGGCGGCGGCGCAGAGCCTGGACGACAGCCTCAGTCCCGGCCGTGTCGAACAGCGCTTCCAGCAGCCGCTCGAACCGCTGAGCCTGCCCGAACTGACGATCCCCAAGACGGAGGAGCCGCTGCCGCCGAAGCAGGCGGACAAGATCCGCTTCCGCCTGTCCGGCATCAACATGAGCGGCGGCACGGTCTATCCCGAGACCGCCCTGCTGGACCTCTACCGCGACCGGCTGGGGCAGGAGGTCACCCTCAGCGACATCTACGACATCGCCGACGCGATCGCCGCGAAGTACCGCAACGACGGCTACATCCTGACCCAGGTCCTGGTGCCGCCGCAGCGGATCAGCGAGGGCATCGTCACCCTGCGGGTGGTCGAGGGCTATATCGACCGGATCGAGATCGAGGGCGACGTGCCCGAGGAAGGCGGCCTGATCGACACCTATGCGCGGCGGATCCTGGCCTCCCGGCCGTTGAACGCCGCCGACCTGGAACGCGCCCTGCTGCTGATGAACGACCTGCCCGGCATCACGGCGAAGGCGGTCATGATCCCGTCCTTCGAAGTGGCCGGCGCATCGGACCTGGTGCTGCAGCTGCAGTTCGACCGCGCCGACGGCTTCGCCAGCATCGACAATCGCGGCACCCGCTTCATCGGTCCCGTCCAGTTCCAGGCGGCCGGCGGGGTGAATTCCCTGCTGGGCAATTATTCGCGCCTGGAGGCCCGCGGCGTCGTCACCCAGCAGACCCACGAGCTGCGCTATGGCGAGGTCGCCCTGACCAGCCAGGTCGGCAGCCAGGGTACCAGGGCGGTGGGCCGGGTGACCGCCAATGCGACCCGGCCGGGCGACACCCTGGCGCCGTTCAACGTGCGCGGCCAGAGCCGCTCCCTGAGCGTGACCCTGTCGCATCCCTGGATCAGGTCGCGGCGGGAGAACCTGACCCTGAAGGGCAACTTCACCTACCGCTACAGCAAGACCGAGATCCTGGGCCAGCAGCTGAACAAGGATTCGATCCGGGTGCTGCGCGCCGGCGCCGCCTACGACTTCGCCGATGGCTGGAACGGCGTGAACCTGGTCGAGGTCACCCTGTCGCAGGGCCTGGATTGCTGCGGCGCGCGGGAGGCCGGCGCCGCCGGCCTGGGCCGCACCAATTCCAAGCCCGACTTCACGATCGGCCGGGTCGATGCGGTCCGGGTGCAGGCCATCGACAGCCGCTTCCGGGTCAACCTGGGCGCCAGCGGACAATATGCCCTGGCGCAGCTGCCATCTTCGGAGCAGTTCGGCTATGGCGGCGAGCTTTACGGCCGCGCCTTCGACCCCTCCGCCATCACCGGCGCGCATGGGGTCGCCGCCAAGGCGGAGGCGGTGTTCACGCCGCGGATCGAGTCCGACCTGCTGCAGGACTACCAGATCTACGCCTATGCCGATTACGGCGCGGTGTTCCGCATCGATGCGCTGGGCGGCCCGTCGCAGGCGCAGGGCGCGTCGCTGGGCGTCGGCCTGCGGGTGCGGGTGGCGCAGCGGGTCAGCGGGCAGCTGGAAATGGCGCAGCCGCTGCTGCGCAACACCGCCAGGGGCGACCGCAACCCGCGCGCCTTCTTCCGCCTCGGCGTCCAGTTCTGAACCGCGCCTGCCGCCGCCGGCGGCGGTGCGGGAGGAGGTGCAGGGGGATCTGGGGGCGCCGCCCAATCTATGCCAAGATCCGGCGCGAATATCGGCTGCGCATCGAAATCAGCGCCGCGACCGGCGACGGGAAATCCGCGCCGCGATCTGCGCCGGGGAGGAACATCATGTCCGCCATCGCCCTTCGGACCGCCGCCCTTCTGTCCCTGCTGCTTGCCGCCGTGCTGCTGTCGGCGCCGCCGCCGGCCATGGCGCAGGCGGCCTTTGCGCCGCCCGCCGGCCTGGCGGACCGTGCCGCCCGCCTGCAGGACACGATCCTGGACGGCGTCGCGGCCGCCCCGCAGGTCACCCGCGACGCGCTGGCCGCCAGCCGCGACAGCGCCGCGGACGCGGCGAACTGGAACCGCGCCATCGCCTTCCAGAAGCAGATCGTCCAGCGCGACCGGCTGCGCGGCAGCGGCCGCGACGGTGCCGCCTTCGTGAAGCTGGCGGAGCTGTACGGCAATGCCGGCAACGGCGGCGAGGCGGCGGCGGCGGCCTGGCTGGCGGTAGAGGCGGCCGACCGGTCCGGCGACGGCGCGGCACGGGCGGCGGCCTATGGCGCACTGAGCGATGCGCTGGCGGTCGAGCGCGACTGGAGCCATGCCGCCGCGGCGCTGCGTGCCGCGCAGGCGGCGGCCGGCGACCCGAAGCTGCGCGAGGACCGGCTGGACTGGCTGGAGGCGCAGTACCTGATGCGGGTGGAACAGGTGCAGGTGCTGGCCGACCAGTCGATCCCGGAGGCCTGCATCCGCTTCACCCGGCCGCTGGCGCAGCCGCTGCCGCTGCCGGCGCAGGACTATCTCCGCCTGGAGGACGGCGGCCCGGTGTCGGTCAGTGCCGGCCCGGCCGGCCTGTGCATCGGCGGCCTGCAGCATGGCGAGAGCTATCGCGCCGTGGTCCGCAAGGGCCTGCCGCAGGCCGACGGCCCGGCCCTGGCAGCGGACGAGGATGTCGCCTTCACCGTCGACCACCGGCCGGCCGCGGTCAGCTTCCCGACCGGCCCCTATGTCCTGCCCACCGCACGCGCGCCGGCGGTGGACCTGCGTTCGGTCAACGTCTCCAAGGTCGCCCTGCGGCTGATGCGGATCGCCGACCGCAACCTGGTGAACCGGCTGCGCGAGGGTCTGCACAACCCGCTTTATGGCGGCCAGGTCGACGAGCTGGCGGCGGAGAGCGGCGAGCAGGTCTGGCGCGGCACGATGGAGCTGGCCGACCCGCCGGACGAGGAGCAGCGCACCGCCGTCCCGCTGGCAGAGATGATGCCGGCCCCGCAGCCCGGCATCTATGTCCTGCTGGCCGCCAATGCCGACGATCCGGAGCAGCTGGAATGGTCCTGGACCGACTGGGCGGCGCAATGGATCGTGCTGTCCGATATCGGCCTGGCCAGCTATCAGGGCAGCGACGGCCTGCACGTCGTCGCGCGGTCCCTGCGCAGCGCGGAGCCGATGCCGGGGGTCGAACTGCGCCTGGTGTCGCGCAACAACCAGGTGCTGGACCGGGTGGCCACCGATGCCGACGGCTATGCCCTGATCGCCCCCGGCCTGCTGCGCGGCAGCGGCGGCAACCGGCCGGCCGCGCTCTATGCCGCGGCGGCGGCCGAGGGCGACTTCACCTTCCTGGACCTGACCGGGCCGGCGCTGGAACTGGCCGAGCGCGGGGTGGCCGGCCGGCCGGCGCCCGGGCCGGTCGACGCCTATCTGTACAGCGACCGCGGCGTCTATCGCCCGGGCGAGACCCTGCCGGTCAACCTGCTGGTGCGCGACCGCGACGGCCTGGCGCTGCCCGGCATGCCGGTGGTGCTGAAACTGACGCAGCCGGACGGCCGCGAGGCGGCGCGGCAGACCGCGGTCAGCGGCAGCCTGGGCGCGCTGCGGGCCGACTTCCCGCTGGCGCAGGCATCGCAGACCGGGCAGTGGACGGTCACCGCCCATGCCGATCCGGCGGCGGACCCGGTCGGCAGCCTGCAGGTGACGGTGGAGGACTTCGTTCCCCAGCGCATCGCCCTGACCCTGGACAGCGCTGCGGCGGCGATCCGCGCCGGCGAGACGGTGACGGTCAAGGCGACCGGTGAATATCTCTACGGCGCGCCGGCGGCCGACCTGCCGGTGAAGGGCACCCTGACCCTGCAGGCCGATCCCGCACCGTTTCCCGGCCTGCCCGGCTTCCGTTTCGGACTGGTGCAGGACCCCTACAGCCCGGAGCGGCGCAGCCTGCCGGAGGTCCGCACCGATGCGGCGGGACATGCCGAGTTGCCGCTGCTGCTGGACAGCCTGCCGGACGCGGCGCAGCCGCTGCAGGCACGGATTGCCGTCAGCCTGTTCGGCGAGGGCGGCCGCCCGGTCAGCCGCAGCCTGACCCTGCCGGTGCGCGCGGAGCGGCCGTCCATCGGCCTGAAGCCCGGCTTCGCCGACGGCCAGGTCGCCGAAGGCCAGGCCGCCGGCTTCGAGGTGGCGCTGGTCGACGGCGCGGGCGAGCCGGTCGCCGGCCGCGACCTGGAGGTCAGCTGGATCGCCGAGGATGTCGACTATTTCTGGTACTGGGAGGATGGCCGCCTGCGCTTTCGCGAGACGGTGCGCGACCGCGTGGTGGAAAGCAGCGCCCTGTCGGTCGGCGGCGACGGCCGGGCGACGGTGTCCCAGCGCCTGCCCTGGGGCCGCTACCGCCTAGAGGTCGCCGACCGCGGCGCCGGTGCCGCCTCCAGCCTGCGCTTCCAGGTCGGCTGGGGGGTGACACCAAGCCTGCCCGATACGCCGGACGCGCTGGAACTGAGCCTGGCGCCGCGCGACGCCGGCACCGGCCCGGTGGAAGCGTTCGTGAAGGCGCCCTTTGCCGGGGTGGTGGAGGTGATGGTCGTCAATGACGGCCTGCGCTATCGCCGCACCCTGCCGCTGCCGGCATCGGGGGCCCATGTCTCGATCCCGGTCCAGGCCGACTGGGGGGTCGGCGCCTACCTGCTGGCGACCGCCTACCGGCCGGAAGCCGGCGGCGACGACCGGACTGCACGCGGCCCGTCCCGGGCGATGGGCGCCGCCTGGTTCCCGATCGGCACGGCATCGCGCCGCCTGGGCGTCAGCCTGGACCCGCCGGAGGTCGCCCGCCCGGGCACCGAGGTGACCGTGCCGCTGCAGGTCACCGCCGCCGCCGGCACCGCCCTGCCGCAGGAGATGCGGCTGGCCGTCGCCGCGGTGGACGAAGGCGTGCTGCAGCTCACCGACTTCACCAGCCCCGACCCGGCCGACCATTTCTTCGGCCAGCGGCGCCTGGCGATGGATGTCCACGACCTCTATGGCCGCCTGATCGCGCCCGCCACCGGCATGCGCGGCAATCCGCGCTCCGGCGGCGATGGCGGCGGCAACCTGGACGGCGTCTCGGTGCAGACGGTGAAGGTCGTGCATCTGTACGAGGGGCCGGTGACACCGGGGCCGGAGGGCCGGGCGCAGGTCACCCTGGCCCTGCCCGACGGCTTCAACGGCCGGCTGCGCCTGATGGCGGTGGCCTGGAGCCGCGCCGCGGTCGGCGCCGGCAGCGCCGCCCTGACGGTGCGCAACCCGGTTGTCTCCAGCCTGATCCTGCCGCAGTTCCTGGCCCCCGGCGACGAGGCGGAGGCGCTCCTGTCCCTGGACAATGTCGAGGGCGGCGACGGCACCTATACCGCCACGGTCACGGCGGAGGGCGCCGTCGCGGTGCTGGACGGCGGCCAACTGGAGCAGCGGATCGCAGCCGGCGGCCGGGTGCGCCACCGTGTGACCCTGTCCGGCACCAGTGTCGGCACCGGCCGGCTGGCGCTGCGCCTGACCTCTCCCGGCGGCATCGACATCGCGCAGGACTGGGAGATCGCGGTGCGCCCGGCACAGCCCTGGCAGAGCGAACGCCGGTCGCTGCAGCTCGCCGCGGGCGAAAGCTTCACCAGCACCACGGCGGCAGAAGCCGGCATGATCGCCGGCACCGCGCGCATCGACCTCAGCATCAGCCCGGTGCCCGATGTCGACGTGCCCGGCCTGCTGGCCGCCCTGCGCGACTATCCCTATCGCTGCCTGGAGCAGTCGGTGTCCACCGCCTATCCGGAGCTGTTCGCCCGCAGCCTCGCGGCGAACTGGACCGGCGTGGCGGCCGAACCGGTGGCCGCCGATGCCGCCGTGCAGGCGGCGATCCGCAGTAGCATCGCCCGGCAGAAGCCGGACGGCAGCTTTGGGCTGTGGAACCAGTCCGGGCCGGCCGAACCCTGGCTGACGATCTATGCGATGGACTTCCTGAGCCGCGCCCGCGCCGCCGGCCATGCCGTGCCCGAACCGGTGACGGCACAGGGCGCCGACTGGATGAAGAACGCGCTGCGCTACCCGCCGGAAGGGTTGACCCCGGACGGCCGGGCCTATGCGCTCTACGTGCTGTCGCGGATGCCGGCGATGGACGCCAGCGGCCTGCGCTACTGGGCGGAGAGCCTGTCCGGTCAGGTGACCACGCCGCTGGGCCTGGCCTTCCTGGGCGCCGCGCGCCGTGCCGCCGGGCAGCCGCTGGAGGATGCGCCCGCCCTGGTGCTCGCGGCGGCCGAGGCGGGCACCGAGCCGCGGGCGGCGGACTGGCGGGACTATGGCTCCAGCCTGCGCGACGCGGCCGCCACCCTGGCGGTGCTGGCGGAGGCGGAGGTGTCCGCCGACCGCCTGACCCCGCTGCTGAACGCGGTCTCGGGCGCGGCGGCGTCCCGCGACCATCTGAGCACCCAGGAGCAGGCCTGGCTGCTGCGCGCCGCCCATGCCGTGGCGGATGCCGGCGGCCGGGCGGAAGCCATGCGCCTGGAGGTCGCCGGCCGGCTGCTGGAGCCGGTCCGGACAGCGGTGACCGAGCATCTCCAGGGCGGCGACCCGGCGGTGACGGTCCGCAATGCCGGCGCCGCAGCCGTCTGGGCCTACGAGACGGTGCGCGGCGTGCCGGCGGCCAGCCTGCCGCCGGCGGAGCAGGGTTTCCGCATCAGCCGCCGCTATTTCACCCTCGAGGGCCGCGAGGTGACGCTGGACCGGGTGCGGCAGAACGACCGCTTCGTCGCACTGGTCGAAGGTGCGGCCCGCGACGGCGGCAGCCACCAGGCGCTGGTGGTCGACCTGCTGCCCGCCGGGCTGGAGATCGAGAGCCAGGCAACGGGGGGCACGACCGCCCTGTCCGCCCTGCCCTTCCTGCCGGTGCTGACAGAGCCGCTGTTCGAGGGGGTGCGCAGCGACCGCTACCTCGCCGCCATCGACCTGGAGGGCGAGGGCGCCCGCTTCGCCTTCGCCTACCTGGTCCGCGCGGTGACCCCGGGCCGCTACGTGCATCCGGCGCCCTTCGTGGAGGACATGTACCAGCCCTACCTGTTCGCCCGCGGCGCGATCGGCGAACTCACGGTGGCGCGTCCCTGAGCCGGCGCGGAACGGCAGCCGGCAGATGTGGCGGCGTCACCACAAGCGAACGGGTCATCCCGGGCTTGACCCGGGATCCATTCCGCAAGCATCCGGGCTTCTGAACAGCTTGCGGAATGGAGTTCACGGGCAACGCCTGTGGACGGGTCGAGCCCGAGAACGACATGCTTCCGCCAGAACCGCGCATGGCATGGGAAAGGCCGGCCGGCTGGGCCGGCAGGTCGCCGTGCTGGCCCTGCTGGCGGTGGCGGGGCTGGGCATCGCGACGGCCGGCCTGCGCGCGGCAGACGACCTGTCGCCGCTGGACCTGTCGCGGCTCGACGCCACCGGCGCGGTGGTCACCGCCGCCGACGGCCGGGTGCTGCGGCTGTTCCCCAGCGAGGACGGCATCCTGCGCCTGCCGGTGCGGCCGCAGGACCTGGCGGAGATCGATCCCGGCTATCGGGCGCTGCTGCTGGCGGTGGAGGACAAGCGCTTCCGCCGGCATGACGGGGTCGATCCGCTGGCCGTGGCCCGTGCGGCGCTGACCGCCCTCGCCAGCGGCCGGGTGCGCTCTGGCGCCTCCACCATCACCATGCAGCTGGCCCGCCTGCTGGACCCGAAGCCCCGCACCCTGGCCGCGAAGCTGGAGGAGATGTTCCGCGCCTGGCAGCTGGAGCGGCGCTTCGGCAAGGACGAGATCCTGGCGATGTACCTGACCCTGGCGCCCTATGGCGGCCGGGTGGAGGGGGTGCGCGCCGCGGCGCTGACCTGGTTCGGCAAGGAGCCCCGGGCCCTGACACCAGGCGAGACGGGGCTGCTGGTGGCCCTGCCGCAAGCGCCGGCGCGGCTGCGCCCCGATCGCGCGCCGGAGGCGGCGGCCGCTGCCCGCGCGGCGATCCTGGCGCGCGGCACCGCGGCCGGTGTGCTGGCGGCGGACGTGGCCGCGCGCGCCGCGCTGGAACCACTGCCGGGCGCACAGCGGGCGATCGCTGTGCATGCGCCGCATCTGGCCCGCGACCTGGCTTCCCGGGATGCCGGACAAGCCGGCTCCGGCGGCTGGCAGCGGGCGCCGCTCGCCACCACCCTGGATGCCGACCTGCAGGCACAGGTGGAAGCGATCCTTGCGGCGCGCGCACCGGCCTTCGGCGCGGCCGCCGGCATTGCCGCGCTGGTGGTCGACAATCGCAGCCGGCGGGTGCTGGCCTATGCCGGCAATGCGGATTTCCTGGACGAGGACCGCGCCGGCCATGTCGACATGGTGACGGCCACGCGTTCGCCCGGCTCCACCCTGAAGCCGGTGATCTATGCCATGGCCTTCGATGCCGGCCTGGCGCATCCGGAGACCTATGTGCGCGACGCGCCGGCCAGCTTCGGCGGCTACCGGCCGCGTAATTTCGCCAGCGAATATCACGGCGACATCACCCTGCGGGAGGCGTTGCAGCTGTCCCTGAACGTGCCGGCGGTACGGCTGATGGAACGGCTCGGTCCGCCGGCCTTCGTCAGCCGGCTGCGCAGGGCGGGCACCGCCCTGGCCCTGCCCGACGATGCCGCCCCGGGCCTGGCGGTCGCCCTGGGCGGGGTCGGCATCAATCTGCGCGACCTGACCGGCCTTTATGCGGCGCTGGCCGATGACGGCCGTGTGCGGCCGCTGCGGACGGTGCCCGGCGAAGGGAGACCCGCGGCGGACGAGGCCCCGCTGTTCGGCGCCCCGGCGCGCTGGCATGTCGGCCGCATCCTGGCCGATGCCGGCCGCCCGGCGGACCGGGTCGCCGCCGGCTATGCCAGCCGCGGCATCGCCTTCAAGACCGGCACCTCCTACGGCTTCCGCGATGCCTGGGCGGTCGGCTTCGACCGCGACCATACGGTCGGCGTCTGGCTGGGCCGTGCTGACGGCACGCCGCTGGCCGGAATCACCGGCCTGTCGGCGGCGGCGCCGATCCTGTTCCGCATCTTCGACCTGCTGCCGGCCGGCGCAGCGCCGCCCGGGCCGGTGCCGCCCGGCACCCTGGTCGCCGGCCATGCCGACCTGCCGCCGCCGCTGCAGCGCCTGGACGGCGGTGCGGCGCAATTGGCGGCACTTCGCTTCGACGACGGCGCGCCGCGCATCACCTTCCCGCCCGATACGGCGGAGCTGGACCTGCGCGACCTGGCCGGCGGCCTGCCGCTGCAGGCGGAGGGCGGCACCCGGCCGCTGCGCTGGCTGGTGGACGGCCGGCCGCTTCCGTCGCCGACGCTGTCGCGGCAGGCCATGCTCAGCCCCGACGGGCCCGGCTTCCTGGACATTGCGGTGGTCGATGCCCAGGGCCGTCGGGACGGGGTCGCGCTGCGGCTGCGCCGCGCCGGCCCGGACAGGGCGCCCGCTTCCGTCCTGACCCCGGCCGCGCCACGCAAGGAAGCCTTGCGAGCCGTTGCCCCCCAGGCCTCTCCCTAGACGCCGACGACCTTGGCCAGGACGAGGGTGGCCAGATCGTTGGTACGATCGGTCATGTCGCCCCGGTCGATCCGGCTGCGCTCCGCCGCTGCATCGGCATTGCGCCTGACGAACGCCTTGAAGTCGTCATTGTCCATGGCCGGTCGCAGCGCCTCGCCCTGCTGCCAGGCGTAGAGCAGGTAGCGCATGCAGGAGGCGATCCCGGTCAGGTAGTCGGCCTTGTCTCCGGCCGGCGCATCTCCGCCGGCCCAGGCCTGCAGCAGGCCACCAGCGACAAGATAATCCTGGATCCCGGTGAGCAGCTGCCGGGCGACCGTCAGCATCAGCGGATAGTCGTGATGCTGCGGACCGCGCGCCTTCATCATGCTGACCAGCCCGCCCAGCAGCAGCCCCTGGTCGCCGGCCCAGGCCAGCTTGCTCTGGAAGCCCAGGACGTCCTCGGTCGACCCGTCGGCATAGGCGCTGACCCTCTCCCGCACGACACAACGGTCGGGCGCGCCGCCGTCCGGCGGGGCGGCATAGTAGAACAGCAGCGGCTCCACCTTTGTCTGCGGCGATCCCTCGTCGGCGAACCATGCCTTGAGGAAACCGAACTGGCGGTCCGCGCTCGCGCGGTACCTCGCTTTGCTTTCGTCGCTCCGTGCGGACAGCCACATGCGGGTGGACAGGTCCAGGGCGAGCGTATTGGTGACCGTGTTCTGGAAGCCGCGAATGGCATCCGTCCGGGCCAGCGGGTTGCAGGGCGTCGCGCAGTCGCCGTCTACCTCCGACGCGGCGAAGCTGCAGTTCCAGACGCCCCCGGGATGCCGCGGCTCCAGTTGCGCCCAGACCTTCCGGTCCGCCTTCTCCCAGACCGCGGCGCCCCAGATGTCGATGATGTTCCAGCAGTCATGGGCGGCGCGCTCGAACTGCTCCCTGTCTTCCGGCCGGAAGGGGGCGAAGCCGGATGCCCGGAGTGACGCCAGGCCCCACCAGCCATAATCGTCGTAAAGGCATGCCGACTTCATCATCGGATCGGAGGTGATCCGGTAGCGTTCCCGGGCGATGCCGCCGAAGACCGGCGCGTCGTCGGCCGACACGTTGGCCAGATAGTCGATGACGGTGTCGAAGGTGTGGCCCAGCTGCCAGAAATTGGTTGACGCCTGGAACAGCGGCTTCAATTGCTGAAAGGTGGCGGTCGCTGCCGCCGCATAATCCGTTCCGTCATCCGTCATCGCGCTTCTCCCCGCATCGTCCGGCGGCCTGTGGAACGGGCCGCCGCCGAAGTCTTGTATGGGTTGCAAAACTCCGCAACGATGTTGAGTTATGCGTGTCTACGCATGATTATGCGGTCCGGCTGCATCGGAGATCCCCGTCCCGCGCAACCCGCCCGGATTGCCGGTGCGAGGCCGCAGCCGGCTGGGGCGGGAGCAGGCGATGCCGGATGTCGAGTGGCTGCTGCGCGAGGCCGCAGATGCGCGCCCGATCCCTGTGGGTGAGCGCATCGAGACGGACGATGCGCAATGGCGGTGCCGGATCGAGCGGCTGGAGATCGGGCCCGGGCTGCGCCTGTTCCTCACCGACGTGCAGGCACGCCGCGATATTGCCGTGGAAGCGCAGGACGACCGCACGGACCGGTGGATCGGCAGCCAGCTGACCCTGTCGGGCTGTGCCGAAATCGACTTCCTGGACGGCAGCGGCACGCGGACATCGGCTGACAATGCCCTGCTGTTCCGGCCCTCGGGGCGGCGCGCGGCCTACCGCCTGGCCGCCGGGACCCGGTTCCGGTCAGCCGGCTACGGGCTGTCGCTGGAACGGGTGGAACGGCTGCTGGAGGGCACCATGCCGGCCGCCATGCGCCCCCTGCTTGAACCGGATCCGGAGCGCAGCCGCATCCTGACCACCGCCAGCGACCGCACGATGCGCCGGCTGGTGGCCGGCCTGTTCAGCCGGGAGCTGAACGGCCCGCTGCGGCGCCTGATGCTGGAAGGGGCGGTGCTGCAGCTCCTGGCCGTGCAGGCCGCGGCGGCGGCGCGGCACAGATTGCCGCCCGCCTCCCAGCGGCTTTCGGCCCGCGACCGTGACACGCTGTTCGCAGCCCGCACCCGCCTGCTGGAAGACATGCGCGACCCGCCCACCCTCGGCGCGCTGGCGGTCTTTGCCGGCATGCCGGAGCGGCGGCTGACCGCCGGCTTCCGCCTGCTGTTCGGCGCGACGCCGTTCGAACTCCTGCGGAACGAGCGCCTCGACCGGGCGCGCATCGTGCTGGAAACGACCCGCCTGCCGCTCAAGGTGGTGGCCTATCGCGTCGGCTACGACCATGCCAGCAATTTCGTCGCCGCCTTCGCAGCCCGCTTCGGCGCGCCGCCGCGACGCTACCTGCGGGAAGCCCGCGGCAGCACCGCTCAGATCTCGCCCTCTTCCTCCACACGGGTGGCGAAGATATAGCCGATATGGCGGACGGTCTGGATCAGGCCGGGCTCGTGGGCATCGCGCTCGATCTTCTTGCGCAGCCGGCCGACCCGCACGTCGATGCTGCGGTCGAAGGCCGGCATATAGGCCTGGTGGGTCAGTTCCAGCAGCTTCTCGCGGCTGAGCACCTGGTTGGGATTGCGGACGAAGGCCAGCAGCAGGCTGTACTCGCTGTTCGACAGCGCGATCGGCGCGCCGTCGCGGCCCGCCACGGATCGCGCGGTGGGATCCAGCCGCAGGCCGTCGAACAGCAGCGCGGCCTCGGTATCGCCCTGCGCGGCGCGGCCCAGGCGCCGCATCACGCTGCGCACCCTGGCCAGCAGCTCGCGCGGCTCGAACGGCTTCGGCACATAATCGTCGGCGCCGAGTTCCAGGCCGATGATGCGTTCGTCGGTCTCCGACTTGCCGCTGAGGATCACCAGGCCCATGCCCTTGCGGTCGCGCAGCGCCATGGTGATGTCCAGCCCGTCCGCGTCGGGCAGCATCAGGTCCAGGATCAGCAGGTCGACCCCGCCCTGCTCCAGCCGCGGCATCAGCGGTGCGGCCCGGTCCATGCACTCCACCGCATAGCCCTCGTCGCTGAGCATGTCGCGAACGATCGCGGACACCTCAGCATCGTCCTCGACCACCAGGATCGTCGCTTTTCCGCTCACCCTGTCCCCATCCCGTTGCCGGCAACCACCGACCTGTTGTCCCCGATCCGGTTGCCCCTGGCAATCTTGCTCTGGCAATCCCCGTCAACCTTGCATTCGTTTGCCGGCCAGGGCGCGGCCCAGCGCCGCCCGCAGATCCTCCGGCGCGAAGGGCTTGGCCAGCCAGGCAGCGAAACGGTCGGCGGCCTCCGGCTCCTGCGGCCCGCCCGTCATCGCCACCACCGGCAGGCCCGGCCGGCGGCGGCCGACCTCCGCCGCCAGCTCGCGCCCGCCCATGCCCGGCATCGTCAGGTCGGTCAGCAGCAGCTGCGTCTGCGCCGCCGCCGGCTCGCCCTGCAGCAGCGCCAGCGCTTCCGCCCCGCCGGTGGCGCCACGCGCCCGGCAGCCGGCCTGCACCAGCACCGCCAGCGCCAGCTCCCGCGGCTCCGTCTCGTCGTCCACCACCAGCACCCGCAGCCCCGGCGGCAGCGCGACCTCATGCCCGTCCTCGTCAGCGGGCCGCGCTGTCGGGACCGGCGCCGCGGCGCCCGGTGCCGCGACCGTCCCCGCCAGCGGCAGGCGGATGGCGAATGTCGTGCCCGCGCCCGGCCGGCTGGTCACGTCGATGCGGCCGCCATGGGCGCCGACGATACCGTGCACCACCGACAGGCCGAGCCCGGTGCCGCGGCCGGTCCGCTTCGTCGTGTAGAAGGGTTCGAAGATCCGCGCCGCCACCTCCGCCGGCATGCCGGTACCGCTGTCGCTGACCTGCAGCAGCGCCCAGGGCCCGTCCTTTCCCGCAATCTCCTGCTCGACGCCGACGGAGACCCTGATCTCGCCGCCTTCCGGCATGGCGTGGCGGGCATTGCTGATCAGGTTCGACAGCACCTGGTGCAGCTGCACCGGGTCGGCATTGACCATCGGCCGGGCCGCCGCATCGTCCGGCAGGTCGCGTACCAGGGCGATGCCGGTCTCGCTCTCCGGCAGCTCCAGGTCCAGGCTGTCGCCCACCGCCTCCGCCAGGTCCATCAGCTCCGCCTCCGGGCCGACCTTGCGGCCGAAGGTCAGGATCTGCCGGATCACGTAGCGGGCGCGGTCGGCGGCGCGGCGGATCCGCTCCAGATAGTCGGCCAGGGCCGCATCGTCTTCCGCCGCCCCCTCCGCCGGCGCAGCCGCCTGCAGCCGTTCCTCCGCCATGCGGACATAGCCGACGACCGGGGTCAGGATGTTGTTGAGGTCATGGGCGATGCCGCCGGCAAAGGTGCCCAGGGTCTCCAGCCGCTCGCGATGCTCCAGCTCCGCCTGCAGGGCGCGCCGCGCCGCCTCCGCCCGGTGGCGCGCGGTGACGTCCAGGCCGGTGGCGATGAAGGCCGGCGCCGCCATGCCCGGTGCGGATGGCTCGCTGCCCGGCGGCAGGGGGGCGATGGTCCAGGCGAAGACGGCGCTGTCGGCACCGCCCGGCAGCTGGAACTCCCGCACCGGCGGGCGGGTATCGGCGAAATGGGCTTCCGCCTCCTGCCGCTCCGCCGGCGCCGCGACCATCTCGGCGATCGGCCGCGACACCGCGGCGGCGCCGAAGGCCTGCGCGAAGCGGCCGTTGCACTGCAGGATCCGGCGGTCGGCGTCCAGCACCGCCACCGCGGCGGGCGCGCTGCTCATCAGAACCGCGTTCATGTCGCGCTCACGCCGCACCGCACCGAAGGCGGCGGCCAGGTCGGCGGCCATCTCCTCCAGCGCCCGCGCCAGGGCGGCCAGCTCGTCGCGGCCGCGCACCGGGATCCGCTGCACCTGGCGCTGCGCCGCGATGTCGCCGGCGGCCCGCTCCAGCACCGCGACCGGGCGCAGGATCAGCCGGCGGGCCAGCAGCCAGGCCAGGCCCAGCAGCAGCATGGACAGGGCCGCGCCGATCCCCAGGATCCACCATTCCAGCCGCTTCAGCGCCAGCGCGACGGTATCGCGGGGCGCGCTCACCACCAGCATCCAGCCATAGGCCGGATAGCCGCCGGCCACGTAGGGAACCGACCGGCCCGGCAGGGGGGCGACCCCGGCCAGCGGCGGCGAGGCCGGGTTCCGCCCGTCCAGCAGGTCGCGCCACAGCGCCTCGTAGTCGCGACCGCCGCGCATCGTGCTCATGATCAGGGTGCCGTCGCTGCGCAGCACCGTCAGATGACGCTCCTCGCGCAGCACGATCTGCTGCCAGGCGAGCGCGAGCGCGCCCTCGCGGGTGCCCGGGTCGGGGTCCAGATGGTCGCCGATGCCGCGGCTCAGCCAGCCCGTCCCGCCGCCGTCCGCCGCCTGGCCGCCGCCCTTTTCCTGTGCGCCGGTCGCCGGTTCGGCCTGCGCCGGATCGCGCTTCGTCGCGGCAGGCGGCAGGGTCGCCGGGGCCTCCACCTGCTGCAGGGCGGTCAGCACCCGTTCCAGGTGGGCGTGGTGACCGCGCAGCAGCCCGTCCTCGAAGGCGTCGATGGCGACCAGGAACAGGCCGGCCATCACCGCGATCACCGCGGGCAGGAAGGCCAGGAACAGCTTCGTCGACAGGCGCACGCGCCACACTCCCGATCGTACCGACCGACGGCTCAGAGCCGGTCGAGCAGGCGGAACCAGGCCAGCGCCAGCGCCAGCAGCGGCCGGCGGAACCGCTCCCCGCCCGGGAAGGGCAGATGCTCCAGCCGCGCCAGCCGGTCCCAGTCGGTCCAATCCCCTGCGCCGCCGCCGGCCGCGCCGTCACCGCCGGCGGCCTCCGCCAGCAGCCGGCCGGCAAGCAGCGACAGGGCCAGGCCATGGCCGGAATAGCCGTGGGCATAGTATATGCCGTCCGCCGTCCTGCCGAATTCCGGCAGCCGCGAGGCGGTTATCGCCAGGGTACCGGCCCAGGCATGGTCGATGGCCAGGTCCCGCAGCTGCGGGAAGACCGGCCACATGCGCTGGCCCACGAATCGCTTCAGGTCCTGCGGCTGCGGCCCGCCGGCATTCTCCCCGCCACCGAACAGCAGCCGGTTGTCGGCCGTGCGGCGGAAATAATTCACCGCATAGCGGCTGTCGGCGACGGCATGCCCCGCCGGCAGGACCGGCGGCACCAGGTCCGGCGGCAGCGGCGCCGTGGTCAGGATGAAATTGTCGATCGGCAGGATGCGGCCGCCGATCTCCGGCAGGAAGCGGCCGCGATAGCCGTTGCAGGCGACCACCAGGCGGTCCGCACGCACCTGACCGTCCGGCACCGTCACCGCGAAGCCGCCGCCGGCGACCCGCTCCACCGCCACGGCCGGGGTCTGCGCGTGCAGGCGCGCACCGGCCGCCACGGCAGCCTCGGCCAGGCCCAGCAGCAGGTTCAGCGGATGCAGGTGCATCGCCCCCATGTCCAGGGTGCCGCCGAAATAGGCCGCGCTGCCGCTGATCGCCGCGGCTTCGGCCGCATCGACGAAGCGGATGTCGGCATAGCCGTAGCGGTCCTGCAGCTGGCCGGCGGTGCGGCGGTACTCGTCGACCAGGCGCCGGCGATGCGCCAGGTGGGCGACCCCGTGGCGCAGGTCGCAGGCGATGCCGTGGCGTGCCACCCGGTCGCGGATCATCGCCTTGGCGTCCTCGGTCAGCCGCCAGAGGGCGGCGGCCCAACCGGCCCCCAGCTTCGCCTCCAGCCTTTCCTGCGACCAGTTCAGCCCGGTGCCGACCTGGCCGCCGTTGCGGCCCGAAGCGCCCTCGCCCAGCGCGCTGCCTTCCAGCACGACGCAGTCGGTGCCGCGCTCGGCCAGATGCAGGGCGGTGGAGATCCCGGTCAGGCCGCCGCCGACGATGCAGATATCGGCCCGCGCCGCGCCGCGCAGCGACGGCGCCCCGGGCGCCGCGCGGGCCGTGGCCTGATAGTAGCTGAGCCCCTGGCGTCGCGGTACCGGCGTCAGGTCGTCATGCCGGTCGGTCTGTGTCATCGGGCGGGGGTCCGGGGAAGGGCCGCGGGCCGCGCCCCCGCCCTGCGGCGGTGTGGCCCGCGACTCCGTCGGCATGGCATGGCACACTCGCCCTCGTGCCACGCTATATCGCCTTTCACAAGCCGTACGGGGTGCTGAGCCAGTTCACCGGCACAGCCCAGCAGCGCACCCTGGCGGATTTCGGCCTGCCGGACGGGGTCTATGCCGCCGGCCGGCTGGACAAGGACAGCGAGGGGCTGCTGCTGCTGACCGACGACGGGCCGTTCATCGAACGCCTGCTGTCGCCCGCCTTCGCCCATCCGCGCCGCTACCTGGCGCAGGTTGAGGGCGTGCCCGACGCCGCCACCCTGACCGCCCTGGCGAACGGCCCGGTGCTGAAGGACGGGCCCAGCCGGCCCCTGGGTGTGAAGCTGCTGGACGAGACCCCGGACCTGCCGCCGCGCGAGCCGCCGATCCGCTACCGCAAGACGGTGCCGACCTCCTGGCTGCTGCTGACCCTGCATGAGGGGCGCAACCGGCAGGTCCGTCGGATGACCGCCGCGGTCGGCGTGCCGACCCTGCGGCTGGTGCGGGTGGAGATCGGCGCCCTGGCACTCGGCGACCTGGCGCCCGGGGAGTGGAAGGAGATCCGCGCCGAGGACGTGCTGCCCGGCGACCCGCCGCCGCCATCGCAGCGGGCCCGGCCGCAGCAGCCTAGGGTCCCGCAGCCGAAGCGGCCGGGCGCGCGTTCCGGCATACGAGGAAGACGGACCGGCAGTCGGCGGTGAAATCCTGCCGCTCGATCCGCCAGCCCGCCGCCTCGACCTTCTCCCGCAGCGCCGACAGCGGCGTCTCGCGATAGCCGACCTCCCACTTGTGGGCGTCGAAATCCTCGTGGTCGCGGATCCGGAAGCGCTTCAGGAAGCGCAGCTTGCGCAGGAAGGAGCGGCGGCGGAAGACATGCCGGTTCCAGTACAGGTTCATGCCGAACTGCGTGCCCTCGAAAGGAACCGACAGGATCAGCCAGGGGGTGCCGGAGGCGGCCATGGCGGCCAGCACGCCGTCGACCTGCGGCCAGTGGATATGCTCCAGCACCTCGCAGGCGATGATCGCGTCGTGGCCGGCGCACTGCTCCGGCTTCAGGGCGCGGATATCGGCCTGCACATGGCCCACCGCGCCCAGCGGCGGCGGCATGGGAGAGACGTCCAGGGTGGTCACCCGGTAGCCGGCATTGGCCAGCATCGCGGTGACCAGGCCCCAATAGGGCCCGACCTCCAGGATGTCGGTCACCGGCAGGTCGCGCAGCAGATGCACCTGGAACCATTGGTGCGTGATGCGCTTCTCGGTGTAGTAGGCATGCCAGCGGCGGCGCTGCTCGTCGGCGACGGGCGGCGCGGCGCGGTCTTCGGGCACCTGGTGCAGCATGGCGCGGATGATAGGAGCGGTGCCGCCGGACGGCAATCGCTGCCACATTGCCGCTCGGCAGGCGCGGTGATATGTACCCGCGCCATGTCCAGCCTGTCCGCCGAAACACCCTCCCGGCAGGATCCCGTCCTGCCGGTACCGCCCGGTTTCCGCCGGTTGCGGGACTTCTGCGCCTTCGCCACCGCCAACGGGCCGATCTACGGCCGGCTGGACGGGCCGGGGCGCTTCACCATGGCGAGCCGGCTGACCCAGGACCACGACAACCTGGCGGGGATGTGCCATGGCGGCTGGCTGATGAGCCTGGCGGACATGGCGATCGGCTTCGCCTGCTCCACCTCCAGCGACGATGTGCGGCGCAAGTTCCTGCCGACCGTCTCGCTGACGGCGGAGTTCCTGGCGCCGGGCCGCGCCGGCCAGTGGGTGGAGGCATCCGCCGAGGTGCTGCAGACCGGCCGGCGGATCGCCTTCGCCGAATGCCTGGTGCGGGCCGACGGCGAACCGGTGCTGCGCGCCTCCGGCACCTTCAAGGTGCCGACGGCGGAGGATGCGCCATTCGCTATCGAGGACCTGCTGCTGCCCGAATGACGGCGCGCCCAACCTTTAGAGAGATTCTGGAACCGATCCGGCGATGACCGACCTCAGCCATATCCGCAACTTCGCGATCATCGCGCATATCGACCATGGCAAGTCCACCCTGGCGGACCGGCTGATCGAGAGCTGCGGCGCCCTCGACAAGCGGCTGATGACCGCGCAGGTGCTGGACTCCATGGACCTGGAGCGCGAGCGCGGCATCACCATCAAGGCGCAGACCGTCCGCCTCAGCTACAAGGCGCGCGACGGCCGCACCTACATCCTGAACATGATCGACACGCCCGGCCATGTGGACTTCGCCTACGAGGTGAACCGGTCCCTGGCCGCCTGCGAGGGCTCGCTGCTGGTGGTCGACGCCAGCCAGGGGGTGGAGGCGCAGACCCTGGCGAACGTCTACCAGGCGATCGACAACGACCATGAGATCGTGCCGGTCCTGAACAAGATCGACCTGCCGGCGGCCGAGCCGGAGCGGGTGAAGGAACAGATCGAGGATGTGATCGGCCTGGACGCCACCGACGCGCTGGAGGTCTCCGCCAAGACCGGCATGGGGATCGAGGACGTGCTGGAAGCGCTGGTCCACCGCCTGCCGCCGCCGAAGGGCGATGCCGACGCGCCGCTGAAGGCGCTGCTGGTGGACAGCTGGTACGACGCCTATCTGGGCGTGGTGGTCTTGATGCGGGTGATCGACGGGCGCATCCGCAAGGGCATGAAGATCCGCTTCATGGCCAACAAGACGGTGCACCTGGTGGACCGGGTCGGCATCTCCACCCCGGCGAAGGCGGTGGTGGACGAGCTGGGTCCTGGCGAGATCGGCTTCTTCACCGCCGCGATCAAGGACATCGCCGATACCAATGTCGGCGACACCATCACCGAGGAGCGCAACCCGACACCGGAGCCGCTGTCGGGCTTCAAGCCGTCGATCCCGGTGGTCTGGTGCGGCCTCTACCCGACCGACGCGGCCGACTACGACGACCTGCGCGACAGCCTGGGCAAGCTGCGCCTGAACGACGCCTCCTTCCATTTCGAGGCGGAGAGTTCGGCCGCCCTGGGCCTGGGCTTCCGCTGCGGCTTCCTGGGCCTGCTGCACCTGGAGATCGTGCAGGAACGGCTGGAGCGGGAGTTCAACCTCGACCTGATCACGACCGCCCCCAGCGTGGTCTATCACCTGAACATGCGCGACGGCACGCAGCGGGAGCTGCACAACCCGGTCGACATGCCGGAGGTGATGAAGATCGAGAGCATCGAGGAGCCCTGGATCAAGGCGACGATCCTGGTGCCCGACGAGCATCTGGGCTCGATCCTGCAGCTCTGCCAGGAACGCCGCGGCGAACAGCTCGACCTGACCTATGCCGGGTCGCGCGCGATGGCGGTCTACCGCCTGCCGCTGAACGAGGTGGTGTTCGACTTCTACGACCGGTTGAAATCGGTCAGCCGCGGCTATGCCAGCTTCGACTACCAGATGGACGGCTATGTCGAGGAAGATCTGGTCAAGCTGACGATCCTGGTGAACGACGAGCCGGTCGACGCGCTCGCCCTGATCGTGCATCGCAGCCGCGCGGAGGGGCGCGGCCGGCAGCTCTGCGAGCGGCTGAAGGAGCTGATCCCGCGGCAGATGTTCCGCATCGCCATCCAGGCGGCGATCGGCGGCAAGATCGTCGCGCGCGAGACCCTGTCGGCGATGCGCAAGGACGTCACGTCGAAATGCTATGGCGGCGACATCACCCGCAAGCGCAAGCTGCTGGAGAAGCAGAAGGCGGGCAAGAAGCGGATGCGCCAGGTCGGCAATGTGGAGATCCCGCAGGAGGCCTTCATCGCCGCCCTGCGCATCGGCGACGAGTCGTAGGCCTCAGACTCCGCGGCACTGGATCCCGCCGCCGCACAATCTTTGCCGTCGCCCTCGGGCCCGACCCTACGGGATTCACATATCTCTTCTCTTCGACACGCCTCCCTGCTGCCGTCGCCCTCGGGCTTGACCCGAGGGGCCTGACGGGACAGGGAGGCCGCGCAGCTTCGCCGCCTTGCCACGATCCTCGGCTCGGGGGCCGAGGATGACGGCAAAAAGGGAGGACCGCAGGGCTGATTTGGCTCCCTGACGAGATGTGTGAATGCCGTAGGGCTCGACCCGAGGGCCGCGACGATGCGTCGCCGCAGCCCGGCAGAACCGTCCCGCGCAGCGTCTCCTTCCCGTCACGGTCCCCGGCTCGACGGCCGGGCCGTATTGCGCGACCGGTATCGCTCCCTCAGCCACCACCGATCCGCCAGACGATGCCGCCGCCGTCCAGCACCGTCTCCAGCCGCAGGAAGCGGTCATGCGCGGCCAGCGCCCCCTCCCACAGCGGGTTCCAGGCATCCAGCGCCATCTCCGGCGCCACCGGCAGGCCCTCCACCAGGCGCCAGCCCTTCTGCACCACGGTGACCGCGCCACCGTCGCGGCCGATCTCCGCCGCATCGCCCTGCGCCTGCGAAAGGCGCTGCAGCATGAGCGCGAAATCCTCTGCCGTGCGCCCGGCGATGCCCAGGTCGGCCATCACCGCCTCGTGGAACTGCAGGCCGATCAGGCGCGCTGTGCGGCCGATCAGGGCGGCCGCTTCCGCCGCCCCCCACTGGTCCTGCATAACCGGCAGCATGGCGCGCAGATATTCCACCGCATAGGCGCGCTCGATCTTGGCCAGCCGCTCCGCCGGCCAGGCGGCACTCTCCAGCACCGGCTCTGCGGCGGGATCGTGCGGCGGCGCCCGCTCGTTCTCGGCGAAGCGCACCCGCTCTTCCGGCGCCAGGTCGCGGTCGTATTCGAAGTAATAGCCTTCCAGGCCGGGATCGCCGGCGACCGTCTGGCCGGTGCAGACGAAGCCGAGGCGCGGATTGCCCAGGCTGACCCCGTTATGGCCGTGCCAGCCGTGCAGCATCGCCTCGTTCACCGTGCGCGGGATGCCGCAGATCGCGGTGCCCTGCCAGATCCAGCGCGGCGGCGGATAGCGCACCCAGGCCTTGGCGTCGCTCTCCGGCATGTATTCCGTCTTCACCCCGCCCAGGGCGTTGGAGAAAAAGTGGTACTGCGCGCAGGCCACCGCATGCGGCAGCCGGTCCAGCCCCAGCTTGGCCAGGCCGGGCAGGAACTTCTCCAGATGCTGGCGGCGGAAATGGCCGAAGACATAGGCCTCCGCCGCCTCGGTCCCGCGCTGGCTGACCAGGGTCAGCACCAGTCCGGTCATCAGCGCGTTGTACAGCCGGCCGACGGCGCGGTAGCCGGCGGTCGATTCGGTGAAGCCCGTCATGTCACAGCACCCGCGTCCGGCGCCGGCGGAACAGCAAAACCAGCACCAGGCCGGGAATGCCGAACACCAGCACGGCCGGCTGAAGCAGCAGCCAGCGGATCGCATCCCACAGGCCGGGCCAGAGATGGCGCTGCACGCCGGCCTGCGAGGCGTTGAGGCTTTCGGAATGCAGCTGGTACCAGCGGCGGCCGAATTCCTGGAACTGCAGGTCGCCGGTCTGCAGCCAGTTCAGCAGGTCGGCGCCGAGCGCGGCGACCGCCAGCAACAGCAGGATCCAGCCGATGGTGCGCAGGATGAAGGACAAGGGCGCCTCGCATGTCGCGCCCGGGCAGCCGGCCGGGCAGGGAGTGAAAGGCCAATGTCGCTCATTGCAACCGACAAAGGCAATTCACCCCTGCGGGAATGCCTGCCGGGTGGGTTCCAGCCGCGGCCGCGTGTCGCTGACAGGACCGCATTCACGACCATTGCATTGAGGCGCCGGATTCTTATGATGCGCGCCTCATGCAGCGCAGCCTGCGGCCCCGCAGCCGCGCCCCCAGGGGCGTGCGACGACCGGCCCGCAGGCCCGGCGCTCTCCGGAGGGATGGCCGAGCGGTTTAAGGCGCACGCCTGGAAAGCGTGTTGGGGTGGAAGCCCCTCGGGGGTTCGAATCCCCCTCCCTCCGCCACCCTTCGCCCCCCAAAGTCCCTTTGGCGGGCTTCGGGTGGCAGGCCACCCGGAACCGCATCTCGGGCGAAGGCGTGCCCTCCATAGCCTTGGCGAAGGAGGGCAGCAGAGGTTCGCATCCGCTCCCTCATCGCCGGCCCAGCGCCGGCCACGCGCTTCTCCAGCTGTCGACCGTCTTCGGATGCGTTGCGCCAAGCGGGCCGCCTTGCCCGCCGGGTCCGACCGTCCGAAGATGCCGGACAAGAAACCGGCGGGAGGAGGAACCGACTATGGCCATCGCGGAGGCGGCGGAGGCCGGGCTGGATGTCAGGCCGCTCTCGGGCTCCCTGGGGGCGGAGGTGCGGGGCCTGCGGCTGGCCGGGGCGGGGGTGGATGAGGCCGCGACCGTCACCGACCTCTTAATGCGGCACCAGGTGCTGTTCTTTCCCGAGCAGCATCTGAGCCCGGACGAGCATATCGCCTTCGGGCGGCTGTTCGGTCGGCTGGAAGGGCATCCGAACCTGGCGACCGATCCGGAGCGGCCGGAATTCTTCGAGCTGCGCGCGACCGACGGCGCCGGCGGCATCGCCGACGAATGGCACAGCGACCTGACCTTCCAGGACGAGCCGTCGATCTATTCGATCCTGCACATGCGGACATGTCCCGCCGTTGGCGGCGACACGATGTGGGCCAGCATGTACCGCGCCTATGACGCGCTGTCGCAGCCGATGAAGGAGCTGTGCGAGGGGCTGTCCGCGATCCACAACGCCGCGCCGCATGACCGGGCGGAGAAGATGGCCGTGCACCCGGTGATCCGCCGGCATCCGGTGACCGGGCGGAAATCGCTGTTCGTGAACGAGCATTTCACCCGCCGCATCGTCGAGTTGAGCCGTGCGGAGAGCGATGTCCTGCTGGCGCACCTGACCCGCCACGCCACCCAGCCCCGCTTCACCATCCGCTACCGCTGGCAGGCGGGCACCATCGCGATGTGGGACAATCGCTGCACCCAGCACCATGTGCTGGACGACTTCACCGGCGAGCGGGTGATCCAGCGGGTCACCGTGGTCGGCGACCGGCCGGAGCCCGCCGCACCCCTCCGCCATGTCCCGCATGACGGCAGCCGCACCGCGACCAGCTGGTGGGACCTGCCCTATCGCCGCTTCCTGCGCGAGCGCGCCGGGACCTGAACCAACCGACCCGCCTCACGCATAGCCAACCCAGCCGCGCCAGGTGAAGGCGGCATAGAACGGGGTGACATCGCGGAAGCCCGCTTCGCGCAGGATCGCCTCGTCCGCCTCCGGCGGGAGCAGGGCCAGGCTGCGGTCGACGGCCGCGCGGGCGTTCCATGCCAGGCCCGGATCGGCGCCGCTGGCGATCGCGAAGGCGGCATAGCGGTCGAGCCAGCGGGCGCGGGCCGGTTCCGCCTGCGGGAAGCTGGAATGGGCGGCAATGAAGGGCGCGCCCGGCTTCAGGCGGCGGCGGACCGCCTCCGCCGTCCGGCGGCGCTCCGCCGCGTCCAGGAAATGCAGCACCAGCAGGCAGGTCGCCGCATCGAACGGGCCGTCGGGGGCATCGTCGATGGTGCCGCAATGCAGCCGCGCGCGGTCCGCCAGCGGCCCCATGGTCCGGCCGGCCAGCGCCAGCATCTCCGGCGCCGGGTCGACGCCGTCGAAGCGCCAGCCGGGCTGCGCCGCGGCAAAGGCCTTCAGCTCCAGTCCGCCGCCCGCGCCCAGCACCAGCAGGCGCGCATCGTCCGGCACGACCTCCGCCAGCAGGATCGCGGCCATGCGGTGCAGGTCGGCAAAGCCGGGCACGAAGCGCGGCGGGCCCTCGGCATAGCGCGCGACCGCCGCCGGATCGGCGAAATGGGCCTGCAGGTCACCGGCATCAATCGCCATGCACCACCTCCATGTCATAGGTCGTTCGTTCGCTTTCCCCCGGGCCGCCGCATGCGGCGAGCCGGCGATGGAAATCCGCGCTCAGAGCCGCCAGGGTCACCTCCCCCAGGCGGGCGAGGAGCAGCGCCTCGGCTTCCCGCGCGGCACGGTCCAGGGCGGCGTTCACCGCCTGCTCCACCAGGCAGCCCGGTGCCTCCGTCCGGTGACCGAGGGCGACGAGGTCGGGCGCGCCGAGGGCCTCATGGATGTCGCGCAGGGTCACCTGTGCCAGGTCGCAGGCCAGCGACCAACCGCCGCCATGACCCTTTTCAGAGCGCACATGCCCCTGCCGCCGCAGCCCGGCCAGGGTGCGGCGCACGACCACGGGATGGCTGCCCATCGCCTTCGCCAGGACTTCGGACGTCACCGGCCCCCCGGCCTCCGCCATGTGCAGCAGGACATGCAGGACATCGGACAATCGGCTGTCGCGCTTCATGTAACTTATATTGTTACTTGAATGAATGATAGCAAGAGGCGGCCGATGCGGATTCCCGCCATTGACCGTGAGGGCAGAAACGCCGCATCTCCGGCCGTCTGTCCGGAAAGGGGAGCCCGCCTTGCCCACCGAAGCTCGAGACTTGCGACCCGGCGCGGCAGTGTCGCGCGACGCGCGGTTCTGGGATCGCACCGCGCGGAAATATGCGCGGTCGAAGATCGCCGACCCCGAGGGCTATGAGCGCAGCCTGGCGCGATGCCGCCACTACCTCCGCGCGACCGACCGGCTGTTCGAGTTCGGCTGCGGCACCGGCACCACCGCGCTGCGGCTGGCGCCGCATGTGGCGGAGCTGGTCGCCACAGACATCTCGGCGGAGATGATCGCCATCGCACGGGAGCGGGCGGCGGCGGAGGGCTGCGCGAACGCGACCTTCCAGGCCGCAGACCCGGCGGCGATGGATGGGCCCGATGCCGCCTTCGACGCGGTCGCGGGCTTCAACGTGCTGCACCTGGTCACCGACCGCGCCGCCGTGCTGCGCAACCTGCACCGGATACTGAAACCAGGCGGGCATTTCATCTCCAAGACGGTCTGCCTCGGCGATGCCGGCTGGCCCGCCCGCCTGGCCTTCCGCGCCCTGATCCCGGCGATGCAGCTGGCGGGCAAGGCGCCGTCGGTCGCCTTCCTCGACGGCGGGCAGCTGGAACGGGAAATCGCGGCGGCGGGCTTCGAGATCGTCGCGCGCGAGCGGCACGGGTCGAAGGGCCGGGACATGCGCCCCTTCCTGGTGGCGCGGAAGCCGGCAGCCACCGCCTGACGGTGGCGGCTACCGCTTTCGGCGGCCGGCGCGGGACAGGTTCAGCTGCACGGCGGCGCGGATCAGGTCCGCAAGGGCGGCCTCGTCGACGGCCTCCCCCTCGCGGATGTCGATCGCCCGCCGCGCATTGCCCTGCAGGCTGGCGTTGAACAGGCCGGCCGGGTCGTCGAGCGCGGCGCCGCGGGCGAAGGTCATCTTCACCTTGTCCTTGTAGGTCTCTCCGGTGCAGAGGATGCCGGCATGCGACCAGACCGGCACGCCGCGCCATTTCACTTCTTCCTCCACTTCCGGGTCCGCCCGCCGGATCACGGCGCGCAGCCGCGCCAGCATCGCGCCCCGCCAGTCGCCCAGCGCGGCGATCGTCCCGTCGATCTGCGCTGACGCCGGCGGCACCTCTTCCGCGGCGGCTGCGCCGGCATCCGGCTTTGCCTTCCGCTGCGCGGTGCCGCCGCTCCGCGCGCCGGGATCCCAGCCGGGCAAGGCCGCCGCCTGCCGGATCCAGTCCGCCAGGGCGGCCTCGTCCAGCCGCTCGCCCTCGTGGATGTGAAAATAGCGGGTGTCGGGATCCTTGGAGGCGACCGGCGGCGGCGGCTTCAGCGCGGCGCCGCGGAAGAAGGCGAGCTTGAGATATTTCGTGAAACTGTGCAGGCCGAGGAACCAGCCGCGGCCCTCGATCCCATAGAGCGGCGAATTCCACTTCACCGCCTTGCGCACCTCGGGCAGCGTCTCTGCGATGAGCGCGTCCAGGCGGTGCCCGGTCTCGCGCTTCCAGCCGGGCAGTGCCGCCAGATAGGCCTGCACCGGCGCATCGCCCTCACCCTTGGGAATCTGCGGATTGCCGCCCGACAGCAGGCGCGGCGGCGCGGCCGCATCGGCGGCTTTCGCCGCCTTCCCTGCCGCGCCCGTCCGACCTTCGGCTTTCCCCTTTGCCATGGCCTTCGCTCCCTTTCGTTGCGCCGCGATAACGCCGGCGGCGGGAAGCCGTCAATCCGCGGCGGAAACCCGTCCAGGACGGCGGCGACACATCTGCCGCAGGGCGGCACGATCCACTATCTTCCGCCGGCAATCCGGCCGAAGCCGTTTGGCGGCTGGCCGCCACTGGGTCGAAACGGGGAATGTCGATGCGCCATGCCGCCGAGGTCGAGAAGGCCTCCGCCGAGGTCGTCGACCTTCTGGACCGGATGCTGGCGGACCGACAGCGGGCGTCATAGGCAGCCGGCGTCACAGGCAGCGGCCGGCTGCCGCGGTCAGCCCTCGAGCAGCGGCCGCAGATTCGGCGCGAAGCGGTCCTCCGGCAGGCCGGTGGCGCCGAAGGCGGCCTGCGCGTCGAAGGCGAAGGTGGCGCCGGACAGTGGCGCGGCGGCCCGCGCAGCATCGCCCATCAGCACGCTGGCCGTGGTGATGTAGAGGGTGCCCAGCTCCGGGCCGCCGAAGCAGGCGCAGGTCACGTTCGGCGCAGGCAGGTGCACCGCCGGCCCGCGGCTGCCGTCCGGGTTCCAGCACTGCACCCGGCCGACCCCGAAGGCGGCATTCCACAACCGCCCCTCGCTGTCGACGCAGGAGCCGTCGGGACGGCCGTCGTCGGGACCGAGGGTGGCAAAGACACGGCGGTCGGCGATCGCACCGGTATCCGGGTCGTAGTCGAAGACGAAGATCTCCTGCCCGGCGGTATCGGTGAAGTACATCAGCCGCCCGTCGGGGGAGAAGGCAATGGAATTGCTGCAGCCGATCCCCTCCAACAGGGTTTGCGGCGGCCCGCCCCCGTCAAAGGAGATCAGGGAAGAGAGAGGCTTCAGCCCCTTCTCGTCCACGCCGCCGGCCAGGAAGCGGCCCGACCTGTCGCAGCGGCCGTCGTTCAGCCGGGTGGTCGGCAGGTCCGGCTCGAACTCGTGCATCGGGACGCGGCGGCCGCTGTCGGGATCGAAGGCGAACAGGCCGGTGTCGAAGGCGCCGAGAAGCAGCCCTTCCGGATCCAGCGCGAAGGATGCCATACGGGCGGGCAGCGGCAGGACCCGGTGGTCGCCGCCATCGGCGTCGCAGGAATGCAGCCGCCGGCCCTGGACATCGGTCCAGAGCAGGCGCCCGGCCCTGTCGTCCCACTGGATCCCCTCCCCCAGCGCGCAAAGTGCCGGTACCAGAGGCCTGGCGGCGATCATCGGAGCCGGGCCGCCATGGCCGCCCGGGAAGGTGAAACTGTCTGTCGCATGGCGGATCGCTGCTGGTCCTGATTGCCCTGGCGGACCCTAGCGCGGCGGTTCGCGGCGGCGCAATCAACACCGCCTCAGCCACCCACCTTCCGCAATCTTGTCCTGGAGCGCACGAAAACCTGCATTGCCGGGCCGGTGTCTTGCGCCGCCCGCAGGCCGGGCGTAGGCCGGATCATCGAGCCTCGAAGTGGCCGCCGCAAAGGAGCGCAGAGATGAGCAGTGACGACCTCGCCGCCCGCATCGACCGACTGGAATCGATCGAGGCGATCAAGAAGCTGAAGCACATCTACATGGAGCATTGCGACCTGGGCTATCCGCCGGCGAAGCTGGGCCCGCTGTTCGTCGACGATGCGGTCTGGACCAACGCCCTGTTCGGCCATCACGACGGGCGCAAGGCGATCGAGACCTTTTTCGGCGGCGTCTCCGGCCAGATCGTCTTCGCCGCGCACCTGGCGCTGAACTTCATCATCGACGTCGACGGCGACACCGCCACCGGCAGGTGGCGGATCCTGATGCCCTGCACGATGATGGAGGACGGGCAGAAGGTCGCGCGCTGGATCCTGGGCGACTATGACGAGGAATATGTCCGCCGCGACGGTACCTGGCTGTTCAAGAAGATCGACTTCGTGATCAACTTCAACGTGCCCCAGGACCAGAGCTGGGCCGGCCAGGAGCAGGTGCGCGGCTGATACAGGCATGCCCGGGGCCGGCCACCGGCCGGCTCCGGCGGATGGCAGACGGCAGACGGCAGACGGCAAGGGGGTGCGAAAGATGGGCAAACGCGAGGCGGTCACCGCCGCCACGATCGCCGCGGTGGCACGGCAATATGCCGGCCATCCGCTGGAAGAGGCGCGGGCCGAAGGCTATGCGGCGGCACTGGAGCCGCTGCTGGAGCAGATCGCCGCGCTGCGGCGCCTGCCGCTGAAGGAGATCGAGCCGGCCGTGGTCTTTCAGCCGATCGAGACGCCGCCGCGCAGTTCCGGCCGCGGGGAGGGGCAGCGATGACCGACCTGACCCGCCTGGACGTCACAGAGCTGGCAACGCTGATCGAGGGGAAGAAGGCCTCGCCGGTCGAGGTGGTGCAGGCCTTCCAGGGCCGAATCAAGGCCGTGAACGATCGCCTCAACGCCTTCGTCACCGAAACCGCCGATGCCGCGCTGACGGCCGCCCGCGCCGCGGAGGCGGAGATCGCGGCCGGCGGCTACAAGGGGCCGCTGCACGGCATCCCGATCGGCCACAAGGACCTATATGCCACGGCCGGGGTGCGCACCACCGGCGGCTCGCAGGTGCTGGCCGACAACATCCCGGAGCAGGACTCGACCGTGGTCGGCCAGCTTGCCGCGGCCGGCATGATCAGCCTGGGCAAGCTGAACACCCACGAGTTCGCCTATGGCCCGACCAACGAGCATTCGATGTTCGGCCCGTCCCGCAATCCCTGGGACACCGACCGGATCACCGGCGGCTCCAGCGGCGGCTCCGGCGCGGCAGTCGCCGCCGGCCTGGTGCCGATCGCCACCGGCAGCGATACCGGCGGCTCGATCCGCATGCCGGCCGCCGCCTGCGGGGTGACCGGCCTGAAGCCGACCTATGGCCGCGCCAGCCGCGCCGGCATCTTCCCGCTGTGCTGGACGATGGACCATCCCGGCCCGCTGTCGCGCTCGGCCTACGACGCGGCCCTGTTCATGACCGCGATCGCCGGCCGCGATCCCCGCGACGCCGCCACCGCCGACCGGCCGGGCATGGACTATGCCGCGGCCCTGACCGGAAGCATCAAGGGCCTGCGGATCGGCCTGCCGCGCCACTACTTCTACGACCGGGCGCAGGCGCCGGTCTGCGACGTCGTCGAAGCCGCCCTGGCGGAGCTGGAGAAGCTGGGCGCCACCCTGGTGGATGTCGAGCTGCCGCATATCGACCATGCCGCGGCGGCGGCGATGGCGATCTATGTGGCCGAGGCGACGGCCTATCACGACGACACCCTGGACGACCGGGCGCATCTCTATACCGAGCAGGTCCGCACCTTCCTGGAGCTGGGCGACCAGCTGCTGGCGAAAGACTATCTGCACGCACAGCGCTACCGCACCCTGCTGGGCCGGGAGATGGCGGCGGTGCTGGCAGATGTCGACGTGCTGGCGACCCCGGGCATTGCGCTGACCGCGACCCCGATCGGCCAGGAGAATGTCACCATCCGCGGCGCGGAGGACGGCGTGTTCGGCGCCATCCTGCGCAACACAGAGCCGTTCGACCTGACCGGCCTGCCGGCGCTGGTGGTGCCCTGCGGGTTCGCCGACGGCCTGCCGGTCAGCCTGCAGATCGCCGGTCGCGCCTTCGACGAGGCCGGGGTGCTGAATGTCGGCCATGCCTTCCAGCAGGCCACCGACTGGCACCGGCGATACCCGCAGCTGTGAACGGCGGAGCTGTGAGCGGCGAAGCGGTCAGACCCGGCCCGGATCGGTAAGACAGAACAGCAGGCGGGTGCGACCGCTGCCGGCGATCGGCGGCGAGCGATGCACGACGGCATCGCCGCCGGCATCGCGGGCGCCGCGGAACAGTGCGACATCGAAGGGCCGAAGACGGCGCAGCGGCCCGCGATAGTCCCGTTGCTGCTGCAGGGCGCGTTCGGCATGGCGGGCCGTCACATATTCGGTGGCCGGCCCGTCATAGGTGGTCAGCAGCCGCAGCCGGACCATGTCGCGGTGGAACTTCCAGCAGGCATCGCCGGTCACGGCTTCCAGGCGCAGCTCCAGTTCTGCCGCACCGGACAGGATGGCGAAGCGGCGGAGCAGCGCCTGCATGTCGGCGCGCAGGGCCGGCCCGATACGCTCCCGGGTCCGGTCGTCTAGGTCCCGGCCCAGCACGGCCGGGGCACCGGCAAGCCGCAGGTCGGCGACGGGCGGCCCGCCCCGCAGGGCGGCGGCCAGCTGCGGGTCGGCGGGCCGCCGCCAGACGGCCAGCCCCGCGCCGCCGGCAACTGCCATATCGAGGATCGCCGGTTCCGGTCCTGCCAGAACGAGCGATCGCCCCGCTTCCATCCGCATCGCCTCCGCGCGCATCGCTAGAATTTCAGCTCGATATTGAACGACAGGACGGCATCCGGGGCGGCATCGGTCCAGCCGAGCAGCAGCGCCACCCGCGGCTCCAGGATCCGGCCGCGCCCGAGGTCGAAATCGCCGTACAGCGCCGGCCCGACGAAATGTTCCTGCTGATCCAGCGGCGGCGCATTGCCGAACGCCTCGTCGACGGCGCCGAAGGCCTCCACGCCGGCATCGATGCCGCCGCCGATCCCGGTACTGACGGACAGGGCGTAGGACAGGCCGGCATCGACGCCGTCCTCGAAAGGCAGGTCGACGAACAGGTTGCCGATCGTCGCGACCGGGCCCCAGGTGACCTCGCCCACCGGACCGACGGTCGCCACCGCCTTGCCGATGCCGCCGGTATTCGGAATCCCCAGCGCCGTGTAGAGCCCCAGCGCATAGCTTGCCGCCCCGTCATGGCCGTGGTCATGGCCATGATCGTGGTCATGCCCGGCGCCAGCCCCGCCGAGAGGCAGCAGGAACAGGCTCTCGAACTCGTAGGCCTCCACCTCCGCCGATTCCGATTCCGGATTGGCGATCTCCAGCGCCACCGTCGGCTTCCAGAAGGACAGCGGCGCGTAGCTGAGCGCCAGCTCGTGGACCGAGCGCTCGTCGCCGCGCGCGACCTCGCTCAGCACCACGGCGTTGAGGCTCTCCAGCTCGAATCCGTCCTTGCGGATCTCCGGGTGGATGACCTCGAAGACCTCGGCAGCCGACGGCGCTGCGCCCAGCACCGCCGCCCCCCAGGCGGCCGCGACAAGGATCCCGGGCCCTGTCGGCCGTCGCCATGCCCCGGACCTGCCGCAGCCGGCCGATGCCCTCTGATGCGGACGCGCTCCTTCTTGACCGTTCATCGGCCCCCTCCTTGATGTATGTTATAACATTACATTCCAAGATTAGGGGCGGACCGCCCGGCATGCAAGCCGGCGACGGAACCATGCGAATGGCAGAGGCGATATCCAGCAGTGGGCCGGAACCGGGACCGGGGCAGAGTTGTTTCCTGATTGCCCGAAATGCACAGGAACCGTGGTTATGTCAGACAACAGCAAGCGCAAGGAAAGCGACAAGGTCGACGAGGAACTGGAGGAAACCTTCCCCGCCAGCGACCCGCCCAGCTACATGCCCGGCCATGCCGGGGAGCCCCGGCCCGCAAAGGACAAGGCGCGCAAGGACAGCGGCAGCAAGGATAAGGGCGGCAAAGGCTGAGCCTTGCCATCTGGGGCCGCTTCCGGCGATTCCATCCCGTTCCAGGGCGCCTGACGCGGGGACCGGGGCGTCGCCCTGGCTGGATCTGCATACCCCGTTGCCAACCCCATCCCGAACGCTGCTAGAGTCGCCCCCCGCACAGGTGGCGCCGCAATGGAGGGGCAGGGGTGGCAGAGGCGATGGAGCCGGACGGCACGCAGGCAGGCCCGGAAGCTGCGGGTGTTGCCGGGTCCACCGGACCGGACCCGCAGACGCCCGAGCCGCCGTCGCCGGAAGGGTTGGATGCGGCGCGCCGCATCCTGACGGAACGCTTCGGCTTCCGTGACTTCCGCCCGGGCCAGGCGGAGATCGTCGCCGCGCTGCTGTCGGGTCGCGACGTGCTGGCGATCATGCCGACTGGCGGCGGCAAGTCGCTGTGCTACCAGCTGCCCGCGCTGCTGGAACCGCGGCTGACGATCGTCGTCTCCCCCCTCATTGCGCTGATGCGCAACCAGGTGGCGCAGCTGCAAAGCCTGGGCATCCCCGCCGGCGCCCTGCATTCCGGCAACAGCCCGGAGGAGAACCGCGACCTGCTGCGGGCCGCCGCGGAAGGCGGGCTGAAGCTGCTCTACGTGGCGCCGGAGCGCCTGGTGCGGCCCGACCTGCAGGCCGCGCTTCGCCGCGCCGGCATCGGCCTGCTGGCGGTGGACGAGGCGCATTGCGTGTCGCAATGGGGGCACGACTTCCGTCCCGAATATATGCGCCTGGCGGAGATCCGCGCCGAACTGGGCAATCCCCGCATGATCGCGCTGACCGCCACCGCGGACACCGCGACCCGCGGCGACATCGTGGAGCGCCTGTTCGCCGACGGCCCGGACGGGGCGGCGCCGCGCATCTTCGTGCAGGGCTTCGACCGGCCGAACCTGCACCTCGCCATGCGGCCGAAGGAGCGCGCGCCCCGCCAGATCCTGGACTTCGTCGCCCGCCAGGGCGGTGCCAGCGGCATCGTCTACTGCGCCTCCCGCCGGCAAACCGAGGAACTGGCGGAGATGCTGAACGGCAAGGGCATCCGCGCCCTGCCCTATCATGCCGGGCTGGAGCCGGCGGACCGCGCCCGCAACGAGGAGCTGTTCCTGCAGGAGGACGGCATCGTGGTGACGGCGACGATCGCCTTCGGCATGGGCATCGACAAGCCCGACGTGCGCTTCGTCGCCCATGCCGCCCTGCCGAAGAACATCGAAAGCTACTACCAGGAGATCGGCCGTGCCGGCCGCGACGGCCTGCCGGCGGAGACCCTTACCCTGTACGGGCTGGACGATGTCCGCCTGCGCCGGCTGCAGATCGAGGAAAGCGACGCCGCCGACGAGCAGAAGCGGGTGGAGCGCCAGCGGCTGAACGCCCTGGTCTCGCTGTGCGAGGCGCCGCGCTGCCGGCGGCAGACCCTGCTCGCCTATTTCGGCGAGGAGGTCGCCCCTTGCGGCCATTGCGACCTCTGCCAGGAAGGCGTGACCCTGGTCGACGGCACGGTGCCCGCGCAGATGGCCCTGTCGGCGATCGCCCGCACCGGCCAGCGCTTCGGTACCGAGCACCTGGTCGCCATCCTCTGCGGCGACGAAAGCGAAGCGATCCGCCGCTTCCAGCACGACTGCCTGCCCACCTTCGGGGTCGGCCGGGAACGGCCGAAGACGGAATGGCGGGCGATCTTCCGGCAGGTCTATGCCGCCGGGCTGATCGCGCAGGACTATGCCCGGCACGGTGCCTGGACGATCACCCCGGCCGGCAAGGACGTGCTGTTCGGCCGCCAGGGGATCGAGATCCGGATGGACCAGCTGCAGGCCCGCGACCGGAAGAGCAAGGGCCGCGCCTCGGGCAGCGCCGCGGCGGCCGCGGCCGAGGCCGACCTGTCGGCGAAATCGCAGGCGCTGCTGCAGCGGCTGAAGGCGAAGCGCGGCGAACTGGCGAAGGCGCAGAACGTGCCGGCCTATGTCGTCTTTCCCGACCGTACCCTGATCGAGATGGCGCAGGCCCGCCCCACCGACCCGGTCGCCCTGGGCCAGCTGCACGGCGTCGGCCAGGCGAAGCTGGAGCGCTATGGCGAGACCTTCCTGGCGCTGATCCGCGAGGCGGCGGCTTCGGCCGCCTGAACAGGGGAACCGGCCGATGCGGCAGCGGCGGACATGAAGGCGATCATCGCCGGTGCGGGGATCGGCGGCCTGACGGCGGCCCTGGCCCTGCAGCGCATCGGCTGGCAGGTCCAGCTGGCCGAGGCGGTGCCGGAGCTGCGCCCCCTGGGGGTCGGCATCAACCTGCTGCCGCACGGCTCGGCGGTCCTGCACGACCTGGGGCTGGGCATGCGGCTCGCCCGCATCGGCGTGCGCACCCGCGCGGTGGAATACCGCACCCGCTTCGGCCATCTGATCGCTTCCGACCCCCGCGGCATGGAGGCCGGCTTCCCCACGCCGCAATACTCCATCCATCGCGGCGCCCTGCAGTTCATGCTGCTGGAGGCGGCGATGGAGCGGCTCGGCCCGCAGGCGGTCCGCAGCGGGTTGCGCCTGACCGGCTTCGAGGAAGCCGGCGACAGGGTGACCGCCAGCTTCGCCACGGCCGACGGCGGCAGCGAACGGCTGGAAGGCGATATCCTGGTCGGCGCGGACGGCTTCCATTCCGCGGTGCGGGCGCAGCTCTATCCCGGCGAGGGGCAGGCCCACTACGAAGGCGTGATGATGTTCCGCGGCGCCCACGAGCAGGCGCCGTTCGGCGACGGCCGGACCATGTTCATCGCCGGCAATCACGACGTGAAGTTCGTCTGCTACCCGATCTCGGAAGAGGCGCGGCGCCGCGACCGGGCGCTGCTGAACTGGGTGGCGGAGCTGCGCCATGACAGCCCGCGCCCGCTGCATCCCGGCGACTGGTCCCGCCGTGGGTCCCGCGACTTCATCCCGCGCTTCCGCGACTTCGGCATCGACTTCCTGGACATCGTCGCGCTGATGGAGGCGACGGAGGAGATCTTCGAGTTCCCGATGATCGACCGCGACCCGCTGCCGCGCTGGAGCGTCGGCCGGGTCACCCTGCTGGGCGACGCCGCCCATCCGATGTATCCGATCGGCGCCAACGGCGCCTCGCAGGCGATCCTCGACGCCGCGGCCCTGGCGGAGGCGCTGGCCGCCGCGGAAGCGCCGGCGGCGGGCCTCGCCGCCTACGAGGCGGCGCGGCTGCAGCCCGCCAATGCCGTCGTGCTGGCGAACCGGCAGTCCGGACCGGAGCGGGTGCTGGACATCGCCGATGCCCGGGTCACCGGCCCGGACGACCGGATCGAGGACCTGATCAGCGCCGCGGAACTGGAGGAGGTGGCGCGCAGCTACCGCGCCCTCGCCGGCTTCCGCCGCCGCGACGAGGCCTGAGCGACGACGGCACGGGCTCAGCGGCCGATGCTTTCCAGCGGGGCGCCCCGTGCCGGGATCGGCCGGCCGGCCAGCAGGCTGCGCGCGAAGCCGTAGGCGATCGCGGCCCCGCCAAGCGCCTCCCCCCAGGCAGTGGGGCCTTCCAGGAAGGGCTGCAGGGGCGGCGCCAGGTCGGCACCGACCGTTACCCCGTCCAGCCGCTCCCAGGCGAAGTAGTAGACCGGGCCCAGATGCAGCCCGCCGGCCGTCAGCCAGGTGGAATCGTAGCCGCCCGCGGCCAGCATCGGCGCAGCGATGCCGACCTGCCGGTCGCCGCGCGCGGTCATCCCCGCCAGGTCGGCCAGCGGCCCGTCGCCGCCCGGCGTGCGCCCCATGTCCATCCAGATGCCCCAGCCCTCGAAGATCCGGCTGAAGATCGCCAGCCCGGCGGCATAGCCTTCCGCCCCGCCGTTCAGGGCGCCGATCGCCGCCATCGGCAGGGCATTGTAGTGGTAGCGGGTGGCCTGGGTGCCGTCCGGCGCCGCCACCAGCCCGCCGCCGCGCATGCGCCAGTAGATGCCGCCCAGCAGCATCGACAGTTCCGCCCGCTCCGGCGCAGTCAGGCCGGGATAGGGCAGCACGGCGCGCTCCCGGCCCGCCGCCCGCAGCGCCGCCGCCTCGGCCGCCGCCTGCGCCCGTCCGGCGGCATCGATCCGCCGCCGTTCGGCCAGCAGGGCGGCGATTCGCCGCCGCAGCGCGTCCAGGCGCGCCCGCGCCGCCGGCGGGATCGTGCAGGCCCGGCCGTCCGGCACGGCTTCCGCGGCGGCGGCGGCGCGCGCGAAGCCGGCCGCGGCGCGCTCCATTTCCGGCAGCCGGATCTTGCCCAGGATG
>NZ_JBHRTR010000054.1:333839-348346 GCF_042646425.1 Marinibaculum pumilum
CCGGCGCGGTGCGTCGTACAGGGCGCGGGGAAAGCGGATCTCCGACAGGGCCCGGCCGGCATAGGCGACCAGGCCCGGAATCGAGCCGAGTTCGGCGGCCGCGAGGTTTCCGGGCTGGCCCCGCAGCACCGCCCGTTCCGGCTGCGCCAGGTCGGTGCACAGGGCCGCGCCCCGGTCCAGCAGGCGCCGGAAGGCGGCCGCGGCATCGCCACAGCCAGTGTCCGCAGGCAGCGGTTCAGGAAGCGCCGCGGCGGCGCAGGCCGGCGGCTCCGGCTGGTAGGGGCGGGCCTCTGCCGGCAGGGCGGCCGCTGCGGCCATCAGCTGCGCCAGCGGCGCGAAGACCTGGATCGATACCCGGCCCAGGTCGAAGCCGGCGACCGCACCGGGCGGGGCATCGGCAAGGGTGGCGGCCAGGCCGGGCGGGGCCCGGCCATCGACCGTGTAGGGCCGGTAGGTCAGCGGCTCGCCGCCGGCTGCCGGTATTGCCGGCGCAAGCGCCAGCAGCAGCGTCAGGCAAAAGCGGACGCGCCGGCGCCATCTCGGCGGCCGGCGCGTCGATGCTTCACGCCCCGACCCGGGGGCCCGGCAGGCTCGGCCGTCAGGCGGCGCGGACCTCGGACAGGAAGGCCTGGATCTCGCCGTTGAGCCGCTCGGACTGGCGGGCGAGATTGCTGGACAGGTCCAGCACCTGGCCGGCCGCGGTCCCGCTGATCGAGGCATTCTCACTGACCTGGCCGATGCTCTCGCTGACCTCCGCCGTGCCCTGCGACAGCAATTGCACGCTGCTGGCGATCTCCTGCGTCGCGGCACCCTGCTCCTGTACCGCACCGGCGATCCCGGCGGCAATCTGCGACATCTCCTCGATGATTTCCGACACGCCGACGATCGCCTCCGATGCGGTGCCGGTATTGTTCTGGATCTCCACGATGGAGGCAGCGATCTCCTCGGTCGCCTTGGCGGTCTGCGAGGCCAGGTTCTTGACCTCGCTGGCCACCACCGCAAAGCCCTTGCCGGCATCGCCGGCGCGCGCCGCCTCGATGGTGGCGTTCAGGGCCAGCAGGTTGGTCTGTTCCGCGATCTCCTGGATCAGGGTGATGACGGAGCCGATGCGCTGGGCATTGGCCTCCAGCTTGCCGATCGTCTCCGTCGTCGTCCGGGCGCGCTCCGTGGCGCGGCCGGCGACCGCCGTGGACTGCTCCACCTGGCGGCCGATCTCGTTGATCGAGCTGGACAGCTCCTCGGTTGCAGACGCCACAGACTGCACGTTCTGGGAGGCCTGGCCCGCGGCCTCGCGGGCGCTGCCGGACCGGTTCTCCGTCGCGCTGGCGGCCTGCGCCATCTGGTCGGCGTTCTGCTTCAGGTTGCCGGCGGCCAGGGTGACCTCGGCGAGCTCCTGGTGCATCAGGCTGTCGAACTCCGCGATGCGCTGCTCGATGCGGCCGGTCCGTGCCTCGCGCTCGGCCTGCTCCTGCTTCTGCTGCGCCTCCAGCCGCTCGCGCTCGATGGCATTCTCTCGGAACACCGCCAGCGCCTCGGCCATGCGCCCGATCTCGTCACGGCGGTCGGCGGCGGGAATTTCCACGTCGCGGTCGCCGGCCGCCAGGGCCGACATGGAGGCGGTCATCTGAACCACGGGGCGGGAGATCATGCGCGAGATCAGCACGTTCAGCGCCAGCCCGACGACGATCACGACCGCTACGATCAGCAGGAACAGGAAGATCGCCTGGCCCGCCGCCTCCAGCGTGGAAGCGGTGGCCTCTTCGCGCATACGGTCGACCACCTCGTTCAGCGCAGCGACGTCCTCGCGCAGCTTCTGGTAAAGGTCCACCGTACCAACCATGAACATGCTGGCGGTCGCGGTGTCGATGGAAATCATGTCGATGGTGTCGAACGCCCCCGTCCGATAGGCCTCCGCATCGGCCCGGGTCTGCGCCTTCAGGTCCTCGATCGCCGGATCGTGGAGCCGGCTCAGGTCTAACGCCTGTGTCGCATCGACCACGCCGTCCAGGGCCGCCCGGGTGGCCGCCGTCAGGGCCTCGACCTTCTGCTGGTCGCTCTCATTCACCGCCACGGTCAGCAGCCGGTACACGTCCAGCTGCGTCTCCGCCAGACGGGTGTTCAGCGCGGACATATCGGCAAAGGCCTTGATCTGGACCTCGTTCAGCTCGTGGATGGCCTCGCGTTGACGGTCGATGCCCAGGAAGGCGATGACGGCGACGATGGCCAGCCCGACCAGCAGCACCAGGGGCGCCACGAAGGTCTTCCGGCCGAGGGAGAGATTTGCGAACCAGTTCATGAATTCATCGGGTCCTGTATCCGGTGGACCGGCAGGGACGGCCGGTCCGACCGGCCATCCCCGCGCAGTGCCGTGATGCCGAACCGCGCGCCACGGACCGGCCCAATCTGTCCTGGATGCCGACGTGGCCTACTTGTAGATGCCGACGCCGCAGATCAGGTCCCCGAACGGCTCGACCAGGGAGCTCTTCGGCTCGACCTTCTTGGTGATCGGGTTCGGCCAGGTATAGTCGACCCAGCCGCCGCCGGCCTTGCCGACCTCGACCATCTCCGCCACGAACAGCTTGCCGTTGGCGTCCTTCAGCGCGCTCAGGTTCTTGCCGACAAGCTTGGGGTTCGCGCCATGGGCCTGGTTGGTACCGGTCTGGTCGACACAGAAGACATAGAGGTCGCGGTCGACCCATTCATTGCCCGGGGTGGAGAAGTCCTTCAGCGCCTGGTCCTTGCCGGCGGACTCGAAATGGGCATGGGCCTTCTTGACCATCGCGGTCGCCTCGTCGGCGGTGCCCCGGTCGTCGGCGGCCTGCGCGGCAGCGGCAAGGGTGAGTGTGGCCGCGGCGGCAGCGACGGCGAGAGCAAACTTGTGCATGGCGTATCCTCGGTTGGGATTTGAAAGTGCACCAATCCTAGACGCCGGTGATTACCCGCGTCTTAATGGAGTCGATGAGTATTTCAGCTTCCCAGAACAAGGGTTCTAAATACTTTGTTTACATGTCCGCCGCGTTGCGCGGCGGTGCGAATGACCGATCGGCCAGGCCGACCTATCCTCGCAAGCGGGATGCGGCGGCAAGCAGGCAAGGATGCCCGAGGCAGCGATGAGCGACGACAACGACGCGGACGGCCCGGCGGCGCCCGCACCGCCCTGCACCTTCGCGCCCGACCGGATCTATGCAGAACTGGGCACCGACGGCGCGGTCGGGCTGATCCCGCTGACCGCAGACTTCTGGCCCTCCCTGATCGAGGGCAGGCGCGAGATCGACGGCTACCTGCTGATGCAGGTCGATGCCGCAACGGACATGACCCACTGGGAAATGCATCCGCAGGGCGACGAACTGATCCTGCGCCTGTCGGGCCGGGTGACCTTCGAGGTGGAGACAGAGGCCGGCCTGGCGGAAGTCGCGCTGGATGCAACCGCCCCGCTCTGCCTGGTGCCGCGGGGCCATTGGCATCGCTACCGGGTGCAGAAGGCGGGGCAGCTGCTGTTCGTCACCTTCGGCCGCGGCACGCAGCACAGGCCGGGCTAGCTGCGGGAGGCCGCGCCCTGCCCTGCGCCCTGCCAGCCGCTGCGCGGCCGCACCCTCGCGGAGGTCCGTGCGGCGCGGCGCGCCAGGTGGCGGCGCACCATGTTCAGGTTGCGGCGGTTCGCGCGGAAGCCGACATCCGCAATGTCGCCGACCAGAGGCACCAGGCCGAGCGCCCAGTCGATCGCGATATTGCCTGCCATCCCTGCCAGGACATGGGCCGGCAGGCCCAGCCGCGCGGCACGCCAGAACAGATAGGCGGAGATCGCGGTGCTGGCGGTGTCGCCGGCCACCGGGATCAGCCCGAACAGGGCATCCAGACCGAAGCGGATGTTGGTGCCGGGAACCCGGAAGCGGTCGTCCATCAACCCGGCCAGCCAGTCCAGGTCGCGCAGGTCCTGGTCGATCGCGCTGCTGCCGGCGTCGTTGCGCTGTCCTGCCATCGGGTCAGCGCCGCGCAATGATCCACACCGCATGCACGATGCCGGGAATGTAGCCCAGGATCGTCAGCAGGATGTTCAGCCAGAAATGCAGGCCCAGCCCGACCTGCAGGAAGACGCCCAGCGGCGGAAGCAGGATCGCCAGGATGATGCGGAGGATGTCCATATTCGTGTCACTTGCCCGGTTGCCGGCGCCGCCGCAAAGGCCGCGCCCGCACCAGCAAACCCGCCAGCGGGCGCCGTGGTTCCCCTACCCTCCGGCAGGCGCGCGCCTTGCGGACGGGCCTGCGACGTCATAAGTGGGAGGCCACGCAATTGTTTCGGACGACCGCGGCGGGCGCGCCCGCCGCGGTCCAGCAGCGACCGGATAGACATGCAGCAAGGCACAGGCGGCAGCCGGCACCAGGGACCCGGACAGCAGCAGCAAGGCCCGGGCGGACCGCGCCGGGAGCCGCCCACCATCGACATCACGCCCGACGGCTATCGTGTCCATGGCGGCGGCGATGCCGGCAGGCAGGCAGGCCGCACCATGCGGCGCCCCTCCACCCTGGGCGGCGTCCTGACCCTCGTGGTGGTGGCACTCGTTCTGATCGGTGCCTTCGCCCTTGGCGTCCTGACCCTGCTGTTCGCCATCCCGGTGGTGATCGGCGCCCTGGTGGTGGCGCTGATCTTCGGCCTCGTCCTGCGCCACCGTGTGCGCAACGCGGTGCGGGCGCAGCAGCAGGCAGGCGGCCCAGCGACCGGCACTGGTGCAGGTCCCGGCAGCGGTCCGGGCGCCTGACCGCGGTGGGCGCCTGAGGACCATGCCGAACGGCAGCACCGAGACGCGCAGCGACCATGCTGCCGCGGTCCGGGCGGCACGCAAAGCGCGCGCCGCGATCCGTGACGGGACATTGACCGGCCCGACATCGGGCCTGGCGCCCGGCGTGGAGCAGGGCAACCTGGTGATCCTGCCCGCCGACTGGGCGGAGGATTTCGCCGCCTATTGCGCTGCCAATCCGCGGCCCTGCCCGCTGCTGGCGCGCGGCCGCCCCGGCGACCCGACCCTGCCGGAGCTGGGCGCCGATATCGACCTGCGTACCGACCTGCCGGGCTACCGGGTGTTCCGCGACGGCACCCAGGTCGATGCCCCGCACGAGATCGGCGGCTGGTGGCGGGACGACCTTGTGCCCTTCGTCATCGGCTGCTCCTTCTCCTTCGAATCCGCGCTGCTGGCGGCCGGGCTGCCGGTGCGGCACATCGCGCTGCAGCGGAACGTGGCGATGTTCACCACCACCCTCGACACCCAGCCGGCCGGCCCCTTCCGCGGCCCGCTGGTGGTGTCGATGCGCCCCTTCCGGCCCAACCAGGTCGACGCGGCGCGGCGGATCACCGCCGCCCTGCCGCGGTCGCATGGCGCGCCGCTCCATGTCGGCGACCCGGCGGCCCTGGGGATCGCCGACCTGTCGGCGCCGGACTTCGGCGATCCCTGCCCGGTAGAGGCCGACGAGGTGCCGGTGTTCTGGGCCTGCGGCGTGACCCCGCAGCGGGCCCTGGAACAGGCCCGTCCGCCGCTTGCCATCACCCACCGTCCGGGCATGATGCTGATCACCGACCTGCCGCTTCCGGCGCCCGCGCCGGCCTGAGGGGTGCCGGTCGAGGGCCGATTGGACCGGCCGCATTGCGGATCACCCGGCGCAGGATCCGGGACGCAATCGCGTGCCGCCGGGGGCATCTTCACCGCCATGTGGATGCCACCCGTGGAGGACAGGATGCTTCCCGAAACCGATGCCACCCGCCCGACCGCCGGCGCCGCGCCGCAGGACGGCGCGGACCGCGATGCCGAGTATTGGGCGGCGCTGACCGCGCGCGACGGCCGCTATGACGGGCTGTTCGTCTATGCGGTGACGACGACCGGGGTCTATTGCCCGCCAAGCTGCCGGGGCCGTCGCCCGCGGCGGCAGAACACCGCCTTCTTCGACAGTCCCGACGCGGCCGAGGCGGCCGGCTTCCGGCCCTGCCGGCGCTGCAGCCGGGATGCCCGCGCCGCCGACAGGGAAGTGGCGGAACGGATCGCGGAAGCCTGCCGCCGGATGGCGGCGGCGGAGGAGGCGATGCCCGACCTCGCCGCCCTGGCGACGGAAGCCGGCCTGAGCCCCGGCCATTTCCAGCGCCAGTTCAAGGCCTTCCTGGGCCTGACTCCGGCACAGTTCGGCGAGGGGCTGCGAATGCTGCGCGCCCGCAACGCGCTGCGCGCGGGCGAGGATGTACTGTCGGCCCTGTTCGCCGCCGGCTATGGCGCGCCGAGCCGCTTCTACGCCGCGGCGCCGAAATATCTCGGCATGGCCCCGGCGGCCTATCGCAAGGGCGCGGCCGGGCAGCGCATCGCCTGGTCGGCGGCGGCCACCCGGCTCGGCTGCCTGGGCATCGCCGCGACGGAGAAGGGGCTGTGCTGGGTGCATCTGGACAGCGATCCGGATGGGCTGGAAGCCGCGCTGCAGGCGGAATTCCCGGAGGCCCGGCTGGAGAATGCCGATGCCGGCCTGGCGCGGTGGCGGCAGCAGCTGGCGGACTATGTCGACGGCCGCACCGACTGGCCGCTGCTGCCGGTGGACCTGCGCGGCACCGCCTTCCAGCTCGCCGTCTGGTCGGCACTGCGGGAGATCCCGGCCGGCACCACCCTGACCTATGCGGAACTGGCGGCCCGGATCGGCAAGCCGCGTGCGGTGCGTGCGGTCGCCAGTGCCTGCGCCGCCAACCGCGTGGCGCTGGCCGTGCCCTGCCACCGCATCGTCCGCGGCGACGGCAGCCTGTCGGGCTATCGCTGGGGGCCGGAGCGCAAGGCGGCCCTGCTGGAAACGGAGCGCAGCGCGCCGTGACCGCCTGTCTTCCCACAACGGAGAGGCTGGAACAGGATCTGCGGGCGGCGGGCCATGCGGTCACGCCGCCCCTCCTCACGGCTGCCGAATGCGCCGGCCTGCGGGCGCTGTTCGACCAGCCGGACCTGTTCCGCAAGACCGTCGACATGGGCCGCCATGCCTATGGCTCCGGCCTGTACCGCTATTTCGACTATCCGCTGCCGGAGCCGGTGGCCCGGCTGCGCAGCGCGCTCTATGCCGAACTGGCCCCGGTGGCCGGCCGCATGGCCGCCGACCTGCGCCGGCCGCGCGCCTATCCGCCGGACCTGGAGGGCTATCTGGCGGAATGCCATGCCGCCGGCCAGCGCCGCGCGACGCCGCTGATGCTGAGCTACGGCCCGGGCGACTATAACCGGCTGCACCAGGACCTCTATGGCGCCGAGCATTTCCCGCTGCAGGCGGTGATCGGCCTGAACAAACCCGGCGGCGACTATGAGGGCGGCGAGTTCCTGCTGATGGAGAACCGGCCGCGCCAGCAGTCGATCGGCACCGCGGTGGCGATCCCGCAGGGGGCGGCGGTGATCTTCCCGGTCGCGGAGCGGCCGGCGCCGGGCGCCCGCGGCTATGTGAAGGCGGCGATGCGCCACGGCGTCAGCCGGGTGCGCAGCGGCAACCGGCTGACCCTGGGCCTGATCTTCCACGACGCCACGAAATAGGCGGCCGCCGCGGCCCCGACATCGATCCGCTGCCTCAGCCCTTCCAGGCGAAGGGCGCGAAATGGCCGTTGCGGGTCCCGGAGGCATCGTCCCAGGTGATGCCGAAGGCGTCGAAGCGGCTATGGCCGTTGCGGGCCAGGGCCAGCTTGTGGTTCGCCGGATGAGCGGTGTTCTCCAGGTAGATCGGTTCCCCCGGCCTGGCGCCGCCCATCACTGCGATGCAGGTCTGGTCGACCATGTCGCCGGCGGTGACATGGCGGGACATGCCGTCGATCTCGAAGCGGACCGGCCGCCGCTCGACCCCGGCGAAGGTGGCGACCAGCGGCGCCATCGCCGCCATCGGCCCGCCCGCCTGGCCGGAGGCGATCTCCGTCACCGCCTGCACCTGTGCGTCCGACGCGCCCTCGTCGACGATCAGCCCGACCACCATGTCGCCGTCGGCCATCGGGCCGGGCGACATCATCATCACGATGAAGCGGACCCCGCCCAGGTCGGTGCCGTCCTTCGACCCCGCGTCGATCTGCATGGCGATCGCCACCTTGCAGTCCCCCTCCGTCGGCGGCGCCGTCATGTGGGTGTAGATGCAGGGGCAGACATAGTCGCAGTTGCAGGTCTCCATATACTCGCCGCTGATACGCCAGGTCATGCCGGGTCTCCCCCCATTGCAGATGCGGTATTGCAGATGCGGTCTGGGCGGTCAGGCCGCTGCCGCGAACAGCCATATCCCCCAGACCGCGAGGGCCGCACCGACGGCATAGCCGAACCAGTGCCCCGCGGGCAGGACCTTTTCCAGAAGCACGAACAGCGCCAGGCCGCCGATCCACCACAGGTTCATGATGCCGCCATAGAACAGCAGCGCCATCAGGAACCAGCAGCAGCCCAGGCAGAACAGGCCGTGCACCGCACCCATGCGGAAGGCGCCGGCGGCGCCGGGGCGCCAGGACATCATCAGAAAGGAGAGCGGCGAGCGGCAGTGCCGCAGGCAGGCCTGCTTGAACGGCGCGAACTGCCAGAGGCCGGCAGCCAGCAGCAGGATGCCGCCCAGCCAGGGTGTCGTGCTGGCCATCATGAAGGACAGCAGGCCGGTGCGCTCCAGGCCCCATTGCGCCGCGGTGGCGAGCAGGCTGAAGCCGCCCCAGACGGCGAGATAGCCGAAGGCGAACAGCGCGACCCGGCCGGCGGCGCCCTGGCCCTTCACGCCGCTTCCGGTATCGCGGCGGCGTTCCATGCCGGCATAGAGCAGCAGGGTGGGGCTGGCGCTGGGCAGCATCATCGCCACCATCATCACCCACCACATGACGAACATGATCACGGCATAGCCGGGCGACCAGGTGGCCGGCTCCATCGCCATCCGCATACCGCCGCCGAACGCCAGGTCCAGGCCGCTCATGCCCAGGGTCGACATGCCGGTGCCGGCGCCGTCCAGCACGAACAGCCAGCTCGCCACCGTCACGCCGACCAGGCCGCCCACCACCAGCCAGCGGTCGCGACGCAGGCCTGCCTCGAACAGGGATGCGCCCGTCATGCCCACCCTCCGGATCGCTGCGCCGGGAATGCGCCAGCTACGGCGCATGCGGACGCAAACCGAAGCCGAGGATCGGACGGCCGGCAGGCAAGGTCAACACGGGCCCTGCGCCCCCCCGGCCGCCCGCCCGGCGCGCCGGTCAGCCGGCCCAGGCAAAGGGTGCGAAATGGCCGTTGCGATCGCCCGAGGCGTCGTCCCAGCGGATGCCGAAAGCATCGAACCGGCTTTGCCCGTTGCGCGCCAGCGCCAGCCGGTCATTCGCGAAATGGGCAGTATTGCCGATATGCAGCGGCTCTTCCGGGCGGGCGCCGCCGGCCACGCCGGTACAGCTCTGTTCGACCAGTTCGCCCGCCGTCGCGCGGCGGGACATGCCCTCGCCCTCGAGGCGGACCGGCCGGCGTTCGATCCCGGCAAAGGTGCCGACCAGGGGTGCCAGCGCCGCCATCGGCCCGCCCGCCTGGCCGGAGGCGATTTCCGTCACCGCCTGCACCTGGGCCGCGCTGGCCGCATCGTCGATGATCAGGCCGACGGTCATGTCGCCATCCGCCATCGGGCCCGGCGACATGATCATCATCATGAAGGCGGTCCCGCTCAGGTCGGTGCCGTCCTTTTCGCCTGCGTCGATCCGCATCGCCACCGCTGCCTTGCATTCGCCTTCCGTCGGACGCGCCGTCAGGTTGGTGAAGATGCAGGGACAGAGATAGGCGCAGTTGCAGGTCTCCATGTATTCGCCGCGGATCTGCCAGGACATGTCGGATCCTCCCTTCCGGCTTTGCTTCCGGCCGGCACCGCCACCGGGCCGGACCTCAGCCCGGTGGATGGCGCGGCCGAAGGATGATCGTCGCGGGGAGGGTGGTCCGGGGGACCCCGGCGGGTCAACAGCGCGTATCGGGTAGCCCGGTCAGGATGCCGGACGCAGCCGCAGCAGCGGTGCGTCGCCGGCATCGACCAGCAGGTAGAGCAGGCCGTCGGGCCCCTGGCGCACGTCGCGGATGCGGGCACCCAGGTCCGCCAGCAGCACCTCCTGCCCGGCCGGCCGGCCGTCGCGGAAGTCGATCCGCCGCAGATGCCGGCCCGACAGCGCGCCGATGAACAGGTCGCCCCGCCAGCCCGGGAAGGCGTCGCCGTCGTAGAACGCCATGCCGGAGGGGGAGATCGACGGCACCCAGTACAGCACCGGCTGCTCCATGCCCGGCGCCTCGGTCAGCCCGTCGCCCACCTGACCGCCGGAATATTCCCGGCCATAGGTGATCACCGGCCAGCCGTAATTGCGCCCCGGCCGGATCAGGTTCAGTTCGTCGCCGCCGCGCGGGCCGTGCTCCACTTCCCACAGCTCGTCGGTCCCGGGGCGGAAGGTCAGGCCCTGCGCATTGCGCACGCCGATCGCATAGATGTCGGGACGGGCGCCGTCGCGGCCGACCAGGGGATTGTCGTGCGGCACCGACCCGTCGGCGGCGATGCGCAGGATCGAGCCTGCCGGATCGGCGGGGTCCTGCGCCCGGTCGCGGTCGCCGCGGTCGCCGGTGCTGACCAACAGGCTGCCATCGGGGGCAAAGGCCAGGCGGGAGCCGAAATGCCGCCCGCCGCCGGCATAGGGGTCGGCCTGCAGCAGCATTTCCGCATCCTCAAGCCGCAGGCCTGAACCCGCTTCGACCAGGCGACCGCGCCAGACCTGGGTCGCCTGGCCGCCCGGTCCGGGACCGGAGAGCGACAGATAGAGCAGCCTGTTGCCGTCGAAGCCGGGATGCAGCGCGATGTCCAGCAGGCCGCCCTGCCCGGTATCGGCGATCTCCGGGAGGCCGGGCACGGGGTCCGGCAGCAGCCGTCCGTCGGCGATCACCCGCAGGCGGCCGGGCCGCTCGGTGACCAGCATGCGGCCGTCCGGCAGGAAGGCCAGGGACCAGGGATGCTCCAGCCCGTCGACCACGGTGTCCACCGCGACGGGGCCGGCATCGGTTTCGACCGTCCGGGCCGATGCGGTCGCGACCGGCAGGACGGCAAGGCAGAGCAGGGCAAGCAGAAGGGGGCGCATCCTTTCCTAGATGCGCCCCCCTGTCCCTGAGTCAATGACCGGGCCGGGATGCCATCATGCGGCCGCCGGCACCTTGTCGAAGAAGCCGGCGATCTCCTGCAGGCGGCCATCGCCGGCGAGCACGCCGAAATCGACACCGGCGATCAGCGGCTCCGCGCCCTCCGGCCCCAGTTCCCAGCCGAACCGGATGCGGTCGTTGTGCTGCTCCACCGCGCTGGTGCGCCGGAAGCTGTGGCCCGGGAACTGCGCCTGCACGGCCTGCACCATGGTGTCGATGCCGGCATGGCCGTCCCCGGCCAGGGCCGGGTCGCGATAGCGGCCTTCCTTCGCCCAGATCGCGGCGATCAGGTCGCGGCGGCGCGCGCCGTCTGTCTCGTTCCACATGGCGATGTAGCGGTCGGTCAGGTCCGTGACCGGATCGGCCCCGCCCGCCTCCGCTCCTGCAATGCTCTGCTGCGCCTGGCTCATCCTGCTCTCCCTCATGGTTCCGGCGGCCGCAGGCTGCGGCAGCGCCTGTCTGGCAATCTCGGGTGCCGGCAGGCGCCGGTCGATGACCCGCCAGGTAAAGGGCGGGACAGGGGGCTGCCGCATTTATGCGACTTTCCTCTTGTAATGAGACACAAATCTCATTAAGTCTGGCATCGCCGGCACGGGCCGGCGGAACCGAAAAGCGATCGATGGAGCCCCCGATGCCTCTCACCCCTGCAGAGATGGACAGCAAGATGGACGCGCATTTCCAGTTCGAGATCCGCGACGATGTCGAAGGGGTGCTGACCACCCTGGCACCGAACGTGGAGCATGACATCGTCGGCGCGCCGACCGGCCCGGTGCGCGGCCGCGAGGCGGCGCGGGCGTTCTACGACGGCCTGTTCGCCGACCTCGCCGAGGGCGAAGTCACGAACCTGCGGCGCTATCACGGCGAGAACTTTCTGGTGGACGAGTCGCTGTGGCGGGGCCGCGCCGTGGGCCGGCCCTTCGGCATGGAAGGCGGCAACCGGCAGGTCGAGTTCCGCCTGCTTCACGTGCTGGAATTCACCGAAGCGGGAGAGATCGCGCGGGAGAATGTCTGGCTCGACTTCCCCGCCCTGATGCGCCAGCTGACGCAGGGTTGAGATGCCCGCTCCGGCAGCCGGCGGCGGCCACGGCAATCGCCGCCGCCGCACCCGCAAGGACCTGCTGGAGGCCGCGGCGCGGCTGAGCGCGGACGGCCATGCGCCGAGCATGGAGGAGGTGGCGGCGGAGGCTCTGGTCTCCCGCGCCACCATCTACCGCTATTTCCCCAACGTGGAGAGCCTGCTGGCGGAGGCCGCTGCGCATGCCGTGATGCCGGACCCGCGCATCCTGTTCGCCGACGACCCCGCCACCGACCCGGTGGTGCGGGTCGACCGGGCCGAGGCGGCGATGCATGAAGGCATGTATGCGCACGAGATGCCGCTGCGCATGACCCTGGCGCAGGCCCTGCTGGCGGGCATGAAGGCGGAGACGGCCGGCATGCCGCTGCGCCAGAACCGTCGCCTGCCGCTGATCGAGGCGGCGCTCGCGCCGGTTCGGGACCGCCTCGATACCGCGACCTACGACCGGCTCTGCCAGGCGCTCTGCCTGGTCTTCGGCCTGGAAACCATGGTGATGTTCCGCGACGTCCTGCAGGTCGATCCCGACCGTGCCCGAGAGGTGAAGTCCTGGGCGATCCGGGCGCTGGTGGAGGCGGCGCTAAGGGAGGCACCGCCCCCGGCGCCGGGAGGGACGCGGCGCCGCCGACGCTGACCCGGGCGCCTGTCGCAGGGACGCTTCGTGCCGCCGGTGCCTTCCGCACAGGCACCGGACAATCGGCATAGGGTGCGATCCTTGCGGATCGCACCCCTGCCACACCACCCGGCATGCGGGTCCGCACCGGGCGGTTCGAGGGATTGAGGTCATGCGAGTCTGGGCATTCCCATCTGGTCGGCCCATTTGATCGTGAGGACGGCGTTGAGGAGCATGCCGCTGTTGCGCCACCAGCGGCGGGAGTTTCCCGCCACCTGTTGGGCCACCTCGGGTCCGGCCCCCATCGCCGTCAGTTCCCGGAAGATCGTCCTGCCGCGCCGCCACTGCTTGAGTTGGATGGCCCGCAGGCGGTGGCGCACCCATTGGTCCAGCTCTCGCCAGACCCGTGGCGTTTGCGCCAGCCGGAAGTAGGCTTTCCATCCCGGCACGAAGCTGCGCAGCCGTTGCGTCACCGCGCGAAGAGAGCGCCCCGTCACCCGGGGCGTCAACTCGCGGATACGGTCCTTGAACGCCTTGATCGCCTTGTCGGCGACCCGTCGTTTAACCTCCCCGCCCGGCGCGACCCAGAAGGCGTAGCCGAGGAATCTGCGGCCAAAGACGCTGGCGACGGCGCTCTTGGCCTCGTTCACCGTCAGGTGAAGCCCGGCCATAGAGCCGCCGCAGCAGGGCCAACACCCGTTCTTTCGCCCGTCGGGACCGCACATAGACGTTGCAGTCGTCGGCATAGCGGCAGAAGGCGTGGCCCCGCCGTTCAAGTTCCCTGTCCACCTCGTCCAGCAGCAGGTTGGCCAGCAGCGGCGACAGCGGCCCGCCCTGCGGCGTGCCCCTGGTCCGCTTCGTGGTGGCATCCCCATCGGCGATGTCGGCGTTCAGATAGGCCCGGACCAGGCGGATGATGCCGGGATCGGGGACCTTCTTGCGCAGACGGTCGATCAGGATGTCGTGGTCGGCCCGGTCGAAGAACTTCTCCAGGTCCACGTCCACCACGACCCGTCGGCCCGATTGCACGAACGATTGCGCCGCAAGAACGGCGTCGTGCGCGCTCCGGCCCGGCCGGAAGCCATAGCTGTGCCGGCTGAAGCTGGGGTCAAGGATCGGCTGGAGGACTTGCAGGAGCGCCTGTTGGATCAGACGGTCCTGCACCGTGGGGATGCCAAGCTCGCGCTCGTCGCCCCCCGGCTTCGGGATCATCACGCGACGAACCGGCTGTGGCCGGTACGTCCCCTTCAGCAGCCTGTCGCGGATGGCCGGCCAGCCAGTGCGCAGCATCGTGGCCGTCTGGTCGATGTCCAGACCGTCCACGCCCGCCGCGCCCTTGTTGGCACGCACCTGCTTCATGGCCCGCAGAAGGTTCTCTCGCGCCAGGACCGCTGCAAGCAGCCCCGGCCCCGTGTCGTTCGGTGCCCGCGGCGGGGGCTCGGCTTCGTCGAGACAGGAACTCCCACGGGCTTCACCCGCTTGCCTCCCCTGCCTCCCGGTTGGGACCGGCATCTGACGCATGGCCTTGCTCATCCTCGGGGGAACTTCACTCTCCCTCGTTCGGCCCTTCGCCTGCGGTGCCCCGCCGACTACTACGGCCTCTGCTGACTTCTCGCTCCGGTTCGACACCGTCGCCCTTTCAGGCGTGAGGCGAGACCTCCCCAGGTAAGAACGCATT
>NZ_JBHRTR010000054.1:348356-391668 GCF_042646425.1 Marinibaculum pumilum
CTTGACCATGGAATGACGACCTTGGAGGGACCTCGCCCCTGGCTCGAGACCGAAATCGGACAGGGACGCCGCGCAGCTTCGCCGTTTTGCCACGATCCTCGGCTCGGGGGCCTACGCGATTCACATATCTCATCTCTTCGACGCGCCTCCCTGCTGCCGTCGCCCTCGGGCTTGACCCGAGGGGCATGACGGGACAGGGACGCTGCGCAACTTCGCCGTCTTGCCACGATCCTCGGCTCGGGGGCCGAGGATGACGGCAAAAAGGTAGGACCGCAGGGCTGATCTGGCCCCGCCGGCGAAATGTGTGAATGCCGTAGGCTCGGGGGCCGAGGATGACGGCAGCCGGAGGTGATGCGTCGAAGAACAGCGTGAATGCCAGGGGGCCCTGACCCGGCCCCCCTTCCGCCAATCTCCCGCCGTCAGACCGCCCGGAACGCCAGGGTGGCGTTCACGCCGCCGAAGCCGAAGCCGTTGCACAGGGCGGCCGCCACCTGCTTCTCGCGAGCGGTGTTCGGCACGAAGTCCAGATCCTCCATCCCGTCATCGGCCGCGCCGAAGTTCAGGGTCGGCGGCAGCACGCCGCGCATCACCGACAGGGCGGTGAACACCGCCTCCACGCCGCCGGCCGCGCCCAGCAGATGGCCGATCGCCGACTTGGTGGAGGAAATCGGCACGTCACGCAGCCGGTTGCCGAAGATGCTGGAGAGCGCCGCGATCTCGCCCCGGTCGCCGACCGGGGTGGAGGTGGCGTGCGCGTTCACATATTCGATCGCCTCCGGCGCCATGCCGGCCATCGCCAGGCAGGTCTTCACCGCCCGCGCAGCACCGGAGCCGTCCTCCGGGCCCGCGGTGATGTGATAGGCATCGGTGCTGGTGCCATAGCCGGCGAGCTCCACCAGGGGCCGCGCGCCGCGCGCCACGGCATGCTCGGCGGTCTCCAACACCACCATGCCGGCGCCCTCGCCCATCACGAAGCCGTCCCGGTCCCGGTCGAACGGCCGCGACGCCGTCTCCGGCGCGCCGTTGTTCTGCGACAGCGCCCGCGCCGCGGCGAAGCCGGCGATCGCCAGCGGGTCGATGCAGGCTTCCGCGCCGCCGGCCAGGACCACGTCCGCCTCCCCGGTCAGCAGCAGGCGCATGCCGTCGCCGATCGCCTGCAGGCCGGCCGCACAGGCGGTGACCGGACAGCCCATCGGCCCCTTGAAGCCATAGCGGATGGCGGCATTGCCGGCCGCCAGGTTGGCCAGGAAGGAGGGCACGACGAACGGCGACAGGCGCCGCGGGCCGCGGGTGTCCAGGACGGTCTTGGCCTCCGTGATGACCGGAAAGCCGCCGATGCCGGTGGCGATCACAGTGCCGGTGCGGTCGCGCTCCGCCTCGTTCTGCGGCTGCCAGCCGGACTGCCGCAGCGCCTCGTCGGCCGCTGCCAGCGCATAGACGATGAACAGGTCCATCTTCTTGCGCTCCTTCACGGCGATCACCGCGTCAAGGTCGAGCCCCGCCGGATCGTCGGCAATCCGCGGCACCTGGCCGGCAATCTGCGCCGGGAGCTCGGACGGGTCGAACCGGTCGATCCGGCCGATTCCCGAGCGGCCGGCGATCAGGCGCTCCCACACCGCGTCGATGCCGCAGCCCAGCGGCGTGACGAGCCCCATTCCGGTGATCACGATGCGCTTCTCGGTCATGCAGTCCTCTTCAAGCAGCAGGAGATGGCCCATGCCGTTCCGAAAACTGTCACGGAACGGCCTGCGGCTGTGCCCTATAGCCCGGATTTGCCCGCCGGTCAGCAGCGCCCCCCGTCGGCGGGCCGTCAGCCTGCCCCTTCAACCCGCCAGGGAATCGGAGCGACGCTCGCGCAGGGCCCTGTCGATCGCGGCCAGCAGGAGGCCGATATCCAGCGGCTTGGTCAGGTATTCGAAGAATCCCGAGGCGAGACCCCGTTCCACGTCGGCCGGCATCGCCGCCGAGGTCAGCGCGATCACCGGGATCACGGCAGTGGCCGGATCCTCCTGCAGGCGCTGTAGCACCGCATAGCCGTCCATCGCCGGCAGATGAAGGTCCAGGACGATCACGTCCGGGCCATGCGCCCTTGCCAGCTCCAGGCCGGTGGCGCCGTCCTGGGTGGAGAGCATCCGGCATGCAGGCAGGGTCGCCATGATCTGCTGGATGAGCCCCAGATTGACCGGATTGTCCTCGACGCAGAGCAGCGAGAAGCCGCCGGCGAGCGCCCGGCTGCCGCGGCGCGGCTGCGGCATCCCGGCGGCGATTTCCGCCGCTGCAGGGCTGGCCAGTACCGGGATCTCGAACCAGAACAGGCTGCCGCCGCCGGGTCGCGCCTGATAGCCGATGCGGCCGTCCATCATCTCCACCAGCCGCCGGCTCAGGGCGAGGCCGATGCCGCAGCCCTCCACCGCCGAGAACTCCGCCCCCAGGCGCTGGAACGGGGTGAACAGCTGCGCGGCCTTTTCCGGCGCGACGCCGATGCCGGTGTCGCGGACGGTGATCCGCACCCGGTACTCGTCCGGCATGCTGGCGGCCAGGCCGACCGAGCCGCCCGGCCGGTTGTACTTGATGGCGTTCGACATCAGGTTGATCAGCACCTGGCTCAGCCGCTGCCGGTCGCCCGCAAGATCCGGCAGGCTGACGGCCGGCAGGGGCTCGATCACGACCCCCTGCCGCTGCGCGTCCTGCTGGACCGTCGCGACCGCATCGGCGAACAGGTCCGGCACGGCGACCGAACCCTCCGTCAGGGCCAGGCGGCCGGCCTCGATCCCGGCCAGGTCGAGCACATCATCCACGAGGCGCAGCAGGTGGCCGCCGCTGCGCACGACGATGCCGCAATATTCCTTCTGGCGTTCCGTCAGGGTGCCGGGCTGGTCCAGTTCCAGCATCTGGCCGAAGCCGATGATGGCGTTCAGCGGCGTCCGCAGCTCGTGGCTCATGCTGGCCAGGAAGTCGGATTTCGCGCGGTTCGCCGCCTCGGCCGCGTCGCGGGCTTCCCGCAGGGCCGCGCGCGACGCCTCCCGCTCGGTGACGTCGAAGCACAGCATGATCACGCCGCCATCCGCGGTCGGCCGTTCGATCACCTCGGTGACACCGCCTGGAAAGCGTATCAGGGTGGTATGCCCCGAGCCGCGATGCCGCTGCAGCCGCCAGGCGATCCAACCCTCCGGATCGTCGGCAGCGTCCAGAAGTTCGCCCGCGTCAATGCCGCGGCGCAGGATATCCTCCATCCGGTCGCCCAGGCGGGCCATGCTGCCCATCGATCCTGTTGTCCGGGCCGCGCTCCGGTTGCGGAAGGCCAGCCGGCCGTCATGGTCGAACAGGATGAAGTCGCCGGGAATAGCGTCGACGGCCTCCTGCAGCTGGATCTCGGCACGCCGCATGGCCGTGATGTCGCGGCCCGAGCCGCGATAGCCGAGGAACGTGCCGTCCTCGTCGAAGACCGGCCGGGCGGCGACCATCAGCCAGTGCTTGCGGCCGTCGATCGTGCGGGCATAGCAGAACCTCTTGAATGGCTGCCGCGCCTTCAGGGTGGCGAGATGTTCGGCCATCGCCTGCGGCGACACGTTGCCGGGATCGATCAGGTCGATCGGGTTCCGCCCCAATGCCCGGTCGTCCGGGTCGATCCCGGCCCCCGCATGGCGGGACACCCAGGTGAGCCGGTGATCCCGGTCCGTTTCCCAGAACCAGTCGCCGGAGGCTGCCGCAAAGTCCTGGAAGCGCGCCTCGCTGCCCTTCAGGTCCCTGGCAAGCTGCTCCCTGCGCCGCATCTGTCTGCTCAGGTAACCCGCCCCGGCGCCGAAGACGAGGATCACCAGCCCGGTGCGGACCGCCCCGTCCCTCAACGCGCCGTGAAAGCCGGCCAGCGCTTCGTCGCGGCGCCGGGCAAGCGTCACCACCAGGTCGCTGCCCGGCACGGTGGCAAAGCCGATGATCCGGGGCTGCTGGTCGCCCAGGCCGAAGGCATGGAAGCTGCCGTCCGGCGCTGAGGCCAGGACCTCGGTGACGAACGGCCGGCCAGCCAGCGAGGTGCCGATCAGACCATCGTCCGCCGGCCGCCGCAGCAGGATGGTGCCGTCGCCCCGGAACAGGGTTTCGACATCGCTGTCGCCGCGTGCCACGCTGCCATAGACCCGCGCGAAATAGGCCGGGTCGATGTCGCCCACCAGGAGGCCTTCGAACCTGCCGGCCGGATTGATGGCGGGCAGGAAGGCGGCAAGCTGCCAGCCGGCGGCGCCGTCCAGGGCGACCGGAGAGGCAATGCCGAGGATGGGCAGTTCGGCACGTCCGGCGGCCCGCCAGTCGCGTTCCGCCGCCTGCAGGGCGTCGCCGCCGATCAGCGCCAGAGGATCTGGCAGGTCTTCGCCGCCGCTCCACAGATAGCGGCCGTCCCGGTCCAGCCAGCCGATGGCGCGGAAGACCGGCGCGCCCTGCTGCAGGGTCGCCACATGGCGGGCAACCTCCGCTTCGGACAGGTCGCGAAACCCGGCCTCCTGGCGCAGACGGCCGGCCGCCCAGAGGGTGCGGCGCACAGCCTCCAGGGTGCTGGCAGTATGTTCCGCAAGAACGGTCGCATCGTTGCTGACGGCGCGCTCGATCTCGGCAAGATGGTGGCGATAGTCATGCCACTTGTCATAGGCGAAGAAAATCAGCAGGACGGCGGAACCGGCCAGATAGGCAGCAAGGATCAGGGCGCCAGAGGAAAGGGTCCAGCCGGGCAGTCTCACGTTTTCTTCCGCGACGATGTGAAGCCACCTACTGGAATAGGCGATCGCGCCTTAAATTTCCCTTACGAGACTTCGTCCTACGCCGATCGGACGACCCGGGCTTACGGCATCGGGCTGTCATCGCCCCAGTAGGTGCGGTCGGAGAACCACTGGGTATAGGCGCCGTAGGTCACCGGCACAGCCGAGCCGTGACCGGGCATGCCGTCCAGCACGGTATCCGCGTCGGGCCCGTAGAACAGCGGGATCGACACCCGCTCCCGACCGGACCGGTTGCGCACGAAATGCTCGGTGGACAGCACCCGGCCGCCGCTCCAACGTTGCAGCGCATCGCCGGAATTGACCAGGAAGCTGCCCGGGAGATGCGGCGCCTCCGTCCAGTCGCGGCCCGCCGGCCGGATCCACAGGCCGGGCAGGTCGTTCTGCGGCAGGAAGGTCATGAAGCTGTTGTCGGTGTGCGGCGCAACACCGAAGCCCTCGCCATCGGCCGCGCGGGCGTCACCCGCAGGCTCGGCCGGATACCAGGCCAGGCGCATATGCATGTCCGCCGGCGCAAACCGCCCCGCCAGCCAGCCTGCGGGCAGGCCGAGCGCCTGCTCGTAAAGCGGCAGCAGGCGCTGCGCCAGCGCATCCACCGCGGCCATGTAGTCGAGCACCCGCTCCCGGAAGCCGGGCAGGCCCTCCGGCCAGTGGTTCAGCCCCTCCTCCTCCCGCTTGCAGAGGAAGGCGGCCACCCGGTTCGCCTGCCCCCCGTCATAGAGCGCGGTGGTGCGGGTGGTGCCGCTGCCGACGCCGACATAGCCGGTGATCTGCCGGGTCACCGGCAGCGACGCCTTCGCCGCCTCGGGCAGGGCATGGAAGCGCCGGCATTCCGCGAAGGTCGCCTCGACGATCGACCAGTCGATGCCGTGGCCGGTGACGAAGTGGAAGCCGACCTTCTCCAGCGCATGCCGCAGGGCTGCGGCAAGCGCCGGCGCCGCGCCGCCGCGCCAGTCCGCCAGGTCCAGGACCGGGATCTCGGCGCGGCCGCCGCTCATGCCCCGCCTTCGGCGCGGGCGATCTCGTCGATGCAAGCGGCCAGGCGCTGTGGCATCGAAAGAAAGGGCGAATGGTCGCTGTCCAGGGTGAAGACCCGCCTGCAGGGGGTCGCCGCCTGCATGTCGCGCTGATCGTCGATCGGGATCGCCTTGTCCTGCAGGCATTCGATGTAGTAGCGCGGCACCCGGCCGTAGCGTTCCGCGCTGCACCGCATCGGCACCGTCGAGGGCGCCATCGCCTGCGGCCGCAGCCGCGCGACGGCGGCCTCCGCATCGGCCGGGTCGCAGCCGCCGTAGAAGATCTCCACCAGCGCTTCCGGCCGGATCGTGGAGGTCAGGCCGTCGTCCGACATCACCCGGTTCTGCGAGATCAGGGTCGGCGGCTTGCCCGCCCGCCAGTCCAGCAGGCTCTGCCCCTCCGGCAGCAGCTGCGCGGTCAGGTAGACAAGCGCCCGCAGCCGGTCAGGCACCGCCTCCGCCACCGGCGTGATGGTCAGGCCGGCCAGGGAATGCCCGACCAGGACGACGGGCTGCTGCTGCGCCTCGATCACCGCGACGACGGCCTCGACATAGCGGTCCAGGGTCACCTCTGCCGCCGGCGTCGGGTCGCGGCCGCTGCCGGGCAGGTCGGGCGCGACGGTGCGGTGCCCGGCCTGCTCCAGAAGAGGCTGCAGCTTCTCCCAGCACCAGCCGCCATGCCAGGCGCCATGGACCAGTACGCAGACCGCCATCTTGTCTCCTCCCTCGTCGGTATCGTGCCCCGGATCAGTCGGTCGCCGCCGCGATGCGTACCAGGCACTCGGCCAGCGCCGGTGCCTGCGAGAGCATCGGCGAATGCGCGGCGTCCAGGCTGAAGGTCGCGGTGCCCGGTGCCGCCCCCACCATGCGCCGCTGCTCCTCCGGTGTGATGGTCACGTCCCGGTCGCAGTAAAGGTACCAGCGCGGCAGCCGTCCCCAGCGCGCCGCGCTCACCCGCACCGGGGTCTCGTAGAGGCGCATCGCCTGGGGACCCAGGCGGGCGGCCGCCGCCCGGCCTTCCTCCGGCGTGCAATCGCCGTAGAAGCAGTCCAGCGCCGCGTCCGGCGGCATGGTCGAGGTACCGTCCGCCGCCATCACCCGTGCCCGCGCGGGCGGGTTGGGGGGACGTCCGGCGCGCCAGGCGACGGCGGACATGCCGTCGGGCAGCATCACGGCGGTCACATAGACCAGGGCGGCCAGCCGATCGGGCACCGCCTCGCCGACCGCCGAGAGGGTCAGGCCGCCCAGCGAATGGCCGACCAGGATCACCGGCTGGCCGGCCGGCACCCGGTCCAGCATCTCGATCGTGCGCCGCGCATAGCCCTCCTGGTCGGCCTCCGCCGCCGGCGCAGGGTCGTCGCCGCTGCCCGGCAGGTCGAAGGCCAGGGCGGCATGGCCGGCGCCTTCCAGCAGCGGGACCAGCTTCTGCCAGCACCAGGCGCCGTGCCAGGAACCGTGGATCAGAAGGAAGCAGGCCAAGCCGGTCAGCCGCCCATCGTCAGGCCCGGGATTGCCGGCATGCCGAACAGCTCGCCGTGCACATGGATGATCGCAAGATAGAGGATCACCGCCGCGAGCGGCCGCCACCAGCCGATCTCCCGCCAGCTGACGGTCTGGCGCCCGCCCGCCGCGGCGGCGAAGGGCAGGATCGAGGTCTGCGCGACGAAGGCCTCGTAGCGCGCCCCCATGCTGCGGCGGCGCTTGCGGTCGATGGAGAACATGCCGTTCACCGACACCACCAGGAAGCTGCCGAAAAACAGCAGGGAGGCCAGGTCGCCATTGGCCAGCAGATGCCCCAGCGCCCAGAGGCCGAAGGCCCAGAGCATCGGATGGCGCGTGATGCGGGTGATGCCGAAGACCGGCAGCGGCGCACTGCCGGCCGCCGGCGGGCCGGCAGAGGTCGGATTCTTCTGCGTCACCGACGGCACGAAGAACAGCAGCGCGAAGGGCATCAGCACCAGCGGCGCATAGCCCAGCAGGGTGCCCGGCGGCCAGAGCTCGAGATAGGACGCCGCCGCCCAGGCGAAGATCAGCCCGGCCAGGCCGATCGCGCTGAGCACCGAGAACAGGCCGGCGAAGCCGGTCTCGCCGATGCGGCCGGCAATCGCCGGGCGCAGCGGCCCGGCGACCAGAAAGTGGATGCCGAGCCAGTAGATGGTCGCCACGATCAGCCAGGTCATTGCCTGTCCTCCCCCTCCTGCCGGCGGGCGGCGTCCATCTCCGCCCGCAGGTCCCGGTAGCGCTGCGCCGCCCGCTCCTGCACCGCCGCTGGCATGGCCTGCTCCAGCAGCTGGCGGTTGCGACCGGCCTGCAGCATCCCCTCGACCTCCGCCATGCGCCACCAGGCCCAGGCCTCCGCGGCATCCGCCGGAACGCCCTGACCGGTGCGATGCAGGTCGCCCAGATTGAACATCGCCTGCACCTGTCCCGCCAGCGCGGCCTGCCGGTAGAGCTGCGCCGCCCGCGTCTTGTCCACCGCCATGCCCATGCCGGCATCGTGGAAGCTGGCCAGGGCGAAAAGCGCATCCCGGTTGCCGGCCGCCGCCGCCCGTTCGTACCAGCGCGCGGCCTCCGCCAGGTCGGGCGGCCCGGTCACGCCATTGGCGGCAAAGATCGCCAGATTCATCATCGCATAGACATTGCCCTGCGCGGCAGCGGCGCGGTGCCAGCGGGCCGCCGCCTGGCGGTCCTGCGGCAGGTAGCGGCCATCCGCCAGCCAGACGGCAAGGCGGAACTGGCTGTCCTCGTAGCCGTCTTCCGCCGCGGCCCGCAGCAGGTCGGCTGCCGCCGCCGGGTCCGGCGGCGCCCCCCTGCCTTCCGCCAGCATCAGGGCCAGCCCATGGCGGGCGTCGTTCTGGCCCTGCGCCGCCGCGCGCCGCAGCCAGTCCACCGCCGCCGCCGGATCGGCCGGACGGTCCCGCCCGTCGCGCAGCGAGAGGCCGTAATTGGCCTGGCCGTTGGCGTCGCCGGCCTCCGCCGCGATGCGGAAATGACGCACTGCCGCCGCGCGGTCGGCCGGCCCGCCGCGGCCATGCAGCAGCAGGACGCCGAGATTGTTGTGGGCACCGGGATCGCCCAGCTCCGCGGCGCGGCGGTACAGGGCGCGCGCAGCGGCGAGGTCGGGTTCCATGCCATGGCCCTGCGCATGCATGACCGCCAGATTGTAGATCGCCGGCGCATAGTCCTGGCGGGCGGCGGCCTCGTACAGGCTGCGGGCCTGCGCCGGATCCTCGGCCACGCCGACGCCGTATTCGTGCATGTAGCCCAGGTTGGTCATCGCCTCTACCGCGCCCAGTGTCGCCGCGCGGCGATACCAGTGCAGCGCGGCCGCCGGGTCGACCGCCACGCCGTCGCCGAACTGGAAGGCCCGTCCCAGATCGTTCATCGCCCGCCGGTCGCCGCCATCGGCGGCGCGACGGAACAGGCGCACTGCCGCCGCCGGATCCGCCGGCTGGCCTTCGCCGTCGCGCAGCATCTCCGCCAGCTCGGTATCGGCGGCAGGACTGCCCAGCGCGCGGGCGGTGTCGAACCAGCGCCGTGCCTCTGCAGGATCGACCGGCACGCCGTCGCCATGGCGATAGATCCGCCCCAGCATCACCGCCGCATTGGCGATGCCCGCCTCCGCCGCAACGATCAGGTCGGCGCGGGCGCGCGCCGGGTCCGCAGGCAGGCCATGCCCCAGCAGCCGCAGGACGGACAGGTTCGCCAGGGCGACCAGGTCGCCGGCTTCCGCGGCCTGCCGGAACAGCTCGGCCGCCGCGGCAAGGTCGCGCGGCCCGCCCTGCCCCAGGGCCTGCATCACCCCCAGGGAGGTCAGCGCCGGGGCCACGCCGCCATCGGCCGCGGCACGGAACCAGCGCGCCGCGGCGGCGAAGTCCGCCGGCCGGTCGGCCGCGCCGACATGCAGCGCCAGGCCCAGCCTGTACTGCGCCATGGCATCGCCGGCCTCGGCCGCCCGGCGCAGCGGGGCCAGCCGTTCCGTGCTGTCCGGCGGCGGGGCCGAGTGCGGGCCGCCCTGCAGCATGTCCTGCAGGCCGGGTCGTGCCGCCGCCAGGGCCGCATCGACCGGCACCGCCAGCAGCAGGGGGAGCAGCAGGCCGCCAGCCATCAGGAGGACGGTCCGTCGGGTACGGGCCGACAGGGGAATGACCGATGCAGGAAAGGCAGGTCGGACGTACGTCATCACGGGGCAACGATCCCGGCTGGCTGGGCGGAAAAGGTCAACGGGCGAGGTCGATGGCGGCGCGTCCGGCAGGTGTCAGCCGGCAGACCAGCCAGTCCGGCTTGATCGGGTTGTCGAACCAGGGTTCCGCCCATCCGGCCGCCATGCAGCCGCGGATCACCCGTGCGTCGATGCGCTGCCCGTCCTCGTCGAACAGCGGCAGCTTGCCGCCGGCCTGGGCCAGGCCGCGGCGCAGGTAGCGGATCTGCGCGGGTGAGGGCCGCTGGTTCGTCGATCGCAGTAATGTCTTGTCCTGCACGGCCGTCCAGCCCCTGCTCCGCCACCCTGTCAAAGGTATCGGAGAAGCGCCGCTTCGGGAAGCGCACCCGCGTCCCGTCCCGGTGCCGTTCCGCACTCCCGCCATCGCACCCTGCGGCAAGGCGCGGACTGGCAAAGCCGCCCGCCATGGCGTAAGGCTGGAGCCGTTACTGCTACTCATTGTCATCAGCAAGATTCGAGCGCCCCTCCCATCAGCGACATGACAGACCGGCTTCATCGCCTTGCACCGGAGGGTGCCGGCGCCGCCCCCCCGTCCGAGACGCTGACCGCGCCGCTGACGACTGTACCGCCGCGCCTGCGCCCGGCCGGCGGTCGCGTGCCCGCCAGCCTGCGTGCCGCCGGGCTGGCGATCGCGGTCCTGGTGGCGGTGCCGATCCTGGTCGTGGTTGCGGCCACCCTGTTCCCGGATTCCGGCACGCGGGCGCATATCGTCGAGGTGCTGCTGCCCCGCTATGTCACCAACACGGTGCTGCTGGTGCTGGCGGTGGGCATCCTGGCAGGGGGCCTGGGCATCGGCGGTGCCTGGCTGACCACGATGTGCCGCTTTCCCGGCCAGCGCTTCTTCGTCTGGGCGCTGGTGCTGCCCTTCGCGGTGCCCGGCTACCTGATGGCCTATACCTATACTGACCTGCTGGAGAGCTACGGCCCGGTCCAGGCCGCGCTGCGGGACGCCACCGGGCTGCGCTTCGGGGAGTACTGGTTCCCCGGCATCCGCACCCTGGAAGGCGCGGCGGTGATGCTGGGCTTCGTGCTCTACCCTTACGTCTACCTGTCCACCCGCGCCGGCCTGCTGGCCCAGTCCGGCACCATGCTGGACGTGGCGCGGGCGCTGGGGGCCGGGCCCTGGCGGCTGTTCGGCAAGGTGGCGCTGCCGGTGCTGCGGCCGGCGATCGTCGCCGGGCTGGCCCTGGCGCTGATGGAGACCCTGGCCGATTTCGGCACCGTCTCCTATTTCGGCGTGCAGACCTTCACCACCGGCATCTACCGGGCCTGGTTCTCCTATGGCGAGCCGGTGGTGGCCGCGCAGCTGTCGACGGCATTGCTGTCCGCGGTGATCCTGGTGCTGCTGCTGGAGCGGCTCAGCCGCGGGCGCCGGCATTTCGCCGCCGGCGCGAGGCGGCAGACGCCGCTGCCCTGCTACCGGCTGCACGGCCTGCGCGCCGCGGCCGCGATCATCGCCTGCCTCCTGCCGCTGGCGATCGGCTTCGTCATCCCGGCGGCGCGGCTGCTCTACCTGTCGGTCATGGACGGCGATGCGCAGTTCGGCAGGCGCTACCTGGAACTGGTCGGCAATTCGCTGCTGCTGGGGGCGGTCGCCGCGCCGCTTGCCGTGGCGGCCGCGGTCGTGGTCGCGGCGCTCGCCCGGATGCACAGCAGCCGCACCACCCGCGCCGCGGCCGGCATGGCAGGCCTGGGCTATGCGATCCCGGGGTCGGTGATCGCCGTCGGCATCCTGCTGCCCTTCGCCGCCATCGACCGCGGGCTCAACGCCCTGGCCACCGGCCTGCTGGACTGGCAGCCCGGGCTGGTCCTGACCGGCGGCATCGCCGGCCTTGTGGCGGCCTACCTGGTCCGCTTCCTGGCAGCCGCGCAGCACAGCCTGGCGGGCGGTTTCGGCCGCCTCTCGCCATCGGTCGACGCGGCGGCACGGACCCTCGGCGTGCGGCCCTGGGGGGTGATCCGCCGCATCCACCTGCCGCTGCTGCGGCCGGCGCTGCTGGCCGGCCTGCTGATCGTCTTCGTCGACGTGATCAAGGAACTGCCGGCCACCCTGATCCTGCGCCCGTTCAACTTCGATACCCTGGCGATCCAGGCCTACAACCTGGCCTCCGACGAACGGCTGGGGGAAGCCTCCACCGCCGCCCTGACGATCGTCGCCGTCGGCCTGCTGCCGGTCATCCTGCTGACCCGCAGCATGGCCCGCAGCGAGGATTGAGCAAGGCAGGCACGAAAAAAGGGCCGCGCGGCGGCTGCCACGCGACCCTTCGTTCCGTCGGGTGACGGTGCCGGGCTATTTCCAGCCGGCCTCGTCGTAGGTCATCTGCGCCTCGGACTGGCGCTCGCCCAGGACCCGGACGTTCAGGTCATCGGCCTTGAAGGTGCCGATCGAGGCCAGCGCCTCATTGCCGGCGGTGCCGCCATCGGCGGTGTACTCGTTGTTGCCGCGGGCGAAATAGCCCTGCGCCTCGGGGCTGGACAGGTATTCCAGGAACTTCACCGCCGCCGCCTTGTTCGGGGCGTTCGCGGCGACGCCCGCGGCGGAAATGTTCACATGGGTGCCGCGGCCGTCCTGGTTCGGGAAGATCACGCCGACCCGCTCGGTCACCGCCTTGTCGGCGGGATCGTCGGAGGTCAGCAGACGCACATAGTAGTAGGTGTTGCCCAGCGACAGGCCGCATTCGCCGGAGGCGATGGACTTGATCTGCGCGGTGTCGTTGCCGGTCGGCGGCCGCGCCATGTTGGCGACCACCTTCTCCGCCCATTCCTTGGCCTTCTCGGGCCCGTGACGCTCGATCATCGAGGCCATCAGGGAGAGCTGGTACATGTTGCTGGAGGACCGGATGCAGACCAGCCCCTTGGCCTCCGGCCGGGCCAGATCCTCGTAGGTCTGGAACAGCTCCGGATCGACCCGGTCCTTGTCGTAGTAGATCACCCGCGCCCGGCGGGAGAAGCCGTACCACTGGCCGTTGGGGTCACGCAGGGCTGCCGGGATCCGTTCGTTCAGGACGGCGGACTCCACGGGCTGCAGCAGGCCGGCCTCCTCCGCCCGCCAGATCCGGCCGGCATCGACCGTGATGAAGACGTCGGCCGGGCTTGCCGCCCCTTCCGCCTGCATGCGGGCCATCAGCTTGTCGGCATCGTCCTCGATCCGGTTGATCTTGATGCCGGTCTGCTCGGTGAACCCGTTGTAGAGCGCCTCGTCGGTCTGGTAGTGGCGCGACGAGTAGATGTTGAGTTCCTTGGCGTCGTCCGCCAGGGCCTGGCCCGCGACGGCGATCGCCGCCGCAAGGCCGCAGGTGGCGATCGCCCGCCCGGCGATGCGTCCGCTCAGATTCATGACTCCCCTCCCAAGAAAGCCGCGTGAAAGACAGGGCACGTGCTCGGCTGGACACGCGCTTGGCCAGCCAATCGACCATAGGCTCTTTGCGCATGCAAGTGACTTTGAGTTGCAGAAAGAGGAGGGACCCCGCCGCTCCGGCGGTTCTCACGCCGAGTTGATCAGCGCCCCGCCGCGGGATCCAGGCCGCGCCGGATGACGCCATAGGCGAAGAAGGCCAGCAGCACCGCGCCGGTCATCGCGGCAGAGACCAGCAGCGGCGTGCCCAGGCTGCCGGTGACGTCGGCCGACCAGCCCGCCACCGGCGGCAGCAGGGCGGCACCCAGGTAGAACCAGCTCCAGTACAGGCCCATCCCGACCCCCAGCAGCGACGGCGGTACCGCCGTGGGCGCGAGCGACATGATGGTGCCGGCCGGCAGCGCGCCGGCGATCCCGACCACCGCGAACAACGCGCCGACCGCGACCGGCTCGAAACCGACCAGGCCCAGCGGCAGTGCCGCCAGGGCCAGGCCCTGCACCGGGATGCAGAGCGAGACCAGCAGGCGCGGCGGCACCTTCTGGGCCACCAGGCCGCCCAGCGGCATGCCGACGATGGCCACCCAGGTGTTGATGCCCACCAGCGCGGCGGCCAGCTCCGGCGCCAGGCCCTGCCGGGCCAGGAAGACAGGTGCCATCGCCACCATGATGACGAACGCGCCGAAATGCATGGTGATGCACAGGCCGGCCATGGAGACGGCGGCCGACTGGCGCAGGCTGAGGCCGAAGCTGAGCCGCAGGCGCCAGGTCGCCCGCACCCCGCCCGGCGGCCGGTAGGCGGCGGCGCAGAGAAAGCCGATCGCGGCGATGATGGCGGCAACCCAGAACACGGCCCGCCAGCCGAAGGCGTCCGCCATCGCCACCTGGGTCACCTGGCCGGTCGCCACGCCGACCGCGAAGCCGTTGCCGAACAGGGCCACCGCCAGGATCAGGATGCGGCCGGAAAAGCGGTCGGCCACCATCTTGGTGCCGATCACGGTCACCAGGACCGCGCCGACCCCGTTGGCGAGCCGGCCGATCACGGCGGTATCGAAGTCGGCGGAGGAGGCCACCACCGCGCAGCCGGCGGCCATGCAGGCCAGGCCAGCGAGCAGCAGGCGATGGTCGCCCACCGCCTGCCCCAGGAAGCCGCCGGGCAGCGCCAGCACGATGCCCGGCAGCAGGAACAGCCCGACCAGGGTGCCGATCTGGGCGTAGTCGACCTGGAACTCCTCGACCAGGAAAGGTGTCACGGACCCGACCGCCTGCAGCTGGAAGCCCATCGCGATGCGACCGACCAGCAACAGGATCAGGAAGGCCCAGCGGCTGCCCAGTAGCTCCTGCACCTCAGCGCCTGTGCCTCAGGTCCTGCACGTCATCCCTGCGCTGGGAAGGCCGGCGACCCGCCGGCAGGCATCGGCCGGCGTTCAGCCGGGCCGGCATCCATTGCTGCCGCCAGAATGCATGGCATCCGGTACGTCGCGCAGCGACCGGAACGGGCCGCGGCCCGCGATCTCGCGCAGGGACCATTGGACGGCATCCTTCATCACGTCGCCCAGCGCCACGTCGAACGCGCGGATCACATCCTCGATGGCGGCGCTGTCGGCGCGCACGCAGGATTCGAAGTTGCGGGAATCGAAGATCTGCTCCTCCGGCTGTTCGATCAGCTTGGCGTTGAACTGCACCAGGATGTACGGGACCGTCGCTTCCCGGCCGTCGGTCTCATAATACTGGGCCTGGAATTCCCGCAGGTCGCCGCGCAGGACGAAATCCGGCCGCAGGCCCAGCGCCTGCCGGCCGACGGAGATGATCTTGCCGGTATTCTCGAAGCTCTCCAGCAGCAGGGTCTGCACCATCAGCGGCGCACGCTCCGTCCAGCGCGCGCCCGCGTAATAGTCGAGCTGCAGGGGCTTCGGCTTGACCGCGATCCGGGTGGTGTTCAGGCCGCCCGCCGTCTCCGGCTGCTCGACCACCAGCTGGGCGCGCTCGCCGATCGTCGGCAGGTCGGCACTGAAGCTGCTCTTCGGACTGAGGGAATAGACCTGGGGCGGCGGCCCGCCGATGATCGAGCCGCAGGCACCGAGGCCGACCCCGACCAGCGCAAGCGACGCCAGGCGGAGCAGCACCCTGCCGCCCCGTCGCAGGCCCGCCGGCCGGTTCCGTCCGGGTCCTGCCCCCCGTTCCCGTCGCGCTTCTGCCCGCCATGCCATCATGCCTACTCTCCCGGCCGGAAACCGTTGTCGGAGATGCCGAACAGGATGTTGCCCGGCGCATCCTCCAGCTGCTCCGCCACGCGATTGATGTTGTCGACCATGCGTCGCGACTCGTTGATCAGGTTGCGCAGGTCCGGCAGCCCGCGTTCGGTGAAGACGTTGATCGACTCCTTGTTCTCCGCCACCACCGCGTTCAGCTGCCCGGCCAGCTGGTCCAGCTCGGCCATCGTCTTGCGGGCATCCCGCAGCATCGGCCGGATGTCCTGCTTCATCGCGACATCGGCGTTCGCGGCAATGCTGTCGAGCCGTGCGAAGGTGGTGCGCGCTTCCGCCAGGGTTGCCTTCGTGTCCTCGCTGATCGCCCCCAGATTGGCCGCGAAGGTGTCGATCTGGCCGGAATTCCGCGCCATCGCGTCGGTCACCGTCCGGATGTTCGCGACGATCTTGCGGAAATCGTCGCGGGTCTGGTCGTCCAGCATCTTGGAGGCATTGCCCAGCAGGTCCGAGGCGTTGCGCACCAGATGCGGCGCACCGGAGAAGACCTCCGCGATGAACGATTTCCGGGCGGTAATCGTCGGCAGGCTGGCGGTGATGGAGCCGGCGCCGGGAACCCGCTGCGCCTCCGGCGTGCCGCCGGACAGCTGCACGAAGGAAACCCCGGTGATGCCCTGCAGCTCAAGGCTGGCCACCGAATCCTTGCGGACCGGGGTGGACGGATCGACGCCGATGATAACCGTCACCAGGTCGGGATTCTGCGCGTTCAGCTTGATCGCCTGGACGGTGCCGACCTGGATGCCGTTGAACCGGACATCGCCGCCGACCGTCAGGCCGGCGACCGATTCCGTGAACTGGATCTCGTAGTAGACCTGCTTCTGATCGATCCGCAGCTGCGCCAGCCAGATGATGAAGAAGAAGGCCGCGACGACGAGGATGATGACGAAACTGCCGATCAGGAGATGGTTGGCACGGGTCTCCATGGGCAACCCTCCTCAGGCTGTAGGCGCCGCCGGCGGCGGCGTGCCGCTGCGCGCGGCGATATCGTGCATCGCCGCCCGGGCGCGGGGACCGTGGAAATACTCCCTGATCCAGGGATGGTCCTGTTCCATCATGTCCTCCATCGTGCCGGTCACCAGCACGCGCTTCTCGGCCAGCACCGCGATCCTGTCGCAGATCGCATGGAGCGAATCCAGGTCGTGGGTGACCATGAAGACGGTCAGCCCCAGGTTTTCCTGCAACTGCTTGATCAGGCTGTCGTAGGCAGCGGCCCCGATCGGGTCAAGGCCGGCGGTCGGCTCGTCCAGGAAGACGATCTCCGGGTCCATCGCCAGGGCCCGCGCCAGCGCGGCGCGCTTGCGCATGCCGCCGGAAAGCTCGGACGGGAACTTGGCGCCGGCCTCCGGCGCCAGGCCGACCATCGAGATCTTCATCGCCGCGATCTCGTCCATCAGCCGCTGCGGCAGCCGCAGATGCTCCCGCAGGGGCACCTCGACATTCTGCGCCACGGTCAGCGACGAGAACAGCGCGCCATCCTGGAAGGCCACGCCCCAGCGTGCCTCCAGCTTTCGCCGCTGCGCCACCGGCAGCGACAGCACATCCTGCCCGAACACCTCGATGCGGCCCGCCTGCGGCCGGTTCAGACCGACGATGGTCCGCAGCAGCACCGACTTGCCGGTGCCGGAGCCGCCGACCACCCCCAGGACCTCGCCCCGGTAGAGGTCCAGGTTCAGGTCGTCATGCACCACCTGGCTGCCGAAGCGGTTCACCAGATTGCGGACGCGGATGACGACATCCCCCCGCGCGGGCGCCTCCCTGTCGTCATCCCGCCCGGCCGCATCACCCCTGGCCGGGTCCTGCCGGAGAATCGGCTCCGCTTCGGCCCGCGACGCCCGGGCCTGGCCGGAGGCAAAGGCGCCCGGCTGTCCGGCGCCGGGCGGCAGACCTGCACCGGGCGGCGGCAGCCAGTCTCCGCCTGCCGAAGCCGGGCCCGATGGAGGCGCCCCGGCCGGCGCCGGCCCGGCAGGTGCGGCCGTCGCGACGCCGGCGGGCCGGCCCTGGAGCCCGGCGAGCGGCGGCACACCGGGCAGCGGCAGGTCACCCGCCGGCGGCGGGCTGCGCGTGTCGCGGGGCTCAGACACCGATGATTCCGAAGAAGATGGAGAAGGCCGCGTCGATGACGATCACCAGGAAGATCGCCTTCACCACCGCGACGGTGGTGCGCCGGCCCACGCTTTCGGCATTGCGCTCTACCCGCATGCCCTCGAAGCAGCCGACGACCGCGATCACGACGGCGAAGACCGGTGCCTTCACCAGGCCGGTGAACACCGTCCAGAAGTCCGCCGTCGACTGCAGCCGGTCCAGGAAGATCCGCGGCGAGATGTCGAGCGACAGCCAGGCCATCAGGCCGCCGCCCAGCAGGCCCATGATGTCCGCGATGAAGGCCAGGATCGGCATGCCGATCACCAGCGCCAGAAGCCGCGGCAGGACCAGGACCTCCAGCGGGTCCAGCCCCAGGGTCCGCATCGCGTCGACTTCCTCGTTGACGTTCATCGAGCCGATCTGCGCGGTGAAGGCGCTGCCCGACCGGCCGGCCACGACGATCGCGGTCAGCAGGATCGCGATCTCCCGCAGGACCGAGATCGCGATCAGGTCGACGACGAAGATCTGCGCGCCGAATTTCAGCAGCTGCTGCGATCCCTGATAGGCCAGCACCACACCGATCAGGAACGAGATCAGCGAGATGATGGGGACCGCGTTCAGCGTGGTCTGCTCGATATTGTGGATCAGGGAGGTCCAGCGGATCCGCCAGGGCCGCAGCAGCGACAGGATCACCGCTTCCGTCACCGCGCCGACGAAGGCGATGAGGCTGCGCGCGTCGCGCCCCGTCGAGATCGTGGCGCGGCCGACCCGGCCCACAATGTGGAGCAGCGGGTTCTCCCAGTTCGGCTCGACCTCGCACTGCCGGTCGTTGCGGGCCGCCTGTTGCAGCATCTGCGCCACGCCGGGACTGGCATTGACCGCATCGACCGCGCCGCCGGCGGCATGCACGTCGCGAATCGTACGGTAGATCAGCCAGGCGCCCGCAGTGTCGACGCTGTGCAGCCGCTGCAGGTCCACCACCAGCCGCTGGCCGGCCTCGCGCTGCACCCTGCCCAGTTCCGCATCGATCCGCGCCGCGTCCTGGACCCGCCAGTCCCCGGACGGGGCCAGCACGGCAGTATCGCCATCGCGGGCGAAGCGCATGTACGGCGAAGCCTCGACCTCGGTCATCTGAACGCGCTGCCCTGCACCCCTAAGGTCCCTGCCCCCTGCCGCCGCACCGATATCCCGGCTGCCCGTTTGACGTCCCGCCACACGCCGCCACCCGCAGCGGACCGCGCTGTCGGTGGCTTGTTCCCGGGCGGCGTTCGGCGATAGCGTGTCGGACGACGCACAATAGGCAAAGCGCCGCGGGCAAACAATCGGCGCAATGTGCGAGGATCCCAGGGGGAGAAGGCGACATGCCGCGGCTCGCCGCGAATCTGAGCTTCCTGTTTCCCGACGCGCCCTTCCTGGAGCGCGTCGACCGGGCGGCTGCCGCCGGCTTTCGCGGCGTGGAATCGATGTACCCGGAAGATGTGGCGCCGGCGGCCCTGACGGCACGCCTGGCGGACAGCGGCATGCAATGGGTGCTGCTGAACACGCCTGCCGGGGATTTCGCGGCAGGGGAACGTGGCCTGGCCGCCCTGCCCGGCCAGGAGGGCCGCTTCCGCGAGGCGATGCGCGCCGCCCTCGACCTGGCCGGCGGATTGCAGGCCGGCCTGATCCACGTGATGGCCGGGATCCCGCCGGACGGCGCCGATCCGGCGGCCTGCCGGCACACCTTCTGCGAGAACCTGACCTGGGCGGCGGCGCAGGCCCGTCCCCGCGGCATCGTCCTGACCATAGAGCCGATCAACCGGCGGGACATGCCGGGCTATTTCCTCTGGCAGGTGGGCCAGGCGGTGCAGATCCTTGACGATCTGTCCCTGCCCAATGTCCGGCTGCAGTTCGACATCTATCATGCGCAGGTCGAGGGCGGCGACGTCGCCAGCCGCATGGCGGCGGCACTGCCGCATGTCGGCCATGTGCAGATCGCCAACCCACCCGGCCGCCACGGACCGGGCGATGGCGAACTGGACCTGCCCTGGCTGCTGCGGGAGCTGGACCGGCTGGGCTATGACGGCTGGGTCGGCTGCGAATACCGCCCGGCCGGCCCTACCGAGGGCGGCCTGGCCTGGGCCCGCCCCTTCGGCATCCACCCCGCCGGCTGACCGGCAAGACGCAGCGGAGGACCGCATCATGACCGACGCCCGACACCCCCGCCTGGCGCATCCGGACGCCCGGCGCCCGCGCCTGCTTCTTCCGGCCGCAGCGCTGGCCGCGGCCGCACTTCTTTCCGCCCTGGCAATGCCCCAGGGCGCGGCCCGCGCCGAAGACGACCAGGCGAAGCTGATGAAGGACGGCGCCCGGTCCTTCAACAAGTGCAAGGCATGCCACAACCTGGTCTCCGGGCCAAAGAGGATGGGGCCTGACCTGAAGGGGCTGTTCGGCCGCAAGGCCGGCACCTACGAGGGCTATGACAAGTATTCCGACGCGATGAAGGCAAGCGGCATCGTCTGGGACGACGAGACCCTGGCGGCCTATCTGGAAAACCCGAAGAAGGTCGTGCCGAAGGGCAGCATGGCGTTCGCGGGCATCAGGAAGGAAAGCGAGCTGACCGCGCTGCTCGCCTATCTGAAGGCCGAAACCGCGGCGCCATAGCGCCCGCCAGGCGGCACCGGGTGGCCGCCACCCGTCGACCCCGGCATCTTGTTTGCTTGTCTGGAATGACTACCCTGCCGGCGGGGGCCGGTGGGGTTCACCCAAGATGTCGAAGCGGGGCCATGAAAGCGTCGTCCAACACCGTCCTGGATTTCCTGAACTTCGTCGAGGGGCAGGGTCCGCAGCCGATGCCCCGGCTGATGGACAAGATCCTGCTGAAATGCCGCCTGCTGACCAACGCCGAGGCCGGCAGCATCTTCATCGTGCGCGGCCGCGGCCGGTCGCGCCGGCTGCAGGCGATGCGGGTGCAGAACGACCGGGTGCGGATCCGCGCCAAGGGCTTCGAGATCCCGCTCGACGCGCCGGCGATCGCCGCCTATGTCGGCGCCACGGGCAAGACCCTGCGGATTCCGGACGTCTACAAGATCCCGAAGAACCGGCCCTACCGGTTCAACCCGGCGAACGAACGCGCCGGCTATGTCACCCGGTCGGTGATGTGCTTCCCGCTGAAGAACTTCCGCAATGCCGTCACCGGCGTGGTGCAGCTGATCAACCGGCTGCCGGAAAAGGCCGCTCCGGACGCGGCGCCGATTCCGTTCGACACCGCGCAGGAGGAGCTGGTCCTGCCGGTCTCCCGGATCCTGGCGGACCTGGTGGAACGGGCCGACATGGCGGACCGCATCCGCGCCAAGAACCGGGAGCTGCAGGTGCGCAACCGGCAGCTGCAGGAGGGCCGTGCCCGCATCGCCGCCCTGCAGGCGGAGACCGAGGACGCCTTCATGCTGTCGATCAGCCTGCTGGCCCGCGCGGCGGAGATCCATGACGAGGAAACCGGCAACCATATCGTCCGGGTGAACGAATACAGCTACCACCTGGCCCGCATGGCCGGGCAGCCCGCGGAATGGTGCGACGAGATCCGCTATTCCGCGCAGCTGCACGATGTCGGCAAGATGAGCGTCGATGCCGCGATCCTGCGCAAGAAGGGGCCGCTGACCCCGGAGGAGCGGCACGAGATGAACAGCCATCCGGTCTATGGCCACCAGATCCTCGCCGCCGCGCCGCGCCTGGCGATGGCGGCGGAGATCGCGCAGGGCCATCACGAGAAATGGGCCGGCGGCGGCTATCCCAACGGGCTGCAGGGAGAGCAGATCCCGCTCTCCGCCCGCATCGTCGCGATGGCCGACATCTACGACGCCCTGCGTTCGGCACGCCCCTACAAGCCGGCCTTCAGCCACGAGAAGACCGTGGCGATCATGACCGAGGGCGATGACAGGCTGGACCCGCGCGAACATTTCGACCCGGCGCTGCTGGACCTGTTCCGCAACCACCACCAGGAATTCGATGAAATCTACCGCCGGCTTCACGACTGACCGGGCCTTCCCCGCCCGGGGGCGGGGAAGGCTGCGATGAGGCGCTGGCGCAGGCAGGTGCCCGTCGTGGTGCCGCTGATGGTGCTGGTGGCCATCCTGGCCTGGCGGGTGACGGATCCCGGCCGCGTGCTGGCCGACCTGCGGAACCAGGTCTTCGACTATTTCCAGCGCTTCGCGCCGCGGGCCTACGAGCCGCTGCCGGTGCGCATCGTCGACCTGGACGACGAGACCCTTGCCCGCTACGGCCAGTGGCCCTGGCCGCGTACACTGGTGGCGCAGCTGGTCGCCGACCTGACCAATGCCGGCGCGGCGGTGATCACGATGGACATCGTCTTCGCCGAGCCCGACCAGACCAGCCCGCGCAACATCGTCGAGGTCTGGAACCGGCTGTCCGACACCTCGAAGCTGCAGGAGAACCTGGCGGAGCTGCCGGACCATGACGATGTCCTGAAGGACATCGTGGCGCAGACGCCGGTCGTCACCGGTTTCGTCGCCACTGCCGAGAAGACCGCGCGCATGCCGGTCCAGAAAGGGAATTTCGCCATCGCCGGGGACGATCCGGCGGCCTTCATCCCCGGCTTCAACGGGGCGATCACGAATGTCGAGGGCCTCGCCGCCGCGGCCGCCGGCAATGGCAGCTTCAACCTGATCCCGGAACGGGACGGCATCATCCGGCGGGTGCCGCTGATCGTGCGGGTCGGCGACAAGCGCTACGGCACCCTGACCACGGAGGCGCTGCGGGTCGCGCAGGGCGCCTCCACCTCCATCGTGAAGGCGTCCGGCGCCAACCAGCAGGAGAATTTCGGCATCAATACCGGCATCACGGCGATACGGATCGGCCGGCTTGAGGTGCCGACCGACAGCCGGGGCCGCCTGTGGGTGCATTTCACCCGCAGCGAGCCGGCCCGCTTCCTGCCGGCCTGGCGTGTCCTGGACGGCGCATTCGACCCGGCGCTGCTGGAAGGCAATATCGTCCTGATCGGCACCAGCGCGGAGGGGCTGAAGGACCTGCGCACCTCCCCCGTCGATCCGGTCCTGCCGGGGGTGGAGGTGCATGCGATGGCGATCGAGCAGATCCTGCTGGAGCACTTCCTGGAACGGCCGGACTGGTTCGACGGGCTGGAATTCGTCTATGTCGTCGTGCTGTCGCTGCTGCTGATCTTCCTGATGCGCCGCCTGGGGGCGATGTGGTGCGCGGTGATCGGCGTGGCGGGCATCGCCCTGGCGGTGGGCGTCTCGATCTGGGGCTACGAGACGCAGCTTGTGCTGCTCGACCCGGTCACGCCGTCGGTCGCGGTGCTGCTGGTCTATCTCAGCTCCTCGCTGCTGAACTACCTGCAGAGCGAGGCGGAGCGGTCCCGGGTCCGCAATGCCTTCCGGCAGTACCTCTCCCCCGCGCTGGTGGAGCAGCTCGCCGACGACCCGAGCCGGCTGCGGCTGGGCGGCGAGATGCGGGACATGACCTTCCTGTTCTGCGACATCCGCGGCTTCACCACGATCTCCGAACAGTTCAAGAGCAATCCGCAGGGCCTGACCCGGCTGATCAACCGCTTCCTGACGCCGATGACCGACCTGATCCTGGAGAGCGGCGGCACCATCGACAAGTATATGGGCGACTGCATCATGGCGTTCTGGAACGCTCCGCTGGACGTGCCGGGCCATCCGGCCAAGGCCTGCGGCGCGGCGCTGGCCATGTTCGCCCGGCTGGACGAGTTGAACGCCGCACTGAAGGCGGAGGCGGAGGCGGCAGGGACGCCATTCGTGCCGCTGCGCATCGGCATCGGCCTGAACAGCGGCGAGGTGGTGGTCGGCAATATGGGCTCCGAACAGCGCTTCGACTATTCGGTGCTGGGCGATGCGGTGAACCTGGCGTCGCGGCTGGAGGGACAGTCAAAGACCTACGGCGTCAACGTCGTGATCGGCGACAACACGGCCGCCGGTGCCAGCGGCTTCGCGCTGCTGGAAATCGACCTCATCGCGGTCAAGGGCAAGACCGAAGCGGAACGGATCTTCGCGCTGCTCGGCGATGAGTCGCTGGCCGGGTCGGAGGGCTTCCGCAGCCTGGCCGCGAACCACGCCCAGATGCTGCACGCCTATCGCGCACAGGACTGGGACCGTGCCGAGAAAATGGCGGTAAATTGCCAGCGTCAGGCACCGGATCTGTCCGTCCTCTACGATCTATACCTGGAAAGAATCCGCGAATACCGGCAGACTCCACCGGGTCCCGATTGGGACGGGGTTTATCATGCAACAAGCAAATAGTTGCCATGCAACAAGCAAATAGTTGCGCCGACGGCGCCATGGCGCCCTGAGATGCGCCGCGAGATGCGGGATTCGAGACGGCCGGGTTCGACGCGCCGGGTGGGGGCGTCCGCAGGCCGGGACAGGATGGGCCGGGATACGATGGGCATGGGGATGATCGGCGACAGGGCTGCAGCGCCGTCACTTGCATTCGCCGCGCCGCGCCGCGCGCCGCCTGCCCCCCGCCCGGATTCCGAGCGGGGCTGTCGGTGCGTTTCCTGATCTGCCGCCTGCGCGGCACGGCATCGACGGAAATCCTCCGGGCGGCGCTTGGCGCCACCGGACTGCCGCTGGGCCTGGACGAGGTCGACGGCGTCGCCGCCGCGCGGCAGGAGATGGCCGAGCGCCAGCATGACGGCCTGCTGCTCTGGCCGCCGCTGAGCCATGGCGAGATCTGCGACCTGCTGGCGGAGTTCGACAGCCCGGTGCCGGCCCTGCCGATCATCTGCTTCGCCACCCAGACCGCGGCCGACGGGCTGCGGCGGGTGCTGGCAGCCGGTGCCGCCGACTGTCTGTCGGCAGAGGATCTCTCCCCCTCCGCGCTTCTGCGCGCGGTCTGCGGCGCCCGCCGCCAGGCGGAGATCGGCCGCCAGCTGGAACGGGCCGAGAGCCATCTTGCCGAGCAGACGATCTACGACCCGCTGACCCGGCTGCCCGACCGCAGCCAGTTCCTGATCGCCGTGCAGGAGGCATTGGGACATGCCAGCACCGAGGATCCGCTGGCGCTGCTGCTGCTGGACCTGATCGGCTTCAACAGGGTGAACCAGTCCCTGGGGCACGAAGCGGGCGACAAGCTGCTGGAACTGACCTCCGGCCGCCTGCGCGAGGTGCTGCAGGCGGGCGACCGGCTGGCACGGGTGGGGGACGACGAGTTCGGCATCCTGCTGCCGCCGGGGACCAGCCTCGCCCATGCGGTGACCGTCGCCAGCCAGATCGTCGAGCGGATGCAGGCCCCGTTCAAGATCGGCCGCAGCGAGTTCATGGTCGGTGTCGGCATCGGCATCGCCCACGCGCCGCATCACGGGCTGGAGGCGCATGGCCTGATGCGCAGCGCGGAGACCGCGATGCGGGCCGCCAAGCGGCAGAGCACCGGCTTCGCCATCTTCGAGGGCGACCCGGAAAGCGAGGAGAATGACGAGCTCGCGCTCAGCCATGACCTGCGGCGGGCCGTGGACGACGATTCGCTGGAGCTCAACTTCCAGCCCAAGATCGACCTGACGCACCGCCGGATCGAAGGGGTTGAATGCCTGCTGCGCTGGCGGCACCCGAAGCTCGGCATGATCTTTCCCGATCTGTTCATTCCGCTGGCGGAACAGACGGGCATGATTGCCGCCCTGACCGGCTGGGTGCTGGAATCCGCGCTGCGGCATTGCGCGAAATGGCAGAAGCAGGGCTGGGACCTGACCGTGTCGGTCAATATCTCCGCCCTGACCCTGCACAATCCCGGCTTTCCGCGCAGCGTGGAGAACAGCCTCGCGCGGCACCAGGTGGCGCCCGATCACCTGGTGCTGGAGATCACCGAGACGGCGATCATATCCGACGCCGCGCGCGCAACGGAGACCCTGAACCGGCTGGACCGGATGGGGGTCTGCATCGCGATCGACGATTTCGGCACGGGCTATACCTCGCTGGGCTATCTGCGGCGGCTGCCGATCAGCGAGCTGAAGATCGACAAGTCCTTCGTGATGAACATGCAGCGGGTGCCGGACGACGAGGTGATCACCCGCACGATGATCGAGCTGGCGCACAACCTCAGCCTCAAGGTCACCGCGGAGGGGGTCGAGGACGAGCCGACCCTGGAGCATCTGAGTCACCTGCGTTGCGATACGATCCAGGGATATTTCGTCAGCCGGCCGCTGGACGAGACCGCGTTCCTCGCCTGGCTGGACAGTTCTCCCTGGGCGGGGCGGCCGGCGCCGGTGGCCACGGAACAGCCCGTGCCGGCCCTGCAGCTGGACCAGCCGGAGCAGCCGCGCCTGCGGACACGATAGCGGTGGCCGGCCGAGGGCCTTCTCCCGGCAGGCGCTGCCAGATCGCGCTTGGCTTCCCCCATCATCCAGCGGTATGCACAGGCTGACACCGGCCACCGACGACCCCGCGCCGGCCTCCGGGAAGAGCCTGGAGACATCCGGTAGGACCGGGGCCGGCGGCCGCGCTGCAGGAGTTGAGCGAATGGAAAAGCCCTATCTGTTGTTTCTCGGCGATGCCCATGACCAGCTCGCGGCAAAGACCGCGGCGGGAATCGTGCACTGGCGCCCGGACTGGTGCGTCGGCCAGCTGCGCCTGGAGGGCTGCAAGGCCGATGTCGGCCTGACCGACATGGGCATTGCGGAAGCCAAGGCGCAGGGTGTCCGGACCATGGTGATCGGGGTGGTGAATTCCGGCGGCGTCCTGCCCGACAGCTGGATCGAGACGATCCTCGAGGCACTGGAGGCCGGTTTCGACATCGCCAGCGGCCTGCACAAGAAGCTGGGCAGCATCCCGCAGGTGGCGGAGCGGGCGAAGGCGCTGGGCCGCAGCCTGTACGACGTGCGCCACCCGACCCAGGACTTCGCCACCGGCAAGGGCAAGCGGCGCAGCGGCAAGCGCCTGCTGACCGTCGGCACCGACTGCTCGGTGGGCAAGAAGTACACCGCGCTGAGCCTGGAGAAGGGGCTGACCGACCGCGGCATCAAGGCGGATTTCCGCGCCACCGGGCAGACCGGCATCTTCATCGCCGGGCGCGGCATCCCGCTGGACGCGGTGATTGCGGACTTCATCTCCGGCGCGGTGGAATGGCTGACGCCGGACAACGAGCCCGACCATTGGGACCTGATCGAGGGCCAGGGCTCGCTGTTCCATCCCTCTTTCGCGGGCGTCAGCCTGGGCCTGCTGCACGGCGCGGCGCCGGACGCCCTGGTGCTGTGCCACGAGCCGACCCGCACCCACATGCGCGGCCTGCCGCACTACCCGATCCCGGACCTGCAGGCCTGCATGGCGCACAACCTGGCCTGCAGCCGGCTGACCAGCCCGGACGTGAAGTTCGTCGGCGTGGCGGTGGACACCCACAACCTGCCCGACGAGGCGGCGGCGCGCGCCTGTCTGAAGGAGATCGAGGCGCAGACCGGCCTGCCGGCCACCGACCCGGTGCGCTTCGGCGTGGACCCGATCCTCGACAACCTGCTGGCCTGAGCCGATGGCGCAGCGCAGCCTGACCGCGGGGGCGGAGGCCTGGCCGATCCGGGGCGTGTTCCGGATCAGCCGCGATGCCCGGACCGAGGTCCGTACCGTGGTCTGCCGGATCGCCGAGGGGGATGTTGTCGGCCAGGGCGAGTGCGTCCCCTATGCCCGCTACGGCGAGAGCGTGGACAGCGTCTGCGCCGCCATCGCCGAACAGGCCGATGCGATCGCCGGCGGCCTGGGGCGGGAGGAGCTGCGCCGGCGCATGAAGGCGGGCGCGGCGCGCAATGCCATCGACTGTGCCCTCTGGGACCTGGAGGCGAAGCTGGCCGGCCGGCCGGTGCACGAACTGGCCGGACTGCCGGCGCCGCAGCCGCTGATCACCGCCTTCACCCTGTCGCTGGACGATCCGGCGGCGATGGGGGAACAGGCGGCGGCCAATCGCCACCGGCCGCTGCTGAAGCTGAAGCTGGGCGGCGGAACGGCGGACCTGGACCGGGTCGCCGCGGTGCGCGCGGCCACCGACGCCACCCTGATCGTCGATGCGAACGAGGCCTGGGGCCCCGACGAGCTTGCCGTCATGCCGGCGGCACTCGCCCGGCTCGGCGTCTCCCTGATCGAACAGCCGCTGCCCGCCGGCAAGGACGCGGGCCTGGCCGGCATCCCGCACCCGGTCGCCTTCTGCGCCGATGAGAGCTGCCACGACCGGTCCGGGCTTGAGGCGCTGGTCGGGCGCTACGACGCCGTCAACATCAAGCTGGACAAGACCGGCGGGCTGACCGAGGCGCTGGACCTGCGGCAGGCGGCCCGCGAGGCCGGCCTGAAGGTCATGGTGGGCTGCATGCTGGCAACATCCCTGGCGATGGCGCCGGCGGTGCTGGTGGCGCAGGGTGCCGACTTCGTGGACCTGGACGGCCCGCTGCTGCTGGCCCGCGACCGCGATCCCGGCATCCAGTTCGACGACAGCCGGATGATGCCCCCGCCGGCCGCCCTCTGGGGCTGAGCCGAAAGCCGCCTCGCGCCCGAAAACTCCGATTGCAAGGCCTGGCCTTGCCCGGCTAAAGACAGCGGAATCGGCAACCGTGACAAGGTTGTGTCGGCTTCCTGCGCGTCGCGCAGTCGGGGAAGGGAACATCATGCGAGCGGTCAATCCGATCTATGACCGGATGGGCACAACCATCTTCCAGGCGATGAACGACCTGGCCCGGCAGCACGACGCCATCAACCTGGGCCAGGGCTTTCCCGACGACAACGGGCCGCAGGATCTGCGCCAGGCGGCAGCCGATGCGCTGATGAACGGCTGGAACCAGTACCCGCCGATGACCGGCATTCCGGAGGTCCGGCAGGCGCTGGCCCGCCACGAGAAACGCTTCTACGGCCTGGACCTGGACTGGACCGCCGAGACCCTGATCACCTCCGGCGCCACCGAGGCGCTGATCTGCGCGATCCTGTCGCTGATCGACACTGGCGACGAAGTGGTGATGTTCCAGCCGATGTATGACGCCTATGTGCCGATGGTGCAGCGGGCGGGCGGCGTGCCGCGGATCGTCACCCTTCGCCCGCCGCAATGGACCCTGAACCGCGACGACCTGGCCCGCGCCTTCGGCCCGAAGACCAAGGCGGTGATCCTCAACAACCCGCTGAACCCGACGGGCAAGGTCTTCTCGCCTGCAGAACTGGCGCTGATCGCGGAGTTCGTGGAAGCGAGCGACGCCTATGTCATCTCTGACGAGGTCTACGAGCACCTGGTCTATGACGGGCTGCGGCACGTGCCGTTCAACACCCTGCCCGGCATGTTCGAGCGCACGGTGAAGATCTCGTCCGCCGGCAAGATGTTCTCCCTGACCGGCTGGAAGATCGGCCTGATCACGGGCCAGGCGGATCTGCTGGCGCCGGTCATCAAGGCGCACCAGTTCCTGACCTTCACCACGCCGCCCAACCTGCAGGCAGCCGTTGCCGTCGGCCTGGACAAGGAGGACGGCTATTTCGACGGACTGGCGCAGCGCATGCAGGCGGGCCGCGACCACCTGGTGGCCGGCTTCCGCCGCATGGGGATCGCCACCCACGACTGCGCCGGCACCTATTTCGTGAACATCGACATCGGCTCCACCGGCTTCAACGGCGACGATGTCGCCTTCTGCCGCCACCTGACGGAGGAGGCGCGGGTGACCGCGATCCCCGTCTCCGCCTTCTGCCACGAGACGCCGATCACCGACACCGCCCGCTTCTGCTTCTGCAAGTCCACCGCTACGCTGGATGCGGCGCTGGACCGGATGGAGCGCCATTTCCGCTGACCGCGGACACCGGACCCGGCCGCCGCGCGGCGATGGAACATTGCCACCGCTTCGCTGTTATCCCTGTTCACAGCCAGACCGTTTCACTGCCAGATCGCTTCACTGCCGGCCCGCTTCACTGCCGGCCCGCCCCGCAACAGACGACCACCGATGAACCGACGCGAGATCCTGAGCGCTTCCATCAGCCTTGCCGCTCTGGGCCTGCTGCCCGGCTCCCTGCAGGCCGCTGCCGGCAACGGCGCCGGCACCGCCGCGCCGGCTGCGCCGGCCGGCCCCCTGATCCTCGGCCCGCCGGTGCCGTTCAGCTTCGAGCGCCTGAAGGCGGAGGCCGAAGCGGCCGCGGCACGGCCCTGGCAGGCTGGCCCCAACCCGCACCGGGAGATCCTGGATCGCATCGACTATGACGCCTTCCAGGCGATCCGCTTCCGCAAGGCGGCCGCGCTCTGGGCCGATGGCGGCGGCGGCGACCCGGTGCAGCTGTTCCATCTCGGCCGCTATTTCCAGGATCCCTGCCGGATCTGGGTGGTCGGCGACGGTACGGCGCGGGAGATCCTGTACCGGCAGGACTATTTCGACATGCCGGCCGACCATGTGGCGCGGGCCCTGCCGGACGATATCGGCTTTTCCGGCTTCCGGATCGCCATGCCGGGCCAGCAGGGGGACTGGATCGCCTTCCTCGGCGCCTCCTATTTCCGGACCGCCGGCGCGCGCGGCCAGTACGGCCTGTCGGCCCGCGGCCTGGCGATCGACACCGGCCTGGACACGCCGGAGGAATTCCCCCGCTTCACCGGCTTCTGGCTGCAGCGCATCCCCGGCGAACAGGGCCGCGTGATCGTCTATGCGCGCCTGGACAGCCCCAGCATCGCCGGCGCCTTCCGCATCGACTGCCGCAACCATGGCCAGAGCGGCACGGCGGCCGACGGGGTGGAGATGGACGTCGACTGCGCGCTGTTCCCGCGCACGCCGATCCGGCGCCTGGGGATCGCGCCGCTGACCAGCATGTTCTGGTATGGCGAGACCCATGGCCGGCAGGCGCGGGACTGGCGGCCGGAGATCCACGATTCCGACGGCCTGGCGATCTGGACCGGCAGCGGCGAGCGGATCTGGCGACCGCTGAAGAACCCGCCGCGGGTGATGACCAATTCGTTCCAGGACAGCGATCCGAAGGGCTTCGGCCTGCTGCAGCGCGATCGCGCCTTCGACCATTACCAGGACGATGGCGTGTTCTACGATCGCCGCCCCTCCCTGTGGGTGGCGCCCAAGGGGGACTGGGGCCGCGGCCAGGTGCAGCTCGTCGAGATCCCGACCGACGACGAGATCCACGACAATATCGTCGCCTACTGGGTGCCGGAGGCGCCGGCGGAACCCGGCCAGCGGCTGGCGTTCGGCTATCGGCTGCTGTGGGACGGGGCGATCCCCGCCGCCCGCGCCCTGGGCCGGACCGTGGCGACCTGGAGCGGCGCCGGCGGCGTGCCCGGGCAGCCGCGCCCGGAGGGGGTCACCCGCTTCGTGGTGGATTTCGAGGGCGGCGACCTGGCCGCCTTCGGCCGCGGCGAGGTCGCCCCGGAAGTCACCCTCTCCCGCGGCGCCGCCGGACTGCAGGACGCCCATCCGGTGGTCGGCCGCCCGGGCCGGATCCGTGCCTTTTTCGAAGTGCAGGCGGCGGGCGCGGAGCCGGTGGACATGCGGCTCTATCTGAAGGGCGCGGGCAAGCGGCGGGCTGCCGGCGCCCTGACGGAGACCTGGCTCTACCAGTACTTTCCGGAGGCGGAAGGCTACTAGCGCCGCGCTCCCACTAGCCGCCGGCGGTCCGCGCACCGGCAGAACTGACGGCATCTCCGCTCAGCGTAGCCATCAGCCGCTCTGTCTCCCGGCGGGTGACCGCGACCAGGTCCGGCAGGTCGGCCATCGCCGCGGCCCCGTCACCGCCGCCGGGCCCGCCCTGTTCCAGCTGCCGCAGCCGCGCCGCCAGCGCGGCGAAGCCGAAATTGCTGGCGACGCCGGCCAGGGCATGCACCTCCCGGGTGAACTGGACCGGGCTGCCGCAGAGGTCCGGCAGATGCGGCATGCGGTCCTCGAGATGGGCCAGCGCCTCCTGCTGCGAGGCGATGGCCTGGTCGGCGCCCAGATAGGTCAGCAGATCCTCCATCTGCTGCCGGTCGACGATCCCTGCAACCGGCGGCGATGCAGGAACAGGGGCGACAACCGGCGCGGCGGAGGCAGGCGTCGCGGCACGGTCGCGGCGATCGATGCGAACCCGCGAGACATTGCGCCCGGTGACCTCGGACAGGCGGGAATAGAGCTCGTCCCACACCACCGGCTTGGCGAGGCAGCCGGTCATGCCGGCTGCCAGATAGGTCTGCACCTGTTCGTGGAAGGCATTCGCGGTCAGGCCCAGGATCGGCAGATCCGCCCAGTCCGCACCGCTTGCACGGATCTGGCGGGTGGCCTCGATCCCGTCCATGACGGGCATGTTGATGTCCATGAGGACAACGTCGAAGGGTCCGGAACCGGCCAGGCGGCGCAGCGCCTCTCGGCCGTCGCCGGCCTCTTCGACACGATGGCCGGCGGCGGTGAGGAACTCGCGGACGATATCGCGGTTGAAGGCGACATCCTCAACCACAAGGACCGACAGCGGGGCGTCGGGCAGCTTTGCGCCGGCGCTCTCGCGGGCCGCCGCCGCAGGTGCCAGCGGCAGGTCCACCGCCACGCGGAAACAGGCGCCGCCGCCCGCCGCCTCGCCGACGCTGATCACGCCGCCCATCCGGTGCACGATGCGGGCGGTGATCGCCAACCCCAGGCCGGCACCCGACTGCGTGGCATCGCCGCTCTGCTCCAGCTGCACGAATTCCCCGAAGATGCGCTCCCGCGCCTCCGCCGGGACCCCCGGCCCGGTATCGCTGACCGTCAGGGACAGCAGCCGGCGGCCGGAGCCGCTTGCCGTCACCCCGCCCGCAACCTCGACCTCGCCCGACGGGGTGAACTTGATCGCATTGCCGACCAGGTTGATCAGCACCTGCCGCAGCCGCGGCTCGTCGCCCTGGAGCCGGCAACCCTCGCCCCCTTCGAAGGCGAAGGCGGTCCGCAGATGCAGGCCCCGCTCCGCCGCCTCGGCGGCCAGCAGGCCCTCCACGCCGCGGACCAGCTGGTCCGGGTCGAACGGCGCCACGGCCAGCTCGAAATGCCCCGCCTCCATGCGCGAGAAGTCGAGAACCTGGTTGACCAGGGCCAGCAGATGGCTGCCGGCGGTGCGGGCCAGCGCCAGGTCGGCGGCGATTGCCGGCAAGGCGGTCCGGCCCGCTGCCAGCTCCAGCCGCCCCAGCAGGCCGCTCAGGGGGGTACGCAGCTCGTGGCTGACGGAGGCGACGAAGTTGGATTTCGCGCGGCTCAGGTCCTCGGCCCGCCGGCGCTGCTCGGCCTCGCGCTGCATCGCCTCGAAGAGGCGCGCCCGCATCTCCTCCAGCCGCCCCAGCAGCTCGCCCGCCTCCCCGCTCCCCGTCGCCGGGATCGGCACGGCCAGCTGGCCGTCGGCCAGGCCGCGGATCGTCCCGCCCAGCTCCTCGTAGGTCGACAGCAGATAGCGCCGGGTGACCCAGTAGTGGCTGCCGGCGAGGACCAGCAGGACGGCGATCGCGGCCAATGCGGCGGCGACCAGCCAGCGGTGCTGTTCCGCGGTACTCAGGATCGTCTCGCCCTCGATTTCCTCGATGCGGGACAGCAGGGCGTCCTTGTTGGTCCGCAGACGCATCACGAGGACATTGCGGATGATCGCCGGTTCCGCCCCGCTCAGCTGGCCCAGCCGCTCGAACGACTGGTCCATCGCACGGATCCGGCTGAGGAACTCTTCCCGCAGCTGGGGCATGTCGGGCAGCGGCCCCTCTTCGCCCAGCAGCCGCGTCTGAAGGTCGAGGGACAGTTTCCGCCATTGCTGCAGCGGCCGCTCGCCCGCGCCGTCAAGGAGAAGCTCCGAGGTCAGGCCCTCCGCCCGCAGCATGTCGGCGCGCAGCAGGGCCAGTCTCGACGACCTCTCCTCCATGCGCACGACAAGGACGATGGCCGTCGCGATCACGGCCGCCAGGAACAGCGCGGTCGCACTGACCCCGAGGTTGAACAGCAGGGCCTTGGTGCGCAGCTTCATGCCGCTACCACACCATCTGCACGGCCGCCGGTGCAACGTCGGCCAGCGGCTGCGGCCGGACCCGCTGCAGGGCATTGATCGCGCCGTCGCCGGCCAGACCCGCCGACTGCAGCCAGCGCGCCTCCATCTCCATCAGCAGCAGCAGGTCCTGCGGCAGCACGACGCCCAGCGAATGTTTCGGCCAGACCCGGTCGACCTCTGCCGGGCCCAGCCGGAGCACCGGCATGATGTAGCGCTTGGCCCGCTCGGGATCGCGCCGGGCCAGGGCGTCCGCCTCGATCAGCGCCGCCAGCACCGCGCGCAGGGCCTCCGGCCGCCGCCGCTCCAGGTCGCAGGGCCCCTGCAGGACGAAATAATAGTGCTGCATGCTCTGATCCCTGTAGTCGACCAGCCGGTCCCGCAGCAGTTCACGGATCTGCGTCGCGTGCGGCTCCCAGACGATCGCGGCGTCGATCTCCCCGTCGCGCATCGCCCGGACCATGTCCTTCGGGATCAGGTCGACCAGGACGACATCCTCCTCCGGCACCTGTTCCAGCGCCAGGTACTGCCAGAGGAAGAAGCGGGCGACGCTGCCCTGCGTCACGCCGATCCGCTTGCCGGCAAGGTCCGCCGGGGCCGGCCCGACCCTGCCGGCATGGGCGAGGAGCTGCACCGTGCGGGATGCGGAAAGGGTGCCGTAGATGCACAGGTCGGCGCCACCGGCGACCCGGGTGGTGAAGGCGAACTCCGAGCTGGCGGCCAGGTCCAGTGTGCCGTTCTCGGTCCGGTCCAGCCCCTCGACGCCGGAGGTCAGGCGCTCGATCTCCACCTCGACCCCGGCATCGTCGAAGGCACCCATGGCCTGCGCGATCCAGACCAGCAGGCCGGTGCCGGAGGTGCCGATCCGGAACGGCTCTTCCGCACGCGCAGGCACCGCGACCGCAAGGCCGAGGCCCAGCGCGAGCGTCAGGGCAGCGGCGCGGATCGCCGGGCGGCACGATACAGGCGCGAAGATGGGGTAGAGGCCCATGCGGGTACTCCGGATTGCCGACATGGGGAAGGATGGGGCGGGTGCGTTAAATTTCCGTTCAAACCTTTCGGAGCAGTATTCCGGGCAATACCCCGCGCAGAATCCCGGCGCCCCGCGATCTCGCAGTTGCAGCATGCGCGTTGTCGCGCCGCAGCGCGCCGGGTATAAGGCAGCGCGCGCGCCCTGTGCGGCGCCCCCGAACCTTCAGACAGTGTGCCCCTTGGACCGTCGCAATATCGCCATCATCGCCCATGTCGACCATGGCAAGACAACCCTGGTCGATTCCCTCCTGCGCCAGTCTGGCGCCTTCCGCGCCAACCAGCAGGTGGCGGAGCGCGCGCTCGACCGCAACGACCTGGAACGTGAGCGCGGCATCACCATCCTGGCGAAATGCACCGCGGTCGACTGGCAGGACGTGCGGATCAACATCGTCGACACGCCCGGCCATGCCGATTTCGGCGGTGAGGTGGAGCGCATCCTGTCGATGGTCGACGGCGTGATCCTGCTGGTCGATGCCGCCGAGGGGCCGCTGCCGCAGACCAAGTTCGTCACCCAGAAGGCGCTGCGGCTGGGCCTGCGGCCGATCGTCGTGGTCAACAAGATCGACCGCCCCGACGCCCGCCCCGAAGAGGTGCACGAGGAGGTCTTCGACCTGTTCGCCGCCCTGGACGCGAGCGACGCGCAGCTCGACTTCCCGATGCTCTATGCCTCCGGCCGGGAAGGCTGGGCGGTGACCGAGCTGGACGAGGAGCGCAAGGACCTGGCGCCGATGTTCCGCCTGATCCTGGACCATGTCCCGCCGCCGAAGGCGGAACCGGACGCGCCCTTCGCGATCCTCGCCTCGATCCTGGAGGCCGATCCCTATCTGGGGCGCATCCTGACCGGCCGGATCCAGGCCGGCCGGGTCGCGGTCAACCAGATGGTCCGCGCCCTGCGCCCCGACGGCACCGAGGTGGAGCGCGCGCGGATCAGCAAGCTCCTGTCCTTCCGCGGGCTGGAGCGGGTGCCGGTCGAAAGCGGCGAGGCCGGCGACATCGTCGCGATCGCGGGCCTGCAGAAGGCCACCGTCGCCGACACCCTGGGCGCGCTGGACCTGGAAGCCGCCCTGCCCGCCACGCCGATCGACCCGCCGACCCTGGCGATGACCTTTTCCGTCAACACCTCGCCGCTGGCCGGCCGCGACGGCGACAAGGTCACCAGCCGGGTGCTTTGGGCCCGCCTGCAGCGCGAGGCGGAGGGCAATGTCGCGATCAAGGTGACGGAGAGCGAGGACAAGGACAGTTTCGAGGTCGCCGGCCGCGGCGAGCTGCAGCTCGGCGTGCTCATCGAAACCATGCGGCGGGAAGGCTACGAGGTCGCGGTCAGCCGGCCGCGGGTGCTGTCGCGCCGCGATCCCCAGACCGGCCAGGAACTGGAGCCGCTGGAGAATGTGCAGATCGACGTCGACGACGCCTATACCGGCCCGGTGGTGGAGAAGATGTCGGAGCGCCGCGCGGAGCTGCAGGACATGCGCCCCTCCGGCGGCGGCAAGACCCGGCTGACCTTCATCGCCCCCAGCCGCGGCCTGATCGGCTATCACGGCGAGTTCCTGACCGACACCCGCGGCACCGGCATCATGCACCGGGTGTTCCATGCCTACGGGCCGCATCGCGGCCCGATCCCGGGCCGCCGCAACGGCGTCCTGGTCTCCAACGCCGACGGCGCCGCCGTGGCCTATGCCCTGTGGAACCTGGAAGAGCGCGGCGCGCTGATGGTGGAGCCCGGGACCGAGGTCTACCAGGGCATGATCGTGGGCGAGAACAGCCGCGACAACGACCTGGACGTGAATCCGCTGAAGGCGAAGCAGCTGACCAACATCCGCGCTGCCGGCAAGGACGATGCGGTGAAGCTGACCCCGCCCCTGCGGATGACTCTGGAAAAGGCGCTGGCCTATATCGACGACGACGAGCTGGTCGAGGTGACGCCGAAGGCGATCCGCCTGCGCAAGCGCCACCTGCTGCCGCACGAGCGCCGCAAGGCCAGCCGCGCCGCTTCCTGACCATTTCCGGCCGCCCTCCGATCTTCAGGCGGGGGCCGGCTTCCAATCCGCCCGCGCCCCGTGCCACTCTCCGGCCGCGCCCCGCCGAAGGGGCGCCGGGAGAAGGTGCCGCATGGAGGTTGGGAAGTGCTGAAAGGCCTGCGTCCGGCCGGCTGGCTGCCGGTGTTCTACCTGCTCGCCCTGCTGGCATCCCTGTTGTCCAACGCCGCGCCGCTCCGCGCGCAGGAAGCGGCGGGCCTGCCGGCGATGGCCGCGATGGGCGCCGACGTCACCGCCCTGGTGGTGCGCTTCGACGACCAGGGCCGCGCCCACCGGATCGCTTCGATGAATGCCGACCAGCCGCTGTCGCCGGCCTCGGTCAGCAAGCTGTTCGTCGCCGCCGACGCCCTGCGCACCTATGGCGCCGGGCATGAATTCTCCACCCCGCTCTACGGCACCGGCCCGGTGCAGGGCGGCGTGCTGCAGGGCGACCTGATCTATGTCGCCTCCGGCGATCCGTCGATCACCCAGGACGATCTGGGCCGCATGGCCGACATGCTGCGCGCCAGCGGCGTGCAGCGGATCACCGGCCGGCTGCGGGTGAACCTGCTGCGCTTCGGCCCGCTGGACTGCGAGATCAAGGACCGCTGCCAGGCGCTGCGACGCTCCGCACATGCCTATGACGCCCCGCTGGCCGCCGCGGCCACCGACTTCGGCACCGTCGCGGTGATGGTCACGCCGGGCAGCGGCGCCGGCGCGCCGGCGAATGTGTCGATGCTGCCCTTCCCGATCCCGGCGGTGCGGATCAACGCGGCGGTGAAGACCCATGCCAGCAGCATGGCCCTGAACGCGGGCCGCCAGACCGCCGACGGGGTCGACACCATCAATGTCAGCGGCTCCATGCCGGCCGGCGCTGCCCCCTTCATCTTCCACCGCGCGATCAGCAACCCGCCGCTGGTGCTGGGGCAGATCCTGCACGGCTATCTGCAGCGCAGCGGCATCCGGATCGACGGCGGTGTCACGGTGGAGGATGCGCCGGTGCCGGCGGATGCGCGGCAGCTGATGGCCTTCAACGGCCAGCGCCTCGGGTTGATCCTGGCCGACATGCTGCGCTTTTCCAACAATGCCATCGCCGACATCCTGACCCTGGACCTGGCCGCCGACCTGCGGCCGGGGCAGCGGCAGAGCCTGGCCGCGGCCTCCGGCCGCCTGGGAGAGACGGTGCTGGGCCCCGGCGACGGGCAGGACCCGCAGCTTTTCAGCGGCAGCGGGCTGAGCCCGGAAAGCCGGGTCAGCGCGGCGGCGATCGTCGCCCTGCTGCACGGCATGTACCTGGACACCGCCAGCTTCCCCGACTTCTATGCCGGGCTGGAAGTGCCGATGAGCGCCCGCGGCCGCACCATCAAGCGCGGCAATACCGACTGGCGCACCCGGGTTGCGGGAAAGACCGGCTGGCTGTCGGAGCCGCGCTCGGTGTTCGGCTTCGCCGGCTACTGGCGGGCGCGCGGCGGCGGCTTCGGCGCCTTCGCCTTCCTGGTGAACAGCCGCAAGGGCCGTCCCTTCGGCCGCGGCCATGCCTTCGACGCGGTGCGCAGCGACATCAGCGCCATCCTGCAGCAGTACTGAACCGGGCTCGAGGGCGGAGGGGGCAGGCGATGCTCGACGGCCTGCTGCTGGCCAAGACCGTGGTGACCGGCAGCGTCGTGATCGGCCTGTCGATCCTGGCGGAACGCGCCGGGCCGCGGATCGCCGGCGTGCTGGCCGGCCTGCCGCTGGGCACCGCGATCCTCTATTTCTTCATCGGGCTGGAACAGGGGCCGGGCTTCGTCGTGGCCGCCGCCGGCCATACCCTGGGCGGGCTGATCGCGACCCTGGCGCTCTGCTACGCCTATTGGCAGGCCTCGCGGCACGCCACCGACCCGGCCCGGCGGCTTCGCGGCCTGGCGCGGGCCTGCCTCGCCGCTCTGCCCGCCTTCGGCCTCGCCGCCTGGCTGCTCTCCCTGCTGGAATTGGGCTTTGCCGCCGCCGCCGGGCTGACCCTTGTCGCCATCGCGGCGGCGATGGCGGCGATGCATGCGATCCCGGAACAGGCGATGGTCCGGCGGGTGCGCCTGACCCCGCTCATGCTGCTGGTGCGGGCCGGAACCGCGGTCGCCGTGGTGCTGGCGGTCACCGGCACCGCGGACCTGATCGGGCCCCATTGGGCGGGCCTGCTCTCCGGCTTCCCGCTCACCTTCTTCCCGCTGCTGCTGGTGATCCATGCCAGCTATTCGGCGCAGCATGCGCATGGCCTGCTGCGCAACTTCCCGTTCGGCCTGGGCTCGGTCACCGCCTATATCGTCTGCGCCCATTTCGCCTTCGGCGCCCTGGGGGTGGTCGCCGGCAGCGCGGTGTCGATGGCGGCCGGACTGGCCTATCTCCTGGCCTACTGGCTGGTCAGCCGCGCGCTGCGGCCGCGTCGCGGCGGCGGTGCGCCGGCCTGAGCGGCCGGGCCAGCCGCAATCGGGGCCAGCGGCGGCGCCAGCGCTTCGCAGCCAGGCGGGCGCGGAACTGCCGATGCTTTTCCCCGGCAAAGGCCGGGGTCGGTCGCAGCCGCAACCCGAACAGGTCCGCCACCCCGAATGGCGCCAGCACCTCCAGCCGCCCGCCGCGCAACCGCAGCGCGACGGCTGTCGCCGTCTCGGGCCAGTGCCGCATCGCCGCGGCGCAGTCGCGATAGGGCGGATCGCCGTTGCGCAGATGCATGCGGGCCTGGTTCTTCACCGACCAGGCGATGTGCGGCATCGCTGCGCGCAGCCGTGCTTCCAGCCGGCGGTCCAGGGCGGCATCGCCGCCGGTTGCGAACCAGATCACGTCGACATCGCCGCGCGGCCGCCGCAGGGGCCGGCCGTGCAGCTGGTCCCAGGCCGCCTCGCGCAGTGCGCCGGCGGCGATCCAGGCATCGGGCAGGTCCAGCCGCTGCAGGCCGCGCAGCATGGCCAGGCGCCCAGGTGCGGCCAGCACGAGGCGCCCGAGGCGGCGGCGTTCGGCTTCCGATGGCTGCCGGCGCATCATCCTGTCGCGCGGGCGCGCGGCTGTCGGTAGGATCGGGGGCATGACCGAAACCTACCATGCCATGATCTGCCGCCGGCTGGGCGGCCCCGGGGTCCTGACCTGGGAGGCGCAGGAACGCCGGCCGCTGAAGCCGGACCAGCTGCGCATCCGCCTCGCCGCCGCCGCCGCGAACTTCCCCGACATGCTGATGCTGCGGGGGGAGTACCAATACAAGCCGGAGCTGCCCTTCGTGCCGGGCTTCGAGGGCGCCGGCCATGTGATCGAGGCGGGGCCGGAGGTTCGGCGCTTCGCGGTCGGCGATTCGGTGATCGTGAACCTGCGGGTCGGCGCCTTCGCGGAAGAGGTCGTGGTGCCGGAAGGCGCGCTGATGGCGGTACCCCGGGGCTTCAGCATGGCGGAGGCCGCGGCCTTCCCGGTCGCGGCCTCGACCGCCTATTGCGCCCTGGTGCCGCGCGGCCGGATCCGGCCGGGGGAGACATTGCTGGTGCATGGCGCCGGCAGCGGCGTCGGGCTGACGGCGGTGGAGATCGGCCACCTGATGGGTGCCCGGGTGATCGCCTGCGCCTCCACGCCGGAAAAGCGCCAGGCGGCGCTGACGAAGGGGGCGGACCTGGCGATCGACAACCGCACCAGCTTCCGCGACGCGGTGATGGAGGCGACCGGCGGCCGCGGCGTCGACATCGCCTACGACCCGGTCGGCGGCGAGATCTTCACCGAGACTCTGCGCTGCATGGCCCGCCGCGGCCGGCTGCTGGTGATCGGCTTCGCCAGCGGCACCCTGCCGGCGGCGCCCGCCAACCGGGTGCTGCTGAAGGATTGCGACATCGTCGGCGTCCGCGCCGGCGAATTCGGCCGCCAGGACCCGCTCGCCGGCCGCCGGATGAAGGAGGACATGCTGGCCTTGGCCGATGCCGGCCACCTGAAGCCGCTGATCACCGACACCATGCCGGTGACCGAGGCCAACGCCGCGCTGCAGCGCTTCGTCGACCGCACGGTCGCCGGCAAGATCGTGCTGTCGATACCGGGGGCGGGGTGAGGGGGCGGGGTGATGCCGGGACGCCCCCGCACGACTGTCGGATAGAGGTGCAGCGGATCTACCGCCGGACAGGCGCCCGGTCGCCGAACCACCAGGCGACCGCCATCGCGGCCAGGTAGACGATCTGGCTGCTCACTTCGGCCCGCAGGCCCAGGTCGGTGACCCGCATCACCACCCAGCCGGTCAGCAGCAGCAGGGTGAGGGTCAGCGCCGGCCGGACGAGGCGCAGCACCGCGGCCACCCAGCGATAGCTCTCGCCGGCCGCGCCGTCATGGCTGTAGCTGGCGACCCGGGCACTGCGCCAAGCTTCCGTCTCGGCTAGTACTCGCTCCGACTCAAGCTCCGTCTGGCGCAATTCAGCCTGGCGATCGAACAGCGCCAGCTCATGGGCCTGTTCCAGGACGAGGGTCTTCCTCTTCTCGCGCAGCTCCAGCCATCCGAACACCTTGCCGACCAGGGTGCCGATGAGGCCGGTGGCTCCACCGAAAAGTGCAGAGAACAGCATCTCGATCATTTCTGGTCGCCTTTCCTACCAGCGGGCCCGATGGCCGCGATCGTCCACATGGACGAAGCTGCGATAGCCGGTACCGATGCCGCCGAAGCCGACATCTTCCGCGGCCCGGATCAGCTGCCACTTATCGATACCTCGGATCAGGATGTCGTAGGCCGTGGACTGCCGCACCGCCGTCGCCCGATGCTGTGACAGCGGTGCGCCGCCGACCCGCGCATTGTGCAGCGGGCAGCGGCTGGCGGAGTTCAGGTGCAAAGGGATGCCGACCGCGTTGCGCAACGCCTCCAGTTTGTCCAGGCTGGCCTCCGTGGGGTTCGCTAACGGCTTGCCGTCGCGGCTGTGCAGGCAGGAACCGTCGCAGCCTCGGCAACGCAGTTCATCCCAGCGAAAATGCGGCCGCGCGTAGATGGCGGTTCGGCTCAAAGGCATTGCCCTACCCTCCCGCGCCCTGCCGCAGCCCGTGCAGCGCGATTTGAATCGTCGACAACGTCTGCTGCAGTTCGGCCCAAATCCGGAACAACCCGAGGAGCACCCCAGCCCCGGCGAGGATCGTGCTCGTCAGCAGCCACCACCACCGCCGGTGCAGTTCCCGCAGTTCGTCGCGGGCTTCGCTCCAGCGCTCTGCACAGTGGTCTTCGTGGCTCTCGATCCGAGTCAGCGCCATAGCCGCGATTTGCCTTGCTTCGTGATCTTCGGGCATTTTGGAGTTAACCTTGATCTGATTGGAGAACGGTCTCTTGAGTGGAATAAAATGCACGATTTTGCGAATTACATTCGTCAATCCGGAAACATTTCGCAGCTCAATAGAAATGTGACAAAATGATTTGTCGGAGAATAATATGAAAAACGAAATTTTCGAAAAATATCTACATAGCGTCGATCTGGACAATGAATTATTTGGAGAAGAGGAAGCATTCAGAAAAACAGATCTTGTTCTAAAAAACGGATACTACCACACAAACGTCGTTTCCCCGTTTTTCACAAAATTCTCAAAGAATAGAGACTTTCGATCAGCTCAGAATTTGCACGACAGTCTCATTTTAAACGGCTTTCGATACTGGTCTTCTGAAGAAGAAAAATTAAGGCTAGATGGGATTAGAAAAGAAATCCCTCCTATTATGGTCGTGACATTGCCGAAATCAGGCAGTGTTTATATTCAAAACAATTTATCTATTTCTTTAAAAATACCCCATATTCAGATTAGCCTTGCGAGATTTCCAAACGATTATATTCTTTCCGAATCATTAAAAATATTTGCCATGGGAGGGGCTGTTTCTCAAACCCATCTTGATCCTAGTATGGAAAATCTGGAAATACTTCATCGCGCAGGAATCAAGCACATCCATGTACACGTAAGAGATCCAAGACAAGCAACTGTCTCATGGGCAAAATACCTGTCAAACGAAGTGGTTGGGAAGCTATCTCATCAGCGTCATCTTGCCGACCCGCCATTGCCCAAAGGCTTTGATGAACTACCGGAAGCTATCAAATTTGAGTGGTTTGCAACGAACCACTATCCGTCTTGCATAAGATGGATAGTTCAATGGTTGGCTGTTTCACAGTCAGACAACCGTTTCAATATAACTTTCACAGACCACTCGGAATTTGAGAAGAGCAACAGTGGATTGATAAAAATCATCGTAGAAAATTTTGGTAAAAGCATGCACTTCGATCCTCAAAAAATCCAAGAACCTGAGGTGGGAAAGGCCCATTTTCGAAGAGGCTTGAATGACGAATGGCGAGATTGCTTCACCCCCGCCATTCAAAAATGGATGAACTCTCTGTTGCCTCAGGGCCTATGCGCTAAGTTTCATTGGCCAATGGCGTAATTACCCATATTCTTTGATTCGTACTAAACCGCTCCCACCATCGGCATAGCCAGCCGGGTTGCCTGCAGAACCTCCACCTCCCCCACCATAAACTTGGCCGACTTCACCGGTACCATCTGGATTGTCGGCCCCCATCCCACCCGAACCACTCGGGGCAATTTCGGCGGCCCCTCCGACGCCCCCAAGTGGGGGCACCGCGTCTTCTCCGGCCGCTCCGTTTGATGATGCGTTGGGGGGGGGACCGCC
>NZ_JBHRTR010000054.1:391778-456058 GCF_042646425.1 Marinibaculum pumilum
GAGGCGCCACCTCCAATGCCACCCGTTCCTCCATTGACGTCGCCACCGTCTGCCCCGCCATAAGCTACCAGTGCCCCTCCATTGAAGAACGAGCTACTTCCCGGACTGCCGAGCATCCCGCCAATGCCGACCGCATATGAGTACATGCCGCCCGCGACGACGCTATAGGTCTTCTCTGTGTAACCTCCCCCGCCGCCGCCGCCAGCATTCGTTCCGCTGCTACTCCCCCCTCCCCCTCCACCTCCCCCAATGCAGACCACGACGATCTGCGAGACCCCGGCGGGCACGGTGTAGGTGCCGCTTCCGCTGGTGTAGTCGACGGTGTTGACCAGGCTGACGCCGCTCTGCGGCAGCGGGGGCAGGAAGCCGAGGCCGATCATGACGTGATGTCTCCGCCCAGATGCCATTCGCCGTCCAGGAACAACGCCATGCAGATCGCATACTGGCCGGCGCTCTTGGTCTTGCCGCCGCGCGCCCGCAGGGTGCCGGAAGCGACGGCGAACGTGATCTGGCCGGCGCCGCGCTGGACGAAGCCGATCGCCGCGCCCTCGCCCGGTGCGGCATGCAGGGTGACCGCGGTGCCGGCGGCATGGGTCACGTCGATCCAGGTGCCCAGGTCCGCGGCAACCGTGGTGTAGCTGCTGCCGGTCTGCGTGCTGGTCCCCGCGCGGAAGCGCGAGGCGGCACCGCCATTGCCGGTCAGATTGTCGGCGTCGTCGATCACCAGGCCGCTGCCCTGCAGGGTACCGGCCGTGCCGTCGAAACGGACGAGGCGGTTGTCGACCGTGGTGGCCGGCCGCTGGCTGTAGCGGCCGTCGCCGCTCTGCCGGTTCAGCGCGTCGGTGGCCGAGACGGCATCGCCGAGATTGACGATCCGCTGGCCGCTGAACGAGATGCTGGCAGTGACGGTCGACTGCCCGTCGCGGCAGAGCGTGTTGCTCAGCCCGTCGGCCAGGTCCTGGAATTTCGCGAACACGTCGGTGCCGACCGCCGTGTCGCCGGTCTCGTAGTCGGCCGAGCTGGAACCCGGCAGGCTGAACGATCCGGAGCCGTTGAACGCCATCGGCGCCTCCGTGATGTCCTCCGCGACGGCGCCAGGCACCGTCACGTCGTGCTGTTGGCCTTTGCCAGGGCTAGCGGCTGCCCAGACGTTCGTTGAGGGAGCCGGCGGCCTTGCCGTGCCGCCACCTCTGGCGCTGCGACAAGCCGGGTCTGCGCGGACGTGGCGGCAGCGAGCCCGCCGCCATCGGGTCGCCCGCTGACCGCTCCAGCGCCTGCCACACATCCGACGCCCACCTGCCTGCAGCCTCGGCCGGCGCCTCGACCCCGGCCATGCCGAGCTCCGACACACCCCACGCGGCCAGTTCCCGCAGGTCCTCGTCCTTCAGCGCCTTGGCGAGCAGGCCGCGCAGCAGCCGTGCCGTCACCTCGCCCCCGACGCCCGCAAAGCCGTGCCCCGCAATGTTCAGCCAGTCCGGCGCAGGGATCTGTTCGGGCAGGAAGATGCTGTGGCCGAACAGCTGGCGAGCCCAGTCCGTGGCGGCTGCACCGAGGACATTGCCCGCCAGCGCGCGCTTCGGATCGGGCGGCCAGCCGAGCATGTAGGCGCCGGCCAGGGTTCCCCCGATCCCGGGCAGGATCTCGCCTAGGCCTGAATCCAGCGCGAAGCCGATCCGGCGATGCATGTCACGCCACTGCCCGAAGCTCCGCCCCGGATGGGCCAGCATGTCCAGGGGATCGTCGTTCTCGAACAGGGGGGCATCGCCGATGGCGGGCACGGCCTTCGCCCAGAGGCCCGAGGGCCGGAGATATTCGAGGTCGCCCCGCGACCACCGGACCGCGGAAAGCGGCAGGCCGAGGTCTTTCGCAGTGACCCGCCGCCTGTCCTCGTCGCCCGGCAACAGGTTGTACTTGAGCCGGGTCCACATCGAGACGGCGGCCCGGCTGTCGTTGATCACCCCGCCGTCCATGCGGTACAGGCGGGCCTCGCGCTCCGCCGCCTCCGCCTGGCCGGGCGGCAGGCTGCGCCACTCCGGCACCGGATCGTTGCCCGGCACCAGGCGGTCCAGACCGGCCGGATCCGGCTGCGCGCCTGCTTCACCACTGCCCAGATCCCCTTGGCCCGCCTGCCATTGACCTGAGTCCCGGCGGCCGGCACCCCGCCGGCCCTCGAGCAATCGACCCGGATCCATGCCTCAGCGTCCCCTGGGGCCGGTACCCAGGCCCGGCCCCCAGTTCTGCCCCCGGTTCGGCCCCCGGTCCGGCCCCCGGCCCGCCCCCCGGGCCGCCCCCTGCCCGTCCAGCGCCTGCAGCTGCGCCTGCAGGCGCAAGTCGGCCAGGCGGCCCGCCAATGCCGGATCGGCCGCGATCGCGGAATCCAGGATGCCGGAGACACGCGGCCAGCCGGTCGGCACGGCCTGCCCGGCCACGACCAGCGGCGGGCCGGACGGCGGTTCGGTCGCCGGGCCGGCGGCGATTTCCGCCGGACTGCGATGCCGCCCGGGACGGATATCGTCCGGCGCGATCCAGGGCGGCTCCAGCCCATGCGCCAGGGCGGTGGCGCGGACCCGGTCCGCCTTGCGATCCAGGTCCGCCTCCCGCCAGGCCTCGCGTGCCTGCAAGGTGCGGGTCACCCCCGACGCCAGGGCACCCAGGAAACTGCCGTCGTTGATCTCATCCGGCTGCAGCCGCTGCAGCGGCTGAAGCCGGCGCGACCCCTGCCGCGCGCGTTCGGAAAGCAGCATGAAGGTTCTCCACCTGTCCGTATGTTGCGACCGGTCGTTGCGGCTGCGGCTCAGCGCGGGCCCGCCACAGCGCGCAGCACCGCATAGTCGACCGCATCGAACGGGCCGGCCCTGAACACCGCCCAGGGGGCGACGCCACGCACCTCGTCGGCCATGTAGCCGACCCGTTCCGCCGCCTCCCACAGGTAGCGGAAGGCATAGAGCGGCAGGCCGAGGGCGCCGGTACCGACCCGCCGCACGTCCCGCTTCAGCCGCCGGTCCGACAGCCAGCCGGCATGTGCGGCAATCGTGCCGGCGGTGCCCAGTACATTGCCCAGCCCCTGCATCTGGCGCGCCTGGGCCGCGGCCTGCTGGGCCCGGTTGTTCACCTGTCCCTGATAGCTGTTGTAGATCGCGCCCTGCAGGTCCGGCGGCGCCACGCCGACCTGCGCCGGCTGGCCGAACTGCGGCATCTGCACGCCACCGGACACGCCGAGGAGGGCCGCCAGCTCGTTGATCGGCTGGTTGCGCGCCAGCAGCTGCTCCTGGATCGCCTGCTGGCGCGCCGCGTTCTGCAGCTGCGCGTTCTGCAGCGCCTGATAATAGGCCTGCTGGGCGGTGGTCATGCCCTCCGTGAAGGCCTGCTGGCGCCCGGCCATCTGCTCGTTGAACAGCTGCCCGCGGGTGTTGCTGGCCTGGCCATAGGCCTGCGCCTGCGCGGCATTGGCGAACTGGCCGCCGGCCAGCAGCTCGTTGAAGCCCTGCTGGCGCCCGGCCAGGCCGAGCCCGAACAGCCGCGACTGCTCGTCGCCGCCGGCCAGCAGCGCCTGGTCGCGGGCCTGGCCATAGGCGTCGGTGCGGGCGCGGTCGAAGCGGTCCCACTCGGCATCATGCGCTTCGCTGCCGACCGGGATGCCCTGCGCCGCCAGGCGGCTTTCCAGCGCCTGTTGCTGCGTCTGCCAGTAGGGATCGAGCCGGGCGGTGGCGCGCTGGTACAGCGCATCCTCCACCCGCTGGCGCTGCAGGGCGGTCTGGTACGGGTCCGCCGCCGCCTGCGGCTGGACCTGTGATCCACTTTGCCCCTGCGTGATCGGGCCGGCTGGTGGCTGCTGATAGGGCGGCAGCATCGGCGCGATGGTCGGCAGCGGCGGCAGGCCCCCTGTCGGCAGGCTGCGCTGGATCGCGCCCGCCCCCTGGTCGGGCCGGTCGGGCACCATCGCCAGTTCGGCGAGCCGGTTGGCCAGCTCCTGCCGGAAGCCGGGCCCATAGCCGCCGCCGGCTTCCGGCGCCCGCAGCAGGTCGGCGATGTCGCCGCCGCTCATGTTCGCCAGCAGCGCCCGCTGCGCCGCATGCACGTCGGCGCCCGGCGATGCCTGCAGTTCTGCGCCCAGCTGTTGCAGCCGTTGCACCGCCGTCCCGCTGCCGGCGCCATAGCGCTGCTGCAGGCTGTCGCCGATATTGCCCAGCAGCATGCCGCGCCCGGTGCCGCTGGCCAGGATCTCCGCCAGGCCCTGCGGCGCCAGGCCGCCCAGATAGCGGGCCTGCGCCGTGCGGGCATCGCCCCCGCTGGCCTGCAGTTCGCGCCCCAGCGCCTCCAGCCCCGCCATCGCGCTGCCGGGCTGGTAGCGCGCGCCCGGCTGCGCACCGGCCCCCGTCGCGGCCGCCGCGGCGATGGTCGGCGGCACGCCGGTGACCTGCGGCGGCGCATCGCCGAAGCCGAAGGGTTGCGCCGCCGTGCCGGCGACCCGGGCGAGCTGCTCCTGGCCGAAGCTGAGTGCCGCATTGGTCAGGCCGTTCTGCAGGTCCAGATTGGCCTGCCCCTGTGGCGTCAGGCTGACGGTCTGCGTCCATTGCGAGGGATAGACCTGCGGCCGGTCCGGCGCCACGGGGCGCGGGTTGCTCGCCGTGGCGGCGTCAAAGCGGGGCAGGCCATATTCGTCGATGCCGACCTGGCGGCGGCTCTGCACCGTGCCGGGATCGGCCTGCCAGGCGGAAAGATCCTGCTGCCAGCGCGCATAGTCCTGATCGTACTGGTCCAGCTGCGCCTGGTCCTGCGGGCTGTAGGCCTGGCTCCAGGTGACATTGCCGTAGGGGGTCACCTGGTTGGTGCGGTTCAGTTCCGCCGTGGCACGGGCGGCGTCGATATTGGCCTGGCTCTGCGCCGCGGCGGTGACGTTCGGATCCGGCGGTGCCGGCATGCTGGGGGCGGACTTGCCCATCATCTCTCTCCCCTGGTGCAGGATGCCTGTCTGGCGGGCCGTCGCGGCGGCCGGCCGTTCCAGCGCGAGCGGCGCCATTCCCGCGCCAGCATCGAACAGATCACCGCATGCCGGCCGGGCCCGAACTGGTGGCGCAGCACCGCCTCGCGCCGCATGCCGATGCCGAGGTTGAAGCGCAGCGCGCGTTCCGAGCGGTGCGGCGTGGCGGTCCACAGTTTCGCCGCGCCGTTGGTGACGAAGGCGTAGCGGAACAGGGCCGCCAGCACCGCGCGGCTGGCCCAGGCCGGGCTTTCCGCGGCCATCGACAGCTGCAACGTGCCGGCAGCCGGCTGCCAGTCGTGGAAGACGATCCCCGCCACCACCCGTCCGGCCGCATCCGTCACCGCTGCGCACTGGCAGGGTGGTGCGAAGCCGTCGACATGGTCGATGCGCGCCGCGGTCCATGCCGCCAGGCCGCGATTCTCCGCCTCGCCTTGCGCGAATACCAGCATCGCACTCTCCGAATGGTGTGATTCAGACGATCCCGCCGGGCAGGAACAGCCAGTCGGTCGACAGCCAGGACGGCCGCGCGGTGTCGGAGACGACCCGCACCCGCAGGCTGGCGGCATGGCCGAAGCCGCGCACCTCGCGCCAGCCCTTGAAGGTCTGGGTGCCGCCGCCCCAGGCGAACTGGCCCCATTTCGAACTGCCCCAGATGCCGGCCGCGTTCGCTGCCGGCACGGCGGCGGCGGTCGGCGCCTGGATCTGGAAGTCCAGGTTCAGGTCCAGCGCCACCGCCGGCGCCTGCGCGGATTGGAAGATCGGCCGCACCCGCTTGAACGCTTTCACCCGGCCGGGCATGCGGAAATAGCTGAACGCCTGCAGCGCATCGCCGGCGATCGCGGTGCCGGCATCGTCGGTGCCGGTGTCGAAGCGGCAGACCCGGCCGTCGGCGGTGCCGAAATGCGCGTGCCCCCCCAGCAGGCCCCAGCACAGGGCGTCGATGCCGGTGAAGCGGCAAGGCCGCCGCGTGTTGGTGTTGAAGACGTGCTGCACCGCCGTGGCGGCGGAGGTCGGCACGTTGAAGATCAGCATCTGCCCGCCGGCATAGGCGAGCGCCTGCCAGCCCGGCAGCCCGCCATGTTCGCGCACCGCCTCGTTGACGGCGGCGTTGATCTGGCTGGACAGGGCCACCCGCTGCGACTGGCTGCGGTCCACCGACAGGATCGAGGAGGCGAAGACATAGCCGTCCTGGGTGATCATCACCAGGTCGGCGCCCATCTTGATCATGCAGCGCCGGCCGATCGGCTTGCCGATGCGGAACACGCCGACCAGCGCCCAGGTCGCGGCGTCGGACGGGTCGGTGCCCTGGTAGACGATCGCCTCCCCTTCGGAGGTCAGGAACAGGGCGACATCGTCGGAGCCGGCGCCGCCGTCGCGGCTCCAGGTGCCCATCGCCATGACATAGCCGCCCAGGCTGGCGATGCCGCCCAGCGGGAAGGCGGTCGCCGTGCCGCCGATCGCGTTCACCCCCAGGTACCAGGCGGTCAGGCTGTCGCGCGCGCCGAACCAGAGCCGGCGCTGGTGCAGGTTGCACCAGACCAGGTCCGCCACCGTCGGGCCGGTGAAGGAGGCCGTCGACCAGCTCGACCCGTCATAGAGCCGGGGCGCGTCGGCGCCGTTCACCGCCAGGAGGTACTTGCCGCCGGCGGTCTGGATCTGCACCGACTGGAAGCGGCTGTTCGACAGGCCGGAGACGGTGGCCAAAGGGCCCGCCGCCGCCGCACGCGCATCGTAGATGCCGCCATCGGCCACCGCCCACAGCTCCCCCGTCCCGTCGGCGGCGACATAGTCCAGCAGGCTCTCCACCGGCCCCGGCAGGCCGGTGACATGGGCGGCGGAGCCGCGCCGCAGGGTCACCCGGTCGGTGCCGGGGAACCAGTTGTCCAGGATCACCGCATCGGTCGCCGGCATGTCCGCCAGCGCATCCCGCGCGTTCCAGCCGCCCACCGGCGCCGGAACCGATACCGATCGCGCCGCCGCTCGGGCCATGGGAAATCTCCAAAGAAAAAGGCGCCCGGAGGCGCCTTAAATTGATATCAAAAAAATATTGATAAAACTAAATATTTCTATTCAAAATAAATTTCTTGTCTTTATTCAAGATTGCCTTTTTCCTCTTCGAAATTCCTCTATTTTTTTTCACTTTCAACAGACTGAGATTGAGTTTTCCGAGAGGTTTCGTCTTGTTTTTCAAAAAATTTGTCAATTTCTTGTCTCCCTTGATTTCTCGCAGCATCCGCCTTCCTTTTAATTCGTCGATACTCCCGATCGACTTTCTCGAGCAGCGGACCGTCAATTCTTAAGGCGTCACCCGGATTGGCCCCCAGTGCCCAAATATCTGTCTCCGCACCTACGCCTGGTGCTGTTTCTGCAGCACGCTTTCCAATATATAAACTCAATAGAGCTTCCGCATTCGGCGTCTCATAACTATGGCGCGCGAGCATTAACTCCGATTCAGCATGTCTGGCGCCACTTCCGATCGCAGCAAATGATATAGAATCGGAACATGAAATCTCACCATTCTGTATTACATAGATGCTTGGCAGTGCGTAGCCAAATCTCATGTCTATTCCGGCGACGATTACCTCAACATCTGGCACTGGATAACTGATAATATCTTCCACCACCCTATTTACTATATCACTGTGCATGTTCTTTTGTTTTATAATAAATTCATCCAAGCTCAAACCCAAAGGGTTCAATAGATCCGCCTCCGCCCTTCTCCTTTTTAATTCATTTCTATACTTCAAATACAAATCTGCTATGAATTTTACATTCAACCAATCATCTGGCTTTTCGTGAATAATCTTATCTACTTCAATTTTCACATTTTGGGTAACTTCAGCATGAAAATCAGCATCTCCACTAAACAGTATTGCTATAGCAGGGGTCAAGAAAAGCATCTTTCTCAGGTTTGGCTCAAATTGTATATCTCCTGCCGTTAACATCCTATCGGAGGCAAGTAGTAGCATACGTTGACTTCTGACTGCGATGCAGACGGTCATGAGGATGTGCCTTCTGGACCCTATAGATATCGCAGCGACCTGTCACAGCGATTGCTAAATCCTACTTTAGCAACAGCGATGCATTCCTTGCCATCCCCGGTTGTTGCACCCAACTCGGGCACGGATGCTGGTACTCTAAGTCGATTGATCCTACTGAAAGATATCCCCCGCCGACAGCACAGCCAGCTCCGCCTGGTCGCTGGCGATCAGGTCGGCCAGGCGCTCGCGGTAGCGCGCCATCGCCAGGCCGGCGGGCTGGCCCTCGCCGTCCAGGAAGGCGGCCGTCATGTGCAGCTGCACCAGGATCGGATCGACCAGCGCGGTGTCGCTGTCGGCTATCCAGGCCGCCTGGCCGGCGCCGCCGGCGGCGGCGCACCAGTGGCGGCTGACATATTCCAAGGCATAGCTCTCGCCGCCCGCCGGGGCTGGCAGGACCAGCAGGGTGCCGGCGCGCAGGGCGAAGCGGCGGCGGCCGGCATGGCCTTCGGCCTTCAGCGCCGCCCAGGCAGCCGGCGGCACCGGGCCGGTCAGGCGCACCCGGTTCGCGCGGTCCCACAGGGTCTCCGGCAGCATGCGGTCAAAATCCGCCGGCAGGGCGCCGGCCTGTTCCTCCTGGCCCAGGGCCGTGAAGACATGCTCGCGGCGCAGCGCGGCCCAGGGATGGGCGCGGGCGACCGCCTCCCCCGCCTCCTGCGCCAGCTGCAGCAGGCGCTGGCCGCCCGGGTCGGTGGAGCCGGCCAGGGCCAGCGGCCGGTCCAGCTGCACCTTGTCGGCCACCGCGCGGCCGATCTCGATCAACGTGGTCATGGTTCCGCAGGCTCCAGCATGTCCCCGGTCTCCAGAATGTCGGTGGCTGCAAGCGCGTCGAACCAGCGCCCGCCGGTTCGCAGCATCGCCGCCGCCAGATGCCCCTGCCCGCGCAGCCGGATATCCAGGCCGGCGGCCCGCATCGCCGGCAGCGCCTCGGCCAGGAAGACGGCCTGCCGCAGCAGCTGCGGCTGGCTGCGCCAGAGCATCCCGTCGCAGCCCACCAGGCACCACCAGCCAGCCGGGTCGCGGTCCCAGACATGGGCCGGCGCCACGGGGTCGACCGGGTAGCAGCAATCGGCGCCGAACAGGTCGATGCGGCGATAGCCGAGCATCGCCGCCAGGACCGGCGCGCGGGTCATCGCGCTGGGGCCGCCGGGCACGGCATCCGGGCCTTCCGCCGCCGCCGATTGCGGCTGCCAGAGGGTCACCCGCTGGCCGTCGAGGGCATCGAGGACCGACGGATCCACGCAGTCGGCCACCAGGTATTGCGCCAGCCGCGACGGGTGCCGGACGAAACCGGCGCAGAGCGGCTGCGGGTCCAGGATCAGGTGCCAGTCCGGCACCCGCCCGGCGCGCAGCCAGTCGAAGGCGCCGTTGATCGCCATCACCTCCCCCGGCCAGGCCAGGATCTCGTCCAGATGTGCGGCGGCGGAAGCGCCGCCGCCCACCACCGCCAGCGGCCGGTCATGGGCGGCGCGCGGCGCAAGGCCGGGCAGGCCGCGCAGCGCGGCCCGATGCCGGTTGGCGTCCCGGTTGCCGGCCAGGACCGCGCCGGGAACGGGCGGCCTGGCCGGCGGCAGGATGGTCAGGATGCGACCAGTCCCAGATTGCGCAGAGCGGTCAGGATCGCGTTCACCGCATTGGCGGTGGTGGAGGCGGTGCCCGCCGTGCTGGCGATGGCGCCGGCCTGGGCGACCGGGGTGGCGCCGTAGAAGGCGATCCGGTCGCCGGCGCCGGCGCCCATCACGGTGCCGTCGGGGTTCTGGTCGGACAGATGCCTGATGCTCATGTCTCTTACTCCTTTCCCGCTGCCGCTCAGTTGAAGCCGATGCGGCAGGCCAGGTCGGGCCGCACCGCCTTGTGGCCGTAGAGCACGTCGATGCGGCAGGGCAGGTTGTCGTTGTTGATGTCGTACTGGCGCACCACCCGCATCGAGATGCCGTCGAACACCTCGCGCGCGGCGAAGTCGACCCCCTTGGGCATCACCAGGTCGGCGGTGGCGAAGGCGAAGGCGTCGCGGTGATAGCCCATCGAGATGGCATAGTCGGCGGCATTGCCGATGCCGGTGGTGCGGTCGCTCTCCACCTTCAGCACCGCGCCCGCATCCGTCGGGCTGGCGGCGACGTTCTGCCGGGCGCCGGCAGTGACGATCGCCGGCGCGATCGGGATCGACGCATAGCCGGATGCCACATCGGCGGTGACCGTGAACTGCTTCAGCACGCCCAGGTCGGCCTTGGTCTCCGGATGGACGGCGTTGCAGCCCTCGAAGCAGACGATGTCGCCGCGGCGGAAGCTGCCGGTGACGGTGCCGTTCACCGTGACGGTGCTGCCGGACTGGCCGGCGCCGCCGACATTGGCGCCGGTATCGGGGCCGGCCTCGGTGCCGGTCAGGTGGATCGGCAGCAGGGTCGTCTCATAGACCTCCTGGTAGCCGACGAACTGGTTGGCGACCATGCCCTCCCGGAACTGGCTGCCGATCTCCTTCTGCGGGTTGAACAGGCCGGAGACCGCCTCCACCAGGCTGACATTGTCGGTCGGGTTCAGCAGCAGGCAGCGGTCGGACATCGGCGCCAGGCTCTCCGTCAGCACCCGCGCGGAGTTCAGCACGCCGAGCAGGGTGAGGCCGGAACCGACATCGGAGACCTCGTTGGCGACATCCCGGTACATCGACAGGGCATCGGCCTCGATGTTCGCCGCCAGCACCGCCATCGCCGGCTCCAGGATCCGCTTCGAGAAATCGTCCAGGTCCAGGGTCAGGTCCTTCGACGTGAAGGCCATATCGACACCCTTCTGGGTCGCGACCTGCAGGGTCACCGACTGCTCCGACGTGTCCTGCACCTGGATCTGGCGGCCGGTGCGGACGGTATATTCGTTCGGCAGGCGGATCTTCAGGCTGTCGCCGATCTTCGCCCCGTCCTGGGCGAAGCTGTCGTCGTACTGCCGGTTGATGCTGCCCACGAAGCGCAGCTTCTGGTGCAGGATGCGCAGCGCCTCCCGCGTCACCTGGGTGGGGGTGAGGATCGCATTGGCCATGGAAAAGAAATCCTTCTGTGGGAAAGCGGCGCCTCACGGCGCTGCGTGTGAGTTGGGGTTCGCCTCCGGCTGATGATGCCGCTGCTGCCACAATTCCCGCCGTCGTCCCCGGGCCTGACCCGGGGACCGTGACGGAACGGCGAAGCTGCGGGACGGTGGTGCGTCATCGCCGGCGCTGGGATCCTCGGCCAGAGAAACCCAATTCCGGGCCCGAGGATGACGGAAACAGGGAGGGGCTTCCCCGCCGCCCTCAGCCGCGCCGTGCCGCCAGCTGGCGGTTGCGCGCGCGCATCCAGCTTTCCACCCCCTGCCGGTCGTGCGGGCCGGCGGCGGCGCCGCCGCCGGTCCCCGACAATGACCGCACCGGGCCGGGGCTGCGGGTCTCCGCCTTCGGGCCGCGGCTCTTGCTGGCCGCCTGGGCCCGGTCCCAGAGCATCGCCTTGCGGGCCATCACCGCCATCTCCGGTGCCAGCGGCCAGGCCTGCGCCTGTTCCGCCGGCAGGCCATAGGCCTGCTGGACATAGGCGACGACCTCGTCGGCCTGGGCGGCGAAGCCCGGGTCCATCCGGCCGACCCGCTGCTTTCCCTCCGCCATCGCCTGTTGGCGCCAGGCGCCCTGGGCGGTGCGGAGGTGCGACTGCACATGGTCGAGCCGGTCCATCGCCCGGTCCTGCTGCTGGCGCAGCCGGGCAAGCTCGTCGGACAGGCGGCGCGCCCGGTCCGGGTCGGACTGCCAGAGCCGGGGCATGTCCACCCCCTCCAGCGCCCGCACCCGGTCGCGCAGCTGCGCCGCCTGGGCATAGGCTTCCAGCGCGTCGGTGTTCAGCTCCGACAGCTCGTCCAGCGAGCTGCGCGCCGCCTCCGCCGTCTTGCGGATCTCCGCCGCCTCCTGGAATTTCTGGTTGGCGCCGGCGGTCACCTGCTTCGCATAAACCTGCAGCGCCTCCGCCGCATCGGCGACACTGGCGTCGCGTGCGAAGCGGGCCTTGGTGCCGCCGAAATCGAACTCGATGCCGTCGGACTCCGTGTCGTCATCCGCCGGCTCCGCATCCGGCTCCACCGGCCCGGCCACCTCTTCCGCCTGCGGTTCCGCGGACGGTTCCGCCTGCACGTCGTCGCTTTCCGACGGCTCGATCGCTTCCTGTTCGCTCACATCGCTCTCCCTGTTGGCATGGCGGGCCCCGGCTGCGCCGGGCCCGGGGACGGCCTGACGGGGCCAGGCGGGCCGGCCTGTCCCTGCTGGAGCGGCGCAGGCAGCAGACGCCGCAGCCGCTCCGCGATCACCTCGGCGCCGGCGAAGTCCATATTGTCGAGCAGCACGTCGCCGACGACCGGCGCCAGTTCCGGCCGCGCGCGGATCAGCTCCACCAGCACCTCGCGCGCCTCTTCGCGCTGGGTCTGGTAGCTGGGGCCGGCGCGCACGGTGACGTCGTAGCGGCCGACCGACAGGTCGTAGAGGCGGCCGTCCGGCCCGCCTCCGGCAGCGCCGCCGCCGGCGCCGGCCAGCGCCACCACCTTCTCAGCCATGTCCTCGCCCAGGATGCGGACCGCCTGCCGCGGCCCGTAGATCGCCGGGATGATCTCCACCAGGCATTGCCCGGCATAGCGGATCGCGCGGTTCAGGTTGTCCAGGAAGTGGAAGTTGGAGACCTGGCTCTCCCGCTGGCGGGCCAGGATCGCGCGGCCGCTGGTCTCGTTCGACCGGGCGCCCAGCGCCGGGTCGTAGATGCCGGTGATCGCCTTCATGTCGTCGGCGGCGTTCAGCGCCTCCTGGATCGCGCCGGCCGGCACCCCGGCGAAAGGCTGGCGCTGTGGCGGCACCGGCCCCTCATAGGTCAGGTAGGCGAAGGAGCGGGCATTGGCCAGCGCCCATTTCTGCCGCTCGGTGCCGTTCTGCGGCAGCGCGCCGGCCGGCATCAGCCAGGGCGCGCGCGGCGCCAGCGCCACGAGTTCCGTTGTGGCGGAACGCCAGAAGTTGAACATCTTCTGCGGGTCGCGGGCGTCGCGGATCAGGGAGCGAAAGCGCCGCCTGCCGTCCAGGATCGTCTCGTCGCCCCAGACCGGGCAGATTGGGATCGTGCTGCCCGGCCAGTCGGCGGTCTCCAGCACCGCGCTGCCGGAGATCAGCCGGCGGGTGACCTTCGGCACCTCCACCTTGCGTTCCCGCACCACCTCGACCAGCCCGGTCGGATCGGCGCCGATCATCCGGTGCAGCTCCTCCAGCCAGGCCTCCAGCCGCTCCGCCGGCAGGGTCAGCAGCGACCCATCGGGCATCCGTGCCAGCAGCAGGGTCCGCTGCTCATGCTCGCGCCGCCAGTATTCGGAGATCCGCACCCGGCCGTCGTCGCGCGCCGCCCTTCCGTCGCCGTCGAAGTCGACCGGCTCGGCATCCGGGTGGCGGCGGCGGAAGCTCTCCACCGGCAGGCTTTCGGCGACGAAGGCATGCGCCCAGTCGGCGGCATCGAGCGCGGTGGAGTCCGGGTCCCAATGCACCTTCAGCGGGTCGGCGATGCGCTCGATCCGCGCCTCCAGATCGAAGCTGTCCGGCCCGGCATGGTCGATGGCGATGCGGAAGAAGCCGAAGCCGCCGGTCACCGCATGGTCGATCGCGGTGTCATAGGCCTCGTCGGCGCGGGAATGGCGCTCGATCGCCCGGATCAGCCCGCCGATCACCGCGGCGGTGTCCGGGTCGGCGCCGGAATCCACCGGGCTGACCCGGATCCCGGGCTTCGCCTGCCGGGCATCGTTCACCACCTGGCGGATGAAGGCCGGCAGCCGGTTGATGGTCAGCGCCGGCCGCCCCTCCAGCTCCCGCGCCCGGCGCATCGCCGGCTCCCACTGCTCGCCCAGCCGGGCAAAGCGGAAATCCGCCTCCGCCTCCAGCCGGTCGGCGGCACTGGCCTCGCGGCTGGCGGCGAAGCGGTCGCGCGCCTCCGCCAGGATGTCCTGCTCGCTCATCCCTCATCCCATCCAGCTGTCGGAGGCCCCGCCCTCCGACGCCGGCGGCGGCGGCAGCAGGCGCTCGTCCGCCCGCGCGTGGCGCAGGCACATGATCCCGTAGCGGGTCGCGTCCATCAGGTCGTCGGCCTGCTTCACCACCCGGCCGTCCTTGCGGTGGTAGAGGCGGAACTCCTCGAACCAGTCGGCCAGATGGGCAAAGACCTTCAGCCGGCCGGTCTGCATCCGCTGCAGCAGTTCCATCAGCCCCGCCTCGACGCTGGTGGAGCCGTCGGCGAAGGCGGCGCGATCGGCCAGCATGTTCAGCCCCGCCTCGCGATACTGCTGCGCCAGCGGCTTGCCGCCGCCGGGGCTGCGGTTCACCCCGTCATGCGGCCAGGCCCAGGGCATCGCCGGCCCCCAGGGCTTCAGCGCCGCGGCATGGATCGCCGGCACCGCCTCCACCACCCGGTAGCAGGCGGTCAGGTAGACGATGTCCGCGTCCCGGTCCCAGGCCAGCCGGACCGCCGCCGTTGGATGGTCCCAGCCGAAGTCGATCGCGCCCAGCAGCACCCAGTGCGGCGGCAGCGGAAAGGCCGCCACCGCCAGCAGGCTCTCCGCCACCGGGAAGATCCGCCCCGACCCCAGCGCCGGCACGCCGCGGGCCCGCGCCTCCCGCTCGTGCGGCGGATAGGCGGCCAGGATCCGCGCCCGCGCGTCCGGCGGGATATGCGCCGCATCCTCGATCGTCATGCAGATATCCGCGCGGTCCGGGCTGTGTTCCATCAGGAAGCGGCGCACCACCTCCGACATCCCCAGCAGCGGGGTGAAGGTCAGCCAGACCAGCCCGCCGGTGGCGTTGGTGCGGGTCAGCCCCTCGCTGTAGACATCGGCCGGCGGCTCCTCGTCGAACCAGACGAAGTCCAGGGTCTCGCCCTGCCAGCGCTCGCGGCCCTGGTCGTAGGTCTTGAACTTCAGCACCGACTGGCCGCCGGCCGCATGGGCCACCGTAACCCGGTCCACCAGCCCGCCCTGACCGCGCGCGGCCATGGCGCTGCCCAGCGCCGCTGCCGGGATCAGGCCGGTGCCCGGGCTGCCCGGCCGGCCCAGCAGCACCCGCTGCACCGTGTCCCGCGTCGCCTCGCCGGTATGGCCGGCGGCCCAGGCCATCACCGGGCGCGCCCAGCGCCGGCCCCGCCACCAGTCGGGATAAAGCCCGGTCAGGTGATAGGCCGCCTCAGCGCCGCCGCACCAGGTCTTGCCCAGCTGGTTGCCCGCCCGCAGCAGCCTTTCGCGATGGCTTGCGCCGGCGCGGTGGAACGCCGCCTGTTTCGGATAGGGGCGGTAATCCTCCAGCCGGCGCCGGCTCTCCACCGCCGCCAGGTCCGCCAGCAGCGCCTCGACCTCGCGCGGCCTCAAGCGCCGCACGAAGGCTTGCGCGTTCCTCGGCGTCCAGGCCATCGGTGATGCCGTCCTGCTCCACCCTGACGTCGCGGGGCAGCAGCCCGGCGAAGATCCTCAAGTAGGCGGCGGGCTGCTCTTCCCGCACCCGCTCCAGCGCCGCAGCGCCATGGGCGGAGAAGTCCGCCGCCAGGGCACGCAGCACCTCTTCCGCCAGCAGGCCGCGCAGTGCCTTGCCGCGGCCGGCGGCCGACCCCGTCATCCAGTCCACGCCATGTCGATGCTCCGCAATGCCACCTCTTGGCGGGCAGGCACGAAAAAGCCCGCGTCCCGGCGATCTGCCGGGCGGCGCGGGCTGTGCAACCATAACCTTTTTATAGGTCCGATTTAGTCGATTGTCAACAAATAATTTAGTTCTGTTGAGATTCAGTAGGGCTGACAGTTGAAGGAGATGCAGATCCGTGCCGCGTCGGCGCGGAACGGGACCGTCCGGTGGAAGGTCGCCGCCGGGAACAGCACCACCATCCCCTCCTCCGGCTCAACGACCCGGGTCGGAAAGGGCGGCGCGATGCCGTAGGTGGCGGGCGGGCGGCCGAACTCGATGGCGCCGGCATGGTCCTCCCCCGGCCCGCGGTCGAACCGCGGCAGGGAGACGTAATAGGCGCCGCTGATCCAGGAATCGTCGTGCATGTGGGTTTCCAGGTGGCCGGCCCGGTCCAGCACCACCCCCCACATCACCATGCGGTAGCGCCGCTTAAGGTCGCGCCGGAAATAATGTGCCCGGCCGGACCGCAGCGAACCGGTAAAGGCCGCGATCGCCCGGCGCAGGCTCCATTCCATCGCCTGGAACACCGGCTGGCCGTCCAGCAGCACGTTCTCGGTGATGGCGCCGTCGCGGGTGACATAGCCTTCGGGGTCCTGCCGCAGCGTGTCGTGCGTGCGGATCGCTTCCGCCAGTGTCCGGTTGAAGGCGTCGATGTCCTTGTATCCCGGCGGCACCGCAACCTTGTGGGTGAAGACCAGGTGATCCAGGTCCTGCAGCTCGGCCGCAGCCTGCCTCTGGCCCGCCAGCATAAGTGCCGCCTGCAGTTCCGATGCGGCCGCAGCCTCGCAGACGCCGACCCCCTTCGGATCGCAATCCAGTGCGGCGCGCAATGCCGCCACCGCCTCCTCCATCCGGCCCTGCGCCAGCAGGGCACGACCCAGGGTCACCCGGGCCCGGGCGCCCTCCGGCGCCAGCGCGATCGCCTGCTGCGCCGCCGCCACGGCGGCATCGGTCAGGCCGGCCTGCAGGTTCAGGCGCGCCAGCCGTTCGGCATGGGCCGGTTCGGCCGGTGCCAGCTCGCTGGCCCGGCGGGCCGCGGCCACGGCCGCCGCGCCACCGTCGGGCAGCGGCAGGGCTTCCGCCAGCGCGGCATGGGCCGCCGCCACGCCGGGCGACAGCGCAACCGCGCGCCGGGCCAGGCGCTCCGCCTCGGGCCGGGCGCTGCTCAGCCCGGTGCGCTGCAGGGTATCCGCCAGGTTGACCATCGCCTCCGGCATGTCGGGCGCATGGCGCAGCGCCTCGCGGAATGCCGCCGCCGCCCCGACCAGGTCGCCGTTCTCGCCCAGCGCGACCCCCAGATTGTTGTGCAGCTGCGGGTTCTTCGGGTCCAGTTCGGCCGCCTTGCGATAGCAGGACAGCGCCTCCTCCAGATCGCCCCTGTCGCGGGCGATGATCGCCAGGTTGAACAGGAAGGTCGGGTTGGCCGGCCGCAGCCGCACCGCCCGGCGCACCAGCCCGGCCGCCTTGTCCAGCCGGCCGGCCTCCCGCTCCACCAGGCCCAGCAGGTGCAGCGCATCGGCGTTCTTCGGTTCCGCCGCCAGCACCTGCCGGTACAGGCCCGCCGCCTCCTGCAGCCGCCCGGCACGGTGCCGGGCCACGGCGTCGCGCAGCAGATGCTTCATGCCGCCCGGGCCTGCCCGGCCATCCGCCTGCCCACCCACCTGTCTGCCCCGATCATGATCATGCCGCAGGTCCGCCGCTGGAACTGGAAGGACATCAAGGTATCGCCGGTTCGCCCCGGCCTCAGCCGGGCGACACCTCCCGCGCGGCGTCCTGGCACCGTCGCACCGCCGCGGCCAGCACCTCCAGCCGGCGGTCACGGATGCCCAGGTCCTGCAGATGCTCCACCGTGTTGAACAGGTATTCCGCGCCGGTGCCCAGTTCGCCGCGTGCGAAGGCCAGGCATTCCGCCACCTCCGGCTGCGGCAGGCGCCCGGCATAGCGCGGATGGTCGCGGTTCATCACGAAGGTCAGGGCGCGCACCGGTCCGTCCGGGGTCACCGCCCGCACCCAGCGGGGATGGTAGGCGCCGGACAGCATCTCGCGGCGCCAGATGATGGCGGTCTCCTCTTCCACCGCCTGCGGCGCGATGCGGTAGGCGAGGCCGTCGCAGCAGCCGCCGCGGTCGAGCGCCAGCATCAGCCCCGGCCGGTCGCGGCTGCCGCGGCCCATGAAGATGGTGAAACAGAACTGCCGGTGCCAGCCGTGGATGCGCGACGGCCGCGCCTCGGTGAAATGGAAGGCCGGGTTCCAAATCAGGGAGCCGTAGCCGAACATCCAGACGCTGCCGTCGGCATCGGCATCGGCTGGCCGCGCCGCAAGGGCGGCGGCGCGGTTGGCCTCCAGTTCCTCCTCCGACAGCACCGGCATGCCCGCCGCACGCAGGCGACGGATCCGGTCGGCATAGCTGTCGCGGATGCCCTCCCGGGTCAGGTGGACGCGTTCCGGCTCCGGTTCCTGCCCTGCTGCGGACGGTCGCGTCTCCCTGCTCACATGCTCTCCCGGTTCGCTCGGACCGCCGTGGCGGTCGGTCCCGGCGGGCAGCGGCGGGCCCGTCAGGAAGGGGATTGGCGCATCTGCCGGTTCAGCCGCGCGGCGATCAGGTCCAGGGCGCCGTCATGCCAGCGCCGGGCGGTCTGACCGGAACGGCCGATCTCCGCGCCGATGCGCGCCCAGGACATGCCCAGGCCCCGCATCCATAGGACACGCTGCCCGGCCTCGTCCAGATGCCGGATCCACAGCAGGGTCGGCAGCATGCGGTCGATGGCGCCCGGCGAGGGCTGCGGCCGACGGCGGCGTGCCTGCCCCTCCGCCCCGCCGGGGGCGGCCGGCCAGCGGCTGCGACAGCTCATCAGCCAGTCGCGCTCCCGGTCCGGCAGCGCCATAAGGGTGGCGATCGCCTCGCGGATCTGCGCCTCGACCGTCGCCCGGCTCCACAGCGCCGGCGCACCTGCCGCAACCGCCGGCCCGCGCCTGTCGGCGGTATCGGCCCGCTGCGCAGCCCCGATCGCGCAGGGGGTCCGGCCTGCGCTGGCGCGCGCCGCGGCCGACAGCTGCGGCGCCTGGCCGGACCCGTTCGAAGAAATGCTCATGGCTGTCCTCCCGTGGCTGCGGCCTGGCGGCCGGCGAGGTGACTGACGGCCGGCACATGGCCGGACATCTCCGCCCCCGCGGGGCGCTGCAGGAATCCCAGGGCGGAGGGGACGGGACTGTGCTGCAGGGGCAGGCCGATCACCCGCGGCACGGCCGCACAGGGTGCGACACGGACCGGCCGCCGCCGGCGGGCAGGCGGGCGAAGGTCGGCGTGCCGCCGGCTGCCCAGGGCGGCCGCCCATGCCCGGGAAAAGCGTCGTTCGGCCCCCTCCCCGAGGGCTTCGTCCGCCGCGCGCAGCGCCGGCCCCGGGCCCCCTGCCATCCCCGCTTCCGCATCCTCTGTCCGTCCCATGGTCGCCTCAATGTTCCCTATATGTTCTATCAGGGAACCGCAGGATCCACAGATTGTCAACAATCAATTGATCGAAATATCAACCACGCCTATACTTGCACCATGAACGAGAGCAACAGGCATTCCGCCGGCAGCGGCGCAGCGTCACGCGGCGGCAGGCAGGCGGCTGGCGCATCTCAGGCCGGGGCATCACAGGCCGGCACGGCCGCGGACAGTCCTGCGCCTGCCCGCCCCGCCAGCCTGGGCGACCGGATCGCGGAGGCGCGGCGGCAGTCGGGACAGACCCAGGCCGAGGTCGCCCAGCGGTTCGGCATCTCCGCACAGGCCGTGTCGCAGTGGGAGGCGGGACGCGCCAAGCCGGATGTCGAACGGCTGGAGGAACTCGCCCGACTGCTCGGCGTCGACTTCATCTGGCTCTGCTTCGGCGCGGCGGAGGAAGCCGGCGCCGCGGCGGAAACCGGCGCAGCGGCGGCCCCGCCGGGTGCCCCCCCGGACGCGGAAGGCAACAGCGCTGCCGTTCCGACAGCGGGCCCGCGCGGCCGCGGCCGCGCGGGGCTGGGCCGTCGCCCGGGCAGTGGGCCTGAGGCGGCCGTCCCGACCCTGGCCGGCTGGGCTGCGCCGCGCGACCTGCCGGTGCTGGGGATCGCGGTCGGCGGCAGCGATGCCGGCTTCGAGTTCAACGGCCAGACGGTCGACTATGTCGCCCGACCGCCGGCGCTGGCCGGAACCGCACAGGCTTTCGCCCTCTATGTCACCAGCGATTCCATGGCGCCGCGCTACGAGGCGGGCGAACTGGTCTTCGTCCACCCGTCCCGGCCGCCACAGCCCGGCTGCGACGTGGTGATCGAAATGCTGGGAGAGGACGGCGCCCCGGGCCGCTGCTATATCAAGCGGCTGCGCCGGCGCACGGCCGAGGCGGTGATCGCGGAACAGTTCAACCCGCCGCGCAGCGACCTGCGCTATCCGGTGAAGAAACTGCGGCGGGTGATGCGCATCCTGACCACCGCGGAACTGTTCGGGGGCTGAGGCGGCCGCCGGCCGGCTTCAATGCCGGTGCAGGACGATCCCTGCGAGATTGCCCGGGGGCAGGAGACGGAACGTCAGCAGCATGCCGCCGGGCACCGCCACTGTGTCGAGGGGCGGCGCCGCGATCTCGCCCGCCTGGAACGCGGCGACACGGTCGCGGAAGCGGATGTAGCGCAGCACGGCGCCGTCATGATCCAGAGCGGACAGGTCGCTCCCGTCCGACACGCGCTCCCCGGAGGCATTGGCGACGAACCGCAGGGAGGCGGCCAGCGCCATGATCTGCCCCTCCGCCACAGCGCCGCGCTGCTGCGCAAGCGGCGGAATCATGATCAGCGGAAAAAGCAGGAAGGCGCCGCGCACCGTCCCGTCAGCTTCGACCTGCACCTCCATCTGAATGTCGGGATTGCCGCGATGGACACCTGCCAGGCATGAAGCGGCGTCACAGGGTTCGCTTGGCGCCAGGCCGAAGCTGTCTGCCAGGGTGGCCGTCACCCGCTCCACCGGCACACCGCCCGCCGCCACCGGCGGCAGGTCCGCCAGCATGGTGCCGATCAGGGCCAGGACGGCCATTGCATGCCCTTTCCGCATCAGCGGCCTGGCCATTTCCGGTCCGCGGCAAGCCGGCGGCTCAAAGGCTGGGATCCAGCTTCAGGAAGTCGTAGCGGTCCGCCGCCTGCAGCCGCAGGTCGCGCACCTTGCGGCCGTCGAGCACCTGCAGCTCGACTTCCAGGCCGGGCCCGCCCAGCGACCAGAGCCGGCGGTAGAAGCTGGCCTGGCCGTCGAACGGCTCGCCCTCCAGCGCCAGCACCACATTGCCCGGCGCGATCCCCGCCCGGGCCGCCGGGCCGTCGGGCGCGACCCGCTGCACCAGCAGGCCGGGGCCGAACTCCACCGTGTTCATGCCCAGCCAGGGATGCCGCGCCCCGGTGCCGCGGGCGGCGGCGGCCAGGTTGTCCAGGATCGGCGGCAGAAGGTCGATCGGCACGAAGACATTGCCCGCGCCGGGATCCTCCGCGTCCGGGCCGGCACGGCGCACGGCCAGGGCACCGATTCCGACCAGCCGGCCGGTGCTGTCCACCAGGCCGGCGCCGCCGAACTGCGGGAAGGGCGGACGGGTATAGATCGCGGCATCGAGCAGGTATTCCCAGCTGCCGGCGAACTCCCGGCGGCCGGTCACGGTGGCCGGCGCCATGCCGCCGGCGCTGTCATGGCCCAGCACCAGAGCCTTGTCGCCGACCGCCAGGCCGGTGGCATCGCCCAGCGCCAGCGGCCGGGCATCCAGCGGCACCAGCGCCCGCACCAGGCCGAAGCCGGTGTTGAAGTCGTAGGCGAGGATTTCCGCCGGCAGGCGGCGCCCGCTATGATCGACGACATCCACCGTCGCCGCTTCCAGGATCAGATAACCGATGGTCAGGACCAGACCGTCCTCGCCGATCACCACGCCGTTGCCGGTCCGGCTCTGGCCCAGGATCTCGGCCGTGACGGCATCGCCCGGCACCACCGCCTCCAGCCGGACGGCGGCGCGGCGCAGGTCTTCCACGGTGATGCTGCGGTCCGCGCGCTCCTGCGCGGCGGCCCGGTGGACCGGCAGGACGAACGGCAGCAGCAGGAGCGCCAGGATGAGGATGCGTTGCGGCGACACGGCGGCGGGCCCGATTCGGCGGCCCGGTCGCGATCGGCACGCCGGGCCGTCGCGCCCCGGCGGCCCGGGCCGCTGGAGCTGAAAGAGGACCGTGAGGATCCGCCCGATGCCTTCCATGACGGAATTGTTCGATGCGGGCCGCCGCTGCGTCAAGGGACGGGTGCCACACCCGGGACGGACGGCGCGGCGGCTGGCCCTGGCGGCCGGCCTGCTCGGCGGGCTGTCTGCCGCGGTCCAGGCGCAGCAGGACCTCACCGCGGGCGGCCCCACGGAGTCCGCGGCCCTGCAGGCGCAGAGCCTGCACCCGCTGGTCGGGCCGGACCTGGTGGCACGGCTGGTCCAGCTGACCGGCCACCGGCTGCAGCAGGCGGAGATGACCGGGCCGAACCCCAGCCTGCTGGCCGATGCCGGCGGCTTCGTCTACGGCATCGACTTCTACCAGTGCACGGCCGCCGCCACGGGCGACGCCGACACCATGGCCGCCCCCCCGCGCTGCGCCTCGATCCGCTTCAGCACCGCCGTCGACATGCCTGCCGGCATGGCGCCCTCCGCCGCCAATGCCTGGAACCGCGACCGCCGCTTCGGCCGCCTCTGGCTGGACGAGGAAGGCGACCCGCACCTGGAGATGGACGTCAGCACCGCCGGCGGGGTCACCACGGCCCATCTGGTGGACCTGCTGGACTGGTGGAGCCTGGTGATGAGCGACTTCCTGCAGCAGGTGCAGCTGTCGGACGAGGCGCCGCTGCCCGCCGGCAGCACGCAGGCCGGGGCGGCGCGCCAGCCCGGTGAATAGGCATCCCGCCCTGTGGTAGCCTGACCAATGTCCGTCCGATGACGGTCCCCGCACGCCCTGATCCGACGAGGCAGAGATGGCCCTGAAGGTCCGCGAGATCGACCACCTGGTGCTGCGCACCACCGACATGCCGCGCGCGCTGCGCTTCTATGCGGAAGTGCTGGGCTGCCACGAGGAACGCCGGCTGGACGAGCTCGGCCTGGTGCAGCTCCGCGCCGGCCGCTCGATGATCGACCTGATCGACGTGGCCGTGCAGGCGAAGTCCGGCGACGGCGCGGCCCCCGCCCAGGCGACCCGCAACCAGGACCATTTCTGCGTGCGCATCGAGCCCTGGGACGAGGGCGAGATCCGCGACCTGCTGGCCAGCCACGGCATCGAAGCGGGCGAGGCGGTCACCCGCTACGGTGCCGAGGGCGACGGCCCGTCGATCTACTTCAACGATCCCGACGGCAACATGGTGGAGCTGAAGGGACCGCCGGCAAAGGCCTGAGCTCCGCGGGCGACCCGGCCGCAACGGCGATTTCCAGGACCATCGCATGCGCCGCGGAAGGGCGAAGCCCCACCAGCGGCCGGCCTTCGGATTTCCCGAAGTGGCCGCCGGCATCCGCAGTACCGAACCCGTTCATGCCCTGCTCCTTCCTGTGGGTGGCAGGACATCAGTTGGATGGTGAATCCGGCAGCCGCATGACCCGATTGTGTCGGTGCCCGTGGGCCAGCGTCCGTGCATGGGTGCCGGTGCGTCGCCGCCTGGCCGAACCTCACACGGCCAGCTCCCGCTCCAGGAACTCCGCCAGGTGCTGCGCCGCCGGACCCAGGCCGTCGGCTGCCCGGTGCAGGGCGATCTCCGCCGAGGGCAAAGCCGGCAAGCCCTCTCCCGGCCCCAGCACCCGCAGGTCGGGCCGCGCGGTGCCCGCCTTGACCACCGTCAGCGCGATGCCGGCGGCGGCGGCGGATTCGATGGCGGAGATCGAGGAGGAGGAATAGACGATCCGCCAGGGCAGGCCGGCCCGGTCGAGCGCATCCACCGCCCAGCCGCGGAACAGGTTGCCGGGCGCCAGCACCGCCAGCGGCACCACCGACAGCTCCGGCAGCGGCCGCCGCGCGGCATAGGCCCAGCAGGTCCGTTCGGTCCGCAGCACCCGGCCCGCCTTCGCGCCGGCCGGCTGGGTCGCCAGCACCAGGTCGAAAGCGCTGCCCAGCTGCGGCAGGAAGGCGCTGGTGAAGCCGGTCGTCACCTCCAGCCCGATCGCCGGATAGCGGCGCATGAACTCCGCGAACAGGGCCGGGAGGACATGGGTGGCGTAATCGTCCATCACCCCGATCCGCACCCGGCCGGTGACCCGCGCGCCTTCCAGTTCCGCCAATGCGGCATCGTGCAGCCCGACGATGCGCCGCGCCGTGCCCAGCAGCGCCTCGCCCTGTGCGGTCAGCGCGACCCCGGCCGGACCGCGGCTGAAGACGGCGGCGCCGGCGATCTCCTCCAGCTTGGCGATCTGCATGCTGACCGCCGATTGCGACCGGTGCAGCCGCCGCGCCGCCGCGGTGAAGCCACCGGCCTCCGCCACCGTCAGGAAGGCGCGGAAGGTCGCCATGTCGATGTCGCGCATCGTTCCGTTCCCCATCAGCAATTCGGATCGATCCTATCAGAACTATGTGTTTTGCCGATGCTATATGCCGCCCTAGCCTGCTTACCGGATCGACGGAGAAGGAGGCCTGTCATGCCGCAATACCGCTCCCGCACCAGCACCGCCGGCCGGCGCATGGCCGCCGCCCGCGGCCTGTGGCGCGCCACCGGGCTGCGCGACGAGGATTTCCGCAAGCCGATCGTGGCGATCGCGAATTCCTACAGCCAGTTCGTGCCCGGACATGTCCATCTGCGCAGCTGCGCCGACATTGTCGCCCGCGCCGTCTGGCAGGCTGGCGGCGTGCCGCGGGAATTCAACACCATCGCCATCGACGACGGGATCGCCATGGGCCATGGCGGCATGCTGTACAGCCTGCCGTCGCGCGACCTGATCGCCGACGCGGTGGAATATGTCGTGCAGGCCCATTGCGCCGACGCGCTGGTCTGCATCGGCAATTGCGACAAGATCAGCCCCGGCATGCTGATGGCGATCATGCGGCTGAACATTCCCGCGATCTTCGTCTCCGGCGGCCCGATGGAGGCCGGGCGCACCGACCTCGGCGGGGCTGCACCCCAGGCCAGCGACCTGATCGACATCATCCGCGCCAGCGCCGACCCCGAAGCCGCCGATGGCGATGTCGCGGCGTTGGAGCGCTCCGCCTGCCCGACCTGCGGCTCCTGCTCCGGCATGTTTACCGCCAATTCGATGAACTGCCTGGCGGAGGCGCTGGGCCTGGCCCTGCCCGGCAACGGCTCGCTGCTGGCCACCCATGCCCGCCGCCGCACCCTGTTCGAGGAAGCTGGCCGCACCATCGTCTCGCTGGCGCAGCGCTGGTACGAGGCGGAGGATGCGACCGCCCTGCCGCGCGGCATCGCCACCCGGACCGCCTTCGAGAACGCGATGCGGCTGGACATCGCCATGGGCGGATCGACCAACACCGTCCTGCACCTGCTCGCCCTGGCAGAGGAGGGCGCGGTGCCGTTCGACATGGCGGCGATCGACCGGCTGTCGCGCGCCACGCCGCAGCTCTGCAAGGTCGCGCCCGCGACGCCGGCCTATCACATGGAGGATGTCCACCGCGCCGGCGGCATCGTCGGCATCCTGGGCGAACTGCAGCGCGCCGGCCTGATCGACGGCACGGCACCGACCGTCCATGCCCCCGACATGGCCGCCTTCATCGCCGGCTGGGATATTGCCGGTGATCCGGCGCCGGCGGCGCGGGATTTCTTCCGCGCCGCGCCCGGCGGCCAGCGCACCGTGCAGCCCTTTTCGCAGGACCGGATGTACGAAAGCCTGGATCTGGAGCGCGCGTCCGGCTGCATCCGCGATGCCGCGCATGCCTATCGCGCCGATGGCGGCCTGGCCGTGCTGTCCGGCAACCTGGCGCCGGACGGCTGCATCGTGAAGACTGCCGGTGTACCCGATCACCTGATGCGGTTCGAGGGACCGGCCCGGGTCTTCGACAGCCAGGAGGCGGTGACCGACGCTATCCTCGCCGGCGCGATCGCGCCGGGCAGCGCGATCGTCGTGCGGTTCGAGGGGCCGAAGGGCGGCCCCGGCATGCAGGAGATGCTCTATCCCTCCACCTACCTGAAGTCGGTCGGCCTGGCGGACAGCTGCGCGCTGATCACCGACGGCCGCTTCTCCGGCGGTTCCTCCGGCCTGTCGGTCGGCCATCTCTCGCCGGAAGCGGCGGAGGGCGGGCCGATCGGCCTGGTGGAGGATGGCGACCGGATCCGCATCGACATCCCCGCCCGCCGCGTCGAGCTTCTTGTGGCGGACGACGACCTGGCCGCCCGCCGCAGCCGCCTGCCGCCGGGCCCGGGCGGGCTCTGGGCGGCACAGGGGCGGCAGCGGCAGGTCAGCCGCGCGCTGCAGCTCTATGCCCGCTCCGTCTCCAGCGCCGCACGCGGCGCGGTGCGGGTGCTGGATTTCTAGCCGGCTGCGCACCGCCGCCGGGTGCTCGGTTGCGGACTCTTCACTTGAACGATCGGCCGGGACCAATACCGTAGCGGGACGGGGCATGTCCTCGACCGGCCCGCCTCGGACCGCCCACAGAAGGGGAGCGGGACATGACCCTGCGCGCATCGCTGCTGATCCTGGCCTGCCTGACATTCGCCCTGCCGGCCGCTGCGCAGGAGGGGCTGCTCTACCTGACCACGCCACAGGGCGAGGCGCGCCTGCTCGGCGCCGACCTGAACCGCGACTATTTCAGCCTGGCCAGCTATGTCGAAGCCGAAGAGGTGCTGACCTTCTGCGGCCCGGCCACGGTGGCGGGCGTCGCCAATTCGCTGGGCATTGCGCGGCCGACCCTGGCGCGGCGCTATCCCTGGAAGCTGTTCACCCAGGACCTCACCTTCAATGCCGCCAACCAGGCCATGAAGCCCTTCCAGAAGGTGGAGAGCGAGGGCCTGACCCTCGCCGAGCTGGACCGCTTCATCGAGAATCTCGGCATGACGGCGGAGCATCATTTTGCCGACGAAACCGGGGTCGACGCCCTGCGGGCCGCGATCAAGGCGGCGCTCGCCGATCGCAATTCGCGCTTCGTGGCGAACTATTCGCGCAAGGCGCTGGGGCAGGAAGGCGACGGCCATATCTCGCCGGTCGCCGCCTATGATTCGGCGACCGACTCCGTGCTGATCCTCGACGTGGCGAAGTACAAATACCCGCCGGTCTGGATCGAGGTGGAGATGTTCCATGCCGCGATGCTGCTGAAGGATACGAGCTCCGACCGTTCGCGCGGCTTCGTGATCGTCTCCAGGCCCTGACGGGTCTCCGGCGCGGTGGCGGCGTCACCCCGTCGGCCGGTCGCGCACCAGGAAGCGGCCGCCGACCAGGTCGATGGCGCCGGCCTCGCGCAGCCGCTGCAGGCAGCGGGTCACGGTGACCCGACTGGTGCCGGTCATCGCCGCGATCTCCTCGTGGGTCAGCCGGTTGACCAGCAGCCGGCCGCCGGGATGATCGGTGCCGAACATCACCGCCAGCCGCCGGAACAGTTCCATTAGGCGCCCCTCCGGTTCGCGGGAGACCAGCTGTTCCAGCCGCACCGCCAGCACCCGCTGCTTCAGGCTGGTGGCCCGCAAGAGCGCGGCGGCGAAGCCGGGATCGGCAGCGAACAGGTCGCCCAGCCGGTCGGCGTCGAAGGCGGTCGCCACTGTCTCCTCCACCGCGACCGCCGAGGAAAAGCGCGGCAGCCGGTCGAAGGCCGCGCCTTCGCCGCAGATCGTGTCCGGGCCCATATATTCCAGGATCGTCTCGGTCCCGTCCGCGCGCAGGATGGAGACCTGCACCATGCCGGCCTCCACGAAGTAGAACAGCGGCGAGATTTCGCCCTGTTCGTACAGCGCCGCGCCGGCGGCAAAGCGCCGCTGTCGCCCGGCACTCCGATGTGCCCGGATGGCCGCCGTCAGCGCTTCGTCCATTCGCCAGGTCGCCTGCTGCCCGCCGCTCATCGCCCGTTCTTCCCGTGGTCCCGCAATTCCGCCCGGAATGAAGCCAAGTATGTCGGCCGGTGTCACGCGGTTGCGTGCCGGGACCGTCGCGCCGATGTCCATCAAACGGGGCCGCCATGCCTCGACGTGGAATCGACAGCAGGCTGAAAGGGAACATCGCCATGACCCGCACGCAGACGAAGCCGAACGGCCCCTTCGCCCCGAAGCGGAACACCGCGGAACGCAGGACCGCCGCCGTCGACCTGGATCGGGTGTCTGCCGGGTCGACATTCCTGGAGCAGCTGGACCTGTAGGGGGCCGATCGTCGCCGGGGGGTGGGGAGCCCGCCCTCGACACGATGACCGCCGGCACGAGGGTCGCGGCCGGCTCGATCCTCCAGGCCCCGACCGACCAGCAGAGGAACAAGGCCATGAGGAAGACCAGGTCCGGGGCCCTGCACCGCGCGCCGCGGCAGGCCGCCGGCAAACCGGCAACCGATGCCGGTGGCAAGGCAGGCCAGCCGGACAAGGCCGCCGCCGGGACCGCCAACATCTACGAGACCGAAAGCCAGACGGTCAGCGACTTCTAGCCAGGTCGCCCGTTCATGAGACGGCAGCCCCGCGCGCCGGTATCGCCGGATACAGCACCGGCACCACGGCCGCACTAGACTGCCTGCCTCGATCATGGTCCGGCACCGCGCGGTGCGGACGGCGACTGGGGAGGCTGGCGGATGCAGGCAGCCGCACAGGAGAGCGAAGCGCCCGGGACGGCCGGCATGCCGGCCGCGAAGGCGGCAGCCTTGGTGCCCTGGCTGCGGGCGCAGGAGGAAGAGGTGGAGGCCGGCCGCCGGCTGACCGATGCGGTGGCCGCACGGCTGGCGGAAGCCGACCTGTTCCGCATCACCCAGCCGCCGCGCTTCGGCGGGCTCGGCCTGCCGCCGGCCGCCGCCTGGGAAGCGATATTCCAGGTCGCGCGCGGCTGTGCCTCTTCCGCCTGGGTCGCCGGCCTGGGCGCCGCCAACGTGCTGATGCTGGGCAAGTTCTCTGCGCAGGCGCAGGCGGATGTCTTCCTCTGCGGCCGGCCGGCCATCGTGCCGATGCTGACCGGCGGGGTCGGCCGCGACATTGTCGCGGAGCCGGTGCCCGGCGGCGTCACGCTGTCGGGCAGGTGGCGCTATGCCTCCGGCATCGACGTGGCCAGCTGGGTCGGCCTGCTGGTGCCGCTGCCGGGCAGCGCCGCGCCGGAGCCCCATGTCGTCCTGGTGCCGGCTGACGCCTTCGCCGTGGATCCCGACAGCTGGCATGTCCTGGGCATGCGCGGCACCGGCAGCCGGGACATCGTCCTGCCGCCGACCTTCGTGCCGGCGCATCGCTGGACCTCCTGGCCGCTGCTGCTGTCCGGCGCGAAACATCCCGACTGCCCGAACGACGAACCGGTCTACGACCATCCCCTGAACCCGGTCTTCGCCATGTCGGTCGCCGCCCCCGTGCTGGGTCTGGCGGCGGCGGTGGCGGAGACGTTCCGCGACAGCATCGCCGGCCGGGTCAGCGCCGGCACGAAGCGGCCGGCGCGGGAAGAGGCCAATGCCCAGGCGCAGCTCGCTGCCGGCACCGCCACGATGGATATCCTGACCCGCAGTCTGCTGGCCGATGCCGCGGAGCTGCAGGCGGCGATCGCCACCGGCCGGCCGCCGGGCCTGACGGCGCGCGGCGGCCTGCGCATGCGCAGCGCGATCGCCTGCCGCCTGGCGCTGGCGGAGGCGCAGCGGATGTTCGCGGCGCTCGGCGGCAGCCTGCTGCCCGCCGGCAGCCGCATCGAGCGGCAGTTCCGCGACCTGCACGCCATGAGCTCGCATTTCCTGCTGCAGCCCGACAGCATCGACGCGGCCTATGGCAGCCTGCTGCTGGGCCTGGACCTGCCGCCCGGCACGCGGCTGTAACCGCACCTGACCGATAGGGGGAGAGAGATGACCAAACAGGCGATCAACCCGACCGACCCGATGTTCAACGCCGCCGACGGCAAATCGATCTTCGACAAGTTCGGCTATTCCGCCGCGGTGCGCGCCGGCGACTTCCTCTACGTCGCCGGCCAGATCGGCCCGAACCCGGACGGCTCCCTGCCCGACGATGACGCGACCCAGTTCCGCAACGCCTTCGACCGGCTGAAACTGGTGCTGGAGGCGGCCGGCGCCTCGCTCGACGATATCGTCGAACTGGTCAGCTACCATGTCGGCCTGCAGAGCCACCTCGCCGACTTCGTGAAGGTGAAGGAGGCGTATATCAAGGCCCCCTTCCCGACCTGGACGATCCTGGAGATCGCCGGCCTGGCCCGCCCCGGCCTGGTGATCGAGATCAAGGCGGTGGCCTATGTCGGCGGTGGATCCTAGTCCGGCCCCCCTTCAATCCTGAAGGTCGGACCATCCGGCAGTTCCCGTACCAGGTCCACGCTTTGTCCGTCCCAATGATAGGCGAAATGCCTGGCCGGGCGCGGAATGCCCACGACATCCGGCCAGAACGCGGCGACGCAGCTGCCGGCCGGCCATCTGACGCTCGGATAGACGACGCCGTCCGCCCCTTCGTCGCGAAGCCGGGCGCCCAGTGCCTGGGCCGGGGCATAGTCGTTCGGGTCAAGACAGACCGCAAAGACCGGATCGTCGCGGAGGTCATGCAGCTCGGCGTCGACCGGGCCGACGAGTTCGCGGAACTCCGAGGTCCAGCCGGCGTCCTGGCGCGTGGCCGCCATGAAGCGGCTGTGGTGGTGGATGGTCTCGAAGATCGCCACTTCGGGATGGCTGCCGGCGTAGTAGACGCCGCTGCGTCCATCGGAGAACCGGCTTGGCCGGTCGGGGGAGGCATGGACGAAGGGTGCCATCACCCAGGATGCGCCCGGGCCGGCAATCCGGCGTGCCGGTGGCACCAGGTCGAGCATGCCGACCGTTTCGGCGACACGGGGATTGGTCTTCGCTTCCGCCGAGGCGATGGCCTCCCAGTCGGCCGGATCGGCGATATCCTCGAACAGCGCGATCGGTGGGAAGACCGCCCTGATGATGCGCCAGGCGCGGGACCAGGAGATCCGCACCACCGCGGGGACGGCATCGGTCACCAGCCGCCGCGCTCCGCATCCAGGTATCGCCGGACCCGCATGATATCCGTCAGTTCGCCGCCCAGCATCACGTCCAGGGCCGCCCGGCCGCCATAGGCCGCGTTGGGCTGATGGACCCAGTCATAGGCGCGCCGGGGGTCCCGGAAGATGATCCTGAGGGCCTTGTGGATACCCATCAGGTTGGACAGGCGCGCCTTCAGGTCCCGCGACAGCCGGCCGACCTCGCCGGCCTTCCAGCGCGCGAAGGTCCGCTGGGAGATGCCGCCGAGAAGGATGCAGGCCTGCTCCTCCGTCAGCCGCCAGCGCCGGAACAGGTTGACCGCCGCCCGCGCCATCGCCGCGCCTTCGACATCCGTGATCGGCCCGTCGTCCGGGCTGGCCCTGGTTCCTTCGACCTGCCGCAATTCCGACATCCGGAAACGCTCCGCCAATTGGCATCAAAGTTCAATATAATGCCGTATGGCGAATTGCACCAGGATGATCGAGCGCCGGTCCGGATGCTGTCCAAGGCGCCCCCTCTACCGTCCCCAACGCCACAGGCTCCACGCCGACAGGACGAGCGCGGCGCCGGACAGCAGCGCGGCGACGGTGACATTGGCCGTCCAGCCGCCCAGGTCGTAGGCGAAGGTGGAGAGCCAGCTGGCGATGCCGCCGCCGGCGAACATCAGCACGACATAGACCGTCATCAGCCGGGTGCGGATCTCCGGCGCCAGGCCGAGGATCGTCATCCGACCGGAGACGTCGGTGATCGGGCCGGAGATCCCCATCAGCACCGCCGGCACGGCCATCCACCAGACCGCGTCGCCGGCGGCGGCGAAGCTGCCGATGGCGACCATCTGCAGGCAGAGGAAGAGGGTCCGTGCCCGGCGCGCGCCGATCCGGTCGGCCAGGCGGCCGAGCGACGGCGTCGTCAGCAGGCCGACGCCGGACAGGATGGCGAGATAGCTGACCACGTCCGCTCCATGGCCCAGCCGCGGGCTGGTCAGGTGCAGGCCAAGCGCCAGCCAAAGCGCCAGGAAGACGCCGAAGCTGAGGCCCTGGATCGCGCCCGAGAGCAGCGCCTCCGGATGGCGCCGCACGATCGGGCCGATCGACAGCAGGAGGTTCAGATAGCCCAGCCGTTCCCTGACCCCGCCTTCGCCCGCCGGCGATCGCTCGCCGCGTTCCATCAGCCGCGGCAGGCCGATCGCGCAAAGCAGCAGCAGCCCGGTCGCGACGAAGAAGATGCTGCGCCAGCCGAACGCCTCGGCCATCGGCCCGGCGATGCCGCGCCCGAACAGCACCCCGGCGACAACCCCGGTGGTGAGCCAGGCCGTGGCCTGGCCGAGGCGCCGCTTCTCCACCCGCTTGGAGACATAGGCCGGCATCAGGTAGGGCGCGAGGGTGGCGAAGCCGAGCAGGGTGGAGCCGAGCAGCAGCATCGGGAAGCTCTCGGCCAGTGCCATGATCAAGGTGGCCAGAGCCTGCACGGAAATCGCCGCCGTCACCATGGTGCGGTTGCTGAAGCGGTCGCCCAGCGGCAGCAGCAGCAGGATGCCCAGCGCCAGCGCCACCTGGTTCAGCGCCGGCACCAGGCCGATGGTCGCGGCGTCGACCTGCAGGTCGCGCACCACCAGGCCGATGATCGGGTGGAAGTAGTAGGCATTGGCCGCCACAACCGCGACCGCGACCGCATAGAGCGGCAGGCGCCCCGGTGGAAGGTCCTGGGGCAGTCCCTGCCCGGTGGCCACGCCACCGTCCCGCGCGGTCAGGATCGCGTCTCCCGCTCCGCAATCCCGTCCACCGGGCCATCCACCGGCGCCGCGACGAAGCCGGCGGCCAGGAACGGGATCGCGTAGGTCAGCGCCTCGTCGACCCGGCTCATCTCGAAGCCGCTGTCGGTCAGGCGTTCCAGGCGTCCGGTATCGGCCAGGATGTAGAGCATCGCGCCATAGATGCAGGTCAGCCGCCAGAAGAACTCGCGTTCCGTCAGCCGCGGGCCGACCCTGGACAGGGTGGCGATGAAGGACAGGGCCGCCTCGCGATAGATCTCGTGCAGGATCTCCCGCACCTCCGGCAGCGGGCTCGACGACATCCGGCCCATGATCCGGCGATAGGCCTCGCCGCCCTCTTCCAGATGGCCGCCGCGCAGGGTCGGTTCGATGAACGCCGCCACCACGGCCGCGGCCGCGCCCGGCTGTCCCTCGCCGGTCTCGCCGCGATCGATGGCGGCGTTGCAGGCGGCCAGGCGGCGCATGCGCTCGGCATTGATCGGCGCGGCGCGGCGGCCGAACACCTCCCGCAGCAGGTTCAGCTTCGATCCGAAATAGTAGTTCACCGCGGCCAGGTTCACCCCCGCCGCCGCCGTGATCTGCCGCAGGGAGACGCCGGTATAGCCCTCCTCGGCGAAACAGGATTCCGCGATATCCAGGATCCGGTCGCGGACGCCGGCGCCCATCTCGGCCGCGTCGCCCGTCCCGCCGCCGGCAGCATCCTGCCGCGACAGCCCCGCCATCCTCGCCTCGCTCACGGCGCGCCTCCCGTTGGATGGCCCGAGGTTAAACGAACACATGATTGAAACAAGCGTTTGACTCCTGCCGCAGGGCGCCGCTAGCGTCGGGAGAATACCATGGTGCGGCCTTCGGGCCGGCACCAGCAACGAAAGAGGGAGGAAGCCGACCGGCATGCCCAGTTCCGTGCGCAGGATCGTCACCGGCCATGACGAGCAGGGACGCTCGATCTTCGTCTCCGACGAGAGTATCGGCCCCGACACCACACCGGACCGCGAGAATGTCTTCGTTCCGCCGGGCAATCCGCTGACCTGCCTGATCGACCTGTGGCGGATGGCGGCAGTGCCGGGCCGCTTCGACGGCGACACCGACACCGCGACCGGCCCGGTGAAGCTTGTACCGCCGGCCGGGCTGTTCTTCCGCACCGTGGAGGTGCCGCCGGACAGCCAGCGCAACTTCGACGCCATGAAGGACTATTTCTCCGGCATGGGTGCGGGCGAGAACCTGGACAAGGCCTCCAGCCGCCACGGCGCCATGCACAAGACCGACACGGTCGACTTCGCGATCATCCTGAAGGGCGAGGTCCACCTGGTGCTGGACGAGGGCGAGCAGCACCTGAAGGCCGGCGACGTGGTGATCCAGCGCGGCACCAACCATGCCTGGAGCAACCGAACCGAGGAACCCTGCATCTTCGCCTGCGTGCTGATCGCAGCGGACGGCAATCGCGGTAGCTGAGCCGCATCTTTCCGCAGCGCCGACAGCCAATCCGAACACCGACCCTGGGGAGGGAGAGACCATGCTGAAATCCTGCCTGACCGCCGCCGCCGTGCTGATGCTCGGCGGCCAGCTGGCCACCGCCGCCGCCGCGGACGACCCGCTGCAGCTGAAGTTCGCCGTCTTCACGCCGGAGAAGGAGATCACCTACCAGACCATCATGAAGCCCTGGGCCGAAAAGGTGATGGCCGACACGAACGGGGCGGTGGAGATCAAGATGTTCCCCGGCGGCACCCTGGGCCGCGACGGGTCGAAGCAGCTGAAGATGCTGAAGGACGGGGTGGCGGACATCGCCTTCATCATCCCCGCCTACAATCCGGGCCTGTTCCCCGACAACGAGATCACCGAGCTGCCGAACCTGATCCACGACGCCACCGAGGGCTCGGTCGCCTTCTGGCGGCTCTACGACAAGGGGATGCTGCGCGGCTACGAGGACCTGGAGGTCTTCGCCCTGGTCACCACCTCGCCCTACCTGATGCACGGCACCTTCGAGATGGATTCCGTCGACGACCTGGAGGGCCACAAGATCCGCGCCGCCGGCAAGCTGGAACAGGCCTGCCTGACCGCGCTGGGCGCGGTACCGGTCGGCATGCCGATCTCCAAGATCCCGGAGAGCCTGAGCCGCGGCGTGATCGACGCCACGCCGATGCACTATGCCGCGCTGCACGCCTTCGGCGTGGCGGGCGCTACCGACCATCACTACGAGAACCGGCTGGGCGCCCTGCCCTTCGGCTTCGTGATGACCAAGGCGCGCTTCGCCGAACTGCCGCCCGCGGTGCAGAAGGCGATGACAGAGAATGGCGGCGAGGTACTGTCGAAGGCCTTCGGCGCGGCGATGGACGCGGAGAATGCGCGCCTGCGGAAGGAGACCCTGGCCGATCCCGACCAGACCGTCGTCGAGCCCAGCGCCGAAGATGTCGCCGCCTGGGACGCCAAGGTGAAGCCCTGCATCGACGACTGGACCGCCGGCCACGAGAAGGGCACGGAGCTGCTGGACGCGATGCAGTCCGAGCTGGCTGCGATCCGCAAGGAGTAGCGGTTGGCGTTTCGCGACATGGACCGCACCTCCTGCCTCAACCTTGCTGTCTCCACCAAAGCTGCCGTCATCCTCGGGCTTGACCCGAGGATCGTGACGGAACGGCGACGCTGCGATTCGGTGCCGCGTCGCCGCCCGTTGACCGGTCCCCGGGTCAGGCCCGGGGACGACGGCGGGGTGCGCGGCGCGGCGCGGTCCCTTTCTGAATTGCACATTGCCCCATCATGATGCGCCCGGAGACATGGGCCGTCGCCGGCACCCGCGCGGTGGCGCTGCTGGGCCTGGCCGGCCTGCTCGCCATCGCGCTGGTAACGGTGGCCGATGTGCTGGCGCGCTGGCTGTTCTCCGCCCCCTTCGCCGGGGTCTACGACCTGTCCGGCCTGTTCATCGCCGTGGCGCTGGCCGCCTGCTTCCCCGCCGCCCTGGCGCAGCGGCGCAACATCCGGGTGACCTTCTTCGCCGACCTGGCCGGCGGCACCTTGAGCCGGATCTTCGACGCCCTGGCCAGCCTGGCCACCCTGGTCTTCTTCGTGCTGCTGGTCTGGCAGCTCTTCGTCTATTCCGGCGAGCTGCTGGAAAGCGGGCAGACCACCTTCGTGCTGGAGCTGGAGGTCGCCCCCTGGTGGGTCGCTGCGACGGTGCTGTTCGCGCTCTGCCTGCCGGTGCAGGCGCTGGTCGTCCTGGTCGACGTCATGGCGATCGGCCGGCCGGAACTGTCGCGCTACGCCGAGGCCGACAGCGGCGGGGCGGCCTGAACCATGGATGAAATCTGGCTCGCCGCCGCCGGCGTCGGCGGCATGTTCGCCCTGATCCTGATGAAGGTGCCGATCGGCGTCGCCATGGCGCTGGCCGGCTTCGTCGGCTTCGGCCTGCTGGGCGGCTGGGGCGCCGCCCTGTCGATCCTGGTGTCGGAGCCGGCCGGCATCCTGGAGAGCTTCGAGCTCGCCGTGATCCCGCTCTTCCTGCTGATGGGCAGTTTCGCCACCGCCGGCGGCCTGTCGGCGGACATCTACCGCCTGGCCTATGCCTTTCTGGGCAACCGCCGCGGCGGCCTGGCGATGGCGACGATCGGCGGCTGCGCGGTGTTCGGCGCGGTCTGCGGCTCCTCTCCCGCCACCGCCGCCACCTTCGGCCGGGTCGCCCTGCCGGAGATGCGGGCCCGCGGCTATGCCGCCTCCTTCGCGTCGGGCTGCATCGCCGCCGGCGGCACCCTCGGCGCCCTGGTGCCGCCGTCGATCATCATGGTGGTCTATGCCGTGCTGGCGCGGGAGGCGATCCTGGACATCTTCGTCGCCGCGCTGGTGCCGGCGGCGATCGCCATCGCCCTGCACCTCGCCACCATCGCGATCTATGTCCGCATCAACCCGCAGGCCGGGCCGGCGGGGGAGCGCTTCTCCTGGGCGGAGCGTTTCACGGTGCTGCGCCAGAGCTGGGCGGTGATCCTGCTGCTGCTGGTGGTGATCGGCGGCATCTATGGCGGCGTCTTCACCGTGAACGAGGCGGCCGCCGTCGGCGCCGCCTTCGCCTTCCTGGTGGCGCTGCTGCGCGGTCGGCTGGGCTGGCGCGGCTTCTTTGGCGCGCTGGAGGAAACGGCGTCCAACACCGCGATGATCTACCTGATCATCTTCGGCGCCTCGATCTTCTCCTACTTCTTCACCGTCAGCGGCGCGCCGGAGGCGATGGTCCGCTCGGTGGAGGGGCTCGACATGCCGCCGCTGGTGGTGATCTTCGCCCTGCTGGGCATCTACCTGGTGCTGGGCTCCATCTTCGAGACCGTCTCGGCGATGCTGATCACCCTGCCCTTCGTGCTGCCGCTGGTCACCGGGCTGGGCTACGATCCGATCTGGTGGGCGGTGATCAATGTGGTGGTGATCGAGCTGGGCATGATCACCCCGCCGATCGGCCTCAACGTCTTCGTGCTGCGCGGTGTGGCCGGCGACGTGCCCCTGGGGCAGATCTATCGCGGCGTCATGCCGTTCGTCGCCGCCGACCTGGTCCGCCTCGTCATCCTCACCCTGTTCCCGGTGCTGAGCCTGGGCCTGCTGGCCTGGCTCTGACACCTGCTGAAAGGAGCGTTCCCATGGACGTCACCCATGTCGGGTCCCTGCCCCGCGGCAATGCGCTGGCCGACCTTCTGATCGCACGCGAGAAGGGCGAGGCGGTGGACGCCGCCGCGCTGGAGGCGGCGATCGCCGACCGGGTGGCGGAGATGGTCGCCCGCCAGGTCGATGCCGGAATCACCATCGCCAATGACGGCGAGCAGAGCCGCGCCGGCTTCCAGACCTACATCGTGGAGCGGATGACCGGCTTCGGCGGTGAAAGCACCCGGCGCCCGCCGATGGACTATACGGAATTCCCGACCTTCGCCGCGCTGATGGCGCAACGGATGCGCAACGTGGCGAAGATCCGCAACGCGCCGGTCGCGGAAGCGCCGGTGGCCTATGCCTCCACCGCGGCGGTGGAGGCGGAATGCGCCCGCCTCAATGCGGCCCTCAAGGACAAGGGTACCGACGGCAGGGTACAGGGCTTCATGACTGCGCCCTCGCCCGGCATCGTCGCCACCACCCTGGACAACAAGCATTACGACAGCGACGACGCTTATCTGGATGCCCTGGCGGCGGAGCTGGCGAAGGAATACCGCGTCATCGTCGATGCCGGCCTGGTCCTGCAGGTCGATGCGCCCGACCTGGCGATGGAGCGCTGCACCAAGTACCAGGACCTGACCGACGAGGGCTTCGTGGAACAGGCCGGCCGCCACATCGCGGCGCTGAACAAGGCGCTGGAGGGCCTGCCGCGCGAGCGCATCCGCCTGCATTGCTGCTGGGGCAACTGGGACGGGCCGCACCTGCACGACCTGGCGCTGGAGAAGATCCTGCCGGTGCTGTACCGCGCCGATGTCGGCCAGCTCTCCATCCCCTTCGCCAACCCGCGCCACCAGCACGAATATCGCGCCTTCGAGGTGCATCCCTTCCCGTCCGACCGGGTGCTGGTGCCCGGCGTCGTGGACACCACCTGCAACTATGTCGAACATCCGCAGGTGGTCGCCGACCGGATCGCCCAGGCGGTGGCGGTGACCGGCGACCCGGCGCGCGTGTTCCCCTCCACCGATTGCGGATTCGGCACCTTCGCCGGCTTCGACTTCGTGGCCGAGGAGGTGGTGTTCGAGAAGCTGAAGGCGATCCGGCAGGGGGTGGAGCTCTACGAAGCGCGCTGAGGTCATCGCCCCTGCCGGAGCCTTCATCCACCGGATCATCGCCCCGGAATCACCGCCCCGGAATCACCGCCCCGGAATCACCGCCCCGGAATCACCGCCCTTGCGGCCCCATCATCTGGCAGGACAGGGTCTGGCCGTCGAACGATACATGGCGCCAGAGCGCCGGATTGGGCTGATCGAGATGCGGATAGCTGGTCAGCGCGCGGATGCAGTCCACGCTCTGCACGCCACTCTCGGTCCTGGCGGTGATCCGGCCCCGGATCCAGAACGGAGCCTCGCAGGACAGGCGGCCCTGGGCACCGTCGCCGCGGCTGCCGATCGGGCCGGTAAAGCTCACCGTCTTGTCCGGCTCATGACCGCAGGACACGGTGATCGTCCCTTCCAGGCCGGGCGGGAATGCCGCCGCCTGATGGACCTCGCCGCTCATGTACCAGGTTGTCTCGAGAGGCGTGGCCCCTGCCGGAGCGGGGGCTGCGCCAAGGCCGATTGCCGCCGCGGCGATGCCAAGGGCTGCCAGCCGGGGGCCGGCCAGGCGGGTTGCGGAGAAGATCGATGCCATCGAAGGCTTCCTTCATCGGTGTCCGATGGTCGAAGGAAGCCTGCGAACTGCGGTCGGTTGATGGACGGATTATGGCCGGACGGTGAATTCTGCTGCCGGCCGGCGCCTGCGCCATCCAGCCCGTCCCGGGAGCGCTCGGCCCGCAGGCCGGCAATGGCGGCTCCTATGAGCGTCGGCCCGGTGACGCATCGCGCGCTGCGGGCGGGCGCCAGCCGGAGCGGGAGGCGCGGTTCAGGGAAGATCTCACGACCGCCTTGTGGAACGGGGTGATGGCGAACAGGTAGCTCCGGCCGAGCCGGTTGTGGCAGCGGACCACGGTGACCGCCACCACCTCCCGGGCCGCATCTCCGGTCCCGACCCTGTCCTTGCCTGCCGGGCGGACCAGCACCGCGGCACGGAAGTTCAGGTGGCGGTCGTCCTCGCCCATGATGATCTCGGCCGGCACGGCTCCGGGCGGGGTCTTCTCCTGCACCCGGAAGAAGCCGACATGTTCCGCACCGCCGGCGGCAAGCGCACGGCGGATGCCATCGGTCGTCTTCACCCCGAACGGCGCCATGATCCCGTCTCGCAGGCGCAGCAGCAGCCGTACCCAGCTGCCCATACTGCCGAACACGCAGGTTGCCAGTACCAGCGGGTCATTCGGGGCAGCGGCGGGCAGCGCGATGGCGAAGGCATCGGCCAGGTCGGCGCCGGCGAAGAGGGGCGCCAGCCCACTCTCCGCCGGCACCGGAACCGACCTCGCCGTCGCTACCAGGACCGCATCGTATGGTCCAGGAACTCTGTCGTCCGCCCCCAGGCGAGCCTGGCGTCCGGCTCGTCGTAGCGGCTGCCGGTCGGGTTGGCGAAGGCATGGTCGGCGTCGTACCAGAACACCTCGTAGGACTGGCCGGCCATGTCCATCGACCGTGTCCAGGCGGTGACCATCGATTGCGTGATGAACTGGTCCTTCTCTGCGAAATGACCCTGCACCGGGCCTTTCAGCGCCTTCAGCTCTTCCGGCGTGCCGCCGACCCGGCCGTAGTAGATCACCGTGCCGTCGACGGGATGCACCAGGCTGGCCTGCAGCGACCAGCCGCCGCCGAAGCACCAGCCCAGGGTGGCGAGCTTGCCGTTGGCGCGCGACGCCCCGTCGACCTTCGCCGTTTCCAGCCAGGTCAGCCAGGCGCCGCAGATCGCCTTCCCCTTCTCGTCCTGCATGCCCTGCACCTGGGCGCGCGCCGCGTCCGGCGTGGTCGCCACCTTGCCGTCGAACAGGTCGATCGCCAGCGCGACATAGCCCAGCTGCGCCAGTTCCGCCGCCACCGTCTTGATCTGGTCGTTCAGACCCCACCATTCGTGGATCAGCATCACCGCCGGCGCGCTCTCCGCCGCCGGCAGGGCCAGCGCGGCCTTCGCCTGGCCGTGGCCCGGCACCTCGATGGTGACGTCCTGCAGGCCCGCGGCCGCCGCGCGGGCCAGCTTCGGGTCCGCCAGCACGGCTGCCAGCGGCAGGCCGCCCAGCAGGCCGGCCGCACCTTGCATCAGGCGGCGCCGACCGACCAACATGCGATCCGGAACGTTCATGAGGATCTCCTCCCTCCAGGGGCCCGGCAGGCCGATGATGGCGGCCGGCGCCCGATTGCCCGAAACGGTACCAGATGACCGAGACAGAACAGGCGCTGCCGCTCTCACATATCCGTGTCCTCGACCTGACCCGGGTGCGCGCCGGACCCACGGCAGTCCGCCAGCTCGCCGACTGGGGTGCCGACGTGATCAAGGTGGAACTGCCGGCGGCCCTGGAAGGCGACAATGCGCTGGGCGGCAGCCGCTCCGGCCCCGACTTCCAGAACCTGCACCGCAACAAGCGCAGCCTGACCCTGGACCTGAAGAATCCGGAAGGCCGCGACCTGTTCCTGAAGCTGGCGGCGACGGCCGACGTGGTGGTGGAGAATTTCCGCCCCGACGTGAAGCATCGGCTGGGTGTCGGCTATGACGACCTGGCCGGCATCAACCCGCGGCTGATCTACGCCTCGCTCTCCGCCTTCGGCGAGGAAGGGCCCTACCGGCCGCGCCCCGGCGTCGACCAGATCGTGCAGGGCATGTCCGGGCTGATGTCGGTGACGGGGGAGCCGGACGGGCGACCGATGCGGGTCGGCATCCCGGTCGCCGACCTCTCCGCCGGCCTGATGGCCGCGATGGGGGTGCTGCTGGCACTGGTGCATCGCGACCGGACCGGCAGGGGCCAGTGGGTGCAGACCTCGCTGCTGAACGCACAGCTGTTCATGCTCGACTTCCAGGCCGCCCGCTGGCTGATGGCGGGGGAGGAACCGGGCCGTGCCGGCAACGACCATCCCACCAACGTGCCGATGGGGCTGTTCCGTACCGCCGACGACCCGATCAACATCGCCCCGGTCGGCCAGAGCATGTGGCGCCGGCTCTGCGAAGTGCTGGGCGCGCCGGAATGGGCCGACGATCCGCGCTATGCCAGCCTGAAGGCGCGGCAGCAGAATCGTGCGGACCTGAACGCGGCGATCGAGGACCGGCTGGCGACGGCACCGGCCGCCCACTGGCTGAAGCTGCTGGACGAAGCGGAGATTCCGTCCGGGCCGATGAACACGATCCGCCAGGCCTTCGACGACCCGCAGGTGCGCCACAACCGGATGGCGCGGAACTATGCCGCACCGGACGGCAGCAGCCGCACCCTGGTCGGGCAGCCGATCGCGCTCAGCGGCACGCGCGACATGCCGTTCCGCGCGGCGCCGGAGCGCGGCGCGGACACGGATGCGATCCTTGCCGAACTGGGCTATGACCCGGCCGCTATTGCACGGCTGCACGAAGGCAATATCGTCTGAGCCTTCTCATCGACCGCCCCGACCCATTCCAGAAAGCCAGGACCGCACCGCATGACTTCCGAACGCGCCTATGCCGATGGCAAGCTGATCGCCCGCCGCGAGAACGGGCTCGGCTGGCTCATCATCAACAACCCGGAACGGCGCAACGCACTGAGCCTTGCCATGTGGCAGGGCGTGACGGAGATCGTGCACGAGTTCGAGGCCGACCCCGAAGTGCGGGTGATCGTGCTGAAGGGCGAAGGCGAGAAGGCCTTCACCGCCGGCGCCGACATCTCCCGCTTCGAGATCGAGCGCGGCACGCCGGAAGGGGTGAAGGCCTATGAGGCCGCCACCACCGACGCCTATGCCGCGGTGCGCCATGCCGCGAAGCCCACCATCGCCCGGGTGCACGGCTTCTGCATGGGCGGCGGCATGGCGATGGCGATCTGCTGCGACCTGCGGGTGGCGGAGACCGGCGCCGTGTTCGGCATCCCGGCCGCCCGGCTGGGTGTCGGCTACGGCTATGATGCGGTGAAGACCCTGGTCGACCTGATCGGCCCCTCCTTCACCAAGGAGGTGCTGTTCACCGCCCGCCAGTTCACCGCCCAGGAGGCCGCCGCGATGGGCCTGGTCAACCGCGCCGTCGCGCCGGAGGCGCTGGACGATACGGTGGCGGAGATGGCGGCCCGCATCGCGGAGAACGCGCCGCTGACGATCAAGGCGGTGGCCACCGCCGTCGACGACCTGCTGCGCGACCCCAGCCAGCGCGACCGCGCCGCGGTGGACAGGCTGGTCTCCGAATGCTTCGCCAGCCAGGACTTCCAGGAGGGCCGCACCGCCTTCCTGGAGAAGCGCAAGCCGAAGTTCCGGGGGGTGTAAGCGGCACGCAGAGCGGGCCGCTCAGCAGCACCGCTGCCTTCTGCTGCAGGATCCCATCCTTCAGTCGGACCAGCACGCGGCGCGAGAAGCACCTCGCCCACATTTTGGCCGACCGGCCCCACGGATCGGGCCGCCATCGCTGGGGCCGCCATGTCGACGCATGATGCCCGCGGCGTTACCCTCGACGTCAGCCCGCAGCATCGTTTTCGCCGGATCGTCGGCGGCGCGGCATGTGGACGGGACGATCGCGCCTGTGCAGATGCGGACGGCCCCCATGCTGGTCGGGCGGAAGCGTCACTATCGGCTCATGTCGGGGAGGAACGCGATGAACCGGACCGTCAAATGGGGCATGATCGCGGCATTGGGGCTTTGTTCGACCTTCGCCGCCCTGCCGGCGGGAGCGGAGACATGTCCGCCGGTCGAGCGGCAGCCGATCACCAGGACCCTGATGGAACTCGTCCAGAGCGACGAGGCTGTCCGCCAGGACCTGACCGCCTCGCTCGCCTCGGCACGACGGATCAATGACGATCCGGCGACCAACCCGGTCGACTCGCTGGAGGCGTACTACGACCTCATCGATGCCCTCGTCACCTACGACCCCAGGAACATCCCGACCGGCCCGCAGCGCGGCGCCGGCATGCATGCCGGCATGGACGGGGCGAACTATTGCAACTGGAACATCCTGGATCTGATTTCCTACACCTATTTCCTGGTGGACCGGCAGCTGACCACGGACCCACGGGGCCAGATCCAGTTCCAGAACGACGCATTCTCGCGCTGGCTTCGCGGCGTGACCGAGTCCTGGGGCGCCTATCTCGAAACGCCCGCCTCGGCCCAATATCTGCCGGAGTTCACCGGCGATCCGAATTTCGGCGACTGGTACTGCCCGCCGGAGGGCGGCTACGCCACCTTCCAGGACTTCTTCACCCGGGAGCTGTGCGCGGATACCTTTCCCAACGCCTCCCGGCCGGTCGCCGGCCGCACCGATCCGCGCACAGTGGTTGCGATCGGCGACAGCACGCCCGCCGGAACCTGGCCGATCAGCGACCGCGGTCATCTGGTGACCAGCTATGACGGCATTGCCCAGAACGGGATGGTGATCAAGGGCCAGCTCTACAGTTCGATTCCCGAGTTCATCGCCGGCAGGCCGGGCGAGCGCGTGCTGGAGAGCTTCGGCAGCATCGACACGGACCTGTTTCATGGCGGCACCTTCACCCACCAGTTCCTGAACGTGAACAACTATCACCGTCTCCACCTCCCGGTGAGCGGCAAGCTGGTCTATATGCGGCACTTCCAGTCTGGCGTCCGGCTGAAGTCGGGCTGGGTCTCGCCCGAGGCGAGCCCGACCGGTGACGGCTTCTACGACCCGATGGACACACCGGACTGGCAGTTCGGCCAGACCCGGCTGGTGCTCGGCATAGAAACCGAGCGGTACGGCACGGTCATCGCTGCGCCCATGGGAATGGCGCAGGTATCGGCCATCAGGCTGCGCGACTGGGTGAAGGAAGGCGCCGCGGCAGAGAAGGGCTGGGAGTTTGCGAACTTCGCCTTCGGCGGATCCGACTTTGTGATCATCTTCCAGGACAAGGCTGGATTCCGGCTGACCGCCGCCACGGAGCCGGCAGTGCCGCCGGGCAGCGGCGTCACCTACAAGCTGATCCTGCAGGGCCGGAAATATGGCTGTATCGGCGGCGGGACCGATTGCGACGGTGCGTTGACGGAACCCAAGCCCTATCCAGGGCATCGCCGGTAGTACCGGCGCGCAGCGGCGCTGGTCCCCAGGCGCCTGCACGGCCGCGGCCCCTCCGCTGCCCGCATCATGATCTCGGGAATGCGGCCAGTTGGCCGTGAGCGATCGGTCCGCAGGGCAGGCTGGCCGCTGCGAGTGCGGCTGCCTCCGCTTCCTCCCTTCGCCGCCCGTCCCGGTCACAAGATGTGCGGCGTCTCCCTCTCGGTCAGCAGTGCGAAGGCCTCGCGGCTCGACAGCGCGCAGCGCAGGTAGCTGAGCGGCACCGTTTCCGTCAGCAGCACGGCCAGCGCGATCGGCCATTCCACAAGGATCTCGTCGCCGGGATTGCGCCGTCAGCGATGTTGCGGCCGGAAGCCGCCGGCGGCTCGCCGAAGAGGCGGCACTTCGCGACCAGCTCGTCGAAGATGGCATGGGGCCCACAGGGATCGTGGCGTCCTGCCACGCTGCCCGGTCGTTGGCGGGCGCCTGCATTGCCGCCATCCGCAAACGAGCGGTTGCTGACAACGCAGGCCCGCCGGGCTGCCGTCTTTGGGCGACGACGGCCTGCGCGGTGAACTTCCTGCGCCGGAGGCCAAGTCGTCTTGACTCCGCGCCGCTTCGCGCCTTACGGTTTGCAATAATAATCTGCAACTGAAATTTATTGCAGAACAGGCGCGCGAGGGGCTGGAACCCCCGCCGGTCAAGGGAGGAAGGAAACCATGACATCCCTGTGGAAGAAGCTGAGCGTACCCGCCGCCGCCGCGGTGGCGGCCCTGACGATCGCGCAGGCCCCGGCCTCTGCGGAAAGCAAGTTCGCCTGCGAACCGGGCGACACCTACATCATGAACGTGATGGTCTCCGCGCACCCCTATTGGGTGCCGGTGTTCGAGGGCTTCAAGCAGGCCGCCTCGGCCATGGGCTGCGAGGTGATCTTCTCCGGCACGCCGGACTACGACATCACCAAGCAGATCGCCTCGTTCGAGCAGGACCTCGTGAAGAAGCCGAAGGGCATCCTGCTGCACCCAATGCAGGCCGACCCGTTCATCGAGCCGATCAACCGGGCGGTGGATAGCGGCGTGGCGGTGGTGACCTTTGCCGCCGACAGCCCGAACTCGAAGCGCACCTCCTACATCACCTCCGACAATCTGGCGGAGGCGAAGTTCGCGGCGGAGGAGATCGCCGAGCAACTCGGCGGCTCCGGCGAATATGCGGTGCTGGAGAATCCGGGCCAGAGCAACCACGACCTGCGGGTGACCGCCTTCATCGACTATATGAAGACGCATTATCCGGAAATGAAGCTGGTCGGCCGCCAGGCTTCCAACCAGGACGCCAACCGCGCCTACCAGGCCGTCCAGTCGATGCTGCAGGCGAACCCGAATCTCGGCGCGCTGTGGATCCCGGAGGCCGGCTCGGCCGAGGGCGCGGTCGCCGCGGTGCTGGAGGCGAAGGCCGACGTCGTCATCATGCATGCCGATGTCACCCCGACGACCCTGGAGCATATCAAGGCCGGCAATGTCCACATGGCGCTGAACCCGAACCAGGGCATGCAGGGCTTCATGGGCTTCGTCGCCACCTTCATGGCCGCGCATCCGGACATGATCGATCCGTTCAACGACTATGAGCGGTCCGGCTACAATCCGATGGGCATTCCCTTCATCGACAACGGCTTCGCCGTGATCACGAAGGAGAATGCCGAGGATTTCGACCTGAACGCCTATATGGAAGGCCGCAGCTAGGCAGCGGCAGGGTCCGCCCGCCGCCTTCCGGCGGCGGGCGCGACCGCCCCGTTCTCCCCCCGGTTCCCCCGCGTTCCCGCACGCCGCCACTGCGAAGACAAGGCTCATGGCCGACGACCTCGTCCTCAGGATCTCCAATGTCAGCAAGTCGTTCGGCGCGATCCAGGCGCTGCGCGGCGTCGATTTCGAGCTGCGCCGCGGCGAGGTGCATGCCATCGCGGGCGAGAACGGCGCCGGCAAGTCGACCCTGATGAACATCATCGACGGCATCCTGCGCCCCGACAGCGGCGAGATCTTCCTGAACGGCGCGCCGGTGGAGATCACCTCTCCCGCCCGCGCGCAGGAGCTGGGCATCGGTTTCGTCCACCAGGAGATCGCGCTCTGCTCCGACGTCACGGTGGCAGAGAACATCTTCATGGCGGAGATCAACGCCAGCCGGAAATGGTTCATGGACTATGCCGCGCTGCATGCCCGCGCCCGCGAGACGCTGGCCCAGCTCAGCCCGATCGAGCCGACCCTGCTGGTCCGCGACCTGTCGATCTCCAGCCAGCAGCTGGTGGAGATCGCCAAGGCGCTGACCCTGGACTGCCGCATCCTGATCCTCGACGAACCGACCGCCGCGCTGACCGAGCACGAGGCGCAGCTGCTGTTCGGCATCATGCGCCGGCTCGCCGCGGGCGGCATCTCGATCATCTACATCTCCCACCGCATGGTGGAAATCTTCGACAATTGCGACCGGGTCACCGTGTTCCGCGACGGCCGCCACATCGCCACCCGGGAGGTGGCGGAGATCACCCCGGACTTCGTCGTGAACTCCATGGTGGGGCGGGTGCTGGGCAAGCTCTATCCGCCGAAGCGGGATGCGGCCGCGCCGCCGCCGGCACCGCTCCTGTCGGTCGCCGGGCTGACCGACGGCAAGCGCTTCCGGGATGTCGGCTTCACCCTGGGCCGCGGCGAGATCCTGGGGCTTGCCGGGCTGATCGGCGCCGGCCGCAGCGAGATCGTGAAGGGCATCTGCGGCCTGCACCCGGTCACCGCCGGCCGGCTGGAACTCGACGGCACCGAGCTGCCGATCCGCTCCTACCGGCACAGCATCGACAACGGACTTGTCTACCTGTCGGAGGATCGCAAGGGCGACGGCGTCTTCATCGACCTGCCGATCGCGGCGAACGTCTCCGCGCTCGACCTGCGGCAGGTCTCCAGCCGCTGGGGCACCGTCGATGCGGAGAAGGAGGCGGAGCAGGCCGGCCGGCTTGGCGACCGGCTGGGCCTGAAGCGCGGCAGCATCGACGACCCGGTCTCCTCTCTCTCCGGCGGCAACCAGCAGAAGGTCGCGCTCGCCAAGATGCTGTCGGTGGAACCCCGGGTGATCTTCCTCGACGAGCCGACCCGCGGGGTCGATGTCGGCGCCAAGGCGGAGATCCACCGCATCCTCCGGGAGCTCGCAAACAACGGCGTCGGCATCGTCGTCGTCTCCTCCGAGCTGCCGGAGCTGATCGGCCTCTGCGACCGGGTCCTGGTCGTCCGCGAGGGGCTGCTGAACGGCGAGGTGGCCGGCGACGCCCTGACGGAAGAGAACATCATCCGGCTCGCCTCTTTCACCGAACGCACGGTCCGGCCGGAAGGGGAGAGCCTGCGCCCGGAGGGGGAGAACCTGCATTGACCGAGTTGCGCCTTCAGGACGCGGGCACGGCCCGCAGCCAGCCGCGGACCGGTGTCGCGCGGCGGCTCGCCCGCCAGCGGGAGGCAGGCCTCGTCCTCATCCTGGTCCTGCTCTTCGTGGCGATGAGCTTCGCCTCGCCCTATTTCCTGACCTGGGAAAATATGCGGGCGATGACCATGGCCTTCGCGGTCGAGGGCATCGTCGTCGTCGGCATGACCATCCTGCTGATCTCCGGCGGCATCGACCTGTCGGTCGGCTCGGTGGTCGCCTTCGCCATGGTGCTGGCAGGCTGGCTGTTCCTCGCCGGCATCGATCCCTGGACCGCCTCCGCGCTCGCCATCCTCGCCTGTGCCGGCATCGGGCTGGCGATGGGGCTCTGCGTCACCCGGATCGGCCTGCACCACTTCATCGTCTCGCTGGCCTTCATGGTGATCGCCCGCGGCGCCTGCCTGCTGCTCACCGGCGGGCGGCCGATCGGGCTCTTCACCCTGCCGCCGGAGTTCAAGTTCATCGGCCAGGGGTCGATCGGCGTGATCCCGTTCGTGATCGTCTTCTTCGTGATCTTCGTGCTGGCCTTCGACTTCCTGCTGCGGCGCTCCACCGCCTTCCGCAAGGTGTTCTATACCGGCAGCAATCCGAAGGCGGCGGCCTATTCCGGCATCCGCACCCAGCGGGTAGTCGTCGCGACCACCGTGCTCTGCTCCACCCTGGCCGGCGTGGCGGGGATCATCTACATGGCCCGCTTCGGCTCCGCGCAGCCGACCTTCGGCGTCGGCATGGAGCTGAACGTGATCGCCGCGGCGGTGATCGGCGGCGCCAGCCTGACCGGCGGCCAGGGCACCATCCTCGGCGCCATCCTGGGCGCGATCCTCCTGTCGGTGGTCTCCAGCTCGCTCGCCCTGCTGGACGTCTCCGTCTACTGGCAGGACATCATCCGCGGTTCGATCCTGCTCGCCGCAGTGTCGTTCGACCTCTACCTCCACCGGCGGAAGTCGAGGTGAGGGCGCGATGAGGATCGCCAGCGATTTCGGCCGCTACGAATTGGAACGACAGATCTACAGCGTGCTGGTGATGCACTTCCAGGAGGGCATCACCCAGGCGGAGATCGCGAAGATCACCGGCCTGTCGCACCCGAAGGTGAACCGGCTGATCAAGCAGGGCCGCGAGCTGGGGATGGTCGAGATCAGTATCCGCAGCCGCTACCAGGCGCTGTTCGACCTGGAGTCACGGCTGCGCGAGGCGGCCGGGCTGGAGGCGGTGCGGATCACGCCCACCACCTCCCCCAATGCGGAGACCACCCTGCAGCAGGTCGGTGCGGCGGCCGCAGGGCTGCTGCTGGAACGGCTGCGCGACGGCGACACGATCTGCATCACCGGCGGCAAGGGGGTGAGCGCCGTCGTGGCCGGCCTTGCGCCGGATCGCGCCTATGCCGTGGAGGTGGTGCCCCTGACCGGCTGCGTGCAGGGCAAGCACTATACCGACGTCAACCATGTCGCGACCCAGATGGCCGACAAGCTGGGCGGCTCCGCCTTCCTGATCCATGCACCGCTGTTCGCCGACAGCGTGGCGGAGAAGGAGATGCTGATGGGGATGAAGTCGGTGACCGAGGCCCTGGACCGGGCCCGCGCGGCACAGGTCGCGGTGCTGGGCATCGGCTCCATCCTGTCCGGCGATTCCAGCTACTACGACCTGCATCCCGGCAGCCGCGGCAACCGGGCGGAGATCGAGAAGGCGGGCGCGGCGGGGGAGCTGCTGGCGCATCTCGTCGACCGGGACGGCCGGCCCTGCGACTACCAGCTCAATGCCCGGCTCGTCGCCGTGGCCCCGGACGCGCTCGACGCGATCCCCTTCACCATCGGCGTCGCATCGGGCGCAAACAAGGTGGAGCCGATCTGCGCCGCCCTGCGCGGCCGCCACGTGAAGGCCATGGTCTGCGACGAAGCGACCGCCCAGGCGGTCCTCGAGACGCTCGATGGATAGGCGCGGCCGCATGGCCGGCACGATACCGGAACCAAGGGAAAGGCGGTGAAACGCATGCAGACACGGGAAATCGGCGGCTCCGGCATCAAGGCTTCCGCCATCGGACTGGGCACCTGGGCGATCGGCGGCTGGATGTGGGGCGGCACGGACGAGGCGGAATCGATCGCCGCGATCCGGGCGGGCATCGATGCCGGCGTGACCCTGGTCGACACCGCGCCCGCCTATGGCATGGGCCGGTCGGAGGAGATCGTCGGCAAGGCGATCGCCGGCCGCCGCGACGAGGTCGTGCTGGCGACGAAATGCGGCCTGGTCTGGCACACCGACCGCGGCAACCATTTCTTCGACCAGGACGGCCGCCCGGTGCATCGCTATCTGGGGCCGGACTCCATCGCCCACGAGGTGGAGCAGAGCCTGCGCCGGCTCGGCACGGACCATATCGACCTCTACTTCACCCACTGGCAGGACCCGACCACTCCGGTTGCGGAGACGATGGGCGCGCTGCAGGACCTGAAGCGGGCGGGCAAGATCCGCGCGATCGGCGCCAGCAACGTGACCGCTGCGGATATCGCCGCCTATGCCGCCGCCGGCACCCTGGATGCGATCCAGGAGCAGTTCAGCATGGTGCATCGCGATATCGAGGCAGACCTGGTGCCCGCCTGCCGGGAGCGCGGCATTTCGATCCTCAGCTATTCCTCGCTGGCGCTGGGCCTGCTGACCGGGAAGATCGGGCCGGAGCGCCGTTTCGAGGGCGACGACCTGCGCATCTCCGATCCGCGCTTCAGCGTGGACAACCGCCGCAAGGTCGCGTCCTTCACGGCCGAGCTGGCGCCCGTGGCGGACGCCCATGGCGCCAGCATCGCCGAGCTGGTGATCGCCTGGACCCTGCAGCAGCCGGGGATCACCTTCGCGCTCTGCGGCGCGCGCAACGCGGGCCAGGCGGTGGAAAATGCCCGCGCCGGCGCGCTCGTCCTGACGGCGCACGACCTGGCCGCGATCGACGCGGCCGCCGCCACGCACCTCGCCGGCATCCACGCCTGACGGCCCCCCGGGGCCCACGGGACAGGGAAAGGAGAGAACGCCGGCAGCCCTGCCGGCGGCAGCGAGCCATGGCCAGGACGCGGGAAGAGATGCTCGCCGCGCTGACGGCGGAACCGAAGGTGCAGGCGCTCGTGGTGGGCGGCGGCATCAACGGCATTTCCGCGTTCCGTGAGCTGGCGCTGCAGGGGGTCGACGTGCTGCTGGTCGACCGCGGCGATTTCTGCGGTGCCTGCAGTTCCGCACCGTCGCGGATGATCCATGGCGGGCTGCGCTACCTGGAGAACGGCGAGTTCGCGCTGGTCCGCGAATCCCTGCAGGAACGCGACGCCCTGCTGCGCAATGCGCCGCATCTGGTCCGGCCGCTGCCGACCACGGTGCCGATCCAGCGCACCTTCTCCGGCCTGCTCAACGGCCTGACTGGCATGCTGGGCCTGCGCAACCGGCCGGCGGAGCGCGGCGCGCTGGCGGTGAAGACCGGCCTCTGGCTGTACGACCGCCTGGCGCGCAGGCGGCGCAGCATGCCACCCCATGTCTTCCGCGGCCGGGCGGAGACGGCGCGGCTCTGGCCCGACCTGCCGCCGAATATCCGCTGGTCGGCCACCTATCACGATGCCTGGATCAGCCATCCCGAACGGCTGGGCATCGAACTGCTGCAGGACGCGGCGCAGGCGCATGGCGGCGCCCTGGCGATCAACCACATGGCTGCGCTGGGCCGGGACGGGGCCGGCATCGTCCTGGCGGACTCCCTGACCGGGTCCTCTCTCACGGTGCAGGCCGACGTCATCGTCAATGCCACCGGCGCGTGGGCGGACGAGACCAACCTGGCCGTCGCCGCGCCGGGCTCCCGCCCCCGCCCGCTGGTCGGCGGCACCAAGGGCTCGCACCTGATCCTCGACCATCCCGCCCTGCTGCGCGCCCTGAACGGTCATATGATCTATTTCGAAAATGTCGACGGGCGGGTGTGCATCCTCTTCCCCTACCTGGATCGGGTCCTGCTGGGCTCCACGGACATCCGGGTCGACCGGCCGGTCGCGGTGCGCTGCGAACCGGAGGAGGTCGCCTATATCCTGAAATCGCTGTCCTACGTCTTTCCCGGCATCGCGGTCGCACCGGAGCAGATCGTCTACCGCTACAGCGGCGTGCGGCCGCTGGTGCGCAGCGATGCCCGCTTCACCGGCCGCATCTCCCGCGACCATGTGGTGCAGGAGATCCCGGGCAGCCCGCCGATCCTCTGCCTGGTCGGCGGCAAGTGGACAACCTTCCGCGCCTTCGGCGCCCAGGCCGCCGACCGGGCGCTGGCGCTCCTGGACCGGCCGCGCCGTGTCGCCACCGACGACCTGCCGATCGGCGGCGGCGCCGGCTATCCGGCCGACGAAGCGGCGGTGGCGGCAATGACCGACGCGCTGGTCGCAGAGTTCGGCGTCGATCCCGCCCGTGCGACCCATGTCATCGGCCATTACGGCAGCCATGCCGGCCGCATCCTCGACTTCTGCCGCGACCGACAGGACCGGCCGCTCGCCGGCACCGCCTACAGCCAGGCCGAACTGCGCTACCTGATCCGGCACGAACATGCCCGCAGCCATGCCGACCTGCTGCAGCGCCGCACCTCGCTGGCGATCACCGGCGCGCTCTCCTCCGCCGCGATCGCGGAGACGACCGCGATCCTGGCCGAGGAACTGGGCTGGCCGGCGGCAAAGGCGGCGGAAGCGGAGGCCGCGTTCCGCGCCATGCTGGAGCGGGACCATGGACTGACCGTCGGCCTGCTGGCCGGCCGCGACCGCAACATCACGGGAGACCTGCAATGCGCATAAGCCCGAAGGCGCGGATGAACCGCCTCTTCACCCATGGCCGCTGCCTGGACGTGGCGATCGACCATGGCGTCTGCAACGAGCCCGGCTTCATGGCGGGCCTGGAGGACATGGCCGGGGTCGTCGACCAGCTGGTGGCCGCCGCGCCCGACGCGATCCAGATGAACTACGGCCAGGCCGACCTGCTGCAGTCCCGGCCGGAGAAGGGCAAGCCCGCGCTGGTGATGCGCATCGACATGGGCAATCCCTACAACGACCGCCGCCACCGGGTGATGTGGGCGGAACTGCAGAACCGCGACGAGCCGATCATCGGCGCGCTGGAAATGGATGCCGCCTGCGTGGTGGTGAACCTGTTCATGCTGCCCGACGAACCGGACCTGTTCCGGCAATGCGTCGCCAATATCGCCGCCACCCGCGCCGCCTGTTCCCGCTACGGCATGCCGCTGATGATCGAACCGCTGGTGATGCTGCCCAACGAGGTGCGCGGCGGCTACCAGGTCGACGGCGACACCGCGAAGATCGTCACCCTGGTGCGCCTGGCCGCGGAGATGGGCGCCGACATCATCAAGGCCGACCCGACTGAAGACCCGGAGGAATTCCACCGGGTGGTGGAGGCCGCCCGGGTGCCGGTCCTGGTCCGCGGCGGCGGAAAGGAGGATCTGCGCGCCGTGCTGGCCAAGTCGGCGGCGCTGCTGGCGCAGGGCGCGCGGGGCCTGGTCTATGGCCGCAACGTCTACCAGCATGACGATCCGAAGCGGGTCGTGGCGGCGCTGATGGCGATGATCCACCGCGGCGCCTCCGGCGAAGAAGCCTGGGAGATCTACCAGGGTGGCTGACGGCGACCTCCTGCTCGGCCTCGACGCCGGCAACACCGTCATCAAGGCGGTGCTGTTCGACCGCGACGGCAACCAGCTGGCCGCCAGCCGCCGCGACGGCAGCGCGCATTCGCCCGCCCCGGGCCATGTCGAGCGCGACGCGGGCGAACTCTGGGCGAATGCCGCCGCCGTGATCCGCGAGGTGCTGGAGGGGAGCGGCGCTGCGCCCGGCGCCGTCGCCGCGATCGGCTGTGCCGGCCACGGCAACGGCCTCTACCTGCTGGACCGGGCCGGCGAACCGCTGCCGGCCATCACCTCGCTCGACATGCGCGCCGCCGGGCTGGCGGCGGAGCTGGCCGCCGACGGCAATGGCGGGCGGCTGAAAGAGATCTGCCGCCAGGCACCCTGGCCGTCGCAGACCCCGACCCTGCTCGCCTGGCTGCGCCGCCACGCGCCGGAGCTCTACGGCCGCGCCGCCACCGCCTTTCTCTGCAAGGACTTCGTGACCTTCCGCCTGACCGGGCGGCGGGTCTCCGACATATCCGACATGAGCGGCGCCGGCTTCCTGCGGCTGCCGGAGGGCCGCTATGACGCCGAGCTGATGGCCGGCTACGGCCTTGCCGACGCCCTGCCCCTGCTGCCCGACCTGGTCGGCCCGGCGGAGATCGCCGGCACCGTCACCGCCGAGGCGGCGGCGGCCACCGGCCTCGCCGCCGGCACGCCGGTGGTCGGCGGGCTGTTCGACGTGGTGGCCAGCGCGCTGGGCTCCGGCATCGCCGCGCCGGGTGAGGCGTCGATCATCGCCGGCACCTGGAGCATCAACCAGGTCATCACCGACAGCCTGCCCGCCGACCCGCTTCTGTTCATGGTCTCCGCCTTCGCCCCCGACCGCTTCATGGCGATCGAGTCCAGCGCCACCTCCGCCGCCAACCTGGAATGGTATGTCCGCGAGCTGGTGGAGCGCGGGGCGCATCATCCGGACCCCTTCGCCGCCTGCGGCCGCCTGGTGGAAGCGGTCGCGCCGGCACCGGACGATCCCTATTTCCACCCCTTCCTCTACGGCTCGGGACAGGGGGCCTTCATGCGCGCCGGCTTCTACGGGCTCGCGGGCTGGCATGGCGAAGGGCATCTGCTGCGCGCCCTGTTCGAAGGCGTCGCCTTCGAGCATCGCCGGCATGTCGAGGTGCTGCGGCAGGCGGGCATCGCCTTCGACACCGCCGCGCTGTCGGGCGGCGGCGCCCGCAGCACCGTCTGGCCGCAGATGTTCGCCGACGTGCTGGGCATCCCGATCACGACCGGGGCGCGTCCGGAAACCGGCGCCCTGGGGGCCGCGATCGCCGCCGGCACCGGCGCCGGCCTGTTCCCGGACCTCGCCGCCGGGGCGCAGGCCATGGCCGGCCCCCGCACAGCATTCGCCCCCGATCCGGCGATGGCCGTCCATTACGGCGACCGCTACCAGACCTTCGCGATGCTCACCGAGGCGATGCGGCCCCTCTGGCAGCGGATGGAGGCCGCGCGACAGACCGCGTGACCGGCGCCGCTTGCCCCCTCACAGGATCCGCGGCAGCACTTTCTCTGTCAGAAGGCCGAAGCTCTCCTGGCTCAGCGGCGCACAGAGCAGATAGCTGAGCGGCACGGTTTCCTTCAGTTCCAGGATCCGGTCCACCACCCGGTCCGGCGAGCCGTGCAGGATCACCTGCTCCACATAGCGGTCGGTCGGATCCTTGCCGCCAAGGTCGCGCTTCTGCAGCTCGACGGTGTTGTGCCCCGGGCCGGCATAGGAATCGGTCAGCCAGGCGGCACCGCGACGGGCGACCGCCTCCGCCTTGTCGTCGTCCTCCGCCAGTGCGATCAGCCGCGCCATCGGGATCTCCCGGCCGGCAATGTCGTGGCCCGATGCCGCCAGCCGCTCGCCGTAGAAGCGGCGTTTCGCCGCCAGCTCGTCGAAGGTGGCATGCGGGTCCATCAGGATGGTGAAGCCCTGCCCCGCCGCCCAGTCGATGGCGGGCTCCGACGTCGCCGCCATCCAGACCGGCGGATGCGGCGCCTGCAGCGGCTTCGGCAGCACTTCCACACCGTCGCAGGAGAAGAAGGCGCCGGCATAGCTCAACCGCTCCTCCGTCCAGGCCCGCAGCACCACGTCCACCGCCTCGCGGAAGCGGGCCGCGCTCTCTGCCGCCGGCACGCCGAAGGCCTCGAACTCGCCGCGGGAGAAGCCGCGGCCGGCGCCCCAGTTCACCCGCCCGCCGGAGATCTGGTCCAGCAGCGCCACCTCCTCCGCCAGCCGCAGCGGGTGGTAGAAGGCCGCCAGCGAGACGGCCGTGCCGATCCGCAGGCGGCTGGTACGGGCTGCCGCCAGGGTGCCCATCATATGCACCGATGGGCAGACGCTGTAGCCGGAGAAATGATGCTCCGCCAGCCAGACCGCGTCATAGCCGGAGCGGTCCATCACCTCGATCCGCTCCAGCGCGCGGCCATAGACCTCGGCCAGCGGCACCCGCCGGTCCGGCCAGCTGTAGAACTGCAGCACGCCGACTTTCATGCGGCTCATCCTCCCCGATCATTGCTCTTTCTTCTGATCCCGTGCCCCTGCGCGGGAAGGCCGGACCGGACCGGACCGGGCGGCACATTACGGCCGGCGTAGTAGATGCCGGCAATGTAGATGGCACCGTCCGTCACCGCATAGGCGATGCTGACCCGCCGGCGAAAGCCGATGATCCAAAGCCCAGGAACGATATCCTGGCGGCTCACGCCGCGCATTGGGAAGGTCGCCAGGCCCGGGCAATGAGAAATGAGATCACCGACAAAGCGGTCGGCGCGACTCCCGAAGCCGTTCTCGGCGATATAGCGGTGAAGGCTTTCCAGGTGCCGCTCCGCAAGCGGTGTGAAGAAGACCTCCACCGCCCGCTTCAGCTGTCGCGGCCCCTGATCCGGTCCAGGACGGCATCCGCGGGGATGCCGGTCGACGGATCGGCCAGGAAATGCGCCAGGTCGGCGGCCACCTCGTCCCGCAACCAGCGCTCGAATGCAGCATCGCCATGTGCCGGTGCATCGTCGTGCTGGCGCGCCCAGAGCCCCACCAGCTCCGCTTCGCTCGGGCCTGTGATGTCGCTCTGACGGGCCAGAAGCTCTGCCGTTTCGTCAGACACCTGGATCGTTTTCGTCGTCCGCTCCCATCCGCTTCCGCGACCGGGTTGCATGCAGCCGACAGTGCCGCAGTCGCGCGAGGTGTCAACGCATCTGCCCGCCTGGCCGCCCTCAGAACCCCCGCGAGATGATCTCCTTCATGATCTCGTTGGAGCCGCCATAGATGCGGTCGACCCGGCTGTCGGCGTACATGCGGGAGATCGGGTATTCCAGCATGTAGCCATAGCCGCCATGCAGCTGCAGGCATTCGTCCAGGACCCTGGACTGCTGGTCGGTCACCCACCACTTCGCCATCGCGGCGGTGCGGCCGTCCAGTTCGCCGGCCAGCAGCTTCACCATGCAATCGTCCACGAAGGTGCGCGCGACCTTGGCGATCGAGGCGCATTCGGCCAGCTTGAAGCGGGTGTTCTGGAACTCGATGATCGCCTTGCCGAAGGCCTTGCGGTCGCGGACATAGTCCAGGGTCAGGTCCACCGCATGCTGCATCTGGGTGGCGGCCCGCAGGGCGATGATCAGCCGCTCCCAGGGCAGCTGGTTCATCAGCTGGACGAATCCCTTGCCCTCCTCCAGGCCCAGCAGGCTGGTCTGCGGCACCCGCACGTCGTCGAAGAACAGCTCGGACGTGTCGGCCGCCTTCTGCCCCAGCTTCGCCAGGTTGCGGCCGCGGCGGAAGCCCTCCACCTCGTTGGTGTCGACCAGGATCAGCGAGGTGCCCTTTGCGCCCAGGCTGGGGTCGGTCTTGCAGACCGCCACCACCAGGTCGGCGGTCTGGCCGTTGGAGATGAAGGTCTTCTGGCCGTTGATGACGTAGTGGTTGCCGTCCTTGCGCGCCGTCGTCTTGATGTTCTGCAGGTCGGAGCCGGCGCCCGGTTCCGACATCGCGATGGCGGCCACCGCATCGCCGGAAGCCATGCGCGGCAGCCAGTGCTTCTTCTGCTCCTCGGTGCCGAAGGCCAGGATGTAGTGGGCGACGATGCCGGAATGCACGGAATTGCCGAAGCCGACCACGCCGGCCAGGGCCTGCTGCTGGATGATCACCGCCTCGTGGGCGAAGCCGCCGCCGCCGCCGCCATAGGCCTCCGGGATCGAGGCGCAGAGCAGGCCCGCGGCGCCGGCCTTCCGCCAGGCGTCGCGGTCGACCATGCCCTGTTCGATCCAGCGCTCCATCTGCGGCGCGAACTCGCGGCTGAAGAACCTGGCTGCGCTGTCCTGCAGGAGCCGCAGCTCCTCGTTCATCCACGGCGCCTCTTCGCTGGCCATTCCCTGATATCCTCCCCGGCACAACCAACCTGTTTCCTTCGCACCCATATGCCGGTGCTTGCCTGTCAGGCGCAAGCATCGCCCAGGACGCGCCCATGACCGCGCCATCGCCATCGGATACCGACCCCGCCGCCCCGCTGCCGCCCGCGGATCTGGCGCTCGACCTGGCGGCCGCCGCGCTGGAGCGCTACCTGGACGGCTGCGCCGAACGGGTTCCCGCCTTCGCCCGGCGGCGGTTGGGCCTGGTCGGCAGCCTGATGCTTCATCGCCATGCCGCAGGCTGGGACGTGGTGAAGGCGCCGATCAACATCCTGCTGGGCATCCTGAACCTGGTGTGCGACCTGCTGGGCCGGCTCGCCGCACGCGCCGGCCTGCGCCGCCTCGGCGCCTGGCTGTGCGCCCGCCACTGGGTCCTGCCGACGGCGGTGATGCAGCGGCTGGACCAGCTGTTGCGGGTCGAACTGCTGCGCTGGCCGCTGCACGAGGACGGCCGGCCGACCGGCAGCGACGGCCTGACCGAGGCATTGCTGGCCGACCCCCGCCTGGCCGGCGGCAATCGCAGCCTGCCGGCACCGCAGCCCCATGTGGAGCCCGAGGCCGCGGCGCGCGTGAACCGGCTGATCGCCCACTACCTGGCCGACCGGACCGCCGTGGCGGAGATCACGGTGGCGCTGATCTCCACCGCCGTCAGCTGGTGGCTGTTCGGCGCGGCCGCCCCCGGCGCGCTGGGCATGGCCGGCCCGCTGGCCGACGTCCTCGCCCTGCAGGAGGCCGTCCAGGGCTTTCCCCTTGGCAGCGGGGCGGGCCAGGTCTGGTACGGCCTGTTCGGGGTGGAGACCCCCTGGTGGGTGACAGCGGCCACCGCGGCCTGGCTGACCGCCCTGTTCGCGGTCGCGGCCGCCTTCGCCGGCATCGTCGCCGACCCGGTGGAGAGCCTGACCGGCGGCCATCGCCGCCGCCTGCGCAAGCTGGTCGCGGCGCATCGCCTGGCCCTGGGCGGGGCGGAGCCGCGCATGTCCACCCGCGCCCGCTACCTGGCCCGGCTGTTCGACCTTCTGGACCTGGCCCAGGCCGCGGCGCGCGGGATGACCTGAACGGGCGGCCCCGGACCGATGCGCCCCGGACTGTTGCGCCCCGGACTGTTGCGGATGTCTTACGACCACGACCGCACCCGCACATCCGCGCGACAGAATCGCAGTGCCGAAAGGTCGGATGCGGCGACCGCCCTTTCTTCGGGCGCAAGGACGGGGGATAGTTGCGGCCAGAGGCACAAAGCCCGCCATCAAGCTGTTCCCGGACCCAGACATGAGCGAAACCGCAGGGCCGCCCGCCGGCTCCCCCTCCCCCGCGCCGGGCAAGGCCGACCGGTCCGGCTTCCTGGCGCCTTACCGGGTCCTGGACCTTACCGACCATCGCGGCCTGCTCGCCGGGCGCATCCTCGCCCAGCTGGGCGCCGACGTGGTGCAGGTGGAGCCGCCCGGCGGCTCCGACGCGCGGCGGATCGGCCCCTTCGACACGGACGGCCGCTCGATGCACTGGGAGGCCTTCGCCGCCGGCAAGCGCGGCATCGTCCTCGACCCGCAGGATCGCCAGGGCCTGCTTGCCCTGGTGGCTGCGGCGGACTTCATCGTCGAATCCCGCGCTCCCGGCGAACCGGCGCGGCTGACGCCGGAGGAGATTGCGGCGGCCAATCCCTGGGCGATCCACGTCATGGTCACCCCGTTCGGCCTCACCGGGCCGAAGGCCGGCTGGGCGGCGACCGACCTGACCCTCTGGGCGGCGGGCGGACCGCTGCTGCCGACCTCGCTGGGCGACCGCGCGCCGATGCGGATCTCCGTGCCCCAGGCCTGGCACCACGCCGCGGCCGATGCCGCCGGCGGCGCGCTGGTCGCCCATGCCGCCCGGCTGCGCACGGGCCGCGGCCAGCAGGTCGCCGTCTCGGTGCAGCGCTCGACCACCCAATGCACCCTGTCGGCCAGCCTGGCGCCGGCGATCGGCCATGCCGATTTCTCGATCCGCCCCAACTACACCGCCGGCCGCAAGCGCAGCGTCGATCTGAGCGGCAGCGGCGCGCGGACCCAGCGCTCGAAATGGCCGTCGAAGGACGGGCTGCTGGAACTGCACCTGGCGATCGGGCCGGCCGCGGGGCGCTTCACCAACAACTTCTTCGCCCTGATGCGCGAGCGCGGCGCGCTCTCGGACCGGTTCGCCGACTGGGACTGGATGACGATCCAGCACCGGATGATGGCCGACGAGGTGACGCAGGCGGATCTGGAGGCAGTGCGTGCCGAGGTGGCGACCTTCCTGCTGGGCATCGGCCATGACGAGGCGGTGGAGCTGGCGATCGCGCGCCGCCTGCTGCTGGCGCCGGCGGCCACCGTGGCCGACCTGGCGGAAAGCCGGCATCTCGCCGCCCGCGACTTCTTCCGCAGCACGATCGCCGCCGACGGCCATCGGGTCACCCTGCCCGGCCCTTTCGCGCGGACCGCGGCGGACGCCTTCGCCCCGCTGCGGGCGGCCCCGGCGCCCGACGAGCATGGCGACGCGGTGCGCGCCGACTGGCTTGCCGCTGCCGCGCCGGAAAGGTCCGGGCGCGCGGCCGACGGGCCGGCCGCCCCCGCCGTGGCGGTGCCGGACAGCCGCCCGCTGGCGGGCCTGAAGGTGCTCGACCTGGCCTGGGTGGTCGCGGGGCCGATGATCGGCCGCAACCTGGCCGATGCCGGCGCCACGGTGGTGCGGGTGGAATCCGCCGGCCGGGTGGAGACCGCGCGCAACATGGGCCCCTTTCCCGACGGCGAATTCAACCCGGCCCGCTCCGCCCTGTTCGAGAACTGCAACGCCGGCAAGCTGGGCCTGTCGCTGAACCTCGGCCAGCCGGAGGCGCAGGCGGTGGTGCGCGACATGGCGGCCTGGGCCGACATCGCTGTGGAATCCTTCGCCCCCGGCCAGATGGCCCGCTGGGGCATCGGCTATGACAGCCTGAGCGCGCGCAACCCCGCGCTGATCATGCTGTCGACCTCGCTGATGGGGCAGACCGGGCCGTGGAACAGGCTGGCCGGCTTCGGCAATATCGGCGCGGCGATGGCGGGCTACCAGTACCTGGTCGGGCCGGAGGACGACCTGCCGATCGGCCCCTACGGCCCCTATACCGACTATGTCGCGCCGCGCTACGGCCTGGCGCTGCTGCTGGCGGCGCTGGACGCGCGGCGGCGGACCGGGGCGGGCTGCCACCTGGACCTGTCGCAGTCGGAGGCCGGGATGCAGTTCCTGGCCGCCGCCTTCGCCGATCATGCCGCGACCGGCCGCATCGCCCGCGCCACCGCCAACCGCGACGCCCATATGGCGCCGCACGGCGTCTTTCCCTGCCTGCCCGCCGCCGACGGCAGCCCGCGCTGGATCGCGCTGGCCGCCCGCGACGATGCCGACTGGCGCGCCCTGGCCGGCCTGCTGGACGACGGTGCCGCCGAGGATCCGGCACTCGCCACCCTGGAAGGACGCAAGGCGCGGGAGACGGCGCTGGAGGCACGGATCGCCGCCTGGACCGCCGGACAGGCGGCGGAGGCGCTGCAGGACCGGCTGCAGGCCGCCGGCGTGCCGGCGCATCTCGCTGCCGCGTCGGAGGATCTGTGGACGGACCCGCAGCTTGCGCATCTGGGGCATTGGGTGGCGCAGGATCACCCGCTCGGCCCGATGACGGTGGAGGCCTGCCGCTTCGCGCTGTCGGAAACGCCGGCCGCGCCGGCCCGGCATGCCCCCACCGTCGGCGGCGACAACGAGACGGTGCTGCGCGACTTCCTGGGCTACGATCCGGACCGCATCGCGGCACTGGCCGCCGCAGGCGCCCTGACCTGAGCCGCGGCGATGGCGGCGGCTCAGCCGCGGGCCGGGTCGCCTGCCATCTTGCCCTGCAGCTCCTTCAGACTGTCCTGCGGATAGTCGGTCACCTTCACCGGCGCGCTTGCGGTGGCCAGCAGGGTGCCCTCCAGGTCGCGCAGCTCGCCCTCGGTGAACACCGTCTTGCGGCCGCCGCCGACCTTGCGGCCGATGCAGCGCACCGGGCCGACCCGCGCCGGCGCCAGGTAGTTGACCGTCATCGACAGGGTGATGCCGTAGCGCCGTGCCGCCGGATCCTCGCCGATCGAGGCGGCCACCGTCACCGCCGTGTCCAGCATCGTCGCGACCAGCCCGCCATGGCAGGACTGGCCGGCATTCATGTGCGCATGGGTCAGGGTGAAGCCGAGGACGGCATGGCCCGGCGCATGTTCCAGCAGCTCGGCGGGCAGCTCGTCGGTCAGCAGGCGGGTGGTGAAGATCGGCATGGCGGGATGGTCCTGGCATGGAGAATGCCGCCGGCGGGCAGGCAAGGCGTGTCGGAAGAAGGGGCGGCGGGATGGCGGAAGAGAGTGGGAGTCGAACCCACCGGACACGCCTGCGGCGCCCCCCGACAGGTTTGAAGCCTGCGCGCCCCACCGGGAACGGATCTCTTCCGACGGCTGCCGCAGTCTAGCCGTCCGCACCGGCTTGGCAATCCGCCGCGCCGGCCAAGGCCTGGTCGCCTTTGGCCAGCGACCGGCTGTCGTCATCGCCGCGGACCGTGATCCCGGCCCGGTCGAAATGCTCCAGCAGCGCCACGGCGAAATTGCGCCCCAGGCCGGCGGCATCGCAGAACGCCCGCATGCCGAACGGCCCGCGCTGCGCCAGCTCGGCAAGTGCCGCCTGCCAGCGGTCCAGGTCGGCCGCGGCCACCACCCGGTTGCGGGCGATGCGCACCACATGGCCGAAAGTGGCCAGCCTGCCCACTGCCCGCTCCAGCGTGCCGGCCGCCAGGCCCAGCCGCCGTGCCAGGACCGGCAGGGTCGGCGGCGGCACCTCCCGCAGCATCGGCGCCAGGCGCTCCCAGAGGGCTGCATCTTCCGGCCGCAGATGGGGGACATGGCCCGGCAGCGCCAGCGTCTCGCCGGCGGCAACCAGCCGCCCGGCGGCGGACAGGGCGCCGGCCGCCCCGTCGCACAGGGCCAGCGGCAGCCGGACCGCGCCGCGATGGCGCGCCGCCCAGCGGCGGGCGCCCTCCCGCAGCAGCGCCGCGCGGCCCAGGCCCTGCTGCTCCGGATTGGCCGCATGGGCCGCCGCCACGATCCCGACGAGCAGCGCGCACAGATCCGCCCAGTGATCCGCCGCAATGGCGATGGCGCCGCCCGCATCCGCCCCCGAAGCCGGCGGCAGCAGCACCGCACCCGCCACGGCGAAACGCGCCGCAATCTCCTGCGCGGCCGCATTCTCCGCCAGCGCCAGGCGCGGCAGGTCGATGCCGTCCGGACAGCAGCGCAGCAGCGCCGCGGCACGCGCCACGGGCGACGGCTCGGCCAGCGCCGCGACAGCGGCAGCGCGCGACGCGCGCATCATGCCGCGCTGCGGCGGCCAGGGATCCAGCACCCGGCCGCCCGCCAGCACGGCGCCGTCGGCGGGATCACGCAGCAGCAGGCGGTCGCCGGCCAGCGCCGCAACAGGGCGGTCCAGCCGCAGATGTGCCGCCACGCCGCCGGTCGCCGGCGGCAGGTCGTGCAGCGCCAGCCGCGCCTGCAGCCGGGTCGCGCCCAGATGCACCGTCACACCGGCGCGGCGGCGCAGACCGCCCGGCCCGGCGCCGGCTCTCCCCTCTGCATCAGGGGCGGGCCGAAGCAGGACGTCCAGACGATCCGTCGGCCGGTGCAGGTCGGGATCCAGCAGCCATTGCCCGCGGCCGATGCCGCCCGCCCGGCCCAGGCCGGCGCGGTCCAGGTCCCGCCCCGCCAGCGCGACGGCGCAACGGCGCCCGGCCGCCGCCGCCGCCGCCGGGCGGTCCATCGCCCGGACCTCCCGCGCACGGACCGTGACGCCGGCCGGGCTCAGGATCGCCGGCGCGCCCGCTGCCAGCCGCCCCGCAGCGACCCCGCCCGTCACCACCGCACCGGCGCCGGCCCGCAGGAAGGCGCGATCGACGCAGAGGCGGAACAACCGGCCGGTGCGCGGCGCCACCTGCGTCGCCATCGCGCCCAGCCGGGCCACAAGCATGTCACACCCCTCCCCCGTCACCGCGGAGAACGGCAATGTCTCCGCCGGCGGCAGGCCGGCCGCCGCCATCGCCACGCCGGCCTCCGCCGCCGCCGCGGTGCGGCGGCGCGCATCGACCCGGTCCACCTTGGTCAGCACCACCAGTGCCGGCGGCAGGTCCAGCAGCGCCAGCAGGCCCAGCTGGGCATGGGTCTGCGCCTCAGGTCCCGCATCCGCGGCGACCACCAGCACCACCGCGTCGATCACGGCCAGCCCCGCGATCAGGTTGCCGAGGAAGCGTTCATGCCCGGGCACGTCGACGAAGCCGATGCGGGCGCCGCCCGGCAGGTCGGCATAGGCGAAGCCCAGGTCGATCGACAGGCCGCGTGCCTTCTCCTCCGGCAGGCGGTCGGTGTCGGTGCCGGTCAGCGCCGCCACCAGCGCCGTCTTGCCATGGTCCACATGCCCCGCCGTCGCGACGATCATGCGCGGCTGGCCTTTGCCGGCGCCGGCCTGTCGGGCGGCAGGCCCGCGACG
>NZ_JBHRTR010000054.1:456156-488207 GCF_042646425.1 Marinibaculum pumilum
GGCGCCGTCGCGGACCCGGCCGATGACAGGCCGGTCGAGCCGGCGCAGCCGTGCCGCCAGTGCCGCCGCACCGGTGCCGCCACGCCCCTTCCCCGGCCGGCGGCCGGCGGGGGCGATCCGCAGCACGGCGCTAGGCAGGGTGGCGGTCGGCGCGGCGCCGCTGCCGACCTCGCAGCTTCCGGCCGCGACCTCCACCTGCCAGGCCGCACCCAGGGCCGTCTGCAGCGGCCCGCGGAGGTTGGCCGCCAGGGCCTCGATCTCCGCCAGCGGCCGCGCCAGCGCGCGATAGAATGGCAGCTGCGCGGCCAGCGCGGCGGAATCGGCATGGGCCGGCAGGGTGGCCGCCAGCGCGGCGATCCGCAGCTTGTCCAGGCGCATCGCCCGCAGCATCGGGTTGCGCCGCAGCCGCGCGATCAGTGCGGCACGGCCCACGATCAGCCCGGCCTGCGGGCCGCCCAGCATCTTGTCGCCGGAAAAGGTCACCAGGTCGGCGCCGGCCGCCAGCACGGCCTGCACGGTCGGCTCCGGCGGCAGCCCATAGCCTGCCGGGTCGACCAGATGGCCGCTGCCCAGGTCGACCGCCAGCGGCAGGCCGGCGTCATGCGCCAATGCCGCCAGCTGCGCCAGCGGCACTTCGTGGGTGAAGCCGGTGATGGCGAAGTTGCTGCGGTGCACCTGCAGCAGCAGGCCGGTCCGCGGCCCGATCGCCGCCGCATAATCGGCTTCATGGGTGCGGTTGGTGGTGCCCACCTCCACCAGCCTGCAGCCGGCCCGCGCCATGATGTCGGGCAGGCGGAAGGCGCCGCCGATCTCCACCAGTTCGCCCCGGCTGACCGGCACCTCCCGGCGCAGCGCCAGGCTGTTCAGGAGCAGCATGACGGCCGCGGCATTGTTGTTCACCGCCAGCGCCGCTTCCGCCCCGGTCAGCCGGCACAGCCAGCCCGACAGGTGCTCGTCGCGCTGGCCGCGGCGCCCGGTCTCCAGGTCGTATTCCAGGTTCACCGCGGCCGCGGCCTCCGTCATCGCCGCGATCGCCGCGGCGGACAGCGCCGCCCGCCCCAGGTTGGTATGCAGCAGGATCCCGGTCAGGTTGAAGAGCGGCCGCAGCGGCGGCGCCACCCAGGCGCGGACCCGCCCGGCGACCGCCGCCGCCGGGTCGGCGGCCTCCGGCGCCGACTGTCCCGCGCGCAGCGCCGCCCGCAGTTCCTCCAGCACTTCGCGCGCCGCTGCCAGCACCAGGGCGCGGCCATGGGCGGCGATCGGGGCCTGAAGCCGCGGATCGGTCAGCAGCCGGTCCATGGCCGGCAGGTCGCGGGGCCCGTTCACCGGATCACCAGTTCCCAACGGCCGGCAACCGCCTCTCCCGCGGCGACCTGCCCGATCACCGCCGCCTCGCAGCCGATCATGCGCAGCTGCGCGACCGCGGCCTCCGCCTTTCTCTCCGGCAGGCCGGCCAGCAGCCCGCCGCCGGTCTGCGGGTCGAACAGCAGGTTCCGCCACCAGGCAGGTGCGCCTGCGACGATCGCCTCCTCCAGCGCCAGCGCCACCGCCGGAAAGCCGTCCAGCGCCGCAGGCAGGGCGGTGCTGGCAATGCCGGCGGCCGCCATCTCCGCCGCGCCGTCCAGAAGCGGCAGCGCATCCAGCCGCAGCTCCGCGCGCCGGCCTGACGCCAGCAGCATCTCCGCCAGATGGCCGCCGATGCCATAGCCCGTCACGTCTGTGACGGCCGTCGCACCGAAGCGCCGCAGCACGGCCGCCGCCGGCCCCTGCGGGCGGCACATCGCCTCCAGCGCGGCATGCCACCAGCGCCCCCGGGCCCGGCCGCGCATGGCAGCCGCCAGCAGGATCCCGGTACCCAGCGGCCGGGTCAGCACCAGCCGGTCGCCGGCCTGCAGGCCGCCCTTGCGCCAGGGCGGCTGGCCGGCCGGCAGATGACCGGTGACGGCGACCGCCAGCATCGCCTCGGCGCCTTCGGCGGTGTGGCCGCCGACCAGCACCGCCCCCTCCGCGTCCAGCGCCGCCCGGACCCCGGTCATCAACTGGCCGAGTTCCTCCGCCTGCTTTTCGGCCGGCATGTCGGGCAGGACCGCGAAGACCAGGGCGGCGGAAGGCTGCGCCCCCATGGCATGCAGGTCCGACATGGCGTGATGCACGGCGATCCGGCCGGACCGCCAGGGATCGGCCACGGGCAGGCGGAAGCCGTCCATGCTGGCCCATACCTGGCGCTCCGGCGCCGGCGGGGCGGCGGCGGTGGCACGGCGCACGGCGGGGCCGGGCAGCGGCGCGGCATCCTCCCATTCCGCCTCGTCCCAGGCGACCGGCTTCACGCCGGGGCCGCCGCCAAGGCCGGCCACCAGGACCGCATGCCCCACCTTGCCGCCGCAGCCGGCGCAGCGCATGCCGGCGGCCGCGTCTTCCGGCGTCCCGCCTTCCGCCGCCATTTCGGGCAGGTCGGCATAGCGCTGCATGAAGCGGCGGTCGATCCGGTCCTTCCAGCGCCAGACCCAACCGCCCTCGACGGCGAAGGGGCCGCGCAGCGCGACGGCATGGCGCGGCCCGGTGGAGATCAGGCTCAGATAGTGCCGCTGCGGCCGGTGCCGGCGCAGCGGCGCGCCGGTCGCCGCCGCCCGCAGGTTCGCCGCCAGCGGCGGGCCCTGGCGCACTGCAAAGACGCCCGCCTTCGGGCGCGGCGCGCCCCGCATGGTGGCGATGTCGCCGGCGGCGAAGATCTCGCGATGCGACAGGGAACGCAGGGTCGCATCCACCAGGATGAAGCCCTCGTCGCTGCAGGCCAGGCCGCTCTCCCGCGGCCAGGCGGCGGCGGCGGCATCGGTCACCCAGAGGACATGGTCCAGCGCCACGCTGCGGCCGTCCTCGGCGGTGACCGCGTCGGGACCCACCCGGGCGACCCGGAATCCGGCATGAACCTGCACCCCGGCGCGGGCGAGGTGGCGGGCGAAGATCCGCCGCGCGCCGCCATTCGCCCCCGGCAGCGGCCCGGCACCGGCGGCGAACAGGTGGAAGCGCAGCCCGCCCGCATCCCGGCCGGCGGCCTGCAGGGCGCCGCACAGGGCGTGGCGCACCGCCAGCAGCAGCTCCACACCGCCCGCCCCGGCGCCGACCACGCCGATCGATGCCGGCCCGTCGTCCTGCAGCAGCGCCTCGCGCAGGGCGTTCCAGCGGGGGGCGAAGCGGTCGATCGGCTTCACCGGAATGACATGTTCGGCCGCCCCCTCAACCCCGGCGAAGGACGGGGTGGCGCCGGTATCGATCGACAGGGTGTCGTAATGCACCGGCGGCCGCTCGGCACAGTGCACCAGCCGGGCAACCGGGTCGACGGCGACCGCGCTGTCGCGATACAGGCGGGCGCCGGCAAAGCGGCAGAGCGGCGCCAGGTCGATATGGGTCTCGTCCAGGTCGTAATGTCCGGCGACCAGGCCCGGCAGCATGCCGGAATAGGGGGTGTGGATGTCCCGCCCGATCAGGGTCAGCCGGACACGGGCCTGCGGCCGCATGCCGAAGGCACGCAGCACCTCCACATGCGCATGGCCGCCGCCCAGCAGGACGATGTCGTGCAGGGGTGGCGTCATGAAGCGGGCTGGCGGCACGCCGCAACTGTTTGGCGCTGACAAGGGCCCAGCTTACCGGCCATGCCGGATCGGGCTATGATCCAGGGGGGGCTGTCCGGAAGACACAGGCATGATAGGGAACGGAAACGACGATGACTGGTGCGGAAACGACAGGGGGCCGCGGCAGCGACGAGGCGCCGCTGACCCAGGACTCGCCTGAGCAGTTCTTCGAGCTGAAGGAACGTGACCAGCAGGCGCTGCTTGAATGGATCGAGGAAAGCTTCCAATTCAGCATCGATTGGACGGAGGACCATAGTTCGGAACTGCGCTACCTGTTCATGCGTGGCCGACGAGGGTTCTACATCTATAACGGCAGCTTCAAGGGTGCGATGCGTGAAGCCGGTTTCGAACATAAAGACGCAGACCGCAACGGCACGAACTGGTATTTTCGCGCGCGCTACATTGGAACCGCCCGGTAGAGTATCGGCAACAGGCTGGTTGGTATGACACATTTGCTTGAAATCCCGCGTTTCTTTCCTTCGGCGCGGTGCCCTGCGCGCAGTGCCGTCGTGTCGGGGATGCGTTCCTGCGGCCTTGCCCTTGCGGCATCCGCCCTGCTCGCGCTGGCCCTGACCGCCAGCCCGGCACTGGCGCAGCAGGCGGACCAGCAGGCACAGCAGCCACAGCCGCAGCAGGGCGTCGGCACGCCGCCGCGCGCGCCGCAGGCGGAAGAGGTCTCCCGCCACGGCGACTGGAGCGTGCAGTGCTTCCCGCCGGACCAGAGCGGCCAGCGCCACTGCGAGGCGGTGCAGGTCGTGGCGCAGGAAGGCGTGCAGCAGCCGCTGCTGCGGGTCGCTGTCGGCAAGGCGCCGGGCAACGGCCCCGCCGTGCTGCAGTTCATCGTCCCGCTGGGCGCGCAGCTGCAGCGCGGCTTCAAGTTCAGCGTCGACGGCGGGGCGCCGCGCGATCTGCCGGCGACCACCTGCCTGCCCTTCGGCTGCATCGTGGAAACCCGCCTGGACGACGGCCTGCTGGCCTCGATGCGCAAGGGCATCAAGGGCACGATGACTGTGGTGGACCTGCGCAATCAGACGATTGGCATCCCGATCTCGCTCTCGGGCTTCACCGCAGCCACGGGCGAGGTCCTCTGACCCTGCCCGGCTGACCAGGATGGCCAAGCCGCAGACAACAGGGCGACCGCCCGGAAAGCCCGCCGGCAAGTCGGCGGGAAAGCCGCCGGCCAAGCCTGCACCGAAAGCCGCCGGCACCGCGATGAAGCCCGAGGCGGACGGCTATGTGCCGTTCTCGCAACGCCTTGCCGCCTGGTGGCATGGCGAAGAGGTCGGCCCGAAGATCGTCAAGGGTGCCAACAGCCGCAAGGTCGATATCGCGGTCGAGAGCGAGCCTGTCGCGGTCAGCCGCTGGTCGGACATCGGCATCAACATCGCCGGCCGGCTCTGGGGCACCGGCCTCAGCGAGCCCGGCGGCCTGGCCTACTGGGACAAGGTGGTGGTTCCCGCCGGCCCGAACGGCGCGATGACGATCCTGGCGATCTGTCCCGGGCTGTGCGGCGGCCTGCGCCATTTCGTGAAGAAGTACGACCTCTGGCTCAACGCCCTGGAGCAGGAGGAGGAACTGTTCGAGGCGGCGTACGACCTGAACGCGCAGGCCGGGATGCAGCAGCGCATCAACCTCAACCGGGTCGACCTGGGCGAGGTGGAACTGCCCGACAAGACGCACGACCTGGTCTTCTCGCGGGAGGCGTTCTACCGGATCGAGGCGAAGGAGCGGCTGCTGACCCGCATCGCGGAATCGCTGAAGCCGGGCGGCCACCTGGTCTTCACCGACCTGGTCGCCGACGGCGATGACCTCGCCTCCCCCGAACTGACCGCCTGCCGCGACAAGGAGCCGGGCATCGACACGATCTGGAACGAGGCGCGCTACCGCCAGATCCTGGACGCCCAGAAGATGGAGGTCCATGTCGTCATCGACGAGTCGGAGGAATACAACGAAATGATCCTGCATGGCTGGCAGGCCCTGCAGGAAAGCCTGGCGCGGGACAGCGGCCTGTCGCGGACCTATGTCGACGCCCTGATGCGGGAGGCGCAGATCTGGCTTGCCCGCTCCCGCGCCATCCAGGCCGGACGGCTGCGGCTGATCCGCGTCCATGGCCGCCGCAAGAAGCTCCGGCGCACCTCCCAGCAATAACTGGCCAGCAATGACCGGCCAGTAATGACCGGCCAACATTGATCGACTGGCCACGGCCGGCCGGCAAGGACCGCTCCAGATGACCTATCACTACGGCGCCGCGGCGCAGACCCGCCCCCCCCGGATCAGTGCCGCCTTCGACAGCGGCAATATCGAGGTCGAGGCGGCGAGCCGCTGCGACGATATCCGCCTGCGGATCCGCAGCGACAATGCCAGCAGCCATCTGCAATGGTTCCACTTCCGCCTGGCGGGCGCCGCCGGCGCCGACTGCCGGATGCAGATCGTGAATGCAGGCGATGCCGCCTTTGCGAAAGGCTTCGCGGACTACCAGGCCTGTGCCTCCTACGACCGCGAGGACTGGTTCCGGGTGCCGACCTCCTATGACGGGAAGGTCCTGACAATCAGCCACCGGCCGGCGCACAATGCCTGCTGGTATGCCTATTTCGCGCCCTACCCGCTGGAACGCCACGCCGCCCTGCTGGCCCGCGCGCAGGCGATGCCGGATGCCCTGCTGCTGCCCCTGGGACGCACCTGCGACGGCCGCGACCTGGATGCGGTGCGCATCGGCCGGCCGGCGGCCGGCAAACGGCAGGTCTGGGTGATCGCCCGCCAGCATCCGGGCGAGACGATGGCGGAGTGGTGGATGGAGGGCTTCCTGGACCGGCTGGCCCGCACCGACGAACCCGCGGTCGCCCGGCTGCGCGAGCGGGCGCTGATCCATGCCGTGCCGAACATGAACCCCGACGGCAGCTTCCGCGGCAATATCCGCACCAATGCCGCCGGGACCGACCTGAACCGCGCCTGGCTGAAGCCGGATCCGGAAACCGCACCGGAGGTGCACGCCGTGCGCGAAGAGATGTTCCGCACCGGGGTGGATGTCTGCCTGGACGTGCATGGCGACGAGGCGCTGCCCTATGCCTTCATCGCCGGCTATGAGGGGCTGGCCCATCCGCTGCCCGGACAGCTGGAGCGGCTGGCCGCCTTCCGGCAGGCGCTGGATGCCGCCACCCCGCTGTTCCAGACGAAGCACGGCTATCCGCCGGCGCCGCCGGGCCGCGCCAACCTGAACGTCTGCACCAGCTATCTGGCCCACACCTTCGGCTGCCTCTCGATGACCCTGGAGCAACCCTTCAAGGACAATGAAGCGGCACCGCGGCCGCGCACGGGCTACGATCCGGCGGCCTGCCGCGAACTGGCCGAGGCCTGTATCGAGGTCCTGGCCGACAGCCTGGACTGAGCCGGCAGGCCGTCAGGCACGATCTTCTGTCATGCAGGCGCAGGGATAGACCCGCGACGCGGCGCGCTGCGCAGCAGGTGCGGTGAAGCCGCCATGTGTACCGGCGGCATTGCTCCGGCCCATCTCAGTTGCCGGACGACGCCATCTCGCGAGGATCGTGCATGCCCTCCTTCACGCCCCACCGGATCAGCAGCACGTTGACCGGATAGGCGGCCGCCAGGCCGGCGGTCAGCGAGATGATGAGGGAGATCCAGAAGATCGCCTGCCCCATGCCGGCGGACCCGGCCAGCAGCAGGTCCGTGGAGATCGCCACGACCTCCATCACGGTGATCGAGGCGGTCTCCGAATAGAACGCGTCGCGCAGCGCCTGGCCCAGGCCGACGCCTTCCTGCATCAGCGGCCCGACTGTCAGGGCGAAGCCGGCGACATAGGCCAGGCTGAACGTCACGCCCGCGACCCACCAGTTGCTGAGGGACAGAACCCCCACAGTGACCACGACGCCGGTGACCTCCCCCATGCCGCAGCCGGAGTAGCAATGGGCGACGGAGCGCGCGCCGCGCCGCCAGCGGCTGTCATTGGCGATCTGCTTGCGGCCGCTCGACCAGTAGAGCCAGAGCCCCAGCGGGCCGGAATAGGCCACGGTGAAGATCCAGACGAACCGCATCAGACCGGGGATCTCCGGATTCCGGTTGACCAGGTCGCGCACCAGGACCGCGACGCTGACCGCGGCCACGGCCGCCCAGGCGGCAACCAGCCACCAATGGTCGAGCATTGTCCGCAGGTAATCCAGCATTCCACGACCGCGCAGGCAGATCCGGCGTGCCCCGGCGGCGTCGACCGCAGAAAAGGGCACAATACTCCGTCGAACACGAAGGCAGGTCGTCCGTTCCTTGCCCGCCCCGTTGGCCGCGCCCGTCCGGCCTGCGATCAGTCGAGGGTTTCGTCGTAGAGCGACATCTTGCGGGTGCCGGGCAGCATGCCCAGCAGGGCGCTCTTCAACTGCTTCGGCTCCACCCGCGCACCGCGCAGATCGGCGCCGCGCAGATCGGCGCCGGCAATATTGGCATTCGTCAGGTTGGCGCCGCGCATGTCGGCCGCCGCCAGCACGGCCTCGCCGAAATCCGCCTTGGCGAGCACCGTGTCGCGGAACACGGCGGCTGCCAGCAGGGCACCCTGGAAATCGGCGCCCGTCAGGTCCAGGTGGGACAGGTCCGCCCGCTCCCCCGCCTGGCCGTCGCTGGCCAGCCATTTGCGGTGCGCCTCCAGGGTCCTGGAGATGCTGAAATCCTTGCCCGGCTTGCGGTTGGTGGTCAGACGGGTGAGATCGACCCCTTCCAGGTCGCAATCCTCGAAGGAGGCGCCGCGCAGGTCGGCATCTGCCAGGTTGGCACGGCTCAGGCTCGTCTCCACGAACTGCGTGTTGTGGAACGTTGCCCCGCGCATGTCGGTGCCTTCCAGCCGGGTCTTCTCCATCTTGGCACCGGCGAAATCGGCCTGCTGCAGCTTGGAGCGCGACAGGTTCGTGCGCCGCATCAGCGCGCCCTGGAAGGACGACCGGCTCTCCTGCGTGATGACGTTGAAGCCGACGCTGATCCCACCACCCAGCCGCAGGTCCGCATCCTCGAACTCCGTACCCGTCAGGTCGGCGTCAGAGAAGTTGGCGCCGCGCAGGTCGGCACCGGAGAAGTTGGCGGTCGACAGGTTGGCGCCGTCGAACACGGCGCTGAAGATGTTGGCCTTGGAGAAGTCGGACCCGGACATGTCGGCATCGGTGAAATTGCAGCCGACGAACTCCGCTCCGGAAAAGTTCAGCCCCCGGAAGTCGAGCCCGCTCAGGTCGCACTGGTAGAGCAGGCAGCGGCGGCCGTTCCGCTGCCCGCGGATGAAACGGAGATGCCGCTCATGCAGGCGATGCACCTGCTCCTGGGTGATCCGGGCATTGCGAACCGGACCATCGGCGTTCGTGGTGTCGTTGGTCATGGCGACCTGTTACCGGATAATGGTTGCGACTTTCCTAGCCGCAGCCGCCGCACGGCCGTCCGGCCCCTGGACAGGGGCCGACAGCACGGCGACGAAACGCACACGCCCCGGAAATGTTCCGATCGATCCGGGCTGCGCAACCAAAACGCGGTACTGCCTACATGGCCTGAAGGTCTTCGTCCAGGGGATATATCGGACGGCGAAGATTCCGGAACGGGAATAAGTCGTAGTCGGAACTGCAGACTCCAGGCCCGGCGACCAGGACGATCTCTTTGGCGATCGGCTCGAATCCTGCGCGGAAGTGCTGCCTGGACTTGATCAGGATATAGCGTTTGCTCCGCGGGTCGATCCCGGCATGGGTGAAGATGCCCAGGTCGAAGGGCTCCATGCGCCGCTCGCTGACCAGGATCTCCACATGCGCCGTCTCCAGCACGGCGGTGCGGCCGATGCCCAGCTCCATGCCGGTCATCATCGGCCCGGTGACCGTGAAGCGGCCGTCGCTCAGGGTCTTCACCCGGCCGGTCACCTGCAGCGGCTCGCCCTTCAGGCCCAGCGCCGGCATGTCGGTGCGGCCGCCGATCGACAGGGTCAGTTCCGCGCCGACCCCGGCCGCATGCATGCGGGCGACCGCCTCCGGGTCCCAGAAAGGCCCGGCCGCGACATCCGGCAGGTCCTGGCGCATCACCTCCGCCAGCACCGCCATCACGTCCTGGTTCCCGCCGGCCCCGGTATTGTCGCCATGGTCGGCGAGCACGACAGGTCCTTCCGTCATCGCGGCGGCGCGGGCGATCGAGTCGGCCATCGGCTCCAGCGGGAAGACGAAATCCGCCCGCCGCGTCCAGGCCGTGCGCAGCAGCTCGTCGCGCAGGTCTTCCGCGGCATGGGCATCGCCGTCGGACACCACCACCGCCGACAGCCCGACATGGGGGATGTCCGCCAGCGGGAAGCCGCCGAACAGGGACGCGTTCAGCACTTCGCCGCCGGCCTCCGCGGCGATGGCGCGGTCCATGATGTCCTTCATCGGCTGTGTGGATGGCGTCTGGCGCAGCATGTGCGTCAGCATCGGCAGGCTCTTCCACGCCATCACCGGCCGCACCTCGCCGTCCAGCATGCGCATCAGGGTCCGGCCGGCCCGTTCGCCGGTCTCGTACATGTCGACATGGGGATAGGTGCGGTAGCCGGTGATGACGTCGGCATTGTCCATCATCGCCGCCGTCAGGTTGGTGTGGAAGTCCAGCGCCACCGCGACCGGCAGTCCCGGCGCCAGTTCCCGGATCCGGCGCAGCAGCTCGCCCTCGCCGTCGTCGAAGCTCTCCGTCACCATCGCGCCGTGCAGGTCCAGCAGCGCCGCGTCGCAGCCATCGCCGATGGCGGCCAGGATCCGGCCGGCGATCGCCTCGAATGCGTCGTCCGTGACCTTGCCGCTGGGGGAGGCATTGGCGGCGATCGGCACCACCGCCTCCGCCCCGCGCGCCCGGGCGATGTCCAGGAAGGCGGCGATCGGGTTGTTGGTCCCCGCCATGGCGCGCACCGCCTCCGCGCCGGTGGACGGGCCGCCCGACATGCCGCGGCCGAAATCCTCCAGCACCGTGGGCAGTGGCGAGAAGGTGTTGGTCTCGTGCCGCATGACGGCAATCACGAAGCGCATGGAACCTCCAGTATCGGGACGCCGGCGCGGTCAGGACAGGAACAACAGGACCTGCCACCACAGGGTCGCGGTGGCAAGGGACAGGGGAATGCCGATGCCGATCACCAGCGCCACCAGATCCGGTTCCAGGTCATGTTCCATGGCCAGGATGGCGGCCCCCAGCATCGGCGGCATTGCCATTTCCAGCACCGCGACGTTGCGCACCGGCGGGTCGGCCGTCATGAGGCCGCCGCCTTCCAGGACCAGATAGAGCGCCAGCAGGGCCGCCGGCGCCAGCAGCAGCCGGAAGCCCAGCGCCGCGCAGAGCGGCAGCAGTCGCCCGGCCACCCGGTCCAGCCGCAGGGCAAAGCCGACCGCGGCCAGGGCGATCGGCGTCATGGTGGCCGCCAGCAGACCGATCCCCTCCTCCAGCCAGGCGGGACGTGCCAGATGGTTGGTCGCCAGCGCCATCAGCAGCGCCACGAACGGTGGGAAGGTGACGATCCGCAGCGCGACCGCCCGCAGCGGCAGGCGGCCCTCGCTCGCCACCGCGGCGATGCCGATGCCCAGGATCGAAAGCGCCAGGTAGGACCCGAACAGGTCGATCATCAGGCCCAGCGCCACCCAGTCGGTGCCTGCGAAGGCCAGGATCATCGGGATTCCGACGAAGGAGGTATTGCCCCAGCCCGCCACCAGCAGCAGACCGCCGGTGCGCTGCCGCGACCAGCGGAACGCCCGCCCCGCCGGCAGCAGCACCGCCAGCGCCAGGGCGGCGCCCAGCCAGGGGGTCGCCGCCGCCAGCAGCCAGTCGCCCGCCACCACCACCGCATGCACGCTCTTCAGCGCGGTGGCGGGCAATGCGACATTGATCACCCAGCCGCCCAGCACCTTCGGGCTCGCTTCCGGCAGCCGCCCCGACAGGCGCAGCAGCACCCCGATCGCCAGGAAGACGAGGATGAAGACCAGCTGCTCCATGGCGCCCGGCTCCCCGCCGCCGCGGCCCGCCGCTCAGGCGGCCGGCGCAGCCCGCTGGTGCGGCCCGATCCCGGCATCGTCGACCAGGTGGCAGGCGACCCGATGGCCCGGCAGCACCTCCCGCAGGGCCGGCACCTCGGCATGGCAGCGCGGCTCCGCGAACGGGCAGCGGCCGGCGAAGCGGCAGCCCGGCGGCGGGTCGATCGGGCTGGGCGGGTCGCCGCTCAGCTTGATCCGCTGCCGCGCCCGGTTCCGGGCGATATCGGCCGCCGGCACCGCGGCCAGCAGGGCGTTGGTGTAGGGGTGCATCGGCTGGCGGAACAGGGCGACCCGGTCGCCCTGTTCGACGATGACGCCCAGGTACATCACCGCGACATGGTCGCACATGTACTGCACCACCCCCAGATCGTGGGAGATGAACAGGTAGGTCAGTCCGAACTCGCGCTGCAACCGCTGCAGCAGGTTCAGGATCTGCGCCTGGATCGCGACGTCGAGGGCGGAGACCGGCTCGTCGCAGACGATCAGCTCCGGCTGCGTCGCCAGGGCGCGGGCGATGCCGATGCGCTGCCGCTGGCCGCCGGAGAACTGGTGCGGAAACAGCGCCTGCTGTTCGGGGCGCAGGCCGACATTGCGGAACAGCTCCGCCACCCGCGCCTCCCGCTCCGCCTTTGTCCCGATGCCCATCAGGTCCAGCGGCTCGCGCACGATATCGCCCGCGCGGAACCGCGGGTTCAGGGAGGAATAGGGGTCCTGGAAGATGATCTGCAGGCGTTTCCGCATGGCGCGCAGGGCATTGCCCTGCAGCCGGTCCAGCGGCGCGCCGTCCAGCAGGATTTCGCCCCCGGTGATCGGCGCCAGGCGCATCACCGCCAGGGCGGTGGTGGACTTGCCGGAGCCAGACTCGCCGACGATGCCGAAGGTCTCGCCGCGGCGCACCTCGAAGCTGACCCCGTCCACCGCATGCACCGCCCGCCGCGGGCCGAACAGCCCCTTCCGCGCCAGCGGGAAATGGACCTTCAGCCCCTGCACCGTCAGCAGCGCGCTCACCGTCCCGCTTCCTCCGCCGCCGCCCTGGTGGCCGCGCCGTCGGCATTCAGCCAGCAGGCCGCCCGATGCCCCGGCGAGATGGCGATCGCCGGCGGCGCCTCCGCCCGGCAGCGGTCGAATACCTGCGGACAGCGGGCCGCGAAGGCACAGCCGCGGCCGAGGGAGGTCAGCGGCGGCACCACGCCGGGGATCTCCGTCAGCGGCAGGCGCTCCGGCGGCGGGTCGTCGGTCAGGTGCGGCACGCAGGCGATCAGGCCCTGGGTATAGGGGTGGCGCGGCCGTTCCAGGATCTCCGCCACCGGCCCCTCCTCCGCCTGGCGGCCGGCATACATCACCACCACCCGGTCGGCCATTTCCGCGATCGCGCCCATGTCGTGGGTGATCATGATGATCGCGGTGCCGGTACGGTCCTGCAGGTCCTTCAGCAGGTCGAAGATCTGCGCCTGCACCGTCACGTCCAGCGCGGTGGTGGGTTCGTCGGCGATCAGCACGCTGGGCTGGCAGGCCAGGGCCATGGCGATCATCACCCGCTGGCGCATGCCGCCCGACAGCTGGTGCGGATATTCCCCGGCGCGGGCTTCCGCCGCCGGCATGCCCACCGCCTGCAGCATCTCCACCGCGCGGGCCCGGGCGCCGCGCCGGTCCAGGCCCTGGTGGACGCGCACCGTCTCCGCGATCTGGTCGCCGATGGTGAAGACCGGGTTCAGGGAGGTCATCGGTTCCTGGAAGATCATCGAGATCTCGTTGCCGCGGACCTCGCGCAGGCGGCGGGGGCTGGCGGCCAGCAGGTCCTCGCCGCGCAGCAGGATGCGGCCCCCCGCCACCCGGCCCGGCGGGCTGGGCACCAGGCCCATGATCGCCAGCGCGGTCATCGACTTGCCGCAGCCGGATTCGCCGACGATGCCCAATGTCTCCCCCGGCGCCAGGGCGAAGCCGATGCCGTCCAGCACATGCGCCACCCCGGCGCGGGTGTCGAACTCGACATGCACGTCCTGCAGCTCCAGCACCGGCGCCGCGGCTTCGGTTCGATCGGCGATCGCTTCGGCCTCCGCCATCTCAGCGCTGCCGCAGCTTCGGGTTGAGGGCGTCGTTCAGCCCGTCGCCGATCAGGGAGACGCTGAGCACGGTCAGGAAGATCGCGATGCCCGGGAAGGTCACCGGCCACCAGGCCTCCAGGAAGTCCTTGCGGTTGGAGCCGATCATCAGGCCCCAGCTCATCACGTCCGGATCGCCCAGGCCCAGGAAGCTCAGCCCCGCCTCGAACAGGATCGACACGCCGATCGCCAGCGCCGCGGCGACGATCAGCGGCGGCAGGGCGTTGGGCAGCACGACGACCCAGATGATGCGCCGGTCGCGGGCGCCGATGGAGCGCGCCGCCTTCACATATTCCAGCTGCTTGATGCGCAGGAATTCCGCCCGTGTCAGCCGCGCCACCGAAGTCCAGGAAACGATGCCGATCGCCACCGCGATGGTGGTCAGCTCGGGCGAGAACAGGGTCACCAGCACCATCGCCAGCAGCAGCGGCGGCAGCACCTGGAAGAATTCGGTCACCCGCATCAGCGCCTCTTCCACCCAGCCGCCGTAATAGCCGGCCAGGGCGCCGACGATCAGGCCGATCACCAGGGTGATCACCGCTGCCGCCGCTCCCACCGCCAGGGTGGCGCGGCCGCCCTGCAGCACGCCGGCCAGGATGTCGCGGCCCAGATAGTCGGTGCCCAGCGGGATGCCGCCATCGCCGGGCGGCGCGAAGGGCGCCCAGACGATGTCGAACGGGTCGACACCGTAGAGCGGCGGGCCGATCAGGGCCGCCAGCACGATCGCCGTCAGGATCACCAGCCCCGCCAGGGCGGCACGGTTGGCGGCGAACATCCGCCAGGTCTCCCGCAGCGGATGCTCGACCTTCTCGCCCACTGCTTCCTGGAGGTCCGGCGCTTCCTGGAGCTTTGGCGCCTCCTGGCGTTCCGGCGCGGTCATGCGCGCCCCCGGATGCGCGGGTCGATCAGGCGATAGGCCAGGTCGGTCAGCATGTTGGCGACGATCACCAGCAGGGCGGAGAAGAACAGCACGCCCATGATTGTCGGCGTGTCGCGCCGCAGGATGGAATCGTAGGCGAGCAGCCCCATGCCGGGCCAGTTGAACACCGTTTCCACCAGCACCGCGCCGGCGAACAGCTGGCCGAACTGCAGCCCGGCGATGGTGACCACCGGCAGGATCGCGTTGCGCAAGGCATGCTTGTAGACCACCACCCGCTCCGCCAGCCCCTTGGCGCGGGCGGTGCGGATATAGTCGGCGCCCAGCACGTCCAGCATGGAGGCCCGGCTGAGCCGGGAATACTGCGCCAGGTAGATGATCCCCAGGGTCAGCGCCGGCAGCACCAGGTGGTGCGCGACCTCGACCGCGCGGGCCAGCGGCCCGCCGTCGAAGACCGGGCTGACCATGCCCGACACCGGAAAGACCGGCAGGACGGAGGCGAACAGGATCAGCAGCATCAGGCCGGTCCAGAACACCGGTGCGGAATAGCCTACCAGCGCCAGCACGGTGACCACATGGCTGAACCAGCCGTTCGGCCGCCGCGCCGCCACCACGCCCAGGAAGGTGCCGACCAGGATGGCGAACAGCAGCGCCGCCACGACCAGCAGCAGGGTGGCGGGCACCCGGTGCAGGATCACCTCCAGCACCGGCCGGTTGAAATAGTAGGAATAGCCCAGATCGCCCTGGGCGACATTGCCGACATAGACCAGCAGCTGCTCGGCCAGCGGCCGGTCCAGCCCATAGCTGGCGCGGATTTCCGCTTCCATCTCCGGCGTGGCGCCGCCCATCTCGCCGATGATGGTGTCGGCGATGTCGCCGGGCGCGATCTGCAGCAGCAGAAAGTTCAGCACCACCACCGCCAGCAGCATGCCGACGGCATAGGCGAGCTTCGGCAGGATCACGCCCAGCGACCGCATCGCGCCCTACTGCTGCTGCACCCGCCTCGATCGACTCGCACCGCGGCAGGCGGCACCGTGCCGGGCCGTTCCGCCAGGCCGGTGCGCACCCCCGTTCTCACCGCGTCGGGCTTCTGGCCCCGCTATTCCGACAGATAGACCTCGTCCATCGGCGACATGGTGCCCCAGATGTTGGTGGGAACATTGCCGACCTTCTTGTCGTACACCGTGTGGTAGGGCAGCAGGTTGATGTAGTAGAGCGGGATGTCGTCCACGACGATCTGCTGGAACTCCCTGTACAGCGCCTTGCGCTTGTCCTGGTCAAGCTCCACCGCAGCCTGCGCCAGCAGCTCGTCGACCTTGGGGTTGGAATAGCCCTGCGTGTTGGTCCAGATCTGCGGCTTGATGTTGTCGGTCAGGTAGGTGCGGTGCACGCCGATCACCGGATCGCCCCAGTTGAAGACGATGTCCATCGACAGGTCGAAATCGCCGCCGGCGACCCGCTTCGCCCAGGTCGGGAAGTCCGGTGCCGCGCGGACGTTCAGGTCGATGCCGATCTGCTTCAGGGTCGGCTTCAGGAACTCCGCGATGTTCTTCTGCTGCTCGTCCGCGCCGGGGATGTAGTCGATCGTCAGCGGGAAGCGGATGTCGTCGGCATTCTTCGGAAAGCCCGCCGCGTCCAGCATCGCATTGGCCCTGTCGACATCCTTCTCGTACAGCTCGACCTCAGCCGTATAGAACGGGCTGTCCGGCGTGATCGGACCGGTGGCCGGCGAAGAGATGCCCTGCTGCAGCTTGTCGGTGATGAAGCTGCGGTCGATGGCGAGGGCGATCGCCTTGCGCACGTCCTTGTTGTCCAGCGGCGCCTTGCGGGTGTTGAAGGCGAGCCAGTTGATCGGACCGACCGCGGCATAGCCCTTCTTGGTCACGTCCAGATGCTCTTCCTCGGACAGGCGCTTGATATCGCGCGAGTTCACCGTGAAGGGCTGCATGTGCGCCTCGCCGCGCTCCAGCGACAGCACGGCATTGGCGCTGTCGCGCACGATGTTGATGACGATCCGGTCCAGGCATGGCAGGCCGTCCAGGAAGAAGTCCGGGTTGCGCTCCAGCACGATCCGCTCCGCCGGCACGAACTCGACCAGCTTGAAGGGGCCCGAACCGACCGGCGCGTTGTTCGCCGGATGGGTCTTCGCATCCTGACCGTCGCCGAAGATATGCTTGGGCAGGATCGGCATCAGCGCCGGCGACATCGCCAGTTCGATCGCCGGATGCGGTTGCGACAGGGTCAGGACCGCGGTCCTGGCGTCCGGCGTGGCGATGCTCTCCACCGGCGCCAGCATGGTCTGGAACGGGTGGTTCTCCTTGATCGTCTGGATCGAGAAGGCGACATCCTCCGACGTCACCGGCTTGCCGTCGTGGAAGGTGACGCCGTCGCGCAGGACGATGGTCACCGTCTTGCCGTCGTCGGAAATGTCGACCTTCTCCGCCAGGTAGGGGATCGCGTTCCAGTCGTCGTCGAAGCGCAGCGGGCTGGCGAAGATCTGCGTTCCCGGCACCGCGGTGGCGACGCCGGACTGCACCGCCGGATTCAGGTGGCGCGGCACCTGGGTGGAGGTGACCACCATGGTGCCGCCCTTGTGGCCGGCACAGACGTCGCCCTGGGCAGCAGCACCCTGCCCCGCCGCCAGGATGCCCAATGCCGCAAGGCCGGCAAGTGCGCTGCCGGCGCCCAGCAGGTTGCGCCGTCGCGGCAGCCGTCCCGCGTTCCTCTGGTCCTGTGCCATCTCCAGCCTCTCCTGCAATTGGCGCGGGCATTGCCGCGCTTCTTCCCACCATCCCCGTGCCGCACCCCCATGCTGCGGCGCGGAAATTATTTCGGACTGGCCGTCAAATGTCTAATCTGCCGGGACCGCCGGCCCGGCCGCCAATGGGGGATCGCCCGTGAACATTCCTGCCCATACGAATTCGCTGGAAGCCTATTGGCTGCCCTTCACCGCAAACCGGCATTTCAAGAAGGCGCCGCGCCTGCTGGCCCGGGCGGAGGGCATGTACTACTGGAACCATCGCGGCGAGCAGCTGATCGACGGCTGCGCCGGCCTGTTCACCAGCGCGCTGGGCCATTGCCGGCCGGAGATCGCGGCGGCCGTGGCGGACCAGCTCGGCATCCTCGACTTCTCGCCGCCCTTCCAGTTCGCCAACCCGCTCGCCTTCGAGCTGGCCGCCATGGTGGCGGAGATCACGCCGGAGGGGCTGAACCACGTCTTCTTCACCGGCGGCGGATCGGAATCGGTGGAAACCGCGATGAAGATCGCGCTGGCCTGGCACCGGGTGCGCGGCCAGTCCCAGCGCCAGCGCTTCGTCGGCCGGGAACGCGCCTATCACGGCGTCAATTTCGGCGGCGTCTCCATCGGCGGCATGGTGAAGAACCGGGAGAGCTATGGCATCGGCCTGCCCGGGGTCGCCCATATGCGCCATACCTGGCTCGACGAGAACCGCTTCCTGCCCGGGCAGGGACCGGCCGGCGCGGAACTGGCGGAGGACCTGCAGCGGATCGTCGACCTGCACGGCGCCGACCAGATCGCCGCCTGCTTCGTCGAGCCGATCGCCGGCTCCACCGGCGTGCTGGTGCCGCCGCAGGGTTATCTGCAGCGCCTGCGCGAGATCTGCGACGCGCATGGCATCCTGCTGGTGTTCGACGAGGTGATCTGCGGCTTCGGCCGCACCGGCGCCGCCTTCGGCGCGCAGAGCTTCGGGGTCACGCCCGACATCATCACCATGGCCAAGGCATTGACCAACGGCGCGGTGCCGATGGGCGCGGTGGCGGTGAAGGACGAAATCTACGACGCGGTCACCGGCGCGGTGCCGGAGGGCGGCATCGAGCTGTTCCACGGCTATACCTATTCCGCCCATCCCGCCGCCTGCGCCGCCGGCATCGCCACCCAGCGGATCTATCGCGAGGAGCGGACGTTCGAGGGCGCGGCCGCCCTGGCACCGCGCTTCCTGGACCGCGTCTTCGCCCTGCGCGACCTCGACGCGGTCACCGACATCCGCGGCTACGGCCTGCTGGCGGGCATCGACCTGGCGCCGGCCCAGGAAGCCGGACGGCCGAAGCCCGGCGCCCGCGGCTATGCGGTGCTGCAGGCGGCCTATGAGGCCGGGCTGGTGGTCCGGGTCACCATGGACACGGTGATCCTGGCGCCGGCGCTGGTGGCGGAGGATGCCCATCTGGACGAAATCGTCGACAAGCTGCGCCGGGTGATCGCGGCGTCATAGGATCGCATATCCCGTCCGCCGTTGCGCACAGCGGCGGGGCGGGCAAGAGGCGGAACAGCCAGTTTCGGGGGAAATGTGGACAAGAACATGATCACGGCGGAGGGCCTGCGCGCCGTCGCCGATCGGCTGCTGCGGGCCACCGGCAGCAGCGCCTGGGAGGCGGATATCGTCGCCACGCATCTGCGCGACGCCAACCTGAAGGGCCATGACAGCCACGGCATCGGCATGATGCCGTTCTACATCGCCAACCGTCAGACCGACCTGCTGCAGGCCAACCAGGTGCCGCGCCGCCTGGAGGGCCCGGACACCGCGGTGATGGTGGACGGTCTGCGCGGCTACGGGCAGGTGATATCCCGCCTGGCGATGGAGGAGGCGATCGCCGCCGCCAAGTCCCGCGGCCTGGTCGCGCTGTCTGTCCGCAACACCCATCACATGGGCCGCATCGGCACCTATGGCGAGCAATGTGCCGCGGCCGGCCTGGCCTGCATCCTGTTCGTCAACGTGATCGGGCACCGCCCGCTGGTCGCCCCGCATGGCGGCAGCGACGCCCGCTTCGCCACCAACCCGATCGTCATCGCGATGCCCGGGCCGACGGAGGAACGCCCCTTCATCCTCGATTTCGCCACCAGCCGGGTGGCGCTCGGCAAGGTCCGGGTGGCCCGCGAGAAGGGCGAACCCGCGGGCGAGGGCTGGCTGATCGACCATCAGGGGCAGCCGACCGACGACCCGGAAGTGATGTTCACAGAGCCCAACGGCGCCCTGCGCACCTTCGGCGAGCATAAGGGCTATGGCCTCGCCCTGGCGGCGGAACTGATGGCCGGCGTGCTGACCGGCGGGGGCACGATCCAGCCGGAGAATGTCCGCGACAGCCGCATCATCAACAACCTGTTCGGGCTGGTGTTCGATCCGGCGACCCTGGGCAATGCGGACTGGATGGCGCAGGAATTCGCGGCGATGGTCGCCTATGCCCAGGCCTCGCCGCCCGCCGACCCGGCCGCCCCGGTGCTGATGCCCGGCGACCCTGAGCGCGCCCGCGCCGCGGAGCGCTGGCAGCACGGCGTGCCGATGCCCGAGGGCACCTGGGCGGCACTGCTGGAGGCCGCCGACATGGCCGGAATCGGCCGCGACGAGATGGCGGAGATCCGCGCCAGCGGCGGCTGATCGACGGCAGCCGTTCGCCGGCGGAAATACGACAGCGGCCAAAGCCGGCGCAGACCGGAACGGCCGCAGATGGGGGAGGAACGAGGCGATGGCGGCAGATGCTGCTGAATTCCGCTGGAACTATGGCGACCTGTTCGACCGGGTGGCCGAAACGGTCGCGCCCGGGCAGCCGGCCCTGGTGCATGGCGACCGGTCGACCAGCTGGGCGGAGTTGACGGCACGGTCGAACAACCTGGCGCGGGCCCTGGCAGCCGACGGGGCGCAGTCGGGTGCCAAGATCGCCTTCTACCTGCGCAACCATCCGGCCTATCTCGAAGGCCTGGTGGCCGCCTTCAAGGCGCGGCAGGTGCATGTCAACGTCAACTACCGCTACACCGCGGACGAGGTCCGCTACATCCTCGACAATTCGGATGCGGAGACGGTCGTCTTCGGGCGGGAGTTCGCCCCCGTCGTGACACAGATCGCCGCCGCCCTGCCGCAGGTGCGCCGCTGGCTGATGGTCGAGGACGGCGCCGCTGCGGAGCCGCCTGCCTGCGCCGGCCGCTTCGAGGACCTGGCGACCGGCGGCGATGGCGCACCGCTGCGCATCGCGCGGTCGCCCGACGACCTGTTCTTCATCTATACCGGTGGCACCACAGGCATGCCGAAAGGGGTGATGTGGCGGCAGGACGCGTTGCGCCGGGCCCTGCTCAATCCCGCCGTGACGCCGGAGATCCCGGTGGACCTGGAAGATCACCTGCGGATCCTGCGGGCAGCGGGAAGCGGCCCGGTGAACCTGCCGGCCTGCCCGCTGATGCACGGCACCGGCCTGCTGACCGGGCTGTCCGCGCTGGTCGGCGGCGGGACCGTGGTGACCCTGCCCTCGCCGCGCTTCGACCCCCAGGAGCTCTGGCAGGCGGTGGAGCGCCATGCCGTGGAACAGATCGTCATCGTCGGCGATGCCTTCGCGCGGCCCATGCTGCAGGCGCTGGACGCGGCGCCGGGGCAATATGACCTGGCCAAGGTCGCCGCGATCATCTCCTCCGGCACGATGTGGAGCCTGCCGGTGAAACAGGGCCTGCTGCGGCACCTGCCGCAGGCGAGCCTGCTGGATTCCTTCGGCTCGTCGGAGGCGGTGGGCTTCGGGCTGTCGATCATGACCGCGGATGGCGCGATCGAGACGGCCCGGTTCGAGATCGGCGACCAGGTCCGGGTGTTCGACCCCGACGGCCGGGAGGTCGCGCCCGGCAGCGGCGAGGTGGGCATGACCGCCCGCGCCGGGCCGATCCCGGAGGGCTACTACAAGGACCCGGCGAAGACCGAGGCGGTCTTCCGGACCATCGACGGTGTCCGCTACGCGATCCCGGGCGATTTCTGCACCGTCGGTGCGGATGGCACGATCACCCTGCTGGGGCGCGGCAGCGGCTGCATCAACACCGCCGGCGAAAAGGTCTTTCCCGAAGAGGTCGAGGAGGTGCTGAAACTGCACCCCGACGTGGTCGACGCGCTGGTCGTCGGCATCCCCGACGAGACCTGGGGGCAGGCGGTCACCGCGGTGGCCGAACTGCGCCCGGGCGCTGTGTTCAGCGAGGACCAGATGCGCCGTCACGTCCGCGACAGCCTGGCCGGCTACAAGACGCCAAAACGCCTTTTTGCCGTGCCGCGCATGTTCCGCGCGCCGAACGGCAAGGCCGATTATGCCGGCGCGCGGGCACATGTGCTGGCGGCGATCGCGGACGAAACGCCGGCGCGCACCGGGACCGGCTGAGCGGCTGCGCGCGTCTGTCCCGGCGATGACCGAGGACGCGCTCCTGTCAGCTGCCTCCGGGGGCGGCATAGTCCGACTGCGGCCGGATCAGGCGGCCGGTCCGTTCCTGCTCGATGACATGGGCGGTCCAGCCGACGACCCGGCCCGCCGCGAACAGGGCGGTGAAGGCCTCCCTCGGCAGGGCCAGGGCATCCAGCAGGATCGCCGTCATGTATTCGACATTGGTCTCCAGCCGACGGCCCGGCCGATGCGCCGCCAGCTCCGCCAGCACCGCCTCTTCCAGCGCCGCGGCGGCGGCCAGGCGCGGGCTCTGCAGCCCCGCGGCGGCAGCGCGCAGCACGTCTGCGCGGGGATCCCGCACCCGATAGACCCGATGCCCGAAGCCCATGATCCGTTCGCCGGCGGCCAGCTGTGCGCGCACCCAGGCGCGGGCATCGGGCTGTGCCGCGACCGTGTCCAGCATGTCCAGCACCGGCCCCGGCGCGCCGCCATGCAGCGGCCCCTTCAGGGCACAGAGCGCCGCCAGCACCGATGCCGACATGCCGGCCCGGGTGGAGGCGACGACCCGCGCCGTGAAAGTCGAGGCGTTCATGCCATGGTCGCTGACCGTGACCAGGTAGCGGTTCAGCGCATCGGCCTCCGCCGGTGCGGGCGCCGCGTCGCGCAGCATGCGCAGAAGGTCCGCCGCCTGCGGCAGGTCCGGCCGGGGGGCCACCGGCGCCAGGCCGGCCGCCTGGCGCAGCAGCGCCGGCAGGAAGACCGCGACCGCGCCGGCCAGCCGGCAGGCTTCCGCATCCGGGCCGGCGGACGCGCCGGTGGCCGCGTCCGCTCCCCCGTCCTGCGGCCCGATCGCGGCCATCGCGGCGATCAGCCCTTCCATCGGCGGCAGGTCGCGGCCGGCGGCGAGCGCCCGGGAAGTCTGCCACCAGGCGGCCTGCCGGCCGGCGCCCAGACCGGCGGCTTCGGCGCCGTCAGCCGCCGCGCCGGCGGCGGCCTGCCACAACCGCCCCGCCACCGCCTCCAGCGGCCGGTCCGCCAGGGTCTCCAGCGGCATGCCCGCAATCGTCAGTCGCCCGCCGGCGCCGTCGACATGGCTCAACGCGGTGCGCGCCACCACCACGTCATCCAGCCCGCCCGCCATGGCAGACGGGCCTTGGGCGGTCCGGGCTGGGGCGGTCCGGGCTGGGGCGGTCCGGGCTGGGGCGGTCCGGGCTGAAGCGGCCATCGTCATGTCCTGAACGCTCATCGCATCCTCCATCGTTCGATGGGCCAGAGATGCCGCCGATCTTATTGTTGATCAATATTGATTGATGTAATCAATCTATATGACCGAACTCGACTACATGACCGCGCGCGAGGCGGCGGCCCTTCTGGGGGTCGGCCGGGCGACCCTCTATGCCTATGTCAGCCGCGGGCTGATCCGGTCGGAACCGTTCGGCGGCGGCCGCCAGAAGCGCTACCTGCGCCGCGACATCGACACCCTGGTGCGCCGTCGCCAGGGGCAGCCGTCCCCGGCCGGTGGCGCCGCCGGCAGCGACGGGGGCCTGCTGCTTCCCTCGGCGATCACCCTGATCGCGGACGGCCGGCTGAGCTATCGCGGCCACGATGCGGTCGCCCTCAGCGAGGGGCTGGGCCTGGAGGAAACCGCACGCCTGCTCTGGCAGGTCCAGGACTGGGATCCGTTCGCGGACCTGCCCGCCCGGTCCGGCATGACGCTGCCCGTCGCTTCGGAACTGCCGCCCCTGGCGCGGCTGATGGCAAGCCTGCCGCTGGCGGAGGCGGTGGATCCGCAGGCGGTCAACCACAGCCGCCAGGGCTGCGCCCGCACCGGGGCACGGCTTCTGGTGCATGCCCGCGACGTCATGCTCCCGGCGGCGGCGGGCAGCGCGGCAAGGCTGCACGAGGCGCTGGCTTCGGGCTGGGGGCTTGCCCCCGGTGGCGCCGACCTGGTGCGGCGCTGTCTGGTGCTCTGCGCCGATCACGAGTTCAACGCCTCCGCCTTCGCCGCGCGCTGCGTCGCCGGCACCGGGGCATCGGTCTATGCCGCGGTGACGGCGGCACTGGCCGCGCTGCGCGGACCGCGGCATGGCGGGGCGACCGCGCGGGTGGCGGCAATGCTGGAGGAACTCCGGCTGCCGGATGGCGGCGGGCAGGAGGGCGACGGGACTGACCGGGGCGCGGCGATCGCCGCAGCGGTGTCGGCGCGGCTTGCCCGGGGCGATGACATGCCGGGCTTCGGCCACCCGCTCTACAGCGACAGGGATCCGCGCGCGGCGGCGCTGCTGCGCGCCCTTGCCCGGCATGCGCCGGACGATCCGGCACGGCGCGATCTCGCGCTTGTCGTAGAGGCGGCACGCCGGCTCAGCGACCGGCATCCCAACATCGATTTCGCCCTTGTCGCGGTCGCCCGGGTCCTGGGCCTGCCGGCCGAGGCGCCGGTCATCATCTTCGCGCTGGGCAGGATCGCAGGCTGGGTCGCCCATATCGAGGAGCAGTACCGCGACGGGCGGCTGGTCCGGCCACGCTCGGTCTATACCGGGCCGCCACCGAAATGAGTGGTCGCGGCAGGCGATTCCCCGCCCCCCAAATCAGAACGGCCGCCGGAATCAGAAAGGCCGGACATCGGCATGTCCGGCCCTGCGGTCGGTCCGCTCCGGTCCCGCAGCCTCCAGGGCATTCGGGTGGGCGTCGGGAATGCGCCCCGGCGGGCACATGGCCGGCATCGCCAGCCGGACCAGAACCGGGCCCCGATGCGGTCCTGCCGCACCGGGGCCCGGACCGGCGTCAGCGCTTGTCGCAGGCCAGCAGGTCGATGACGATCTGCGCGTCCTTGCCGGACGACAGCTTCGGCGCCTGATTGCGCGCCCAGTTCAGCATCTCGGCGCGGCCCTCGTTGTTGAGCTGCTCGATGCAGGAGGCCACCGACGGATACTGGCGGGCGCTCAGATATTCCTTGGATTCCAGCACCTTGCCGCTGTCCGGGTCGACATAGTCGACGGCTGCACGGACATTGACGACGGTCTCCATCTGGGCCATGGCCGGCATGGCCAGGGCGGCGGCACCGGAAATGATTGCGGCTGCCAGGATCTTACGCATCGGGTTGTGCTCCCTCTCCACCAGCGTTGCTGTTCGCGCGACCGCGGCCCGAGCGAGCCCAGTCTCAACCGACGGACGGCCGGCCCCCGCAGGTCCTGCCGCACCGACGCTCGGATCGTCCGTCGATCACGCCTGCATTGTAGTCAGGGAACAGGCGACCGCAACGCTTGCCTGCCGGGTCAGTGAACAACCTGGTTGGCCCGTGCATCGCCGCCACCGGCCGCGCCCTCCGTCGCGCCCTGCAGCAGTTCCGCCTCCATCGCGTCGATGCGGGACCGCAGGTGCAGCAGGGTCTTCAGTTCCTCCAGCGAGCTGGTCTCCGCCTGCACGCCTTCCAGTTCCGTCTTGAAGGTGGTGATCAGATGCTCCATCTCCCGCAGCTTCCGCTTGTCGGTGATGCGGCCGTTGATCTTCGCCTCGTTCTGGAAATCCTCCATCCGGCTGCGATATTCCAGCACCCGCCGCCAGAAGTTCAGGTTCGACGGGTAGCGCATCTGCAGCAGCATCTCGTCGATATGGAAGCCCTGGAACAGCCGGATGCCCAGCTTCTGGCCAAGCCGGACGCCGACCGGATCCTCCACCCGCGCCAGGATGAAGACCACGCCGGCGCGCTGCATGCGGGTGATCTCCGCCGCGCGGTCGCTGAGGATCTCTTCCGCCTCCGGCGTCCAGTTGATCTTCGCCATCCGCACGCCCATGCGGTGGAAATCCAGCACGCCGATCATCTTCGGATGCACGCTGTCGATGGCGATCGAGGCGCCGCGCGCGGCGATCAGGTCGCGCACCATGTCGAAGCGGTCGAAATTGTCGAAGATGTCGGCGGCGCGGAACTCCACGCTGCAGTTCGGCAGGCGGTCCAGCAGGGTTTCCTCGAACTGCTGGAATTCCGGCGTGAAGACGCTGTCGATATTCAGGTTGAACGAGGTGTTGAAGCGGATGACGTTGCGCACCTCGCAGATGCAGCGCAGCACCAGCCGGTCCAGCAGCTGGGTCAGCTGGTAGAAGTAGTTGCGGCCATCGCTCATGTCGACATTGACCAGCAGATGCTTGCGGATCTGCGCGACGCTCACGAACATCTCGTTGATCACCGGCTCCGCGCCCTTGTTGGGCACCACCAGGGCGATCTCCTGCGAGCGGATGAAGATGTCGCGGAACATGCTCGACCCCAACCGCTCGAAGGTCAGGTTGACCAGCTCGATATGCTTCGAGGAGAGCTTCTGGTTGGCGTATTTCTCGACATTCTGGGTCAGGTCGCTGCGTTCGTCGTCGGTCGGCCCCTGCTCCAGCTCGCCCTCGGGCTGCTTGGACTCCGCGAGCTTCCGCAGGCGCTTGACCGCGATATGCTTGTGCCGGCTCAGGTCGAACACCTGCACCAGCCGCCACTGGTTCAACCGGTCGAAGACGTCCGGCAGGTAGCGCTCCACCAGGCGCAGGATGCTCAGCTTGACGTCGTTGACGAAGCCGATGATGCGGTATTCGTTGGAGGCGATGTAGAGCGCGAAGTCCCAGTCGGAGATCTTGAAGAGCCGGGTCGCCTTGTTCGGCGAGGTGGTCTCGTCCTCGTCCTCGTACACATCCTCCATGCTCTGCATTTCGTTGTTGAGGATGAGGTTGGTGAGGTTCTTCTGCGTCTCCCGCTGCAGGGCGACCGCCTCGCGCCGCTGGGAGCATTCGCGTAGCGAGATGAGGATGATGTAGTTGTTGATGCCACGCGACGCCTCGGCGGACTGGATCTGCCGCAGGGCTGCCGTGACATCATCCTCGTAGCCGTTGCTCGTCATTCGGTCTAATCCAACATCCCGGACGGGTCCGGCCGGCCGGGCGACACCGCACCCGGCACCGCACCATGGGCCGGCGCTGCCGGCGGGAACGCGCACATACCGGCGCCCGGGCTTTCCTGGCGAGGGCCGCGGCCGTCATGGCCGCTCACCGCCAGTCCGCCGGATTGTAACGTGAAAAGCATGTCACAGGCGAGCATCGGCGAACGGGCGTTTTCTTCGTTCGGCCGGCCGGTCCGGTGCGACGATCCTTTGCCCTTCCGAGTACAGCCCGCACCTCTATTTGCCGGGATTTATTTCAGCTGGCTCGGCAGGGCCGAGCGCCTGGCCTTCTGCTTCTGCTTCGGCCGGGCGCGCGGCAGCTTGATGTCCGGCTCGTCGGGGCGGCTGGCACTGCGCGCCTTGAACGGGTTGGCAAGCGAGAACTTGCTGCTGCGGTTGCGCACCAGGGAGCCGCCGGTGATGTCGCCGTCGATCTCCGGCTTGCCCCACAGCCAGCCCTGACCGTACTGCACGCCGAGATGGCGCAGCAGGTCGGCGGTGACATCGTTCTCCACCTGCTCCGCCACCGACTCGATGCCCAGACGGTTGCACAGCGCGGCCATGGACCCGATGAAGGCCTGCCCCTTCCGGTCAGCACGATCCCCGCGCACATAGGAACCGTCGATCTTGGCGCAGTCGACATCCAGCGCCCGCAGATATTCCATCGTCGCCTCGCCGGCGCCGAAATCGTCGATGCAGACCTGGCAGCCCGCCTTGCGGATCGACTGGATGCGGGCATTGGCGGCGGCGAGGTCGTCCAGCGGTTCCGTCTCCGTGATCTCGAACATCAGGTAGCGGCTGTTCTCGCCGGCATTCCTCAACTCCTGCAGGATCATCTCCAGGAAACCGGAGGTGGAGAAGGACTTGCCGGAAATGTTCACGGCCACCGGCAGGCATTGCTGGTCCGACGGCACCGCCTCGATCTTGCGGATCACCGTCCGCAGGATCGCCATGTCCAGGTCGCAGTGCAGGCCGGTCTGCTCGGTGAAACGGATGAACTCGAAAGGGTTTGCCGCGATTTCCTTGTCGGGCAGGCGGATCAGTGCCTCGAAATGATGGCGGGTGCCGGTGTCCAGCCGCACGATCGGTTGATAGGCGACCTTGAATTCCTGCGCCGCGATGCGGCTCTGGGCCATCTGGATCCGCCGCGAGGTGGTCTCCAGGGTCCGCTTGCCGGCCTTCTCCGGATCGTCCTCTTCCGCGAAGGCCCTGCGGTCGGCCGCCCGCGCGAACTGCTGCACGGTGTAGCCCAGGGTCTGGCTGGCGGTCGCATAGTCCATGCTGCGGTCGACGGTGATGCTGCGCGGCACCACCCGCAGCGCCTTGCTGACGTTCGTCGTCGCCGCGATCTCCCCGATGCGCTGCTCCAGCAGGGCGGCGGCGGAGGTCGGCCCGTGCAGCACGCCGAAGCGCTCGCCGGAAAACTTCACCGCCGAATCCCCGTTCAGGGAGATCGCGCGCAGCAGATGCCCGACCCGCCGCTCGAACATGTTGCGCTGGCTCATGCCGACATGGTCACGCAGGTCGGACCAGCCGGCGACCTCGATCAGGGTCATGCGGAACGGCCCGGTCTGGCCGCGATGCAGTTCCTGCAGCCTGTGCTCCAGCACCGACTGGAAGCCGTCCAGGCCGAACACCCCGCTCTCGGCCTCGCGGAACAGCTCATGCACCGGCGGCCGGGCGGAGGCCGCCTTCAGGGTGAAGAACAGGTCGCCGCGATGCACGGAGTTGCGGTCCCGCACCGCATGGCAGGAGACCTCGCAGAGGATCGAGTCGGGGGTGCCATCCTGGCCGCCGCCATGATCGCCATGTGCCGCGGAGGACCGGTGCGGGCGCAGCCGCAGGTTCACATGGACCGAGGTCGACCGCACGCCTGCGCCGGCCAGCCAGACCAGCTCCCGGATAAAGGGGCGGTCCTCGGGCACGATCAGGTCGAGGATCGTCAGCTTGATCAGCTCGGTGACCGGGGCGCCCAGCAGCTGCTCGCTGGCGCCTGCCGCAAAGCGGACCTGCCCGCGCGGACTGGCCTGCAGCAGCAGGTCGGCACCGCCGAAGGCGAAGGCGGCATACCTGTCGCGTTCGGCCCGGCCGTCCGGCGCCTGTCGCGCCGGCCGCGCCGGACTGCCTCCGCCTTTCGTCCGCGCCCCCGGGTTCACCGTTGCCATTGTCACCACAAACAGCCGGAGGACCGGCGGCTTCCGCAGCGCCACCGCGACCCGGGCCATGCCTTGTCGCTACGGCGCGGCCTCCCAACCGCCACCGCCACGACGTGCGTGTTCGCCGGTTTCGCCCGGCGCCCGGTATGCGCCGGCCCGGCCGCGCCCCGCAGAACGGGCGGGCGGGGCCGCGGCGCGGGGCCCGGGCCGGAAACGAAGCCGGTCCCGGCACTATATCGCCCGGGCGGTCCGATTGCAGCACTGGATGTCGATGGGCCTGCCGGCCCGCCGTCCGGCTTTGGCGCGCGGGCGCTCACCACACGCGCGCCGTGGTCGGCTCGTGCTTCTCCTGGAGCTGGGACATCAGGATCCATTCGTCCCGCGGCATGAAGCGCGGCGCAAGGAAGCGGTTTGACTTACGCAGCAGCTCTTCCACACCCTGCCCGCGCTTGACCGGCTGCGCCTCCCAGGCCGACAGCAGCTCCTGCCAGGCCGCAAGCCGCCGGTGCAGATCGTCCCGGCCCTCGCGGATGAAGCGGATCGTGGATGCGGCATTCTTCAGCAGCGCCATGATCTCGCCGGTCTGGGCGTCGATCTGCTCCAGGCGCTGGCCGTAATCCTTGACGGCGATCGCCATGAACCGCTCGCAGGACGAGAGTTCCTCCAGCACCGACATGTCGGTGACATAGAGCCTGCGGTACGACTGGACTTTCTGATCCATCGCCTCGACCCGCTCGTACTCCTCGCGGATCGCCTCGATATAGGCGAGTTCGCTGGCCAGCTGCTCGACCAGCTGCACCACCTCGTCCTTGCGTTCCCGGCCCAGGCCCAGCGCCACGGCGGCCTCCACGAAGGCCTCGTTCACCCGCTCGCGGGTCTTCGGATCGTCCGCCAGCTGGATCAGCTGGTCGGGGTCGGTGATCACCGTCTCCTCGCCGGAAATCCAGGTGGTCAGCTGCAGGCAGACGCGCTGGCTGGCGATCAACCGGTGTCGATCGGTCACCTCCCAGGACGCCTCTCCGGTCAGGATCTCCCGCGGCAGCGGATCGCCGACCTTGATCGTGGCGACGAAATCCAGCGCCTGGGCGATCAGGTCCAGCATCTCCGCGTCGGCGGAACCTTCCTCCAGGTGGAACTCCCGCTTGATGCCGGGAAAGCTCAGCAACACCTCGTTGTCGCCCAGGGTGACGGCGAAGCCCGGACTCTCATCCGCGGTTGAGCGGCGAAAGACGCTGCCCTTGACGCTGTTGAAGAACTTGTGCCGGAACTGCACATGGGTCGGCTTCGGCCGACGGGCGGCACGCGCCGCCGGCGCATCCTTCTTGCCGTCCCTGGCCGGGGCCTTGGCGCCTGCGTCGGGCTGTGCCTGTGCCGCCCCCGCCGGCGCAGCGTCGCCGGCAGGCGGCTGCGCGGCTGTCTCGCCCCGGCTCTGCTCAGCAGTTTCTGGCTGGGCGCTGCTCACTCCGCTCCACCCTTTCCAACCCTGGGCGCCGCCTGGCCTGCGGCCTGCCCAGCCGCCGGGGAAGCGCCCGCTTCATGACCGCAGGCATCAAGGTGCCAGAGATCCGTTAACATTCTACAACTGCCGGCGCCCTGCGGCGGCCGGCAGTGATGATGCGAGTGGGCCGAGCGCCCGAACGCAGCCCCCGGAACCGCCCGGACAGAACAATAGGCCGGCGGTGCCGGCCGTCACCCCCCCGTAAGGGTAAGGGCATGAAAAAGGGGCCGCCGGTCGCCCGGCGGCCCCTGCCGCATCGCGGCCTTTCTCAGGTCAGCTGCCGCCGCCGCCGGCCCGGGTGCCGCTCAGCACCGGTCCGAAGCGGACCCACTCCGACCCGTCGAACTTCACCAGCTGCATCTGCTCGATCGGATAGAAGTCGTCCGGCCCGGTATTGATGGTGATGCCCGGCAGCAGCATCGGGACCTGCAGGTCCTTCAGGCTGGCGGCCTGCTTCATCAGGTTGGCACGGGTGATATCGTCGCCCATGTTCTTGATGACCTCGATGATCGTGTTGCACACCGCATAGCCGTAGGCGGTGAATGCGTCGGTCTTGTCGCCGTCCGGGAAATACGTGTTCATCCAGTCCAGCCACTCGAGATAGTCCGGATCGTTCGCCCAGGCCGGGTCGGTCGGATCCTTCAGGTAGAGGGCGGAGATCACGCCTACGGACTTGTCGAAACCGGCCGGCTTCAGCACCGAGCCCACCGAGTTCGACACCGAGTTCAGCAGGTGCAGCGGCTGCCAGCCCAGATCGGCGATCTTGCGGATCGCCTGCGCGGCGAATTTCGGCGTGGTCACGTTGTAGAACGTGTCGGCGCCGGAATTCTTCAGGTTCACCATCTGCGAGTCGATGGTCGGGTCGGTGACCTCGTAGGTCTCCTCTGCCACGATCATCTCTTCGGCCTTGGCACCAAGGCCGTCCTTCATGCCCTTGACGTAGTCCTTACCATAATCGTCGTTCTGGTAAAGAATCGCGACCTTGGCGTCGGGTTTGTTCTGCAGCAGGTAGTTCGCGTAGATCTGGCCTTCGGTCTGATAGTTGGGCTGCCATCCCATGGTCCAGGGATAGTTTTTCGGATCGCCCCACTTGGTGGCGCCGGTCGACACGAAGAGCTGCGGCACCTCCTTCTTGTTGAAGTACTTGTGGACCGCGGAGTTGGTCGGGGTCCCCAGGCCCTGGACCACGGCGAGGACGCCTTCGCTCTCGACCAGCTTGCGGGTCTGCTCCACCGTCTTCGGCGGGCTGTAGCCGTCATCCAGCGAGATGAAGTTGATCTGGCGGCCGTTGATGCCACCTTCCGCATTCACCTTCTTCATACAGGCGGCAATGCTCTTGCCGATCGACCCATAGGCTGAAGCCGGGCCGCTGTAAGGGTTGGTGTTGCCGATCTTGATCTCGGTGTCCGACGCGCCCTCGTCATAGGTAGCGGCAAGAGCCGGCACTGAAAGACCGAGCGCGCAGGCCGCTACCGCGGCCAATAGGCTGTTACGGGTCATTGGATTATTGAAACCTCCCTGGTTTCTGACTGGACTTTGGTGTCACGAGCGGCGCTTCTTCCGGCGCAAGCATCATCGAACGCGGCACGCAGCCCTGAGTCAAGCCCGGTATGCGACAGGCTGCCGCATCCGTGATCGCGGAAGGTCCCATTGCCCAGAAATGCGGCAGGCACAAAAAAATGGGCCGCCGGTCTCCCGGCGGCCCATTCCCGGCCGGCCCGATCGGGCCG
>NZ_JBHRTR010000054.1:488284-490394 GCF_042646425.1 Marinibaculum pumilum
GCCGGTCTCCTTGCCGGCGCTCAGCACCTCGCCGAAGCGCACCCACTCCTTGCCGTCGAACTTCACGAGCTGCATCTGCTCGATCGGGAAGAAGTCGTTCGGCCCGGTGTTGATGGTGATGCCCGGCAGCAGCATCGGCGCCTGGAAGTCCTTCAGGCTGGCGGCCTGCTTCACGAAGTTCTCGCGGGTCAGGTTGTCGCCCATCTGCTTGATGGTCTGCACGATGGTGTGACAGTTCGCCCAGCCAAAGGCATTGAACGTGTCGGTCTTGTCGCCGTCGGAATAGTACTTGTCCATCCAGGCGTCCCAGGCCTTGTAGTCGTCGTCGCCCGCCCAGGCCGGATCGGTCGGATCCTTCTGGTACAGCGCGGAGATCACGCCTTCGGACTTGTCGAAACCGGCCGGATTCAGCACCGAGCCGACGGAGTTGGACACCGAATTCAGCAGATGCAGCGGCTTCCAGCCGAGATCGGCCACCTTGCGGATCGCCTGTGCGGCGAACTTCGGCGTGGTGACGTTGTAGAAGACGTTCGCGCCGGAGTTCTGCAGGTTGATGATCTGGGAATCGATGGTCGGGTCGGTGACCTCGTAGGTCTCCTCCGCCACGATCATCTCTTCCGCCTTGTCGCCCAGGCTGTCCTTCAGGCCCTTGACGTAGTCCTTACCGTAATCGTCGTTCTGGTAGAGGATCGCGATCTTGGCATCCGGCTTGGTCTGCAGCAGGTAGTTGCCGTAGATCCGCCCCTCGGTCTGGTAGTTCGGCTGCCAACCCATGGTCCAGGGGAACTTGTCCGGCTGGCCCCACTTGGTCGCGCCGGTGGCGACGAACAGCTGCGGCACCTTCTTCTGGTTCAGGTACTTGTGGACGGCCGAGTTGGACGGCGTGCCCAGGCCGGTCACCACGCCGAGGACTTCCTCGCGCTCCACCAGCTTGCGGGTCTGTTCCACCGTCTTCGGCGGGCTGTAGCCGTCGTCCAGAGAAATGAAGTTGATCTTGCGGCCGTTGATACCGCCCTCGGCATTGACCATGTCGAAGCAGGCGCCGACGGCCTTGCCGATCGCGCCATAGGCCGAGGCCGGGCCGCTATACGGCATGGTATTGCCGATCTTGATCTCCGTGTCAGAGACACCCGGACCGTATTCCGCAGCCATTGCCGGCGCAGTGGCAATGGCAGAGGCCGCAACGGCGGCCAAAAGGAGCTGACGGGTCATTGGCTAGACTCACCTTCCTGATTGTTCGCTACCTAGGTACGGTTGATGGTTTCTTGTCGGCTCTGGCCTGTTCCACTCGCTTCTTGCGGCGAGGGGTGCACTGAACCGGGGGGGCCGTCCGGTGTCAAGCGGATCCGTGAACGAACGCTCGCTAAAGGGCGGAAAAGTGCGCATTCCCGGCAATGCGAAAGCCGGCGGGCCCGCCGATTGGCATAGGGGGCGATCCTATTGGATCGCTCCCCTGCCACACCACCCGGCATGCGGGTCCGCACCGGGCGGTTCGAGGGATTGAGGTCATGCGAGTCTGGGCATTCCCATCTGGTCGGCCCATTTGATCGTGAGGACGGCGTTGAGGAGCATGCCGCTGTTGCGCCACCAGCGGCGGGAGTTTCCCGCCACCTGACGGGCCACGTCGGGCTTGGCCCCCAGGGCCGTCAGTTCCCGGAAGATGGTCCTGCCGCGCCGCCATTGCTTGAGCTGGATGGCCCGCAGGCGATGGCGCAGCCACTGGTCCAGCTCTCGCCAGACCCGTGGCGTTTGCGCCAGCCGGAAGTAGGCTTTCCACCCCGGCACGAAGCTGCGCAGCCGTTGCGTCACCGCGCGAATAGAGCGCCCCGTCACACGGGGCGTCAGCTCGCGGATGCGGTCCTTGAACGCCTTGATCGCCTTGTCGGCGACCCGTCGTTTGACCACTCCGCCCGGCGCGACCCAGAAGGCGTAGCCGAGGAATTTGCGGCCAAAGACGCTGGCAACGGCGCTCTTGGCCTCGTTCACCGTCAGGTGAAGCCGGCCATAGAGCCGCCGCAGCAGGGCCAGCACCCGTTCTCCCGCCCGTCGGGACCGCACATAGACGTTGCAGTCGTCGGCATAGCGGCAGAAGGCGTGACCCCGCCGTTCA
>NZ_JBHRTR010000054.1:490404-491420 GCF_042646425.1 Marinibaculum pumilum
ACCCTGCGGCGTGCCCCTGGTCCGCTTCATGGTGGCGTCCCCATCGGCGATGTCGGCGTTCAGATAGGCCCGGACCAGGCGGATGATGCCGGGATCGGGGACCTTCTTGCGCAGACGGTCGATCAGGATGTCGTGGTCAACCCGGTCGAAGAACTTCTCCAGGTCCACGTCCACCACGACCCGCCGGCCCGATTGCACGAACGATTGCGCCGCAAGAACGGCGTCGTGCGCGCTCCGGCCCGGCCGGAAGCCATAGCTGTGCCGGCTGAAGCTGGGGTCAAGGATCGGCTGGAGGACTTGCAGGAGCGCCTGTTGGATCAGACGGTCCTGCACCGTGGGGATGCCAAGCTCGCGCTCGCCGCCCCCCGGCTTCGGGATCATCACGCGACGAACCGGCTGTGGCCGGTACGTCCCCTTCAACAGGCTGTCGCGGATGGCCGGCCAGCCAGTGCGCAGCATCGTGGCCGTCTGGTCGATGTCCAGACCGTCCACGCCCGCCGCGCCCTTGTTGGCACGCACCTGCTTCAGTGCCCGCAGAAGGTTCTCTCGCGCCAGGACCGCTGCAAGCAGCCCCGGCCCCGTGTCGTTCGGTGCCCGCGGCGGGGGCTCGGCTTCGTCGAGACAGGAACTCCCACGGGCTTCACCCGCTTGCCTCCCCTGCCTCCCGGTTGGGACCGGCATCTGACGCATGGCCTTGCTCATCCTCGGGGGAACTTCACTCTCCCTCGTTCGGCCCTTCGCCTGCGGTTCCCCGCCGACTACTACGGCCTCTGCTGACGTCCCGCTCCGGCTCGACACCGTCGCCCTTTCAGGCACAAGGCGGGATCTCCCCAGGTAAGAACGCATTCCTTCGCTGCACGACCGCCGGATCTACGCCACTTCCCCTTGGTCACAAGAGCTTCGCGGTTCATTGCCCGCTCGCCCTGGTCCGCGCCGCCTCGTATCCGGTTCTTGTCCATCGGCCCGCAGCTTCGATCCACGCTTCCTCCCCACGGTCGGTCGCCCTTCCGCAGTTG
>NZ_JBHRTR010000054.1:491430-496381 GCF_042646425.1 Marinibaculum pumilum
CTGCCCGATCGCCCTGGTCCGCGGCGCCTCGTATCCGGTTCTTGTCCATCGGCCCGCAGCTTCGATCCACGCTTCCTCCCCACGGTCGGTCGCCCTTCCGCAGTTGCGCTTCACTTCGTTCGCCGTGACCAGCTTACGGAGGGACTTCCACCCTCAAGAACGCGCCCATGCTGGGCGCACAATGCAGAACGCCCCCGGGCGATGAGCCCGGGGGCGTTCCGGCAACGGCCGTGCAGCCGGTCTTCCGGCGGGACTAGAACCGGCTGGGCAGCTTCATCAGCCGCCCGGTGGCCCAGCGCCACAGCCCGGCGAAGCCCGACGGCATGAAATAGACCACCAGGATCAGGAACACGCCGTAGATCAGCCAGGTGATGTTCACGCCCACCCAGCCGAACAGGCCGCTGAGCAGGCCCTGGACGCCTTCGGAGATGTTGGGAATGAACAGCACGAAGATGCCGCCGATGATCGGTCCCCAGATCGAGGCGACGCCGCCGACCACCAGGCCGACCAGGAACGAGACCGCCAGCAGGAAGGTGAAGCTGTCGGGGGCCACGAAGCCGACCACGATCGCCCCCAGCGCGCCGGCGACGCCGGTGTACAGGGCGCTGACACCGAAGGCCAGCGACTTGTACAGGCTGGTGTTGATGCCCATCGACTTGGCCGACAGCGGGTTGTCGCGGATCGCGATCAGGGCTCGTCCGGTACGGCCGCGGACGATGTTCCAGGCACAGACGAACAGGATCAGCAGCACCGCAAAGGAGAAGTAGTAGAGCCACTGATCCTGCGAGATCGGCAGGCCGAACGGCGGGTCGGGCTTGAAGACGAAGATGCCCTGCACGCCGCCGGTCCAGTCCTCGATCGGTTTCCATTTCAGCAGCTGCGGCGTGGCGATGGCGAGCGCGAAGGTCGCCAGCGCCAGGTGCAGGCCCTCCAGCCGCAGGGCCGGAAAGCCGAACAGGAAGCCGACCACCAGGCTGATGATGCCTGCCACCGGCAGGGTCCAGACATAGCTGGCGTCGAAACTGTCCATCATGATCGCCGCGGTATAGGCGCCGATCGCGTAGAACGCGCTGTGGCCCAGGCTGAACTGGCCGTTATAGCCGGTCAGCAGGTTCAGCCCCTGGATCGCCATGGCGTAGATCATGGCCTGGGTGAGCTGGAACACCGTGAAGTCGGGAACGATCAGCGGCAGGCCGATCGCCACGATCAGGCCGACCACAAGCCAGAGCTTGCGCCATCCCTGCAGCTGGAACCCGAAGACAGTCGCCTTGTCGAAGGGGTTCGCCCGCGTGGAGATGTCGGTCCGCGCCCTTGCCTTCTCTTGCAGTACCGACGTCTCAGACACGCTTCACCACCCTTCTGCCGAACAGGCCGGTCGGCCGGAACATCAGCACGCCGACAATGAAGATCAGCGCGATCGTCAGCTTGATCTCGCCGATCGGGAAGTCGATCACATCGCCGAACCAGGCGACCAGGTTCTCCAGAACGCCGACCAGGAAACCGCCCAGCACCGCGCCGCCCGGATTGTCCACGCCGCCGACGATGGCGCCGGCGAAACCGTAGAGCAGGATGCCGACCATCATGTTCGGCTCCAGGAACACCGCATGGGCGACCATGATGCCGGCAACCGCGCCGACCGCCGCCGCCATGCCCCAGCCGAGACCGGTCATCATCCGCACCCGGACGCCGACCAGGCGGGCCGATTCCGGGTTCTGCGCCGCGGCCCGCATGGCCAGGCCGACGGAGGTATAGCGGAAGAACAGGTAGATGATCGCCAGCAGGACCAACGTGACCACGATCATCCCGACCGCATGTGGCCCGATCAGGTTGCCGAAGATCGCCTCCGTCGGGAACGGCGTCGGGAAGGCCTTGATCGTGTAGTCCCAGATCGCGCCCGCCAGCGAGTTGAAGATCGCCAGAAGCGCGATGAACACCACGATGTGGCTCAGCACGGGCGCGTCGTGGATCGGCTTGAAGACAACCAGTTCCAGGAAGGCGCCGATCACGAAGGACACCGCCAAGGTGATCAGGAAGGCGATCCAGAACGGGATCCCCCAGTCCATCAGCTGCCAGGCGATGTAGGTGGAGAACATCGCCATTTCGCCCTGGGCGAAGTTGAAGTGGTCGATCGCCTGGTAGATCATCACCACGGCCAGGGCCACCAGGGCGTAGATCGCCCCGTTGGCCAGGCCGGCGAGGACCTGTTGCAGTAGATGCTCAAGCATTTCGTGTTTCCGTCCCTTGCATTGGGGCGTCCGCCCGGAGGCGTTCAGTAGCCGAGATAGGCCTTGCGCACATTCTCGTCTTCCCGGATTTCGGCAGCCGGCCCGGACAGCACGATCCGTCCGGTCTCCAGCAGATAGGCGCTGTCGGCGAGCTTCAGCGCCAGCGAGGCGTTCTGCTCCACCAGGAGCATCGACACCTTCCGCTCCTGGTTGATCTGCCGGAGGATCCGGAAGATCTCCTGCACGATCAGCGGCGCCAGGCCGAAGGAGGGTTCGTCGAGCAGCATCAGCCGTGGCCGCAGCATCAGCGCGCGGCCGATCGCCAGCATCTGCTGCTCGCCGCCCGACAATGTGCCGGCCTGCTGCTGGTGACGTTCCCGAAGACGCGGGAAATAGTCGTAGACCTGTTCCTCGTCCGCGGTCACCGCGGCCTTGTCGCGCCGGGTGATGGCCGCCAGCTTCAGGTTCTCCTCCACCGACAGGCGGGTGAAGGTGCCGCGCCCCTCCGGCACATGCGCGATGCCGTAGCGGACGATGTCCTCGGTCGCCTTGGAGGAGATCAGGTCGCCGTCGAAATAGATCTCGCCCTCGGTCTTCACCATGCCGCAGACGGATCGCAGGGTCGTGGTCTTGCCGGCCCCGTTGGCGCCCAGGATCGTGGTGATCCCGCCTTCCTCCAGGTCGAAGCTCATGCCGTGCAGGACGCGGGTCAGGCCGTATTGCGCCTTCAGGTCGCGTACTTCCAGGAGCTTACTCATTGTGCGTCCTCGGTCCCCAGATAGGCGCGGATGACCTCGGGGTCGCGCTGCACCTCGGCCGGCGTGCCCTCGGCAATCTTCCTGCCGAAGTCGATCGCGACGACCTTGTCGGAAATCGCCATCACCAGGCTCATGTGATGTTCGACGAGCAGGACGGTGACGCCGCGATCGTCGCGGATCTGCTGGATCTGCTTGCCCAGGCCGTCGATATCGTCGTGGTTCAGGCCGCCCGCCGGCTCGTCGAGCAGCAGCAGCTTCGGGTGGCTGGCCAGCGCCCGGCCCAGCTCGACCCGCTTCTGCAGGCCGAAGGACAGGGCGGCGACCGGCAGATGCGCCACCTCGTGCAGCCCCAGATAGTCGACCAGTTCCCAGGCCTGCTCCTCCAGGTCGTGCTCCTCACGCGTCACCGTGGGCAGGCGCAGGGCATTCGACAGGAAGTCGCTGCGCTTGGTGTGGTGGCCGCCGACCATGATGTTCTTCACCACCGACATCGACGGAAACAGCGCCAGGTTCTGGAAGGTCCGCCCGATCCCCAGATCGGCCATCGCATGGGCCGGGGTCGACAGGATCGACTGCTCCTTGAAGCGGATATCGCCCTCGTTGGGGATGTAGAGCCGGCTGAGGCAGTTGAAGAGCGTGGTCTTGCCGGCGCCGTTCGGCCCGATCAGGCCGCAGACCGTGCCTTCCGGCACGGTGAAGGCGACATGATCCAGAGCCACGATGCCGCCAAACCGGATCACGACGTCCTGGACGTCAAGCAACGCGTTGGCCATCAGAAGGAAGTTCCCAAATCGTGCATCCGGGACGCCCAGATTCCTGGTCGCGTGCCACAGACACGTCCCCTGAGCGCAGCATTCCCGAGATGCCGCGGAGTCACACTACGAGTCATGAATTGGAAATTCGCCTCCCTGCCGGTCGTGAAGCCCAACCGCGTTGATCTGCATTGATCGCTTTCGCGGCTTCTATTTTTTGCGCAAGTATGCCGAACGCCCCCGGTCGTTGCAATCATATTGCGGTCGGCCTGCATACAGGCCGCGCCCCCGTCCCGCAACCCCTGATGCGCAGGAAACTGCGGAAAAAACCGGGTCCGGCCCGGCGCAACGCGGCCGCACCGGATTCACCCTTGGCGAATATCGCGGGTCCCGGCGGCCACCGCTTCCATCGCCGTCGCCGCCTCGTCGCTGACCATCAGGTCGCAGAACAGGGTGCGCTCCGCGGCAAGGCCGGCGTCCAGCGGACCCTGCGCATGCTGCCGCACCAGCGCCTTGATATGCGACAGCGCCAGCCCCGACCGGCGCTTGAGCCGTGCCGCCAGGTCCAGTGCCGCGGCGACCACGTCGCCATCGACGCATTCATGCACCAGGCCTGCGGCCGCCGCATCCCGCGGCGACAGGGTTTCGCCGCGGGCGATGTACCACAGGGCGGCGGCCGGGCCGATCGTGCGGGCCAGCCGCTGCGTGCCGCCGGCACCCGGCAGGATGCCCAGGTTCACCTCCGGCAGGCCCAGGGAAAAGTCGCCGTCCTGCGCCAGGCGGAAGTCGCAGGCGAGCGCCAGCTCGAAGCCGCCGCCCATCGCGGTGCCGTTGATCGCGGCGATGTAGGGTCGCGGGCTGCTCTCGATCCGACGCAGGATGGCGTGGAACGGCGCCTCCGGCACCGGCCGGTCGAGGCCGAACTGCATCCCCCGCCTGCGCATCTCCGCTGCCCGTCGCGCCAGCAGGGCGACATCGTAGTGGCGGATGAAGACGCCTTCCTGCGCACCGGTCAGCACCACCACCCGGACCGAGGCATCGGCTTCCGCCGCGTCGAGCGCCGCCGCGAAATCCGGCTCGACCGTGTCGTCCATCAGCCCGTCCGGCGGGTTGTCGAAGCGCAGAAGCGCCACGCCCTCCTCGATCTCCAGCCCGACCTTGGTCATCCATCCCTCCCCCGTTGCGGATCGCCCTTCTTCCGCTATAGGCGGGTTGC
>NZ_JBHRTR010000054.1:496391-502439 GCF_042646425.1 Marinibaculum pumilum
CAGTCGATCAGCTCGAGCCGGTCGGCGGACTGCTTGCCCGTCTTGCGGTCGGAGACGACCTCGTAGGACAGCTTCTGCCCCTCGCGCAGGTCGGACAAGCCGGCGCGCTCCACGGCGCTGATATGCACGAAGGCATCCTTGCCGCCGTCATCGGGCTGGATGAAACCGAAGCCCTTCTGGGCGTTGAACCACTTCACGGTTCCCTGGGACATGGGAAACCCTTTCTAGACAGAATATTGGCGCGCCCGCGCAGGCGCGGGTCGTCGAATTCGCATTTCTCGGGAAGAAGACAATCGGCCGAGCGCGAATCGCTCCGCGCAGAGGCGACAGACCCAACCGTCCATCGACTTGGGGAAGATGTGCCCTTCCTCGCAATAATACAAGGACGATAATTTTTATTTTTCGGCCCCGGCCGCGCCGCTCCGGTGATACCCCTTCGCGCCCACCGCCCGCGCCAGCGGGCTGCGGGCCTCGCGCCCGGCCGCGAGATCGGCCAGCGCCCGCCCGAAGCCGTAGTCCGGCCGCCAGCCGAGCGCCTGCTGCGTGCCACGGCTGTCATAGACCCGGTCGATCGTGGCGAACATCGTCCAGCCCAGCCGGGCGTAAAGGGTGCGGCAGCCGGGGAACAGCCGCTCCACCACCGTCATCGGGTCGCGCCGCAGTTCCGCCCGGTCGCCATGGACGAACGGCGTGGCGGCGGAGACGATGAAGCGCCCGAAGCCCAGCGCCGGCGCCCGTGCCGCGGCCGACAGATGCGCCGCCACCACGTCCGCCAGATCGGCGCGACGGTACAGCAGCTCATTGACCTGTGCGTTCGCCAGGCTGTGCGCGGCACGCACCGCCGGGTCGTCGTCTTCCTCCGGGAAGAAGCGGGAGGTGCGCAGAACGATCGCCGGCAGGCCGTGCTGGCGGGCGAACAGCTCCACCAGATGCTCCGCGGCCAGCTTCGTGGCGCCGTAGATGTTGCGCGGCACCGGTACCACATCCTCGTCGATCCAGGCCGCCGGCGCGCCGGACGGCGGGGACAGCGCGCTGCCGAAGGCGCTGGTCGTGGAGGTAAAGACGAAGCGCCGCACACCGGCCGCCACAGCCGCCTCCAGCAGCGCCAGGGTGCCGGTGACATTGGTGTCGACGAAGGCCTGCCGGTCATGGCTGGCGACATGGGGCTTGTGCAGGGTCGCGGCATGGAAGACGGTCGCCACGCCCCGCAGAATGTCGGCCAGAAGGGCGCGGTCGCCGATCGAACCCACCCGGTCGGTGAACGGCCCGGGCAGCAGGTCGATGCCCAGCGCCGCCTGCCCGCCGGCGCGGAAGGTCCGCATCAGACCTTCGCCCAGATGGCCGGAACTGCCGGTGACGAGGATGGTCATGGCAGCACCGCTGCGACAGATCTGGGTGGTGGTGCGGGCGGTCGGAGTCGAACCGACACTCTGTCACCAGAACCGGATTTTGAGTCCGGCGCGTCTACCAATTCCGCCACGCCCGCGCAGGTGCCGGCCAGGGACCGGAGCCCGGATCTTCTGCCATGACGGCGCCGGCCAAGTCCAGTGTTCAGCCGGTCAGCTCAAGGGGGTCAGCGGCTCGCGGCGCGCATCAGCGCGGGCGTGGTGGCCAGGATGGTCAGCCCGTAGGCCGCCATGCCCGCGCCGATGCTCAGGAACAGCCAGGTCAGGCTGCCGGTCAGGGCGAGCGCCAGCCAGCCGCCCCCGGCCACCGCGGCCAGGCGCAGGAAGCCCGCCAGCAGCGGCCAGCCCAGCCGGCCCGCGCCCTGGCAGGCGAAGTAGAGGGCGAAGCCCAGGCCGAACAGGCCATAAAACGGCCCGACATTGCGCATATAGGCGGCACCGGCGGCGAGCATGTCGGGATCGTCGCTGAACAGCCGCAGCCAGGCCTCCGGCCAGGTCGCGGCGGCCAGGCCAACCGCCTCGGCGACCAGGCAGGCGGCGAGCCCGCCGGCCAGCGCGATGCGCAGCGCCCGCCGCCCCTGGCCGGCGCCGATATTCATGCCGACCATCGCCACCAGGGTGCCGCCAATGCCGAAGACCAGCGGAATCAGCAGATATTCCAGTCGCGCCGCAATGCCGTATCCGGCGACCGCGGCCGCGCCGAAGCTGCCACCGACCAGGGCCGTTGCGGCCACGACGGTCAGGTTGGTCTGCACCGAGGAAACCGATGCCAGCAGGCCGACCCGCAGGATCTGCGCGAGCAGGCGGCGCTGCAGGCGGACCGGCTGCAGGCGCGCCGGGTTGCGGCCGCTCAGCAGGTACCAGCCCAGGACCGCGGCGCAGCCCAGGAAGTAGAGCAGCATCGCCGCGCCGGCGCCGGCCGGTCCGAAGCCCGGCAGGGGGCCCAGGCCGAAGATCAGCAATGGCGAGACCGGCACCAGCAGCAGCGCGCCGCCGCAGACCACGAGCGCCGGCACCAGCATATTGCCGGTGCCGCGGATCACCGAGGCCAGGCCGTTCATCAGCCAGAGCAGCACGATGCCGCCGAACACCATGTCGGAATAGGCGAGTGCCGCCTGCAGCCCGGCCCCCTGCGCACCCAGCGCGGCATAGATCGCCGGGCCGAAGCCCAGCATCACCGCACCGAAGGCCGCGCCCATCGCCAGGCTGACCAGCAGCGCATGCAGGACCAGCGCGTCCGCGTCCGCCTGCCGCCCGGCGCCGAGCGCGCGGGCGATGGCGGAGGTGATGCCGCCGCCCATCGCGCCCGCGGACATCATCTGCATCAGCATCACAAGGGGGAAGACGACCGCCATCCCGGCCAGCGCGTCGGTGCCCAGATGCGACAGCCACCAGGCTTCCACCAGCCCGGCCGCCGCCTGCGCCATCAGCATCAGGCTGTTCGGCCAGGCGATGCGCAACAGGGTCGGCAGGATCGGGCCCTGCAGAAAGAGATCGCGGCGGGACGGCGCGGCAGCCGGAACCGTTGCGGCGGTGTCGATGGACGCCATCCCGTTCCCCGTCAAAATCCCGATTTTCTCAAGGTTTCAATTTGAAACTCTGACAGAAGGGACCACGTTTGGTTTAATGATGCAACTGTTTTGGAATCGGTCCGGGACCGGGACATGAAACGCACAAGCTTCGGCACCGCCCGCTGCCCGGTGGCACGCGCGCTGGACGCGATCGGCGACTGGTGGACCCTGCTGATCGTGCGCGAGGCGCTGCGCGGCGCGCGACGCTTCGGCGAGTTCGAGCAGCGGCTGGGCCTGGCGAAGAACATCCTCGCCGCCCGGCTGCGCAAGATGGTGGCGGACGGCATCCTGGAACGCCGCCCGGCGCCGGAGCGCGCGGACCGCAGCGAGTACCACCTGACGGAGAAGGGGCGCCGTCTGCAGGTCGTGCTGCTGTCGCTGCGGCAATGGGGCGAGGACCATCTCTACGCCCCGGGCGAGGAGATTACCCTGATGGTCGACGAAGAGGCCGGCGCGCCGCTGCGCCGGCTGCGGGTGCAGGCCGAGGATGGCCGCCTCCTCGGCCCCGGCGAGGTCCGGTTGCGGTCAGGCCGCACCGCCACCCCGGACGGCAACTGAGCGGCCCCCTTACCGCGGCGGCAGCAGCCGCATCTCCCGGGCCTCCGCGATCAGCTGCCGGAACATCACCTCGGTGTCGATGCAGCCGGCGAAGCCCGCCTGGCGCAGCTTGATCGTGCTCACCAGGACCGGCGGCGGCGGCCGGGTGGCGCCATGGGCGAGGCAGAAGTCCGCATAGTGGTGGGATTCGCCCATCATGGCGGCGAGGTCGCGGTGGCGCAGGTCGTTCCTGTCCGCGATCTGCGCCCAGACCTCGGCCCGCGCCGGCAGGTAGCCGGCCAGGGACGTCGGTTGCGGTTCGCCGGCTTCCATGCCGAAGGCATCGGCGATGGAGGGCCAGACATTGGGCCAGGCGAAGACGTCCCCGTTGGTGACGTTGAAGCACTCGCCCGCCGCCGCCGGCGCCTCCGCCGCCCAGGCGATGACCTGCGCCAGCAGGCGGGCATCCACCGCTTCCGACAGGTAGCCGGGGCCGCCCGGATAGGCGAAGGGCAGCCCCTCCGCCCGCCGGATCGCGGCATAGGCGCCCAGCACCGGGATCAGGTTCATCGCCACGCCCGCCGCCTCGCCGAAGACGATCTGCGGCCGCAGCACCGTCATGGCGAAGCCGCGGGCCGCGGCCTGCGCGCGCAGCCAGTCCTCCTGCAGCCAGTAGAAATTGTCGTGGGCATCGCGGGGCCAGCTCTCCCGCGCCGGCACCGGGATGCGGTGGATATGCACGCCATAGGCCTTCGTCCCCTGCAGCAGGGTGGCATGGCGCAGCGCACCGCCGGCGATCAGCGGCCCGGCCAGGTTGCGCAGCATCGCCAGGTTGCGCTCCATCTGCGCCGCCTCCCGCCAGCCGGCGACCAGGCCCGGCTGCTCGAACAGGGCGGCATAGACCAGGTGGCTCACCGGCGGCAGGTCGGCCAGGGCCGCGGCGCAGGCCGCCGCATCGTCGAGGTCGACCGACAGCTGCCGCACCCGGCCGGTGCCGGCATGGCCGGCCGGCCGCCGCGACAGCGCGATCACGTCCCAATCGCCCAGCGCCTCGAAATGGCGCACCGCCGCCTGTCCCACGGTGCCGGACGCGCCGGCGATCAGGACCCGTTTCCGCGCCGTGTCGGATGTCATGCGCTGCCTCCCATCAATGCCTCCCCCCCCGTGCCCGCGAAGCGGTTGGAGCCGGGGCGAGAACATGCCACGATGCCGCCGGCTGGTGCCAAACGGATGTTCAAACCATCCGCTTTCCCGGTGCCAACGACCACACAAGGGGCGCGAAGCCCCGGCAATAGGGTAGGAGGACGCGATGCGAAGGGCTTTTGGCCGCAGGACATTCCTTTGGGCGGCCGCCGGCGCGCTCGCCGTGGCGGGCCTGACCCAGGCGGGCCCCGCCGCCGCACAGGATGCCAAGGACCCCGAGGTCTACAGGATCGGCGCGATCCTGGCGATGAGCGGCAAGGCCGACTGGTACGGCAAGGTGATGAGCCAGGCGATCCAGCAGGCCGTCGACGAGATCAATGCCAAGGGCGGCATCGATGGCGTGAAGCTGGAGGCGATCATCGAGGACCACAAGTCCGGCGTCGCCAAGGAAGGCGTCGCGGCGATGAACCGGCTGATCAACCTGAACGACGTGCAGGCGGTGCTGACCTCCTTCTCGCCGCCGACCCTGGCGATCTCCCCCATCGCGGACGAGAAGGGGATCCTGCTGCTGAACGGCGGCGGCGTCTCCACCGCGCTGATCGGCGCCTCGAAATACCTGTTCCACAACCGCTCGCTGGCCTCGGACCTGGGCCAGGCGGCCGCCCAGCGGGCGCAGGAGCTGGGCCTGAAGAAGATGGCGCAGCTGGCCTGGAAGACCGACGCGGGCGAAAGCGTGATCGCCACCGTCGACCCGTTCTGGAAGAAGGCCGGCGGCGAGGTGGTCGCCACCGAGTTCATGGAGGTCGGCGCCCCCAACATCGACACCCAGGTGGCGAAGATCCGCGCCTCCGGCCCCGACTGGGTCGGCCTGTGGCTGTTCAGCCCCGACCCGGGCCTGGCGCTGAAAAAGATCCGCGAGTTCGGCATGGACGTGCCGGTGATCGGCATCGAGTACAATGCCGACATCCAGAAGGTCGGCGGCAAGTATACCGACGGCTACGAATATACCTCCGATTATTTCGCGCCGACCGAGGCCTGGGCGGAGCAGTTCGCCAAGGACTATGAGGCGCGCCATGGCGAGGCGCCGGAATTCTATGCCGCCAACTACTACGAAGGCGTCTATGTGATCGCGGAGGCGATCCGCCGCGCCAAGGCGAAGGGCGGCGATTACTGGGACGGCGCGAAGCTGGCGGAGGCGATCCGCGAGAATCCCAGCTTCGACAGCGTCTATGGCGGCCAGATGGTCTACCAGGACAATGGCGTGGCGAAGAAGAAGGTCGCGCTGTTCGAGGTCAAGGACGGCCAGAGCAGCTTCGTCAAGTATATCGCGCTCGACTGAGCCTGACGGCCGCGCGCCCGCTGCCCCGGCGACCGCCGGCAGCGGCGCGCGG
>NZ_JBHRTR010000054.1:502530-522746 GCF_042646425.1 Marinibaculum pumilum
GGTGATCAACGGCAGCCATTATGCGCTGCTGGGGATCGGCTTCGGCCTGATCTTCGCCACCACCCGCCTGGTGCATTTCGCCTATGGCCCGATCTTCACCTTCGCCGCCTATATCGGCTGGGCGGTGGCCGGCGGCCTGGGCCTGCCGGTCTGGCTGGGCCTGCTGGCCGCCATCGCCGGCGCCGTCGTGCTGGGCCTGGGCAGCTACCTGCTGGTCTACCGCCCGCTGGAGGTGCGCAACGCGCCGCTGCTGGTGCCGCTGATCGCGTCGCTCGGCATGTACATCGTGCTGGAGAACCTGGTCGGCATCCTGTTCGGCTCCGGCGTGCGGGTGGTCGAGGACCTGGACTACGGCATCCACTTCGTCGGCCCGGCCTTCTTCACCACAATCCATGTCTGGCAGGTCGCCAGCTTCGTGATCATCGGCCTGGCCCTGGCCGCCTTCCTGCGCTGGACCCGCTATGGCAAGGCGATCCTGGCGATGACCGACGATCCCGACATGGCGCGGATCATCGGCATCGACACGGTGAAGATCACCCTGCTGGTCTTCGCCCTCGGCTCCGCGATCTCGGCGGTTCCGGCGGTGCTGATCCTGCTGAAGGACGGCGCCAGCACGCATATGGGCTTCGCCGCCGTGTTCATGGCCTTCGTCGCGGTGATCGTCGGCGGCGTCGGCTCGCTGAAGGGGGCGGCCGCCGGCGGCTTCCTGCTGGGCCTGGTGCAGAGCCTGGGGCTCTGGCAGATCCCCACCGAATGGCAGGCCTCGATCGCCTTCGTGATCCTGTTCGCCATGATCATGCTGCGCCCGGAAGGGCTGTTCGGCGTGCGCTGGCGCTGAGGACGGGGGCAGCGGATGGACTATTTCCTGCACATCCTGGTGATGATCTGCCTCTATGCGATCCTCGCCAGCTCCTTCAACCTGCTGATCGGCTTCGCCGGCCTGTTCGCCCTGTCGCATGCCGCGTTCTATGCGCTCGGCGCCTATGCCACGGCGATCGTCACCACCCAGCTGGGCCTGCCCTTCCCGCTGCCGCTGCTGATCGCGGTCGCCTTCGCAGCGGTCATGAGCGTGGCGATCGCCCTGCCCGCGCTGCGGGTCAGCGGCCATTACCTGGTCGTCGTGTCGCTGGCCTTCCAGATCATCGTGCTGGAGGTGATCCTGAACTGGGGCGGGCTGACCGGCGGCACCGACGGCATCAGCGGCGTGCCGAAATACGGTGGCACGGACTGGGCATTGGACAGCCCCGGCAGCTTCCTGGTCGCCGCCGCGATCGGCGCCGCCGCCTGCATCTGGATCTGCCGCCGGCTCGCCCATTCCCCGTTCGGCCGCGCCCTGCGCGCGATGCGCGAGAACGAGGCGGCGGCCGAGGCGGTGGGCAAGAACATCCTGGTCATGAAGGTGACGGTGTTCGCCTTCTCCGCCGGGCTGGCGGCGGTGGCCGGGGCACTGTTCGCCCGCTACTTCTCCTATGTCGGCGCGCAGAGCTTCACCATCGACGAGACGATCTACATCCTCGCCATGGTGATCCTGGGCGGCACCGGCAATCTCTGGGGTTCGATCCTGGGGGCGGCGATCCTGGTGGCGCTGCCGGAACTGCTGAAGTTCGTCGAACTGCCGGTCGACATCGCGGACAAGCTGCGGTTGGTGATCTATGGCGCGATCCTGGTGCTGATCCTGCGCTTCCGGCCCGAAGGTCTACTGCCGGAGCCGAAGGGGCGGGAGGCCGCCGACCTGAAGGACGGGGCGATCGCGCCGGCGGATCCTCATGCCGGCGAGGCGCTACTGGCGGCCGGCGCCGGCCAGGCGGGCGAGGCGGTGCTGCTGGCCAGCGGCCTCGCCAAGCGCTTCGGCGGCATCACCGCGGTGACCGATTTCGGTATCGAGTTGCATCGCGGCCGGATCACCGGGCTGATCGGTCCGAACGGCGCCGGCAAGACCACGGCCTTCAACCTGTTGACCGGCTTCCTGCGGCCCGATGCCGGCGAGATCCGGCTGCGCGGCCAGGCCATCGGCCGGCGCAAGCCGCATACCCTGGTCGAGGCGGGTGTCGCGCGATCGTTCCAGGACCTGCGCCTGTTCACGAAGATGACGGTGATCGAGAATGTGCTGGTCGCCCTGCCGCGCCAGTCCGGCGACGATATCGCCGCCGTCTTCTTCCGCCCGTTCCGGGTGGCGCGGGAGGAGCGCGACAACATCGCCCGCGCGATGGCGGTGCTGCGCTTCGTGGAGCTGGACGCGAAGGCGCAGGAGGTGGCGGAGAACCTGTCCTATGCGGAGGAGAAGCTGCTGGTCGTCGCCCGCCTGCTGGCCACCGGCGCCGACGTGCTGCTGTTCGACGAGCCGCTGTCGGGACTGGACGAGACCACCCTGCAGGAGATCTTCCCGGTGATCCGCCGGCTGGCGGAGAACGGCAAGGCGATCTGCATCATCGAGCACAACCTGGACGTCATCAAGGAGCTCTGCGACACCGTCTGCTTCCTGGACGAGGGCCGCGCCATGGCCACCGGCACGCCGCAGGAGTTGATGGAGAATCCGGAGCTGGCCGAGAGGTACTTCAAGTGAGCGCCGGGGTGGGGAGCGAGCCTTTGCTTCAGGTGCAGGGCCTGGCCGCCGGCTATGGCAAGAAGCGGGTGCTGCACGGCCTGGACATGGACCTGAACCAGGGCGAGATCCTGCTGGTGCTGGGCCATAACGGCGCCGGCAAGACGACCCTGCTGCAGACCATGTTCGGCCTGCTGCGGCCGATGGCCGGCAGCATCGCCTTCGAAGGGCGGGAGATCGGCGGACGAACGCCGGCGGCGAACGTGCGCGACGGCATCGCCTTCGTGCCGCAGGGCCACGGCATCTTCCGCAGCCTGACGGTGCGCACCAACCTGGAGCTGGGCGCCTTCGCCGAGCGCGACGCGGCCCGCATGCCGGAGCGGCTGGAGGCGGTGTTCGAGCTGTTTCCGATCCTGAAGGAGCGCGCGCAGCAGATCGGCGGCACCATGTCCGGCGGCCAGCAGCAGATGCTGGCGATCGGCATGGCCCTGATGCACGGGCCCCGGGTGCTGATCCTGGACGAGCCGTCGATCGGGCTGGCGCCGAACCTGGTGGAGCGGGTGATGCAGTCGATCCGCACCGTCAACGAGCGCTTCGGCACCACCATCCTGATGGTGGAGCAGAACGTGAAGCTGAGCCTGCCGATCGCCAGCCGTGCGGTGGTCGTCAAGACCGGCGCCGTCGTCTATGAGGGCGACCCGGCGCCGCTGACCGACCATGTCCGGCTGATGCAGCTGTTCTGAGGGGGAGGAGGGGCGGATGACCGCGCGATGGACCAACCGGCCCGAGGGCTCCACCTGGGGCGATTTCGGTGCCGACGACGAGAACGGGCGGCTGAACCTGCTGACCCCGGCACGGGTGCGCGCCGCGGCGGCGGAGGTGCGCGACGGGCGCAGCTTCTGCCTCTCCCTGCCGCTGGACTATCCCGGCGGCAATGTCCTGAACGAGCGCCGCCACCCGCCGCGGCTGTTCTCCACCATCCGGGAGGGGGAGCCCAACTACAACTTCGCCCTGGAACGGCTGGAGGCGGACTGGACCGATGTGGTCAGCGACGATGCCGTACTGCTGCACACCCAGTACTCCACCCAGTGGGACGCGCTGTCCCATGTCGGCGCCCTGTTCGACGCCGATGGCGACGGGGTGGCGGAGCGGGTCTACTACAACGGCTGGCGCGGCGGCGAACATGTCGTCGGCCCGGCGGGCGAGGCTCACGCGGAAGGCTGCAGCCCCTATGAGGGTGCCCATGCCCATCGCCTGGGCATCGAGAAGATGGCGCAGCGCTGCGTGCAGGGCCGCGGCGTGCTGGTCGACCTGCACGCCCGCTATGGCGAGGCGCGGGAGCTGGTCGGCTATGACGCACTGATGCGGATCATGGATGAGGACCGGGTGGCGGTGGAGGAAGGCGACATGCTCTGCCTGCATACCGGCTTCGCCGCCATGGTGCTGGCCATGGACCGGCAGCCCGACCCGGCCAAGCTGCACGGCGCCTGTGCCGCCCTGGACGGCCGCGATCCGAAGCTGCTGCAGTGGATCACCGACAGCGGCATCGCCGTGCTGATCGCCGACAATTACGCGGTGGAGGCCTATCCGGCCGCGCCGGGCCAGGGCCGCCATGCCGCCCTGCCGCTGCACGAGCATTGCCTGTTCAAGCTTGGTGTCCATCTGGGCGAGCTGTGGCACCTGTCGGAACTGGCGGCGCATCTGCGGGCCGAGGACCGGTCGCGCTTTCTGCTGACCGCGCCGCCGCTGCGCCTGCCGGGCGCCGTCGGCTCACCGGCGACACCCATCGCTACGACATGATTTCGGCTACCATATGACGGAATCGGAAGGCCGCCCGCTGCGCATCGGCAGCGGCGCCGGCTATGCCGGCGACCGCTGGGAGCCGGCGCTGGAACTGGTGCAGCGCGGCGATATCGACATCCTGGTCTTCGAATGCCTGGCGGAACGCACCATCGCGCGGGAGGCGCTGTCGCGGCGCAACCGGCAGAGCGACGGCTACAACCCGCTGCTGGCGGAGCGCATCCGTTCCGTCCTGCCCGCCTGCCGGGAAAAGGGTGTCCGCATCATCAGCAATATGGGCGCCGCCAACCCGGAGGCGGCGGCGGAAACGGTGGCGCAGATCGCCCGCGACGAAGGCCTGGCCGGCACGAAGGTCGCCGCCCTGCTGGGCGACGACGTGCTGCACTGGGTGCTGGCGCATCCGGACCTGACCTTCCTGGAAACCGGGGAGCGGCTGGGCGATGTCGCCGATCGCATCGTCTCCGCGAATGCCTATCTGGGCGCCGACGCGATCGGCGCCGCGCTCGACACCGGCGCCGATGTCGTGATCACCGGGCGGGTCGCCGACCCCTCCCTGTTCCTGGCGCCGGCGATGCGCGCCCATGGCTGGGAGCCGGACGATCCCCGCCTGGGCCAGGGCTGCGTGATGGGGCATCTGATGGAATGCGCCGGCCAGATCACCGGCGGCTATTTCGCCGATCCCGGCTTCAAAGAGGTGCCGGAGCCCTGGGCGCTGGGCTTCCCGCATGCCGATATCTGGCCGGATGGCCGGGTGCGGATCGGCAAGGTCGCCGGCAGCGGCGGCCGCATCGACCGGATGACCTGCACCGAGCAGCTGCTGTACGAGATGCACGACCCCGCCGCCTATGTGACGCCGGACGGCGTGCTGGACGTGACCGATGTCGACTTCGTCCAGGCCGCCCCGGACCTGGTCGAGGTGACGGGTGCGCGGGCCCGGCCGCGGCCCGCGGCGCTGAAGGTCAGCGTCGGCTATCTGGAAGGCTGGATCGGCGAGGGGCAGATGTCCTATGGCGGCATCAACGCGGTGGAGCGCGCCCGGCTGGCGGGCGAGATCGTGCGCCGGCGTCTGGACCTTCGCGGGCATGCCTGCGCGGAGCTGCGGGTCGAACTGATCGGCATGGAAAGCCTGCACGGCGATGCGGAGGACAGGCCGCTGCCCTACGAGGTTCGCCTGCGGGTTGCGGGCCGCTGCGCCGACCGCGCGGCGGCCGAGGTGATCGGCCGGGAGGTGGAGACCCTGCTGACCAACGGTCCGGCCGGCGGCGCCGGCGATTTCAAGGCGGTGCGGGAGATCCTGCGGGTACAGTCGGTGCTGATCCCGCGGGACGAGGTCCGCACGCAGGTGAAGCCGTTCACCGCATGAGGGCATCGGAACCATGACCCTGCGCGTTCACGACCTGGCCCACAGCCGTTCCGGCGACAAGGGCGACCGGGTGAACATCTCCGTCATCGCCTATGACGATGCCGGTTTCCGGCACCTGGGCACCCACCTGACCTGCGATCGGGTGATGCGGGCCTTTGCCGGGCTGGCGACAGGGCCCTGCGCCCGCTACGTGCTGCCCAGGCTCGGCGCCTACAATTTCGTCATCGACGGCGCACTGGACGGCGGCGTCACCCGCTCCATGCGGCTGGACATCCACGGCAAGAGCCTGTCCTCGCTGATGCTGACAATCGCGCTGCCGGACATGCCGGCGCCGGAAGGGGACCTGCAGGCGGAACAATGAGCGACAGCAACATCACGATCACCGGCCTTCTCGCCGCGCAGCCCGCCGATACCCCGGCGCTGATCTATGCCGGCCGTACCTGGAGCCATGGCGAGATCGACGCCGCTGCGCGCCGGACCGCGGCGGCGTTGCGCGACCGCGGTATCGGGCCGGGCGACCGGGTGGCCCTGTTCCTGCCGAACTGCCCCGCCTATGTCATCCTCTGGCTGGCCTGTGCCCGCCTGTCGGCCATTGCGGTGGCGGTGAACACCCGCTACCGCAGCGTGGAGGTCGGCGACATCGTCCGGCGCACGCAGGCGAAGGCGCTGGCGATCTGGCCCGGCTTCCGCGGCATCGACTTCGCGGACATCCTGTCCCGGGTCGAGCCGCAGGCACTGGAAGCGGTGCGGAGCCTGATCGTCTATGGCGAGAGTGGCGAGGATAAGGCCACCGCTCCGGCGCTGCCGCAGGCGGAAACCCTGCCCTTCGAGGCCCTGCTGCAGGCGCCGCCAATGGCGGAGGACCTGGCCCGGCCGGACAGTGCCTGCAACATCTTCACCACCTCCGGCACCACCAAGGCGCCGAAGCTGGTGGTGCACCGGCAGTCGGTGATCGCCGGCCATGGCCGCGACGTGGCACACGCCTTCGGCTATGACGCTGTGGACGCGGTGATGCTGCAGGCGATCCCGCTCTGCGGCGTATTCGGGCTGTGCCAGTACGCCGCCACCCTGGCGGCCGGCGCGCCCACCGTGATGATGTCGGCCTTCGAGGCGGAGGAAGCGGCACGGCTGATCCTGGCGCATGGGGTGACCCATTCGGTCGGCGCCGACGACATGGCCGACCGCCTGCTGGCCGCGGTGGACGGCTCCCGCCCCTTCCCGACCCTGCGGCAGTTCGGCTTCGCCAGGTTCAACGCCGCGCTGGGCGATATCGTGGAGCGGGCGGAGGCCCGCGGCCTGACCCTCTGCGGCCTGTACGGGTCCAGCGAGGTGCAGGCCTTGTTCTCCCTGCAGGACCCGGGCGCGCCGGCGGCGCAGCGCAAGCTGGGCGGCGGCATGCCGGTTTCCCCCGCGGCGCGGGTCCGCGCCCGCGACCGCGATACAGGTGCGATCCTGCCGCATGGCGAGGCGGGCGAGCTGGAGATCGCCGGGCCCAGCCTGATGACCGGCTATGACGGCGATCCGGAGGCGACGAAGGCGGCCTTCACGGAAGACGGCTATTTCCGCAGCGGCGATCTGGGCCATACCCTGGCCGATGGCAGCTTCGTCTACCTGTCGCGCGCCGGCGACGCCCTGCGGCTGGGCGGCTTCCTGGTCAACCCGGCGGAGATCGAGGCGCATCTGCTGACGCATCCCGCCGTCGACGGCTGCCAGGTGGTGGGAGTGGAGACGGCGAAGGGCACCGCGCCGGCCGCCTTCGTCACCCTGAAGCCCGGCGCGACGGCGGATGCGGAGGCCCTGCGCGCCCACTGCAAGGGGGCGCTGGCGGCGTTCAAGGTGCCGGTGCGGGTGTTTCCGGTCGACGGCTTTCCCACCACCGAGAGCGCCAACGGCACCAAGATCCAGCGCAACCGGCTGCGCGACATGGCGCAGGCGGCGCTGGACCGGGACGCCCCCCCGGATCGCAATGGCGCGCCGCAGGCCGGCAGCTGACGGGAACCCTTAGCAAGCGCAGCCGTTGATCCGTCCGGAACCGGGCCCGTCGGCCCGGCCGGCAGAAGGATCCGTCCGACATGGCGCGCAGCACGCTCTACCTTCTCATCGTCCTCCTCGTGGTCGGCGTCGCCGTCCTGGGCGTCCTGCTCTACCAGGAGGAACAGCAGGAAAGCGGCGTCGAGATCGATGTGGGCAAGGGCGGCATCTCCGTCGAGACGAAATAGGCCGGGCCGGCCACGCGCCGGCGGGTCGCGGCGCCGGCCCACGCGCCGGATGGACAGATCCGGCCGGCGCAGTCTATACGGCAGCTACCGGACGCGGCCCGGCACGCTTTCGGGCCGCGACCTTCATCCGCGACCGCGTGCCGGCATGGCACCGCGACCTGCCGGGATACAGCGATCCGCCGGGGCAAAGCGATCCGATGACCGCTACCGACATATGGACAGCGTGAGACGCCGCCCGTTCCAGCTGCCGTTCCTGTCCAGCCTGTACGACTGGGTGATGCGGCTGGCCGGCGGCCGGCATGCCGTGCCGGCGCTCTGCGGGATCTCCTTCCTGGAAAGCTCGGTCTTCCCGATCCCGCCGGACGTGATGCTGATCCCGATGTGCCTGGCGCGGCGGGACCGGGCCTTCCTGCTGGCCGGCCTCTGCACCCTGTCCTCGATCGTCGGCGGACTGGCGGGCTATGCCATCGGCGCCCTGCTGTACGAGAGCATCGGCGCGGCGATCATCGACTTCTACGGCTATCACGACGCCTTCGCCGAGTTCCAGCAGCGCTTTGCCGAATGGGGCGGCTGGATCGTCGCCGGCGCCGGTTTCACACCTTTCCCCTACAAGGTGATCACGATCACCAGCGGCGTGGTGCATCTGGACCTGCTGGTGTTCATCCTCGCCTCGGTCGCCGCGCGCGGCGCGCGCTTCTTCCTGGTCGCCGCCCTGCTGTGGCGGTTCGGGCCGCCGATCCGGACGTTCATCGAACGCAATCTGGCGGTCCTCACCATCCTGTTCTTCGTCCTGTTCGTCGGCGGTTTCGCACTTGTGAAGGTTCTGCTGTGAGCTTTCCGCCGCAGGCCGCCGCACGACGTTGATCCGGCGCCGGCGGAAGGGCACATAGATATGGCCGGGCTGTCGGCCCGGCCGGCATGAGGGTCAGGCGTTGGAGCGAGGCGGCAACAGGACAGGCCCCGACATGGGTATCGGCATGGGCAACGGCGTCACCGTCCTGCTGCTGCTGGGCCTGATCTCCGCGGCGATGCTGGGGGCTGCCCTGGTGTCGCAATACGCGTTCGGCCTGGCGCCCTGCACCATGTGCCACTGGCAGCGCTGGGCCCATATCGCCGTCATCGCCCTGGCGGTGATCGGCCTGATCGCCTGTCGCGCAACCGCGGCCGATCCGGCACGCCGTGCGAGGGTCGCAGGCCATGCGCTGGCCGCCGTCGCCCTGGCCTTCCTGGTCGGTGCCGGGATCGCCGGCTTCCATGCCGGGGTCGAGCTGCACTGGTGGGAAGGGATCACCACCTGCGCCTCTGGCACGCCACAGAGCCTCGACGACCTGAAGGCGCAGCTGATGTCGGCGCCGCTGGTCCGCTGCGACGAGGTCGCCTTCGCCTTTGCCGGCATCTCGATGGCAGGCTGGAACGGCATCCTGTCGCTGCTGCTGGCCGTCTTCGCAGGCGTCGCCGCACGGCAGAGCCTGGCGGCGGGCCGGTAGGCCGCAGCCATCACTGCAGCCGTGATCACCAGATATATCGGGAGATCGTGATGTCCTCGCCCTTCCCTTTCGCCCGGCCCCGCACCGATGCCCCCCCGCCAGCCGATGGCGAGGATCGCGAGGCACCGCCCGGCCCCGCCCATACCGGTGACGGCCGGCTGCCCGGCGATCCGACGGTGCAGGACCGGATCGCCCGTATGGTGCGGGTGGACCAGGCCGGCGAATATGGCGCCCGGCGGATCTACCAGGGCCAGCTGGCCGTGCTCGGCCATCGGCCGGACGCCGCCGAGATCCGCCACATGGCGGCGCAGGAGGAGCGCCACCTGGACTATTTCAACCGCGAGATGGTCGTCCGCAGGGTCCGCCCCACCGCGCTCAGCCCGCTCTGGCATGCCGCCGGCTTCACCCTGGGCGCCGCCACCGCGCTGCTGGGTCCGAAGGCCGCCATGGCCTGTACCGAGGCGGTGGAGACCGAGATCGACCGCCACTACCGGCGGCAGCTGGCGCAGCTCGGCCAGGAAGAGGCGGCGCTGCGGCAGAAGATCGACGATTTCCGGAAGGAGGAGCTGGAGCATCGCGACACCGCGATCGCCGCCGGCTCCGCCGAGGCACCGGCGCATCCGGTGCTGACGGCGGCGATCCGCGCCGCGTCGCGCACCGCGATCTGGCTGTCGGAACGGGTATAGGCGGCCGGCCGGCCCGCCGGCCAAGGCGGAAGCCGTGCCGTCAAACGGCCGGCAGGCAGCCGCTTGGCGTCTTATGCCTTGCGTTCCTCTTTCGCCTGGCATGCGGATGAAAGCGGTGGGCGCGGCGTCGCCGGCTTGTGATCTGCGGCGCGCTCAATCTGGCTCGAGCAGCTTCAAGAGCAGTGGGCATTGAGCCGCGTCGGCCTCGCATGCGGTGACAACTTGCTGCAGCGCGGCTTCAAGTTTGGAAAGTTCGGCAAGCTTCTGGCGCGTGACAGACAGATGTCGCCTTGCAAGTTCTCCTGCCGGACCGCATTCACGCTGTGGGTCATCAGAAAGTTCGAGAAGCGCCTTGGCATCTGCGATTGAGAACCCGAGATCCCGACAGCGCTTGATGAATCGCAAAGCCGCTATCTGATGTTCACTGTACAAGCGTCGTCCTGCGGCAGTGCGGTGGGGACTTGCCGTGACGCCGGCACGCTCATAGTACCGGATGGTCTCGATTGTCAGCCCGCTTCTCGCAGCGGCTACACCGATCGCATGCATGTGAACCGATCGCCATTGCACCTGTAGTCGCTACAGGTTGCAGGCTGGACCCATGCGAGCAAGCCAAATCTCATCGCGCGGTGACACAGAGACGCGATCCAGCAAGGCTGTCCTCGGGCTTGCCGGACTTCTTTCGGTGTTATCCGCGTCATGCTGCGTGTTGCCGGTCGCACTAACGATCGTCGGACTTGGCGGGTCCTGGTTGGCTCTGCTGGGCCCGTTTGTGGAACATCGAACCCTGATCCTTGCAGTAGCCGGTACGGTCATCGCATGGTCATGGTTCAGAGTGTGGCGCCGCCTTGCTGCAGGTCAGAAGATCGGCCTGGGACACGCTGCTGCCGCGGTCGCGACCGTTTTATTCATTGTGGCGCTGTCAGCGCCGCTATGGGAGGTCGAGGTGTCGCGGGCCTTGTTCGCGTGGTGGCGGACAGTCCGATGAGGCGGATCCTTGACCCGACAGCGACGCCTGAATCGCCCCCTTCCGGTCCGTCAGGTGTTGAGAATCGTCATTGTCCCGCCCGTTGAGGACGCGACAAGGCAGAACTCCCCCCTTGTCCGGAGCGACGACTGTGACTGAGCGGCTGCAAAGCACGATAACTTGCCCACTCTGCGGTCATGCGAAGACCGAGACGATGCCAACGGACGCCTGTCAGTGGTTCTATGAATGTAGTGGATGCGGAAAATTGCTTCGCCCTCTCCCGGGCGATTGTTGCGTCTTCTGTTCCTACGGTTCCGTGCCCTGCCCTCCGATACAGCTGGATCGGTCATGCTGCGTTTGAGCGTTGACGATCGGTCTGGCGAAGGCAGGCCCCCTGGCCGTCCGACCGGATCCCCTTCGCAAGATCTTCGCAACGGGCATGGCGGCGATCCATGCCGGCCATCTGCATCCCGACGTGACGCGGCGGCGGGGCGGCCTCCGCCTCCGCCAGCCGGGAGCCGGCGCCGGACCGAGCGCCGCCGCTGCGGCCCCTACGGCTCCAGTTCGCTGTCCCAGTACAGGAAGTCGTGCCAGCTCTCGTGCAGGTAGTTCGGCGGGAAGCGGCGGCCGTTTTCCTGCAGCTGATGGACGCTGGGCATCATCGGCCAGGCGCGCGGGTACATCTTCGCGTCGGTGCAGAAGCGGCCGCCCTTCTCCAGGTTGCAGGGCGCGCAGGCGGCGACGACATTGTCCCAGCTGGTCACCCCGCCGCGGGAGCGCGGGATGACATGGTCGAAGGTCAGCTCCTCCGTCGCGCCGCAATACTGGCAGGAGAAATTGTCGCGCAGGAAGACGTTGAAGCGGGTGAAGGCCGGGCGCCGCGCCGGCGCGACATAGCTCTTCAGGGAGATGACGGAGGGGAGCCGCATCTCGAAGGTCGGCGAGCGGACCGCGCGGTCATACTCCGCCAGGATGTTCACCCGCTCCAGGAAGACGGCCTTGATCGCGTCCTGCCAGGACCAGAGCGACAACGGGTAGTAGCTGAGCGGGCGATAGTCCGCGTTCAGCACAAGCGCCGGGCAACTCTCCGGAGAATTGAACACAGTTCCGATCTCCGCTTCGGCCGATGGCCCGCGACGCCGCTTCGGTCCCGACCGAATCGGTCACAGCCGAATCGATCCGGGCCGTCTGGCGTGGGCGAATCGGCGCGTCCGATTCCGCGCGCAGCTTATACCATATCCGCGATGAAGGTTGTGTGACCGTACTGCATGTCGGGTTCAACCGGCGCGGCGACTGGCCCCAAGCAGATGCCCGGCCACGAAACCGATCCCCAGATGGATGCCTTCCTCGTCGATGCTGTGCGGCATGCCGCGGCAGACATGCCAGATCACGCCGACACCCCCGGCGGCCAGGGTCTGGCCGGCCTCGAACATCGCCTCCACCGGCACCACCTCGTCGGCATCGCCGTGGATCAGCATCACCGGCGGCCGGTTGCGCCAGGCCGCCCCCGGGCTCTCCCCCTCGCCGCCGCCTTCCACCAGCGCGCCGGAAAAGCCCAGGATGCAGGCCGGGGCGCCGGGGCGCCGCAGGCCGACATGCAGGGACATCATGGTGCCCTGGCTGAAGCCGACCAGGGCGAGATCGCGATCGGTCAGGCCATGGCGGCGCAGTTCCTCGTCCAGGAAGGCGTCGATCGCCGGCGCCGCCCGGGCGGCGCCCTCGGCCATGCCGGCATACATCTGCGCGGCGAAACGGGGATCGCGACGCATCATGTTCGGGTCATAGCTGTCCAGCGCGAACCATTGCCGCCCGTCCATCCCGGGCGGCATGCCCGGCACCGGCTGCGGCGCATGCGGCGCGACGAAGGCGGCATGCGGCAGGCGCTGCTGGAAATAGGGCGCCAGCGCGATCAGGTCCTCGCCATTCGCGCCATAGCCGTGCAGGAGCACCACCAGCTGCTGCGGCCCGCCGCCGCTGCGCGGCGGCACCCGCGGGCCGCTCAGGCGCTGCACCATGTCCGTCATCCTCTTCTGCGTGGCAGGGGCCGGTGCCGACAGGGCGACCGGCGGCGCCTCAGACGGCGTCGCGGCCCTTGATGACCCGATAATGCGCCCAGAGCAACCGGGCCGCCGTGCTGCGATGCGGTGCCCAGGCTTCCGCGATCGCGTCCGTGGCCTTCGGCGCCGGGCGGTCGGGCAGGCCCTTCGCCGCCTGCAGGGCGACCTGCAGCGCCAGGTCATGCGCCGGCCAGATGTCGGGATGGCCCAGCGCCGACAAGAGGTAGATGTCGGCCGTCCAGCGGCCGATGCCGGTCACCGCCGTCATCGCCTCGCGCGCGGCGGCGACCGGCAGGCCGGGCAGGGCCTGCAGGTCCAGGCTGCCATCCGCCACCGCTTCGGCCGCGGCGCGCAGGTAGCGCAGTTTCGGCCGGCTGAGGCCGCAGCCCAGCAGGACCTCGTCGCTCTGTGCCGTCAGCCGGTCGGCGGTGACGGCACCGAGCCGGGCCTCCAGCCTGCCCCAGATCGCCGCCGCGGAGGCCAGGGAGACCTGCTGCTGCACCATGATCGACGCCAGGCCGCGAAAGCCGGCGGGCCGGTCGCGCGCCGGCAGGTCGATGATGCCGGCGGCGACCCGCGCCAGCTCGGGATCGGCCGCGCAGAGGGCGCGCACCGCCGGGTCGGTGGCGGTGGCCGTCGCGGCAGGGCTCATGGCCGCCGCGTGCGTGCGGCCATCGCCGCCAGCGCAGCAACCGCCTCCGCCATGGTGGGCACCACCTGCGTCTCCACCTCCAGCCCCTGGATCCGGCTGACCGCATTGCCGAACCGGGCGACGAAGGCACGGCCGGGATCCCGGTCGCATAGGACCACGTTCAGGAAGCGGATGCCGCTGTCGACCAGCAGGCGGGAGGCGGTCTCGTAGCTGGCCGTATCCAGGAAGGCTTCCGCCGCGCGGGTGTCGCCCAGCACGTTGAGGATATCGCCCTCCGTCACCTCCGCGATGGCCCGGTATGCCTCGACCATGACGGGGCCGGTATAGGTGCCGACCGCACGGAACAGGATGGCATGCGCCAGACCGCCGGGAACCGCGTCGAAGGTCACCCGGCAGGCATCCCCGTCCACGGGCGGGGGCAGGCGGGCCGGCGGCATCGCGTCTGGTGATGGTTCAGCCAACAATCTCTCTCGCCTCACGAAATCCTGCTGCCCATAGGCAGCCAGACGGCAGCCCCCGTGCGAAAAGAAGGAAGGCAGATCTGCCGGAACATGACCCGGAAAGGGCCCGCCGCCTATCCCCCATCGGAACAAGTCCGCAGCGGCCATCCCGGCAACGCAGCATGCCGGCCCGACCGTTCAGTCGGGTTCGGCGATCAGCTGCGCCAGGGTCTCGGCGGCGGCATCGATATCCGCGACGATGCGCGAACGGACGGTCAGTCCGCCCAGTTGCGCCACCTCGTTGCCGAAGCGGACCAGGAACTGCCGCCCGACATCGCGCTCGCAGACCACCAGGTTCAGCCGCGCGATGCCGTGCGCCGTCATCACCCCAGTGGCCGTCCGGTAGGCGGCGAAGTCCAGCAGGGTCTCGGTGCCCCGCGTATCGGCAATGACGCTCAGGACCGGGCCGTCGGCGTACCGCACCAGCACGCGATAGGCCGCCACCAGCGCCGCACCGGTGAAGCGGCCCTCCACCCGCGCCATAACGGCGTTTGCCAGCCCGCCGGGCGCCAGCTGGAAGGTCAGGCGGAAATCCGGGCCGACGACAGGATCCGGCGTCAGGTCGGTGGAAGGTTCGTCTTGCACGTTCTGTCCTGGCTGGCAGGCTGGGTCTTGGTGCCGCCGGCAGGCGCCTGTACCGGCTATCCCGCTACGGCTATCACCACGCATCATGGAATGACAGATTCTTCCGTCAGCAAAGGCCAGACCTTGCCGGACGCACCCGTCACCCGCTTCGCCCCCAGCCCCAGCGGCATGCTGCATGTCGGGCATGCCTATGCTGCGCACATGGCCTGGCGGGCCGCCGCCACCGCCGAAGGCGGGCGCTTCCTGCTGCGTCTGGAGGATATCGACCGCGATCGATGTCGCCCGGAATTCGAGACGGCGATCCTGGAGGACCTGCACTGGCTGGGGCTGGCACCTGCAGCACCGCCCTGGCGGCAGTCCGACCGTTTCCCGGTCTACCGGCAGGCGCTGGAACGCCTGCGCGATGCCGGCCTGGTCTATCCCTGCTTCTGCACCCGGGCACAGATCCGCGCCGAGATCGCCGCCAGTGCCCAGGCCCCGCACGGGCCGGAAGGGGCCATCTATCCCGGGACCTGCCGCAGCCTGGAGCCGGCGGAGGCCGCGGCCCGCATCGCCGCCGGCGCGGCCCATGCCTGGCGCCTGGACAGCGCCGCGGCCGCGGCACGGGTCGGGCGGCTCGCCTGGCACGACCTGGATGCGGGCACGGCGACGGCCGATGCCGGCCTGCTGGGCGACGTTGTGCTGGCTCGCAAGGAAGTGCCGACCTCCTATCACCTTGCCGTCGTGATCGACGACGCGGCGCAGGGGATCACCCTGGTCACCCGGGGCGAGGACCTGCGCTACGCCTGTCACCTGCACAGGGTCCTGCAGGCCCTGCTGGACCTGCCGGTGCCGGTCTGGCGGCACCACCCGATCCTGCTGCGGCACGACGGCAAGCGGCTGGCCAAGCGGGACCGCGACCTGACCATCCGCGAGTTGCGGGACCGCGGCATGTCGCCCGCCGCGCTGCTCGACCTGGCTGATCGCTGGGCCGCGGAGGGCCCGCCCTCCGGAGAGATCGGGACCTCCGCCTCGGGCATCCACGAGCATTGAAGGCGGCTGACAACCGCGCGGCAACGGCGGAACGGTCAGCTCATCCCGCCGCCGGGACGGCTGTCCGGCGCCGCGGAGATGTCCGGCGTCTGTGCCATCAGCGCGCGCAGCTCGGCCACGGCGGCGCTGCGGTCGGCGACGACGCGCGGATGGATCTCCTGCCGCTGCAGGCGCCCGACCTCGTCGCCAAAGCTGACCAGGTGCCGGATTGCCGGCTCCGGATTGGCGACGACCAGGTTCAGGCGCCGGATGCCACAGTCGTACAGCCCGCGATGGATCTCCGCGAATTCGCTGTAGCTGAGCTGCAGGTCCAGCCGGATGTTCACGACGATGAGATTCAGGACCGGCCCTGAGACCATCGCGCCGAGCCGGCGATATGCCTCGAACAGGTCGCCCGGCGGCACCCGACCTTCCAGATGCAGCAGGAAGGCGCCCTGCAGTCCGTCCGGCGCGGTTTCGACGGCGATCAGATGGTCCGCGCCGGAAAAGCGGATCATCCGGCAGCGCCTGGTTTCACCAGGTGCGTCATCCCTTCCCCCCAAGGCACAGCCCCCGTGGCGGACCGAAAGCGTCCTGCCTGCGCCCCGTGCGGGTGCCGCCGGCCCGGCGCCTATGCCGCCTCGGCCCAGCGTTCGGCGACGATGTCGGCCATTGCCCGCATGATGCCGCTCAGTTCGAAATCCTTCGGCGTGAAGACCGCGGCGATGCCGGCCGCGCGCAGCCGCTCCGCATCCTCCGGCGGCACGATGCCGCCGACGACCACCGGCACATGGCCCAGTCCTTCGCGCTCCAGCCCTTCCAGCACATCCTGCGCCAGGCTGACATGACTGCCCGACAGGATCGACAGACCGACCAGGTGCACCGATTCCTCCAGTGCGGCACTGACGATCTGTGCCGGGGTCAGGCGGATGCCTTCGTAGACCACCTCCATGCCGCAGTCACGGGCCATCACCGCGATCTGCTCGGCACCGTTGGAATGGCCGTCCAGGCCGGGCTTGCCAACCAGGATCTTCAGCGGCCGACCGATCCGGCCGGCCACTGCCTGGACATGCGCGCGCACCTGCGCCACCCGCTCCGGATCCAGGGTCGCCAGCCGGCCGCTGACCCCGGTCGGGGCGCGATACTCGCCGAACACCCGCCGCAGGGCATCGCCCCATTCCCCGGTGGTGACGCCGGCCCGCGCCGCCGCGATCGAGGCCGGCATGATGTTGCGGCCCTCCCGTGCATCGGCCTCCAGCGCGGCGATCGCCGCCTCGGCCGCGGCGCCGTCGCGAGCGTCCCGCCAGGCTTGCAGGCTGGCGATCTGCTCCGCCTCCGCTTCCGGGTCCACCGCCAGATAGCCGGCTTCGCCCTCCGACAGCAGGGGCGAGGGCTCGCTGCCGGTGAAGGCGTTGACGCCGACGACCTTTCGGTCGCCGCTCTCGATGTCGCGGACCCGGCGGGCATTGCTGGCCACCAGGGCCTCCTTAAGGCTGCCGGAATCGACTGCCGCGACGATGCCGCCCTGCGCGGCGATCGCCTCCAGTTCCGCCCGCGCGGCCTCCTTCAGTGCGGCGACCTGCGCCTCGACCGCGTGGCTGCCGTCGAACAGGTCGGCGAATTCCAGCAGGTCGGTCTCATAGGCGACGATCTGCTGCAGCCGCAGGCTCCACTGCTGGTCCCAGGGGCGCGGCAGGCCCAGCGCCTCGTTCCAGGCGGGCAGCTGCACCGCGCGCGCCCGGGCGTTGCGGGACAGCACCACGGCCAGCATCTCCAGCAGGATGCGGTAGACGTTGTTTTCCGGCTGCTGCTCCGTCAGGCCCAGGGAATTGACCTGCACGCCGTAGCGGAAGCGGCGGTACTGCTCCTCCGCGATGCCGTAGCGGGCCTGCAGGATCTCGTCCCACAGCTCGGTGAAGGCGCGCATCTTGCACATCTCGGTGACGAAGCGGATGCCGGCATTCACGAAGAAGCTGATCCGCCCCACCACCTTGGGGAAGTCGGCTTCCGGCACCTGGCCGCCATCCTTCACCGTGTCCAGCACTGCCAGTGCCGTGGCCAGCGCATAGGACAGTTCCTGCACCGGCGTCGCGCCGGCCTCCTGCAGGTGGTAGGAGCAGACGTTGATCGGGTTCCATTTCGGCACTTCGCGATAGGCGAAGCTGATGGTGTCGGCGATCAGGCGCATGCTGGGGCCGGGCGGGAAGATGTAGGTGCCCCGCGACAGGTATTCCTTGACGATGTCGTTCTGCACCGTCCCCTGCAGCACGGCGCGATCCGCCCCCTGTTCCTCCGCCGCCGCGATGTACAGCGCCAGCAGCCAGGGCGCCGTCGCATTGATCGTCATCGAGGTGTTCATCTGCGCCAGCGGAATGCCGTCGAACAGGGTCCGCATGTCGCCCAGATGGGAGATCGGCACGCCGACCTTGCCGACCTCGCCGCGGGCCAGCGGATGGTCGGCGTCGTAGCCGGTCTGGGTCGGCAGGTCGAAGGCCACCGACAGGCCGGTCTGCCCCTTCTCCAGGTTGGAACGGTACAGCGCGTTGGAAGCGGCGGCGGAGGAATGCCCGGAATAGGTCCGGATCAGCCAGGGCCGGTCGCGCTCCGGCAGGCGGCCGTCGGCGGGGGGGGATGTCGGGGACATAAGATTCTTACCTCTCTGCGCGGCCGCGCGCCCGAAAATTATGTGTTGCATTGATCGGACGCAATATTGTAACCGTTATTGCGACGCAGCAAGCCGGCGTCAAGACCGGCGGCAATGGCGGTGGAACTCTGCACCGCCGGCGCCTGACTGTCGACCGCCAAGGCGCCGCCGCCGCAGTTTCCTGCGCGGTGCCCGTGCCCTGGCGGGCGTTGCCGCACGCGCGCCACCGGCCCGCTCCGCACCGGCTCCCGCGCGGGGAGGTGCATCGCCGGCTTCCGTGCTATGCTGCACCGCAACAGGACAGCAATCCAGTGAGGTGGCGTGTGTCCCGTGCCGCTTGGCGGCAGGGGCCGCGGCCATGACAGTTCGAGGAGACCTATCGATGTCGAACGCTGCGCTCTCGCAGGAGCAGCCGCAGGCGCCTTCCACCGGGTCCGGCCCGGCGCCGAAGGACCTCTACGAGATCGGCGAGATCCCGCCGATGGGCCATGTTCCGGCCCGCATGCATGCCTGGTGCATCCGTCGCGAGCGGCACGGGCCGCCGGAAGAAGGGATGCAGATCGAGGTGGTGGACACCCCCGAGATCGAGGCCGACGAGGTGCTGGTCCTCGTGATGGCGGCCGGCGTCAACTACAACGGCGTCTGGGCCAGCCTGGGCGTGCCGATCTCGCCGTTCGACGTGCACAAGGCAGAATATCACATCGCCGGTTCCGACGCCTCGGGCATCGTCTGGAAGGTCGGCCGGCGGGTCACCCGCTGGAAGGTCGGCGACGAGGTCGTGGTCCACTGCAACCAGGACGATGGCGACGACGAGGAGTGCAACGGCGGCGACCCGATGAACTCCCCCAGCCAGCGGATCTGGGGCTACGAGACGCCGGACGGCTCCTTCGCCCAGTTCTGCAAGGTGCAGTCCCGCCAGCTGCTGGCGCGGCCGAAGCACCTGACCTGGGAAGAGAGCGCCTGCTATACCCTGACCCTGGCGACCGCCTACCGCATGCTGTTCGGCCACCGCCCGCACATCCTGCGGCCGGGGCACAACGTGCTGGTCTGGGGCGCGGCGGGCGGCCTGGGGTCGATGGCGATCCAGCTGATCGCCACCGCCGGCGCCAACGCGATCGGCGTGATTTCCGACACCTCGAAGACCGACTTCGTGATGTCGCTGGGCGCCAAGGGCGTCATCAACCGCAACGACTTCGACTGCTGGGGGCCGCTGCCGCCGGTGACCGACGCGGCGGTCTATGCCGACTACATGAAGCGGGTGCGCCCCTTCGGCCGGGCGATCTGGGACATCACCGGCAAGGGCAACGATGTCGACTTCGTCTTCGAGCATCCGGGCGAGCAGACCTTCCCGGTCAGCTGCTTCGTGGTGAAGCGCGGCGGCATGGTGGTGTTCTGCGCCGGCACCACCGGCTACAACCTGACGATGGACGCCCGCTTCGTCTGGATGCGGCAGAAGCGCATCCAGGGCAGCCATTTCGCCAACCTGATGCAGGCCAGCCAGGCCAACCAGCTGGTGATCGAGCGCCGCATCGACCCCTGCATGTCGGAGGTCTTCGCCTGGGACGACATCCCGCGGGCGCATACCAAGATGTGGGAAAACAAGCACAAGCCGGGGAACATGGCGGTGCTGGTCAACGCGCTGCGTCCCGGCCTGCGCACCCTCGAGGATGCGGTCGAGGCCTTCTACGGCTGAGGCCCGGTGAAGG
>NZ_JBHRTR010000054.1:522879-546067 GCF_042646425.1 Marinibaculum pumilum
CCTTTCCAGCCGTACCAGGCCAGCCGTACCAGGGAGAGCGCGAGATGAGTTCCGCCGCCGAGGCCCTTTCACATTCTGCATCGGGCTCCGCCCTGTTCCGCCGCTGCCATGCCGCGCTCGAGGCCGCCGACGCCCTGGTCGAACGCCTGGCGGCCACCCTGGCCGACAGCCTGCGCGGGCCCGACGGGCGGTTGGACGGCGCCGCCCTGGATGCGCGCCAGTTCGCCGTCCACGGCTATTCCTGGTACGCCACCTATCTGGAGGCACTGCGCCAGACCCTGGCCTGGGCGGAGCGGCTGTCGGAAGAGGGCAGCTTCGGCGAGCTGGAGGAGCTGATCCTCACCATCGGCTTCGGCGAATATCTGCGCCAGATGGCCGGCGGCATCGCGATGACCCAGGTGGAGATCGTCCGGCCGGAGGATCTGGGCCTGGACCGCGCCGCCATCGCCGCCTTCTGGACGGACGATGTCGCCGCGCTGGCCGCCGCGTCGGGGCCGGAGGCGCGCGGCCGCCTCGCCGGGCTGATCGAGCATGGCCTGGATACCGGCCATTTCGGCGCCTGGGGCATCGACGAGACCCTGAACATGGTGCGCGACCAGTTCCGCCGCTTCGTCGAGGCGAAGGTCACGCCGCATGCCCATGACTGGCACCTGAAGGACGAGCTGATCCCGATCGAGGTCGTGCAGCAGATGGCCGAACTCGGCGTCTTCGGCCTGACCATCCCGGAGGAGCATGGCGGCCTGGGGATGGGCAAGACCGCGATGTGCGTGGTCTCCGAGGAACTGTCGCGGGGCTATATCGGCGTCGGCTCGCTGGGCACCCGGTCGGAGATCGCCGGCGAGCTGATCCTGGCCAACGGCACCGACGACCAGAAGGCCCGCTGGCTGGCGAAGCTCGCCAGCGGCGAGATCCTGCCGACCGCCGTCTTCACGGAACCCAATACGGGCTCCGACCTGGGCTCCCTGCGCACCCGCGCGGTGCGCGCCGGCGACAGCTACAGGGTCAGCGGCAACAAGACCTGGATCACCCATGCCGCCCGCACCGACATGATGACCCTGCTGGCGCGCACCGATCCGGATGCGCCCGGCTACAAGGGCCTCAGCATGTTCATCGCCGAGAAGCCGCGCGGCACCGATGCCGACCCGTTCCCGGCGAAGGGCATGACCGGCGGCGAGATCCCGGTGCTGGGCTATCGCGGCATGAAGGAATACGAACTCGCCTTCGACGAATTCGAGGTGCCGGCGGCAAACCTGCTGGGGGAGAAGGAGGGCCAGGGCTTCAAGCAGCTGATGGCGACCTTCGAGAGCGCCCGCATCCAGACCGCGGCCCGGGCGCTTGGTGTCGCGCAGAACGCGATGGAGATCGGCCTGCGCTATGCGCTCGACCGGCAGCAGTTCGGCCGGGCGATCTTCGGCTTCCCGCGGGTGCATGGAAAGCTCGCCTGGATGGCGGTGGAACTGATGATGACCCGGCAGCTGACCTTCTTCGCAGCGCGGCAGAAGGATTCCGGCAAGCGCTGCGACCTGGAGGCCGGCATGGCGAAACTGCTGGGCGCGCGGGTGGCCTGGGCCAATGCCGACAATGCCCTGCAGATCCACGGCGGCAACGGCTTCGCACTGGAATACCAGATTTCCCGCGTGCTCTGCGACGCGCGGATCCTGAACATCTTCGAGGGCGCGGGCGAGATCCAGGCGCATGTCATCGCCCGCCGCCTGCTGGAGGCCCGCAACGGCTGACGGCCCGTCCGGCCGCATGCCCCCGGACCGCGCGAGGAGGCGCGCCCCGGGGGACGGGGGGACAGGCGAAGACGCCGTCACCCAGGACCGGACTGACACCGCCGTGCCGGGCCACCGCGGGCTGAACGCCGGCGACGGCTTCGCCCTGGTGGCGATCGTCATCTTCGGCTCCACCTTCCCGGTGTCGAAGCCGGTGCTGGAGGTCGTGGACCCGTTCGTCTTCGGTTCCAGCCGCTTCCTGATCTCCGGCCTGGGGATCCTCGCCTTCCTGTGGCTGCGCGGATGGCGGCCGCGCTACCGGCGCCAGGACCTGCCGATGCTGGCGGCGGCCTCGGTCTGCTTCGGCACCTTCCACGCCCTCTGGGGCTTCGGCCTGCCGCTGATCCCGGCCTCCACCGCGGCGATCCTGATGGCCACCTCGCCGGTCTTCGGCGCGCTGATCGACACCGCCCGCGGCAACCGGCCCCGGCCGCTGGCCTGGGTCGGCATGGCGATCGCCTTCGCCGGCGTGGTCTGCGTGATCAACAACAGCTTCGAGCATCTGGAGATCCCCGAGGGGCAGCTGCTGGGCGGCGGTCTCTGGCTCGCCAACGCCCTGTGCTGGGCGCTCTATTCCGGCTTCGGCGCGCCGCTCTCGACCCGCCTCGGCGCGGTGCCGGCCGTGGCCACGACGACCCTGGGCGGCGCGCTGCTGCTGGCACCGCTGGCGCTGGTCTTCGGCTGGCAGGGTCACGGCATCGACCGGCTGGATACCGGCCTCTGGCTGCAATACGCCTATATGGCGGTGGTCGGCGCCGGCCTGTCGCTGCTCGCCTGGTACGGCGCGCTGCGCCGGCTCGGCACCACCCGCGGCATCGCCTACATGTACCTGGTACCGGTCGCCGCCACCCTGCTGTCCTGGGCTTTCCTGGGCGAGGCGATCACCCCCGCCCGCCTGGCCGGAATGGCCGCCGTCCTGCTCGGCGTCTGGCTGATCCGGCGCAATGCCGCCGCACCCCGCTGATCCTTGCCACCGACAGGTTAATCCGGACTTTGGACTGGAGAAGATACCGCGCCGGACCGCCGAATATGGCGATCGGCGACTCGGCACCACGCCCCACGGCTGCGGGCAGGCAATGCCGGACCGTCCAGGAAACGTCTGAGGAGGTCTGATCATGTCGAAACCGAGCCCGACCGGCCTGCGCCGGGCCTTGTGCAACACCGTTCTTGCCGCCGGTCTTGCGGCATTCGCCGACGGCAGCGCCGTCGCCCAGGATGGCGGCAGCATCTACTATGTCTCCCTGCAGCCGCAGGGGCCGGACTATCCCGCCTCCTACGGACCGCAATTCCCGATCCAGAAGGTCGCGGTCTCCGTCAAGCTGGACATCGAGTGCAACGGCGGCGGGCTCTACAAGACCTTCCACGCCAACGGCGACGCCGCACCGGTCGGCTATGGCGGCACCATGCGCTGCGGCGACGCCGCCGAATGGGCCACCGTCACCGCGGAATTCCTCATGAACGCCGGGACCCAGGTCGTGCATTGCGAACCCACCAGGCTGCCGCTGTCGGAGCTGGGCGACGGCCAGTCGGGCGCGCCGAACATGGTCTTCATCAAGTCGCTGGACGTCTTCACCAAGCCGAACGGCCAGAGGCGCATCGAGAACTGCAGCGCCGGCCTCACACCGGCCTCCAAGTAGAGGCGGGCTGGCGGCCACCCGGCCCCGCCGCCGGATGGCCGCCGCTGGCCTCGCGGCCGAGGAACCTCTACCCTCCACCCGTCATGACCGTGGTGCCGCCGGCGGCACGCGGCGGCACCGGCCCCGGGGGGAGGCGATGACGACGACAGAAGCGGCACCAGGCCGCACCAGCACGCGGGCAGAAGGCGGGATCTGCATCCTGGTCGGGCTGGCCTGCATCGCGATCCCGTTCATCTTCGCGATCGGCCTGACGGTCCTGGTCGGGCTCTGCTTTATCGGCGCCGGCCTGGTCTGGATCTATCGCGGCTCCCGGCAGGGGTCCGCACAACAGGGCCAGCGTTCGATTTTTTCCCTGGTCCTGGCCGCGGTGATGGTCGTGGGCGGGGCGATCGTGATCGTCTATCCGCAGACCGGGAACCTGGCGATCGGCATCCTGCTGCTGGCGCAGGGCGCGGTGACCCTGGGGGTGGCCCTGCTGCAGCGCCGGGACAGCGGCACCGGCTTCCTGCTGGCGCTGGCGGCTGGGCTCGCCGGCCTCGCCTTCGGGCTGGTCGTGCTGCTGGCCGGCCCCTTCGCGCAGAGCTGGGTCCTGCCGCTGCTGGTCGGCATCGACCTGGTCCTGCTGGGCCTGTCGCTGCTGACCGCGCCGGCAGGCGGCGTCCCCGCCCGCACCTGAAGAACGGCACGACGCCTGCCGGCGGGACGATAAGCCGTGCGGCCGGCGTGATCGAAACCGGCCGGCGATGCGCTATATGATCGGTTCATGCTCGAGATCGTAAACACCGCCATACCGGTCTTCCTGGTCCTGACCTTCCTGGTGCTGGTCGCCGGGCTGGTGAACCTGTTCCGCAGCGGCGGGACCAACCGCAACATGTCCCAGATCCTGATGCGGTGGCGGGTGCTGCTGCAGTTCATCGTGGTCTGCCTGATCGCGCTCGCTGCCTTCCTGACCCAGCGCTGAAGGGCAAGACGATGGTCAAGCTGACGAAGATCTATACCCGCGGCGGCGATGCCGGGCAGACCTCTCTGGGCGACGGCGAACGCCGTCCCAAGCACGACCTGAGGGTCGACGCCTACGGCACCGTGGACGAGGCCAATGCGGTCATCGGCCTGGTGCGCCTGCACACCGCCGACCATCCGGCCGATGCGATCCTGTCGCGGATCCAGAACGACCTGTTCGACCTGGGCGCCGACCTCTGCACGCCGGAAGCCGAGGCGCCGAAATACCCGCCGCTGCGCATCGTGCCGGAACAGGTCGCCCGGCTGGAGGCGGAGATCGACCGGATCAATGCCGGTCTGGCGCCGCTCAATTCCTTCATCCTGCCCGGCGGCATGCCGGCGGCGGCGCATCTGCATCTCGCCCGGACGGTCGCCCGGCGCGCGGAACGCCTGATCAGCGAACTGGCAGGGCGCGAGGCGGTGAACCCGGAAGCCCTGAAATATGCCAACCGGCTGTCGGACCTGCTGTTCGTCCTCGGCCGGCACCTCAACGGCGACGGCGCCGGCGACGTGCTCTGGGTGCCGGGCGCCAATCGCTGAGCCATCGGCGAAGGCAGGCGGTCAGCCGCCGCCCTCCGGTTTCCGCGCCGGTGCCGCCGCCGCTTCTCCCAGCGCATCCGCCACCATCTGCAGAAGGTTCGCCCGACGGTAGGGCTTGTGCAGCACAGGTCCCCATGCCTCGGCAGCCTGGCCACTGCCGGACGCCCTTCCTCCGGTCATGTCGGCATAGCCGGTGGTCAGCAGGACCGGCATCCCCGGATGGAGACGCTGTACCGCCGCCGCGAGATCCGTGCCGGACATCCCGCCAGGCATGGCGATGTCGGTGAAGACAAGATCGATCTGCAGGCCGGCCTCCAGCATCTTCAGCGCGGTCGGTCCGTCCGCGGCCTCGGTCAGGCGGTAGCCGGCTGAGCCCAGCAGCGCCATAGCCGTCGCCCGCACATCCTCGTCATCCTCGACCACCAGGATCCGCGCCCCCTGTGCCGGCGCGGCGATCTCCGGCGCTCCGCCTCCGGCTTCCGCCGTGGTCGACCCGTTCGCCCGCGGCAGGTAGAGGCGCACTACGGTGCCGGCGCCAGGCCGGCTCTCGATCTGCACGTCGCCGCCGGACTGGCGTGCAAAGCCGTACACCATGCTCAGGCCCAGACCGGTCCCCAGCCCGACCGCCTTGGTGGTATAGAACGGCTCGAACACGCGGGGCAGCGCATCCGGGGCGATGCCGGTGCCGGTATCGGAGATGGCAAGCATCAGATAGTCGCCCGACAGGGCATCCGGCCGGTCCCCGGCCCCGGCGCCATCGAGCCGTACATTCGCCGTCTCCACCCGCAACCGGCCGCCGTCTGGCATGGCATCGCGGGCATTCAGCGCCAGGTTCAACAGCGCTGTCTCCACCTGCCCCGGATCGGCCAGCGCGGTCCAGAGACCGTCGGGCAGTTCGGTCTCGACCGCGATATGGTCGCCCAGGGTGCGGCGCAGCAGGTCGACGGTCCCTGCCACCAGCCCGTTCAGGTCGACGGCCTGCGTCTCCAATGTCTGGCGGCGCGAGAAGGCCAGCATCTGCCGGGTCAGCGCCGCCCCCCGCAGTCCGGCGGCAAGCGCCAGCTCGGCCATCCGGCGGATGCGGCTGCCCGTTGGCAGCTCCTGCTCCACCGCCTCCAGATTGCCGACGATCACCGTCAGCAGGTTGTTGAAGTCATGCGCCAGGCCGCCGGTGAGCTGGCCCACGACCTCCATCTTCTGCGCCTGGCGCAGCTGTTCTTCGAGCTCCTGCCGCCGGCGGATGTCGCGGATCACCGCCATCGTCGCCGCGCGCCCATCCTCGACGACCTCGCCGAACGAGACCTCGATGGGGATCTCCGAACCGTCCCTGCGACGCCCCTGCATCAGGGTCTGCTGGCCGGCATCGCCACCCGGCGACCGGGCGGCCCGGTCCGCAGGGATGCCGGCAGGCAGCAGCCACTCGACCGGCGCCCCGGCAATCTCTTCCGGCGCAAAGCCGAACAGGTTCTCGGCGGACCGGTTGTAGGTCCCGATCCGGCCCTCCGCATCCACGGTCAGGATGGCATCGGGCGCCATGTCCAGAAGCACCTGGACACGGCTTTCGGCCACGGCCCGCCGGGCATCCGCCTGCGCCGCCTGCTGCCGTAGAGCGGCCTCGCGAAGCTCGCGGTCGATCGCCGGCAGAAGCCGCTTCAGGTTGTCCTTCAGGACATAGTCCTGCGCCCCGGCCCGCATCGCGGCGACGGCCTTGTCCTCCCCGATCGTGCCTGAGACGAAGATCAGCGGTGTACTGACCCCCATCCGGCGTACCATGGCCAGGGCATCGGAGCCGGAAAAGCCGGCAAGGGTGTAGTCGCAGAGGATCAGGTCCCAGTCGCCGGCGGACAGCGCTTGTCGCAGCCCCTCGGCGGTCGCCACCCGGCGGAAATCCGGTTCGAAGTCACCGCGCCGCAGCTCCCGCAGCAGAAGCTCCGCGTCAGGCAGTTCGTCCTCGATGATCAGGACTCGCAATGGAACGGACATCTCGTCTCCCGTCCCTCAACCGGCCACGGGCGGCGGTTCGTTCAGGAACAGCCAGTAAAGCCCCAGCTGCCGCGCCGCTTCGACGAACTCGTCGAAATCGACCGGCTTCCGCACATAGCTGTTGGCGCACAGGCTGTAACCCTCCGCGATGTCCTGCTGTTCCACCGACGAGGTCAGGATGACCACCGGCAGGGTGCGGGTGCGTGGATTCGCCCGGATCCGCCGCAGGACCTCCAGTCCGCTGACTTTCGGCAGCTTCAGGTCCAGCAGCACGACCCGGGGCAGGGCCGCCCCCCGGCGATCGGCATGCACGCCATTGCCGAACAGGTAGTCCAGCGCCTCCGCGCCATCCTCGGCCACGACGATCTCGTCGCCGATGCCGTTCTTGCGGAAGGCACGGCGGGTCAGCGCAGCATCGTCCGGATTGTCCTCGACCAGCAGAATGGTCATCTGTGCCTAGGCTCCCGCGGCCGGTGGCCGCTGCAGTGTAAAGAAGAAGCGTGCGCCACGGCCGGCTTCGGACTCTGCCCAGATCCTGCCGCCATGCTTGTGGATGATACGTTGCACCGTCGCCAGCCCGATCCCCGTCCCGGGAAACTCGCTCGGCGTGTGCAGGCGCTGGAAGGCACGGAACAGCTGGTCGGCATAGACCATGTCGAAGCCTGCACCATTGTCGGCGATGCAGAAGGCGGGTTCGCCGCCAGCGTCCCGCAGGTCGAACCGGATCCACGCCCTGTCCTGGCCAGAGGTGAACTTCCAGGCATTGCCCAGCAGGTTGTCCAGGGCGATCTGCAACAGGCGCTGGTCGCCCCGGGCGAACAGGGGGCCGTCGATCGCGACCTCCACCTCGCGGTCCGGCGCTTCGCTGCGCAGGCGGTCCACGACTTCCTGCGCCAACACCGCCAGGTCCACATCCGCAATGGCGAGTTCCTGGCGGGTCACCCGCGACAGCTTCAGCAGGTCGTCGATCAGCCGCCCCATCCGCTGGGCGCCCTGGCGGACGCGGGACAGGTAGTGCCGGCCCTCGTCGTCCAGCTGCTCGCCGTAATCCTCGACCAGTGCCTGGCTGAAGCCGTCGATCGCCCGCAGCGGTGCCCGCAGGTCATGGGAGACGGAATAGCTGAACGCCTCCAGCTCCCGGTTGACCGCTTCCAGTTCCGCATTGTCGCGCCGCAGCCGCTGGTTGAGGTCCTGGATCTGCCGCTCCGCCTGCAGCCGGTCGCCGACATCGCGGATATCGGCCACCACCAGAAGGCCGTCGTCGGTCTGCACCGGGCTGAGGCTGATGGAGACCGGAAAGGTCGTGCCGTCGGCCCGCAGGCCGTTCAGGTCCTGCCCCGCGCCCATTTCGCGCACGCGGGGCGCTTCGAGATAGGCACGGCGATGCCCGACATGCCGCGACCGCAGGGCGACAGGCACCAGGATCTCGACATCCTGCCCGACAAGCTGTTCGCGGGCATGGCCGAACAGGCGCTCGGTCTGCGCGTTGACCAGGACGATCCGGCCCGACGGGTCGGTGATCACCACCGCATCGGGTGCCGATTCCAGCAGCGCCCGGAAACGCAACTCGCTCGACCGCATCCGCTGGTCTGCCTGCTGCCGCTGCACGCTGGCACGGGCGATCCCGAAGGACAGGGTGGCGGACAGGAGCGCAAGTGCCGCCGCGGCGGGCACGAACTCCATCGCCTGTTCGTCACGCTGCGCCTCCAACGCATGCGCCGGAAGAAAGCCGACCAGGATCCAGGCCGGCAGTTCGGCGCGAAGCGTCGCCGCCACCCCATCGGCCGGCAGATCGCCTTCCGGCCGGATCGTCACATAGGTAAAAAGGCCGGCCTCAGTCCGGAGCTGGCCGCCTGCAGGGTCAGCCTGGATCGCGCTCCAGGCCCGCGGGAAGCGGCGGCCGAACCGCTGCTCGCTGCGCGCCGGATAGAGGAAACCCCATTCGACATCCGGCGACGGCCCGCGCAGCCAGTAGCCGTCGCTGTTCAGCATCCAGACGGCGCCGGGTCCCGGCCCCGCCATGGCGGCCACGCCGTCGAGCAGCCGGCTCCCCATCAGGTTCAGGACGATCATGCCCAGCAGTTCGCCCCTGTCGTCGGCAAGGGCGGTACCGAAGCGCACGACCGGTTTGGGGCCGGGTTCGATCTCGCCATCCTCGACGTTCAGATCAAAGGGCGAGACATGGATCGTCCCGGGGGCATGCGTCAGCATCTCCTGGACATAGGGCCGTCCGGACCTGTCCCTCAGGCCGGCCGGCGGCACCACGGCCGGCGCGCCGGCGTGCCAGTCGATGCGCAGCGTCTCCTGACCCGTCGCATCGAGCAGCCGGATCTGCTCGTAGCCGGCACGGGCGGCGGCAAAGACCCGCAGGTCGGCTTCCAGCGCCGCGCGGCCGGCCGGGTCCCGGGTTTCGAGCCAGTGACGCAGCGCCGGCCGTGAGGCCAGGTAGAGGAGATCGGCATCGGCTTCCGACAGCTCTGCGAGCGTCCGCTGCGCCACCTCCGCGACGGTCGATTCCTGGTTGGCACGCACCACCGAGAGCACGCCGTCCGCCTGCAGATCGAACAGCAGGTACAGGATCGCGCCGCCGATCACGGCCTGGGGCAGGAACAGCAGGACCGAACGCAACGCCACGGAGCGGCGGAACGGCTCGCGCCCGGCCGAAGCAAGATGTGCCGTCAGCTTCTCGGGCTTCTGACTGTCCGCCTGCATGCCCTGTCCCTGCCGCCGCCCAACGGCCAACCCAGACCGCGGTCGACGGCTCCTTTGCCTACTCCAAAAGTTGAGCCTAGCCAGCGGCCGGTTAACGGCGCTTTAACCTGCACATCCTGATTGTAGCCGAGCCGTCGCGGCGAAGGTGCAAATGCGGCGCAATCGATCATCGGGCGATGACAATCCGTCCCATCGGTCGGTAGAATCCCTCCCGCCGGGCAGGACCCAAACACCGAACAGGCAGGCGCCATGCGCATCTGGATCAAGGATCCCCTCGCCATCCTGGCAGAGGGTGCCACGCGTGGCGTCGTGGTGGAAAACGGCCGGATCGCGGAACTGGTTCCCGCCGGCGGACAGCCGCAGCTGCCGGTGGACAGCCGTTTCGACGCGGGCAGCCATGTGGTGCTGCCCGGGCTGGTGAACAGCCACCATCACTTCTACCAGACCCTCACCCGCGCCTGCCGCACCGCGCTGGACAAGGAGCTGTTCCCCTGGCTGACCTCGCTCTACGAGGTCTGGGCGGGGCTGACCCCGGACGCGATCGCCACCTCCAGCCGGCTGGCGCTGTGCGAACTGCTGCTGTCCGGCTGCACCACCGCTGCCGACCACCATTACATCTTCAACGACCGCCTGGCCGAGGCGCTGGATCTGCAGGCGGATGCGGCGGCGGAGATCGGCATGAGGGTCACCCTGACCCGCGGCTCCATGGACCTGTCGCAGAAGGATGGCGGCCTGCCGCCGGATTCCGTGGTGCAGCCGCTGGACACCATCCTCGCGCACAGCGAGGCGGTGGTGGGCCGCTGGCACGACCCGGCGCCGCTGTCGATGGTGCAGGTGGCGCTGGCGCCGACCTCGCCCTTCTCCGTGACGCCGGAGCTCCTGCGCGAGAGCGCGGCTCTGGCCGGCCGGCTGGGAGTCCGGCTCCATACCCACCTGGCGGAGACGCGCGACGAGACCCGCTTCTGCCTGGACCGATTCGGCAAGCGCCCGTTCGACTATCTGCAGGACCTCGGCTGGATCGGGCCGAATGCCTGGTTCGCCCATGGCATCTGGTTCGACGATGCGGAGGTCGCCCGGCTGGGCGCCGCCGGCGCCGGGATCGCCCACTGCCCGGCATCCAACATGCTGCTCGCCTCCGGTTTCTGCCGGACCATTGAACTGGAAGCGGCCGGTGCCGCGATCGGCCTTGCGGTGGACGGCTCCGCCTCCAACGACTGTTCCAGCCTGATCGCGGAGGCGCGGCTGGCTCTGCTGCTGAACCGGGTCGCGCCGCACGGCTACAGGGTCAGCCATCGGGACGTTCTGCGCTGGGCGACCGAGGGCTCCGCCCGCTGCCTGGGCCGCGAGGATATCGGCCGGCTGGCGCCGGGCTGCGCCGCCGACCTGGCCCTGTTCCGCATGGACGACATCCAGTTCGCCGGTGCCGACGACCCGCTCGCCGCATTGCTGCTGGCCGGGGCGACCCGGGCGGACCGGGTGATGGTCGCGGGGCGCTGGCTGGTGGAGGATGGCGCGATCCCCGGTCTCGACCTGCCGGCCCTGATGGCGCGGCAGCGCGACCTGGCGCGCCACCTGGTCGGCGCCTGAACGGATGGCCGAGGCCGCGGGCCGCACCGCCGTGCCGCGGCTGCATGCGGGGCTGCTGATCGGGGTCGCCACCCTGATCCTGGTGTTCCAGGTCTACGTGTCGATCTCCTTCGGCCTGATCCATGGCCCGATGTCGCGGGAGCTGGGCCTGTCCGCCGGAACCGCCAGCACGATATCGGCGCTGTACATGGCAGCCGGCTTCCTGCTCCAGCTTCCGGCCGGCATCGCGGTAGACCGCCTGTCGCCCGCCCGGGTGCTGGCGCTCGCCACCCTGCTCTGCGCCGCCGGCAGCCTGGTGCTGGCCGCGGCGCAGTCGATGCCTGTCGCCCTGGCGGGCAGCCTGGCGATGGGGTCGGGCGCCGCCTTCGCCTTCGTGGGCGCCCTGAAGATCGTCGGCATCGTGGTGCCGCCCGACCGCTTCGTGCTGTGGGTGGGCGTCTGGCAGATCCTCTACAGCTTCGTCGTCGCCGGCCTGGCCTACGGCACCAACGCTCTCGGCGCCGAGACCGACTGGCGCGGCCTGCTGGTCGGCATCGCCGCCGCGGGAACGGCGACGGCCGCCCTGATCTGGCTGGCCGACCGTGTCCTGCCCCGCAGCGCCGACGGGCCTGCTGCCGGCGCGCCGGCGGCGCCCATCTGGCAGCAGGTGCGCGCCACCCTGGCCAACCGCCAGGTGCTGCTTGCCGCGGCCCTGTTCGCGCTGACCTTCGGCCCGATGCTGGCCTATTCCGACCTCTGGGCCGTACCGGCACAGCTGGCGTTCGGCAACCCGCCTGCCATCGCAGCCGCGATCGCCGGCATGATCCCGATCGGACTGGGCGCAGGCTCGCTGCTGGTCGGGCTCGCCAGCGAACGGACCGGACGCCCCGCGCCGATCGGTGCCGCCGTCGCCGCGACCGGCCTGGCGGCCACTGCCGCGCTGCTTTTCCTGCCGCCCCAACCGGCCTGGGCCGCTGCGCTGCTGACCCTGCTCTTCGGCGTAGGCTGCGCCGCATCGGTCACCGCGATCGACCATGCCCGGCGGACCGCCACGGCTGGCATCGGCACGGCCATCGGCCTGGTTTCCGCGGCGGGCAATCTGGGCGGCGCGCTGCTGCAGGTACAGATCGGCCTGCTGGTCGATGGTCTGGAGAAGGACCGCACGCCCGGAATCCTGGTATTCGAGGAAAGCCTGAGCCCGCTGCTGATCTGCTTCGCCCTGGCGATCGTCCTGATGGCCGCGTTGCGTCGGCCCCGGACGCCTGCCGGCAGCCCTGGCAGCGGCCCCCGCAGCGGCCCCCGCAGCCGCCCCCACAGCCGCCCTGGGGGCCGCGTTGACAGTGCCGCGGACCACCCATAGTGTGCAGCGCAATAAGCGTAGCCTGACCATCTGCCGGCCGGATCCGTGTGGCTCTTGGCCGGGCTTCGCTTTGGCCGCGCGGTGGGCCGGCTCTTGTGCGGCGCGCCGCGATGTGGTGGTACGGCTCTTCCGGACAACTCAGGCGTTCGCGCCGCTGGGCCCGAAAGCTGGCGGACCCATGCCGGCAGGGTTCGGGTGGCCGGCCGCGGAAGTCTCGGGGCCCGCCGGCGGTTCCCGGACAGGCCGGCCTGCCGACAGGGTGGCACCGTCACATCGCTTCTGCCTTGCCCGTCCGGCCCGCCGGTGATCCCACCGGCTCGGGCGGGCCTGCAACCTGGGACTGGCCTGCATGTCCGGCAGATCGCTGAAGGAGTGTGAGGAAACATGAGGTTACGGGAGAGGCGCTGTCGATGAAGGTTCTCGTCGCCGTCAAGCGGGTGGTCGACTACAACGTCAAGATCCGCGTGAAATCCGACAAGTCCGGCGTTGAGCTGGCGAACGTCAAGATGTCCATGAATCCCTTCGACGAGATCGCCGTCGAAGAGGCCGTGCGCCTGAAAGAGGCCGGCACGGCGGAAGAGGTGATCGCCGTCTCGATCGGGCCGAGCCAGGCGCAGGAGACGATCCGCACCGCGCTGGCGATGGGGGCCGATCGCGGCATCCTGGTCCAGACCGACGACGAGGTGCAGCCGCTGGCCGTCGCCAAGGTGCTGAAGGCGATCTGCGAGGCGGAAGAGCCCGGCCTGGTGATCCTCGGCAAACAGGCCATCGACGACGACAGCAACCAGACCGGCCAGATGCTGGCCGCCCTGATGGGCTGGCCGCAGGGCACCTTCGCCTACAAGCTGGAACTCGGCGACGGCAGCGCCAACGTGACCCGCGAGATCGACGGCGGCCTGCAGACGGTGGAGCTGAAGCTGCCCGCCATCATCACCACCGATCTGCGCCTGAACGAGCCGCGCTACGCCAGCCTGCCGAACATCATGAAGGCGAAGAAGAAGCCGATCGATGTGAAGGCGCCGGCGGATCTGGGTGTCGACACGGCGCCGCGGCTGAAGACCCTCGAGGTCAACGACCCGCCGGGCCGCAAAGCCGGCGTGAAGGTCGCCGACGTGGCCGAGCTGGTCGACAAGCTGAAAAACGAGGCCGGCGTCATCTGACGCGCCGTCCGTCGTCACATCCAATTCCCGGGAGGGTCAGACCATGGCAGCGCTCGTCGTTGCGGAACATGACAACAGCAATCTGAAGCCGCCGACCTTCAACACGGTGACCGCGGCCGCGGCCATCGATTCCGACGTGCATGTGCTGGTCGCCGGCAGCGGCTGCGACGCCGCCGCGGAGCAGGCGTCCAAGATCGCCGGCGTGTCGAAGGTGATCGTCGCCGACGATCCGCGCTATGACCATATGCTGGCGGAGCCGATGGGCGCGCTGCTGGCGAAGATCGCCGGCGACTATGCCGCCGTGCTGGCGCCGGAAACCACCACCGGCAAGAACTACATGCCGCGCGCCGCCGCCCTGCTGGACGTGGCGCAGATCTCCGGCATCATCGAGGTGAAGTCCGCCGACACCTTCGTGCGGCCGATCTATGCCGGCAATGCGATGGCCACCGTCCAGTCCGAGGACAAGGTCAAGGTGATCACCGTCCGCGCCACCGGCTTCGACGGCGCGGCGGCGGAAGGCGGCAGCGCCTCGGTCGAGAAGATCGACGCCGCCGACGATCCGGGCAGCTCGAAGTTCGTTTCCGAGAACCTGCAGAAGTCCGACCGGCCGGAGCTCACCTCGGCAAAGGTGATCGTGTCGGGCGGCCGCGGCATGCAGTCCGGAGACAATTTCCCGATGCTGGAGAAGCTGGCCGACAAGCTGGGTGCCGCCGTCGGCGCCAGCCGTGCGGCAGTGGACGCCGGATTCGTGCCGAACGACTATCAGGTCGGCCAGACCGGCAAGATCGTCGCGCCCGACCTGTACATCGCCGTCGGCATTTCCGGCGCGATCCAGCATCTGGCCGGCATGAAGGACAGCAAGGTCATCGTCGCCATCAACAAGGACGAGGAGGCGCCGATCTTCCAGGTTGCCGATTACGGCCTGGTGGCGGACCTGTTCAAGGCGGTGCCGGAGCTGGCAGAGGCGCTCTGACCCGCGGGTCGATCCGGTTTCCTCCGTCCCGGGCCGGGCTGGCCCGGCCCGGGACGGGGATCGGGACCGGACGCGCACAGGACCGCGGCACGGCAACGTTGCCGCGGAACGGAGCAACAGAGCAGGAATGGATGTAGGGTTGAACAACCAGCGCGGTCGTCCGCAAGCATCGGGCGAAGGCCGGAACTATCCGGAGATCCAGCGGGTCGGCGTGATCGGCGCGGGCCAGATGGGCAACGGCATCGCCCATGTCTGCGCCCTGGCCGGCCTGGACGTGGTGCTGAACGATCTGGGTCAGGAGCAGCTCGACAAGGCCGTCTCCAAGATCGACCGGAACCTGAACCGACAGGCCGCCCGCGGCAAGATCTCCGACGAGGAGGTGAAGGCCACGATGGCGCGGATCCAGGCGACGACCGAGCTCGCCAAGATCCAGGACTGCGACCTGATCATCGAGGCGGCGACCGAGAACGAGCAGGTCAAGCTGAAGATCTTCCGCGCCCTGTGCGAGGGCCTCAGCGACAAGAGCCTGATCGCGACCAACACCTCGTCGATCTCGGTGACCCGCCTGGCGGCGGCGACCGACCGGCCGGGCCGGTTCATGGGCATGCATTTCATGAACCCGGTGCCGGTGATGCAGCTGGTGGAGCTGATCCGCGGCATCGCGACGGAGGAGGAGACCTTCTCCCGCGTGCGGGACCTGGTCGTGCGCCTGGGCAAAACGCCGGCCACGGCGGAGGATTTCCCGGCCTTCATCGTCAACCGCATCCTGCTGCCGATGATCAACGAGGCGGTCTACACCCTGTACGAAGGGGTCGGCACGGTGGAGAGCATCGACACCTCGATGCGGCTGGGGGCCAACCACCCGATGGGCCCGCTGCAGCTGGCCGACTTCATCGGCCTGGACACCTGCCTGTCGATCATGCACGTGCTGTATGAGGGCCTGGCGGACAGCAAGTACCGGCCCTGCCCGCTGCTGACCAAGTATGTGGAGGCGGGCTGGATCGGCCAGAAGGCCGGCCGCGGCTTCTACGACTATTCGGGCGACGTCCCGGTTCCGACCCGCTGATCCGGGTCGGACCGGCCGCCGGTGCGGCGCCTACTGCCCCGTGACGGCTGCGCGGACGAGGGCCTTCGCCTCCGGCGAGTCCCACTCCGCCGGGCCTTCCAGGCGGCCGAGGATCTTCCCGTCCGCGCCGATCAGGAGGGTGGTTGGCATCACCTTGCCGCCCAGGGCGCGGAACATCGCCATGCGCGGGTCGCTGGCGGTCTGCAGGTTGACGATCTCATGCTTCCTCAGGAAGTCGCCGGCGGTCTTCAGCCCGCCGCGGTCGACCGACACCGCCAGCACCTCGAAATCCTCACCCCCCAGTTCGGCCTGCAGCCGGTCCAGCGACGGCATCTCGCGCACGCAGGGCGCACACCAGGTGGCCCAGAAGTTCAGCAGGACCACCTTTCCCTGCAGGTCGGCCAGCCGCATCTCGCTGCCGTCGGCAGCAATGAAGGCCACGTCCGGTGCTGGTTCCGGCAGCAGCGCGACGCTAAAGTCCTTCACCTCCCCGGTGGCCAGGCCGTCCAGGCCCGCAGTCGCCGGTCCGGCGGCAAGAGCCAGAGACAAGGACAGAGACAGGGCCAGCAGCATCAGGCGGGTCGCGGCGGCGGCCTGCGACAGCCGGCGCCAGCGTCCCTGCGAAACACCCGGTTCCACGCCGGTTTCCGGCAGGGTCGCGCACTGTTCCTTGGGGCTGGACATATCCGTTACTCTCGATCGATGAACGATGCGATGTGATTGACCATGATGCGTGAGACGCCAAGCACCGAGAGCGCCCCCGGGACATCCCCGGACGGCAGCGACACCGTCGGCGGCGGCCGGAATTCGGCCTGGGGCGGGCGCTTCGCCGCCGGGCCCGACGCGCTGATGCTGCGCATCAACGCCTCGATCGACTTCGACCGCCGCCTGTTCCGCGAGGATATCGCCGGCTCGGTCGCCCACTGCCGGATGCTGGTCGCGCAGCGCATCCTGACGGAGGCGGATGGTAAGGCGATTCTGAACGGCCTCGACAAAATTCTCCGTGAGATCGAGGACGGCCGGCTGGAGATCGACCCCGCCAAGGAAGACATCCACATGCATGTCGAGGCCCGCCTGCGCGAGCTGATCGGCGCGCCGGCCGGCCGGCTGCACACCGCGCGGTCGCGCAACGACCAGGTCGCCACCGACCTGCGGCTGTGGCTGCGCGCCGCGATCGACCGGCAGGACGAGGGCCTGGCCGCGCTGCAGGCGGCCCTGGTCGACCAGGCGGAGCGCCATGCCGAGACGGTGATGCCGGGCTTCACCCACCTGCAGAGCGCGCAGCCGGTCACCTTCGGCCATCACATGCTGGCCTATGCGGAGATGATCGGCCGCGACCGCGGCCGCTTCGCCGATGCCCGCCGCCGGCTGAACGAATGCCCGCTGGGCGCCGCCGCTTTGGCCGGCACCTCGTTCCCCGTCGACCGGGAGATGACCGCCCGCGAACTGGGCTTCGCCCGGCCGATGGCGAATTCCCTGGACGCCGTGTCGGACCGCGACTTCGTGCTGGAATACCTGGCCGCCGGCGCGATCCTGGCGATGCACCTGTCGCGGCTGGCGGAAGAGGTGGTGATCTGGTCGTCGGCGCAGTTCCGTTTCCTGAACCCCGGCGATGCCTTCACCACCGGCTCGTCGATCATGCCGCAGAAGCGCAACCCGGATGCCGCAGAGCTGCTGCGCGCCAAGGCGGGCCGGGTGATCGGCGCGCTGAACGCCCTGCTGGTGGTGATGAAGGGGCTGCCGCTGGCCTATGGCAAGGACATGCAGGAAGACAAGGAGCCGCTGTTCGACGCCGCCGACACCCTGGAGACCTGCATCGCGGTGGCCGCCGGCATCGTCGGCGATCTGATGCCGAATGCGGACCGCCTGCGCGAAGCCGCGGGTTCCGGCTTCGCCACCGCCACCGACCTGGCCGACTGGCTGGTACGGGAACTGGGCCTGCCGTTCCGGGAAGCCCACCATGTCACCGGCAGCCTGGTGCGCGCCGCCGAAGAGCGCGGCTGCGGGCTGGAAGACCTGCCGCTGGAGGTCTTCACCGGCACCGACGCACGGATCCACGACGGCGTCTACCAGGTGCTGGGAATCGACAATTCGGTACGCAGCCGGACCAGCCTGGGCGGCACGGCGCCGGACCAGGTCCGGCGGCAGGCAGCGCAATGGCGCAGCCGGCTGGAACAGGACGGGGAGGCCCCGTGATGATTGACCACAGCGACCGCCCCGCAGCCGCGGATCGGGCCGGCCGGCGCCGCCTCCTCGGCCTCGCGGCCGCCGGCCTGGCCGCCCTTGCCGTCGCCGCCTGCGGCAAGAAGGGCGACCCCGCCTATCCACCAGATACCGTTCCCGGCGCGCCGCGGGCACGCCGCGACAATTCCAAGGTCTATCCGGACTGAGCGGGAGATGATGGCTGCCATGTCCACCCCCAATACCGCCCTGCGCGCAGCAGAGCCCGGCGCGCCGCTGCCCGCGGACGCAGTCCCAGCCCTGCCGGGCGCGCCCCATTTCGCCTATCGCGGCGGCCGCCTGATGGCCGACGAGGTGCCGCTGGAGGACGTGGCTGAGGCCGCCGGCACCCCGGTCTTCGTCTATTCCCGGCAGGCGGTCCTGGACGCGGCGGAGGCCTATCGCACGGCGCTGGCCGAACTGCCGGCGACGATCTGCTACGCCATGAAGGCCAATGGCAATGGTGCCCTGCTGCGCAGCCTGGCGACGGCCGGGCTGGGGGTCGACGTGGTCTCCGCGGGCGAGATGAAGCTGGCCCTGCGGGCGGGCTTTCCCGCGTCGCGCATCGTCTTCTCCGGCGTCGGCAAGACCGCGGCGGAGATCGGCGAGGCGCTGGATGCAGGGATCGCCCATCTGAACGTGGAATCGGAAGCGGAGCTTGAGGCTGTGGCGCAGGTCGCGGCGCAGCGGGGCAAGGTCGCGCACATCCTGCTGCGGGTGAACCCCGACGTGGCCGCGGCCACGCACGAGAAGATCGCGACCGGCCACAAGGCCACCAAATTCGGCATCGCGCTGGAGCATGCGCCGGCGCTCTATGCCCGCGCGGCGGCCGATCCCTGGCTGGAGCCGATCGGCATCGCCGCCCATATCGGCAGCCAGATCATCGACATGAGCCCCTACCGCACCGCCTTCGGCCGGATGGCGGAACTGGTCGATGCGCTGCGCGGCCAGGGCCTGACGGTGACCCAGGTCGACCTGGGCGGCGGCATCGGCATCCGCTACCGCGACGAGCCCCTGCCGGACCTGGCCGCCTATGGCGCCATCGTGCGCGAAATCTTCGGCCACCGCGACGTGGAGATCCTGATAGAGCCCGGCCGCTCCCTGGTCGGCAATGCGGGTGTCCTTCTGACCCGCGTGATCTATGTGAAGAAGAGCGGCGGCAAGACATTCGTCGTGGTCGACGCGGCGATGAACGACCTGATCCGGCCGACCCTGTACGACGCCTGGCACGAGATCGTGCCGGTGCATCCGGCGCCCGGCGCGCCCGTCGTGCCGGTCGACGTGGTCGGCCCGGTCTGCGAGACCGGTGACTACCTGGCGCGCAACAGGGAGATGCCGGAGCCGGTCGCGGGGTCTTTACTCGCCGTCATGTCGGCCGGTGCCTATGCTGCGGTGATGGCCTCGTCCTACAATGCGCGGCCGCTGGCGCCGGAAGTGCTGGTCGACGGCGGGCGCCATGCCGTGGTGCGGCGGCGGCCGACCATGGACGAGATGACGGCACTGGAGGCGGTGCCCGACTGGTTGGCGCCGGCGCCGCCGCAGGGCGACAGGTAGCACGGGCGCCAGGCAGCACGGGCCGCCGAAGGAACAGCACGGCCGGGGTCGCGACGGGGGGAGCGGCGCCGGCGGGACATCGACGATGCCGCCGGCTTGCCGGCGAGGCGGAATGCACCCTGCGGACCGACCCGCCGGGTGGAGGAATGGACGCGAGGATCTCCCCCCGATGAGCAGCGACAGCCACAGCGATCCGGGCCGGCGGCCCGCATCCGGCGCCGCCCGGCGGCCGGGGCCACGGACCGCGCAGCAGGCGATCCTGGAACGACGGGTCGCCTGGACCCGGCTCAGCCTGATCTGGGAACAGGTCTGGCCGCGGCTGGCACTGGCCTTCGGCGTCGTCGCGCTTTTTGCAATTCTTTCCCTGTTCAATCTCTGGCGCCTGCTGGGCGGCTGGGGCCATGCCCTGGCCCTGGCCCTGTTCGCCCTCGCCCTTGCCGCGGCCCTGGTCTGGGCGATCGTCACCGTGCGCTGGCCGACCCGGGCCGAGGCGCGGCGCCGGCTGGAGCAGACCAACGGGCTGGATCACCGGCCGCTGGCCACCCTGCAGGACAGCCTGGACCCGGCGGAACCCGAGGGCAGCGAGGCCCGTGCCCTCTGGGCCGAGCACCAGCGGCGGGTCGCCGAGCGTCTGCGCCGGGTGCGGCCGCCGCTGCCGCAGGCGGGCTGGGCACGGATCGATCCCTGGGGCCTGCGGGCAGCATTCGGCCTGGTGCTGGTGGTGGCCCTGGGCTTCGCCGGCTGGCGGATTCCGCATCTGATGAGCGATGCCTTCCGCCCGACCTTCGCCGTGGCGGAAACCGCGCTGCCCGCCGTCGAGGGCTGGATCACCCCGCCGGCCTATACCCAGGCGGCGCCGATCTTCCTGACCAAGGACGGCGTCCCGGTGCTGGGCGCGGATGGCTGGCTCGCCACCAGCCGCCCCGCCGCATGGCGCATGGCGGCAGGGGAGGACAGCGACCCGACGGAGGCTGCGACCGCAGAGGGCGAACCTGTCGACCCGGCCGAGATGCCCGGCCGCGGGGCGATCGCCGTGCCGCAGGGCAGCACCCTGACCCTGCGGGTGGCAAATGCGCCGCAGGCGCTCGACCTGGAACTCGACGGCGCACGGCATCCGTTCGAGCAGATCGACCCCACCAACCAGCAGGTCGAGCTGCCGATCGAGAGCGGCCGCAGCCTGGCCGTCATGGCCGGCGAGGACCTGCTGGCCCGCTGGCGAATCGCGGTGCGGAAGGACCAGGTGCCGGAGATCGCGTTTGCCGACCAGCCGGTGGGAACCGCCCGCGACGCCCTGCAGATGCACTACGCCGCCCGCGACGATTACGGGCTGTCGGAGGTCGCCGCAGAGATCGTCCCGACGGACGAGCCGGGCCAGAAGATGGCGCTGGACCTGCCGTTGCCGGGCCTGCGCCCGGTGAAGGCGAAGGACCTGTCATTCCATGACCTGACCGCGCATCCCTGGGCCGGGCGCGAGGTCGGTATCACCCTGACGGCGCGCGACGAGGCCGACCAGGTCGGCCGCAGCGAGACGGTGACGATGGTGCTGCCGCAGCGGATCTTCACCCATCCGGTGGCGCAGGCCCTGGTCGAGCAGCGGCGCGAGCTGGCCCATGGCGAGCCGCCGATCGACCGGGTGGAGCTGGCGCTGGACAGCATCTCCTCGATCCCCGACAGCTTCGACCATGATCCCGTCGTGTCGCTGGCGCTGGGCGTGTCGACCGCAAGGCTGCGCCACGGGTCCGGCGACCCGGAAAGCCTGTCCGGTATCCAGGACCTGCTCTGGGATACCGCGCTGCGGCTGGAGGATGGCGATCTCTCGCTGGCGGAACGCGCGCTGCGCTCCGCCCAGCGGCGGCTGATGGAGGCACTGGCGCGTAACGCCACGGATGCCGAGATCGAGAAGCTGATGCGCGAACTGCGGGAGGCGATGGACAAGTTCCTGCAGGCGATGACCGAGCAGGCCCTGCGCAACATGGACGAACTGTCGGAGATCCCGAGCGAGGACCTGCAGAGCCGCATGCTGGGCTCCGAACAGCTCCGCCGCATGCTGGAGCGGGCCGAGGACCTGGCGAAAGGCGGCGCGCGCGATGCCGCCCGCGACATGCTGTCCGAGCTCAACCGGATGTTGGAGAGCCTGAAGCAGGGCCGGGTGATGGCCGATCCGCGCGGTGCCATGCAGGGCCAGCGCACCCTGGAGGAGCTGTCGGAGATCCTGCGCGACCAGCAGCAGCTGCTGGACCGGTCGTTCCGCCAGAGCCAGCGCGGCCAGCAGGGGCAGCAGGGCCAGCGGGGGCAGCAGGGCGAGCAGGGCCAGATGGGCCAGCAGGGCCAGCGCGGCCGGCAGCCGGGTCAGCAACCCGGCCAGGGTCCGGGCTCCGGTCAGGGCCTGGGCGGCGACGCGCAGGCGCAGGAGGATCTGCGCCGCCGGCTGCAGGAACTGCTCGACCGGCTCGGCGAGGGCGGCACGCCGGTGCCGGATGCCTTCGGACGCGCAGACCAGTCGATGGGCGCGGCACGGGACGCGCTGGAAGGCGGCGCGTCCGGCATGGCGGCCGAGGAACAGAGCAATGCACTGGACCAGCTGCGGCAGGGCATGCGCGGCCTGATGGACCAGCTGGCCGATCAGATGAACAGCGGCGGCGAGGGCGAAGCCGAGGCGATGGGGCAGAGCGGCGCCGACAATCATGACCCGCTGGGTCGGCCGATGCCGGGCGAGTGGGAGGATGGCAGTTCCACGAAGGTGCCGGAGGAGGCCGACCTGCAGCGGGCGCGGGAAATCCTGGAAGAACTCTACCGCCGCTCCGGCGAGCGCTACCGGCCGTCGCTGGAGCTCGACTATATCGACCGGCTGCTACGCCGCTTCTGACCGCCGGGCCGCTGCCGGGCGCCGGGCGTCCGGCAGGTGCCTGCGGCGCTACCTGGCAGGCAGCGCGAAGGACAGGCGGAGATCGGCAACCGTCTGCGGATAGCTCTCGAACCGGGCCGCGAAGGTTGTTCTTCCGCCGGGCGGCAGCATGGCAGCGTCGGTCTTCACCGCGCGGGTGACCAGCGCCGCCCCGGTGCTGTCCAGCAGCACGACTTCCACCGCCGGCACCGCCTGCTCCGCCTCGCCGCTGTTGATGACGGTTCCGGACACCACGAGGGTGGTGTCCTGGTCCTCGAAGCTGGTGGCGGTGTCGCGGAAGTCGAGGGTGATGGGCGGCGCAGGCAGGTCGATGCCGGCCGTGACGTAGAGCCGCTCGATCGGCGGCCAGAGTTCGACCAGGGTGCCGCGGGCGAAATAGAGCACCGCCACGACGCCGACGATCGCTGCCAGCAGCCCATACCAGCCGATCGAGCTGCCGGATCGCTGCTGCGCTTTCTTGCGCTGCACCCGTGCGCGGGTCTGGATCGGCAGCTGGGGGATCGGCTCGCCATCGAGCTCGGTCAGGTCGTAGCTGCCCGGCTCCGGCTCGTCCCAGTCCGCCGCCTCTGCGTCCGGATCCGGGCCACCCGGTTCCTCGAACGCCTCATCCTCGAGCGGCATCTCGGCGACGGCGGGTTCGGCCTGCCGCCTGGCCGCCGGCCGGGCCGCGGCTGCAGGGGCCGCGGCCGGTGCCTCGCGCGGGGGCGCGGCGCGCGGTGCCGCCGCCCTGGGCGCGGC
>NZ_JBHRTR010000054.1:546077-628242 GCF_042646425.1 Marinibaculum pumilum
ACGGCGGCCGACGCCAACCAACCGGAGGAAACATGGACGCCACCCCGCCCGCCACCTCGGCCGCCGCGCCGCAGGACGGACCGGAAGCCGCCGCGCCCGCCGCCATCGAGGACGCGCATGTCTTCCTGCCGGAACTCTGGGCCGGGTTCGCCGAGTTCCAGCCGCGCAAGACGGCCCTGGTCTGCGACGGGGTGCGGCGCGACTGGGCGGGCTTCAATGCCGGCATGAACCGGGTGGCCAACCGGCTCAATGCGGCCGGCATCGGCCGCGGCGACCGGGTCGCCGTGGTGATGGCGAACTCGGTGACGATGCTGGAGGTGATGTTCGGCGTGGTGAAGGCCGGTGCCTGCGTGGTGCCGCTGTCGGCCATGCTGACCGGCGAGCAGATCGCCGCGCTGGCCGCCGATGCCGGCGCCCGTGCGCTGTTCGCCAGCGCCGGCCTGCACGAGAGCCTGGAGCCGCATCGCGACCGGCTGTCCGGCATCGATGCCGGGCTGTGGTTCCTGCATGGCGCCACGGCGCCCGGCTGGCAGGCGCTGGCGCCCTGGCTGGACGGCGCGCCCGAGCATGAGCCGGCGGTGCGCTACGACATGGAGGATGAGTTCAACATCATCTATTCCAGCGGCACCACCGGCCTGCCCAAGGGCATCGTGCAGACCCACCGGGCGCGGCAGCATTTCGCCTGGTCGAACGCGCTGGAGATGCGCTACCACCGCAACACGGTGGCTCTGGCGACGACGCCGCTCTATTCCAACGGCACCTTCCTGACCATGCTGCCGACCCTGTTCGTCGGCGGCACCCTGGTCGCGATGCCGGCCTTCGACCCGCTGGCCTTCCTGCAGACCGTGGCGCGGGAGAAGGTGACGCATAGCTTCATGGTGCCGACCCAGTTCATCGTCACCCTGGCCCATCCCGGTTTCGACCAGTACGACCTGTCCAGCCTGGAGGCGGTGCTGTCGGCCGGCTCGCCGCTGCGCCTGGACACCAAGAAGGCGGTGATCGAGCGGATGACCCCGAACCTGTACGAGATCTACGGCATCTCCGAAGGGGTGGCGACGATCATCCGGCCCGACATGGTGATGCGAAAGCCGGGCTCGGTCGGCACCCCGGTGGTCGGCTATCACGTCGCGATCATCGGCCCGGACGATGCGCCCCTGCCGCATGGCGAGGTGGGCGAGATCGTCGGCTACGGCGCCGGCATGATGAAGCGCTACAACCGCCGGCCCGACGCGACGGCGGAGATCGTCTGGCGCGATGCCCGCGGCCGCACCTATCTGCGCACGGGCGATATCGGCCGGATGGACGAGGACGGCTACCTGTACATCCTGGACCGCAAGAAGGACATGATCATCTCCGGCGGCTTCAACATCTTCCCCGCCGATCTGGAACAGGTGATCGGCGGCCATCCGGCGGTGATGGACGTCACGGTGATCGGCGTGCCGCACGAGAAATGGGGCGAGACGCCGCTGGCCCTGGTGATCCGGGAGACGGGCGCGGCGGCCGACGAGGCGGAGATCCTGGCCTGGGCGAACGAGCGGCTGGGCCGGCACCAGCGGGTCTCCGCCATCGCCTTCCGCGACGACTTCCCCCGCAACGCGCTCGGCAAGGTCCTGAAGCGCGAGCTGCGCGAACCCTATTGGCGCGACGCCTGAGGCGGTCGCCCGACGACGAGGAGAGACAAGATGCGCGACGTCTACATCATCGGCACCTATTCGACCGCGTTCCGCCGCTGGCCGGACAAGAGCTACAAGGACCTGACCCGGGACGCCTATCTGGGCGCCCTGGCCGATGCCGGGCTGGAAAACGGCGATCAGATCGAGAATGCCTGGTTCGGCAATTGCGGCATGTGGGCGGATGCCCAGGGCTCAATCCGCGGCCAGGTCTGCATGACGCCGCTGGTGCGCGACGGCCTGTTCCCGGAGCGGGTGCCGCTGGTCAATGTCGAGGATGCCTGCGCCACCGGCTCCGTCGCCCTGAACGGCGCCTGGAAGGACATCCTGTCGGGCACCGCCGACCTGGCGCTCGCCATCGCGGTGGAGAAGCTCTACGACCCCGACCATCCGGAGCGCACGATGTCGAAGTTCAACGCCGGCATCGACCAGCAGGACCCGCAGGAATGGCACGACTACTACGCCGCCGCGGGCGAGAAGGCGGGCAAGCCGTTCGAGCCCGGCCCCGACCGCACGGTGTTCATGGACACCTACGCGATGCAGGCCTGCTACCACATGAAGAAGCATGGCACGACGCAGGCGCAGATCGCCGCCGGCGCGGCAAAGAACCACAATTACGGCGCCCTGAACGATAAGGCGCAGTACCGCTTCGAGATGAGCGTCGAGGACGTGATGAAGGACCGCGCGGTCAGCTTCCCGCTGACCCGGTCGATGTGCTCGCCGATCGGCGACGGCGCGGCCGCCGCCCTGGTCTGTTCGGAAGACTTCCTGAGCAACCTGCCGCAGGCGGTACGCGACCGCGCCGTGCGGATCGCTGCCTCCGCGCTCTCCGGCGGCAAGTATCGCAGCCTGGACGAGGAGGGGCTGAGCCGGGTCGCCGCGAAGAAGGCGTACAGGCAGGCAGGCATCGGGCCGGAGAAGATCCGGGTGGCGGAGGTGCACGACGCCACCTCGTTCTGCGAGATCTACCAGGCCGAGATGATGGGCTTCTGCGACGACGGCGAAGGCGGCCGCTTCGTGGAGAGCGGCGCCACCGGCCCCGGCGGGCGGCTGCCGATCAACACCTCCGGCGGCCTGGTCTCCAAGGGCCATCCGGTCGGCGCCACCGGCCTGTCGATGGTCTACGAACTGTCCACCCAGCTGCGCGGCGAGGCGGGCGACCGCCAGGTGCCGGATGCCGAATGGGCGCTGGCGGAGAATGGCGGCGGGGTGATCGGCTTCGACGAGGCCTGCTGCGCGGTCACCATCCTGCACAAGCCGCAATAGCGGCCGACGGGAGCCCGGTCCCGCGATGGCGGAGATCAGCCTCAGCTTCGACAACGGCCCGAACCCGGAGGCGACGCCGCGCGTCCTCGACAGCCTGGCGCGGCGCGGCATCCTGGCCACCTTCTTCCTGGTCTGCCGCAACCTGGACGACCCTGCCGCACTGGCCGCGGCGGAGGCCGCCCATGCGGCCGGCCACTGGATCGGCAACCATACGATGACCCACGACGTGCCCCTGGGCATCGACCCCGACCCGGAGGCGCCGCAGCGGGAGATCGCGGTGGCGCAGGCGAAGCTGGGCGCGCTGGCCCATCCGGAAAAGCTGTTCCGGCCGTTCGCCAAGGGCGAGCTGGGGCCCCGCCTGCTCTCGCAGGCCGCCGTCGATCACCTCTGCCGCGGCGGCTATACCTGTGTGCTCTGGACCCATGTCCCGGGCGATTTCGACGACCATGACGGCTGGCCCGATCGCGCGATGGCGCAGATCGCGGCAGCGGAGGCGGCGGGGCGCAGCCACCAGCTGATCGTGCTGCACGATGCCGTGCCGCCGGCGATGCGCCACCTGGACGCCTTCCTCGACCGGCTGGCCGATGCCGACCACAGCTTCCGCCAGGACCATCCGCCGGACTGCGTGCCGATCCGCCGCGGCGATATCGTCGGCAATCTGGAGGGGCTGGTCGCCGGGTGATCCATCGCCCGGTTCGCCTGGAGGCGGCGCATGTCGCAAGCGATCCTGTTCAAAGAACCGCTGGCGGGCCTGCCGGAGCCCGCCTTCAGGATCCGCATGTCCGGCCGGCTGGAGCCGGAGCGGATCACCGCCACCTTCCTCGATGCCGCGCGGCGCGCCGGGACCGGCAGCCTCTACCTCCTGATCGACCGCCGCGGCATGGAGCCCTTCGCCAATGCCCGCTGGTACATCGCCTTCTTCCGGCAGCTGCATGAGGCGGGCATCACCCGCTACCGCAGCGTCGTCCTCGACACCGACGCCCTGCGCCCGCATATGGGCGCGCTGGTCCAGGAGGCCGCCATCGCCGCCGGCCTGGACGCCGTCATCCGCCATGCCTGGACAGAGGCGGAGGCGCTGCGCCACCTGCGGGAGATGATGACCGCGGGGCCGTAGGACGGGAAGCCGGCGGCCGGCCCACGCCATCCGAACGGTTGTCGCCCGCCGCCCGTGCGTGAAGATGGCAGGATCGGTCCCGACGGAGACCGGTCGGGCTTCGCCGCCCCGGTTGTCCGTCCGGGCCCGTCTCGGGTGCCCATCGAGGTCCACGCATGACAGCGAACATCCTCAGCTATGCGCCCCTCAGCCTGGGCCCGGACCTGGCCTTCAAGGTCTGCCTGGGCGGCCGGCCCGATGCCGTGGCGATCGCCCGCCTGTACCGGGAGATGGCCGGGCAGGCGGAAGACGGCATCCTCAACACGATCCTGGACAGGCGCGGCGCGGAATCGGTCGCCGACCTCGACTTCTATATCGACTTCTTCCAGCGCCTGCGGGACGCCGGCATCCGCCGCTATCGGACCGTGGTGATCGATTCGGATGCCAACCGGCCGCACATGGCGGCCCTGGCGCAGGAGGCGGCGCAGGCCGTCGGCCTGGACGCGCAGATCAGGCATGCCTGGTCGGAGGACAAGGCACGCCAGTGCCTGCAGGAGATGATGGCCGACAGCTGATCGCTGCCGCGGCGACAGGCGATGTTCAGGCGACCTTGCGCCCCCTGCTGCGCCGTCGCTCCGTCTTGCGCGCCGGCTTGGCAGCCGGCTCCGGCACCGTATCGCTCCGCTGTCCGCCGGTGATCGCCACCGCCTCCTCCGGCCGCGGCAGGCGGGCGGAGCCGCGCTCCACGAACAGCACCGGCACCTCGACGATGGTGCGGCGGTTCGACGGCTGGTCGTGCAGGCCCAGGATCAGGTCGACACTCGCCTCGACCAGCTCCTCGATCGGCTGCCGCAGGGTGGTCAGGGCATAGGCTGTCCAGGCCGATTGCGGGGTGTCGTCGAAACCGATCACCGACAGGTCGTCGGGCACCCTCAGGCCCGCTTCCCGCGCGGCATCGATCGCCCCCATCGCCATCATGTCGTTGGCGCCGAAGATCGCGTCCGGGCGCGGCCCTTCTGCCAGCAGCGACAGCACCGCCTGCCGCGCGCCCTCATAGCTGTAGTTGGCCTCCATCCGGACCACCTGCGCCGCGGTGTCGATACCCAGAGCGGCAAGGCCCTCGTAGAAGCCGCGCTCCCGGTTGATGCCGGTGGAGGTGTCGCGATGCCCGGCGATGAAGCCGAAGCGGCGATGGCCGGCGCGCACCAGCAGGGTCGCCACCAGCCGCGCGCCGCCGTAATTGTCGCTGGTCACGCTGTGCGCCGGCACGCCGGGCACGGTGCGGTTGAACAGCACCACCGGGGTGCCGCGCCGTTCGCACTCCGCGGCCATGTCGGAACTCAAGGTGGCGGCGCCGATGATCACGCCGTCGACCTGATACTGCAGGACCTGGGGCAGAAGCGCGTCCAGGTCGCCGCCGGGCGGCACAGTGAACAGCAGCACCTGCCGGCCCGCCTCCTGCAGGCGCAGGGAAAGGACGCGCAGGGCCTGCTGGTAGAACTGGTATTCCAGGTTGCCCAGCACCACACCGATGATGTTGGTCCGCCGGGTGATCATGCTGCGGGCGATGGCGTTCGGCATGTAGCCGATCTGCTCGGCAGCCGACATCACCTTGGCGCGGGTCGCCGGGCTGATGCTGGCACCGGGGGTGAAGGCGCGGGAGACAGCCGATTGCGACACGCCGGCCAGCCGCGCCACCTCGATCGCGGAAGGCCGGCGCGACCGCGCCAGCGGTTCCTGGACCTTCTCCCGCTGCGTCCTGTCGTGCTGCGCTCTGTCCCGGTTGGGCTTGTCCCGTTGCATGTCGTCCCGATGCGGTTGGCCCCCGATGCGGTCGGCCCTCATATTGCTGGCCTCCGGGGTACGATGGGTCGCTGGGGGGGGCGGACGGCCGCCGGAGCGGCCGGGCGTATCGCCTTCGGCCGGGACCCGACAGCCGGTTGCACTATCGCCCTGCATGCAGCCTATGCTGGCGATCCCGGCAACGACAAGCGGAAGCTGACCTGCTCCACCGCCGGATTGTCAAGGCAGTCGGCGCGGTAACGGCGTCAGCGGGCAATCAGGGAAAGGCCCGGCACCCGCCGCACCAGTCGCTCGTTGCGCAGCACGGCGTGCAGGTTGCGCCGCGCAAGCCTCGCATGCTCGCGGGCCAGCGCTTCCGCCCGCGCGCCTTCCCGCCCCTCGATCGCCTCCGCGATCGCCCAGTGCTGCGCCTGGGCCTGGCGCATCACGTCCCGGAACACCGGCAGGGCGGCCTGCGCCTCGACAAAGGCGCTGGGGGAGGCGAAGGGCAGGGTCACCACCCGCTCGATCTCCCGCCGCAGCAGGTCGCTGCCGGCGAGGCCGGACAGCAGGTCGTGGAATCGCTCGTTGCATGCGACATAGGCCTCGAAGTCCATGCGCTCCGGGGTCGCGCCGACGATCCCGTCGAGATCCTCCAGCACCACGCGCAGCGCCGTCATCGCCTCCGGCGCGGCGCCGCGCTCCGCCGCCAGCCGCGCCGCCGTCCCTTCCAGCACGCCGCGCAGCTCGATCGCATCGACGACATCGCTGTCGCTGAAGGCGCGGACCGCATGGCCGCCTCCGGGCAGCGCCTCCAGCAGGCCCTCCTGCGCCAGGCGCGCCAGCGCCGCGCGCACCGGGGTCCGCGACAGGCCCAGCCGGTCGACCAGCGCCAGCTCCGACATCCGCTCGCCGGGCCGGACCTCGCCGCTGTAGATCAGCTCCCGCACGCCCAGCAGCGCCTTCAGCGACTGCGAGGCCAGGCTTCCCCGCTGCCGGCTCTCCCCCGACCGGGCGGTCATCCGCCCCTCCCGCCGGAGTGCAGCGAAGCCTTGTATACATTGTCGCAGGTCGGGCATCGCGCCGGATGCGCCCACCGCCTGCATTCATATGTGCAGGGCCCGCAAATTTCCGGGACCATCATGCCTGCCCTCCGGATCCCGGGTTGACCGGGCATCCACTGCAAATCAGTATCGCCGCCAATCCTGTATACATTCCAGGGCAGGGGCAAGCGCCCTGCCCGCCGGCCGTCAGCCCAACACGAAAGGACAGGTTCAATGGGAGAGAAAGCGCCGTTCCGTGCCGACCATGTCGGCAGTTTCCTGCGCCCCAAGCGTCTGAGCGAGGCGCGCGCGAAGGCGCAGGAGGGCAAGATCGACGCCGCAGAACTGCGCGCGGTCGAGGACGAGTGCATCCGCGAGGTGGTGAAGAAGCAGGAGGAGCATGGCCTGCACGGCATCACCGACGGCGAGTTCCGGCGCACCTTCTTCCATGTCGACTTCCTGGAGAAGCTGGACGGTGTCAACGTCACCTATGGCGAGTTCTCCTCCCATTTCCGCAAGGACGACGGCTCCGAAGTCGGCTTCGCGCCGCCGACCATGCATGTCGATTCCCGCATCGGCCATGCGCAGCCGATCCAGGGCGCCGATTTCGACTTCCTGAAGTCCGTCGTCAGCCACACGCCGAAGGTCTGCATCCCCGCACCGTCGATGCTGCACTTCCGCGGCGGCCGCAAGGGCATCTCCGAGGATGTCTATCCGGACCTGGAAGCCTTCTACGACGACCTGGCAGCCGCCTATCGCGACGAGATCGCCGACCTGGCGGGGCGCGGCTGCCGCTACCTGCAGATGGACGACACCAACCTCGCCTATCTCTGCGACCCGGAGATCCGCCAGCGTACCGCCGACCGCGGCGACGACCCGGACGACCTGACCCGGCTCTACTGCCGGATGGTCAACGATGCGATCAGGGACCGGCCCGACGACATGGTGGTCGGCGTGCATCTGTGCCGCGGCAATTTCAAGAGCGCCTGGGTCGCCCAGGGCGGCTACGAGCCGGTGGCGGAGATCCTGTTCAACGAGATGGCGATCGACGCCTTCTTCCTGGAATATGATGACGAGCGGTCCGGCGATTTCGCGCCGTTGCGCCACATGCCGAAGGGCAAGACCGTGGTGCTGGGCCTGATGAGCTCCAAGAAGGCCGATGTCGAGCCGGCCGACACGATCCGCAAGCGCATCGACGAGGCCGCGGCCTATGTCCCCCTGGAGCAGTGCGCGCTGAGCCACCAGTGCGGCTTTTCCTCCACCGCGCATGGCAACGAACTGTCCGACGACGACCAGTGGCGCAAGCTCGACCGCTGCGTCGAGGTCGCGCAGGCGGTGTGGGGCAGCGTCTGATCACCCGGAACGACGGCAGGAACGGCCGGGGGGCAGCCGGGATCACGGCCGCCCCTTTTTCCACTCCCGGCTCCATGCCATCGTGCGGCCGACGGGCCGGCGGCCCGGGTGGCGCGCCACTTGCGACAGATGGCGCTTCGCATGAACCGGGCGCTTCGACCCGGCAGACAACAAGGAGGCTTTGACATGGTGTGGCGCATTTGCAGGCAGCTGGCCGGTGGCCTGCTCAACCGCAGGGCAGCGCTGGCCCTCGCCCTGACGGCTTTCGTCGGCGTCCAGCTGGCGGGCCCGCTGGCCGGCATGGGCCCGGCCGCGGCGCAGGACAAGATGAAGGTCGCCGCGATCTACACCGTGCCGGTGGAGCAGCAGTGGGTCAGCCGCATCCACAAGGCGCTGAATGCGGCGCAGGAGCGCGGCGAGATCGCCTATACCTATTCGGAGAATGTCGCCAACACCGACTATGAGCGGGTGATGCGCGAATATGCCGAGGCCGGCAACGACCTGATCGTGGGCGAGGTGTTCGGCGTCGAGCGTGCCGCACGCAAGGTCGCAGGCGACTATCCGGAGACCGCCTTCCTGATGGGCTCCAGCTTCGGCCCGGCGGGCAAGAACTTCTCCGTCTTCGACAACTGGATCCACGAACCCTCCTACCTGACCGGCATGGTGGCCGGCGAGCTGACCAAGTCGAACCTGATCGGCATGGTCGGCGGCTATCCGATCCCGGAAGTGAACCGCCTGATGCACGCCTTCATGGCCGGCGCGCAGGAGGTCAATCCGGAGGTGAAGTTCCTGGTCAGCTTCATCGGCTCCTGGTACGACCCGCCGAAGGCGAAGGAAGCCGCCTTCGCAATGATCGATGCCGGCGCCGACGTGATGTACGCGGAGCGGTTCGGCGTCTCCGACGCCGCCAAGGAGCGCGGCGTGCTGGCGATCGGCAATGTCATCGACACCCAGGCCGACTATCCGGGCACCGTGGTCGCCAGCGCCCTGTGGCACATGGAGCCGACCATCGACCGCGCCATCGCCAAGGTGAAGGCCGGCGCATTCGAGCCGGAGGATTACGGCCCCTACAGCTTCATGGCCCATGGCGGCGGCTCGCTGGCGCCGATGGACGACAAGCTGGTACCGCAGGCGGTGCAGGAGAAGGTGCAGGCCAAGCGCCAGGAGATCCTGGACGGCCTGTTCCGGGTCAACGTCAACGACAGCGAGCCGAAGTCGACGATGTGAGGGGGCGCCTCCTCGCGCCCACCGTCCGATCGATTCGCGACCCGCGACCCTCGTGCAGGGCCTGACCGAAGAGAGCGATGCCCCGCAGCCGGTGCTGCGGCTGCGGGGCATCACCAAGCGGTTCGGCGCCGTCACCGCCAATGACGGCATCGACCTGGACCTGCATGCCGGCCGCATCCTGGCCCTGCTGGGCGAGAACGGCGCCGGCAAGACCACCCTGATGAACATCCTGTTCGGCCACTACGCCGCCGACGAAGGCAGTGTGGAGGTCGCCGGACCGGACGGCGGGCTGCAGCCGCTGCGCCCCGGCGCGCCGGAGGCGGCGCTGGCCGCCGGCATCGGCATGGTCCACCAGCACTTCACCCTGGCCGACAACCTGACCGTCCTCGACAATATCGTCCTGGGCACGGAGCGCCTGTGGCTGCCATTCCAGCGCCGCCGCGCGGCGCAGGCGAAGCTGCGGGACCTGATGGCCCGCGCCGGGCTGCAGGTGCCGCTGGACGCCAATGTCGGCAGCCTGTCGGTGGGCGAGCGCCAGCGGGTGGAAATCCTGAAGGCGCTGTACCGGGACGCCCGGATCCTGATCCTGGACGAACCCACCGCGGTGCTGACCCCGGGCGAAGCCGACCGCCTGTTCGACACCCTGCGCCAGCTCGCGGCCGCCGGCCTGGCGATCGTCTTCATCTCCCACAAGCTGGCGGAGGTGATGGCGCTAACCGAACGGGTCGTGGTGCTGCGCGGCGGGCGTGCGGTGGCCAGCTTCCGCACGGCGGAGACCAGCCGCGAGGCGCTGGCCGAATGCATGGTCGGCCGGCCGGTCCAGGCGGTGGAACGGCCGCCCCTGGAACCGGGGCAGGTCCTGTTGCGCATCGCAGGTGCCGATGTCCCGGGCCGCCATGGCCGGCCCGGCCTGGACGGCGCCGACCTGGAGATCCGCGGCCGCGAGATCGTCGGCATTGCCGGCGTCTCCGGCAACGGCCAGGGCGCCCTCTCCGACCTGCTCTGCGGGCTGGCCCGACCGACCGCCGGCACCGTTGCCCTGTTCGATCGCCCGGCACCGCTGAGCGATCCGGCGGCGATGGTCGCCGCCGGGGTCGGCCGCATCCCCGAAGACCGCCACCACGACGGCACCGTCGGCGACATGGCGGTGTGGGAGAATGCCGCGCTGGAGACGGTGCGCCAGCCGCCGGTCGGCCGGCACGGCCTGCTCGACCGCGCCGCCGGCCGCCGCCACGCGATCGACCTGATCGCGCGCTACAACGTGCGCTGTCCCGGGCCGGACGCGCCGATCCGGCTGCTGTCAGGCGGCAACATGCAGAAGCTGATCCTGGGCCGGGTGCTGGAACGGCAGCCGCGCCTGATCGTCGCCAACCAGCCGACCCGCGGCCTGGACATCGGCGCCGTCACGGAAGTCCACCGCCGGCTGCTGGAGGCCCGGGCCGGCGGCGCCGGCATCCTCTTGATTTCCGAGGACCTGGACGAGCTGCTGGCCCTCGCCGACCGCATCGCAGTGCTCTATCACGGCCGCCTGTCGGAGGCCCTGCCCGCCGACGGGCTGGATGTCCGCACCCTGGGGCTGATGATGGCGGGGCAGCGGCCGGACCATGCTGCACCGGAGCCGCGTCATGCGCCTTGAACAGCGCGCCCATGTGCCGCTCGCTTTGGCGGTCGCCGCGCCGGTCGGCGCCGCCATCGCCGCCCTGGCGCTCTGCTCGCTGCTGCTGCTCTGGGCCGATGCCTCGGTGGCGCGCGCCTACGGCCTGATGCTGGAGGGCGCGCTGGGCTCGCGCTTCGCGATCGCGGAGACCCTGGCCCGCGCCGCGCCCCTGATCCTGACCGGCCTGGCCGTGGCCGTGGCGTTCCGCGCGAAGCTCTGGAACATCGGCGCGGAGGGCCAGCTCTATGCCGGCGCGCTGGCAGCCGTCGCCGTGGCTTCGCAGCCGGTCGTCGACAGCGCCTGGCTGATCGTGCCGCTGATGCTGCTGGCCGGTGCCGCCGCCGGCGCGGTGCTGCTGATCGGCCCCGCTTTGCTGAAGCTGCGGCTGGGGGTCGACGAGGTGGTGACCACCCTGCTGCTGAACTTCATCATGCTGCTGTTCGTCGGCATGATGCTGGAAGGGCCGATGCAGGACCCTATGAGCCTGGGCTGGCCGCAGTCGGAGCCGATCGCCGATTCTGCCGTGCTGCCGCCGCTGCTGGAGAAGACCCGCCTGCATGCCGGGCTGCTGATGGCGCTGGTCGCGGCCGTCCTGGTCTGGTTCCTGATGGCCCGCACCACCCTGGGCTTCGCCATCCGCGCCACCGGTGCCAATGCCGGCGCGGCCCGCTTCGCCGGCCTGCCGGTCGGCCGTACCGTGCTGGCCACGGCGGCGATCTCCGGCGCGCTGGCCGGTCTGGCCGGGGTGGGCGAGGTCGCCGGGCTGAAGGGCTATGTCACCCAGGACCTGTCGCCGGGCTACGGCTATAGCGGCATCGTCGTCGCCATGCTGGCGCAGCTCAGCCCCGTCGGCGTGGTGCCGGCCGCCCTGTTCATCGCCGCGGTGTTCGTGGGCGCCGACAGCATGAGCCGCAGCCTCGGCGTCTCCAGCTACCTGGCGGACCTGATCGTGGCGACCTCGCTGCTGACCATGCTGGTGGCGGTGCTGGTCAGCCGCTACCGCATCCGGCGCGGCTAGGAGGGCGGCGCGATGGACGGCGTGATCGAAATCCTGCTGACCGCCAGCTTCTGGGTGGCCGCGGTGCGCATCGCCACGCCGTTCATCTTCGGCACCCTGGGGGAGCTGATCTGCGAGCGTGCCGGGGTGCTGAACCTGGGCATCGAGGGGATCTTCACCGCCGGCGCGATGTCCGGCTGGATGGCGGTGCATTTCGGCGCCGACCTGTGGACCGGGGTGCTGGTCGCCGCCCTGGTCGGCATGGCCTTCGGCCTGCTGCTGGCGCTGTTCACCGTGCCGCTGGGCCTGTCGCAGCATGTCACCGGCATCGGCGTCACCCTGCTGGCCACCAGCCTGTCCTATTTCGTCTACCGCATGGTGCTGCCCGACGTGGACAGCCCGCCGCGGATCGAGGCCTTCCAGCCCTTGCCGATCCCGCTGCTGGCCGACCTGCCGCTGCTCGGCCCGGCGCTGTTCCAGCAGACCGCGCTGACCTACCTCGCCTTCCTGGCGGTGCCGGTGGTGGCCTGGATCCTGTACCGCACGCCGCTGGGCCTGGCGATCCGCACGGTGGGGGAGAACCCCGCCGCGGCCGAGGCGCAGGGCCTGTCGGTCAGCGGCCTGCGGATCGGCGCGGTGATGGCCGGCAGCGCGTTGATGGCGATCGGCGGCGCCTTCCTCACCATGTCGGCGTTCAACGCCTTCTTCTTCGAAATGGTGAACGGCCGCGGCTGGATCTGCATCGCCCTGGTGGTCTTCGCCTCCTGGCGGCCGGGCAAGGCCCTGCTGGGCGCGCTGCTGTTCGGCGCCTTCGACGCCTTCCAGGTGCGCCTGCAGCAGAACCTGGGCGGGGTGATCCCCTACCAGGTTTTCCTGATGCTGCCCTACATCCTGTCGATCCTGGCGCTGGTGGTGATGTCGCGGCGCGCGGCCTATCCCCAGGCGCTGATGGTCCCCTACCGCAAGGGAGAACGTTGAGATGGCCTTCGACCTGCTGCTGCGCGGCGCCACCCTGCCCGACGGCCGCACCGGCATCGACATCGGCATCGCGGACGGCCGCATCGCCGCCGTGGAAACCGGCCTGAAGGCAGAGGCTGGGCGGGTCCTGGACGTCACCGGCCTGCTGATCAGCCCACCCTTCGTCGACTGCCATTTCCACATGGATTCCACCCTGTCGCTCGGCAATCCGCGGCTCAACACCTCCGGCACCCTGCTGGAAGGGATTGCGATCTGGGGCGAACTGAAGCCGCACCTGACCCAGGATGCGATCGTCGAGCGCGCCCTGGCCTATTGCCGGCTGGCCGCGGCGCAGGGGATCGGCGCGATCCGGTCGCATGTCGATGTCTGCGACGACCGGCTGCTGGCGGTCGACGCCCTGCTGGAGGTGCAGCGCCGGGTCAGGCCCTGGCTCGACCTGCAGCTGGTCGCCTTCCCCCAGGACGGCTATCTGCGCAGCGCGTCCGCGGCGGACAACCTGAAGCGGGCACTGGACCGCGGCGTCAACGTGGTCGGCGGCATCCCGCATTTCGAGCGCACCATGGCCGACGGCGCCGCCTCGATCCGCGCGTTGTGCGAGATCGCGGCCGATCGCGGCCTGCTGGTCGACATGCATTGCGACGAGAGCGACGATCCCTGGTCCCGCCATGTGGAGACCCTGGCGGCGGAGGTGCACCGCACCGGCCTGCACGGCCGCGCCGTGGGCTCGCACCTCGCCTCCATGCATTCGATGGACAACTACTACGTCTCCAAGCTGCTGCCGCTGATGGCGGAGGCACAGCTGGGCGCGATCGCCAACCCGCTGATCAACATCACCCTGCAGGGCCGCCACGACAGCTATCCGAAACGGCGCGGCATGACCCGGGTGCCGGAGCTGATGGCGGCCGGAATCACTGTCGGCTTCGGCCATGACTGCGTGATGGACCCCTGGTACCCGCTGGGCAGCGGCGACATGCTGGAGGTCGCCAGCATGGCGCTCCACGTCGCGCAGATGACCGGGACCGAACAGATGGCCGCCTGCTTCCGCGCAGTGACCGAGGCACCGGCGCGGCTGCTGCATCTCGACGGCTACGGCCTGGCGCCGGGCGCCCGCGCCGACCTGGTGGTCCTGCAGGCCGCCGACCCGGCGGAGGCAATCCGGCTGAAGGCCACCCGCCTGATGGTGCTGCGCGCCGGCCGGGTGATCGCCGAGACGGCGCCGCGGCAGACCCGGCTGACCCTGCCGGAGGAGGGCGAGCGCCTGCTGGAGCCGATGCGCAGCAGCCTGCTGCCCTGACCCCGCGGGCGATGCCGCGCCCCGGCTGAGACTTTGCTGCGCCAGGAAAAGGTTTCCTTCACCAATTATCGCTATCGATGGTCGGATCTTGTCCCTGGAACTGGCGCGAAGGATGCGCCGGAGAGATGGCCGATGGCGGAATGGCGGGATGCGGCGCACATGCCGGTGGCGCGGCTGGAAGGATGCTCCTTCGCAGCGGATCCGGATCTGACTGCAAGCCCGAAACTGGGCTGGCTGGCGGGCCTGGTCGTCCGCGCCCGCGCGCAGGGGCGGCTGCCCAGGGTCGAGGAGGTCTCGCCCCGGCTCATCGGCCCCGCGGCGCTGCCCACCGTCATGATCCTGGATGTCGAGGGGCCGCCGCGCCGCTTCCGCATCCGCCTGGTCGGCACCGACCTGTCCCGCATGGCCGGCCGCGATTCCACCGGACGGCTGTTCGACGAACTGTCGGACCGGCAGGGCGCGGCCAACGCCTTCTACCTGCGCCAGATGGACCATATCGCCGACAGCGGCGACTGCGTCGTGGTGACCGCGGACCTCTACTACCGTCGGAACGACTGGCAGCATTTCCGGTCGATCTGGGCACCGCTTGCCGGACCGCAGGGCGATATCGAGCGCATCGCCTGCGCCGTCGAGGCGCCGAAGCAGCTGCGCGCGCGGCGCAGCCTGATTTGACGATGCCCCGTGCCACCCTGTGGCAGCCCGGGCCGGGCGACGGGACGCTGCGCCGGCGCGGCCTCGCACGCCGGCGCCAGCCGGCGGCCGAAGGCGCACTGGACGCCTTTGTCGCGACGCCGTTCCACGCCGATCCGGCGATGGCCTCGGATCCCGCCCTCGGCTGGCTCGCGGCATTGCTTGCCACCGCTGCGGATCGCGGCGGCCTGCCGCGCCGGTCGGAGATCACGCCGCGCCGGATCGGCCCCGGCGCCCTGCCCAAGGTGCTCCTGCTCCAGGTCACCGGGCCGCCCCGGCGCTATCTCATCCGGCTCGTGGGCACCGAACTCGTCCGGAGCTCGGGACGGGACAATACCGGCCGCTACTTTGACGAGCTGGCCGAGGAACAGCGCGGCGCAAACCCCTATTACCTGCAGCTGCTGGACCATGTCGCGGACAGCGGAACGGCCCTGCTGGTCGCTGCCAACCTGTTCTACAGGGATCGCGCCTGGCAGCCGGTGCGGGCCCTGGTGACACCGGTGTCCGGCAACGGCGACGGGGTCGGCTACATCGCCTGTGCGATCGACCTGCCGCCCGGCGAGGGGCAGGCGGCGCCCGGCGGGGCCGTATCATGAGGGACGGCGGCCGATCCGGGGCAACTGCCCGCGGATTGGGCAGCCTCACGTCTGTCTCTTAGGCAGTCGCCCCCCCACCGGCCCTGTTCGGGGTCGCGGCACGACGGGAAACCGCGCCGCTCCCCACCTCATCCCGTGGCACAGCTCTTGCCTTTCGACGCGCAGGATCCTGACCGGTTGGTCAGACCCTGTCCCGCCCGGCGCCTTCGGATCGCCGGACGGCGCGTCAGTCAGGGAGGGCTGCATGACCATAATGGACGTCCCCGTCATCGACGTCTCTCCGTTCTACTCCGGCGGCCCCGCGGGCAAGCGCGCGGTGGCGGAGGCGATCGACCGGGCCTGCACCGATATCGGCTTCCTGCAGTTGGTCGGGCATCCGGTGCCGCAGGACCTGATCCGCCGGGTCTATGACAGTGCGCGCGCCTTCTTCGACCTGCCGGATGCGGCGAAGGCGGAGGTCGTGCGCCCCTCTCCCGACCAGGTCCGGGGCTATTCCGCCATCGGCGACGAGGGCCTGTCCTATTCCCTGGACGAGGTGGCGCCCGGCGACCTGAAGGAGAGCCTCTCCGTCGGCCCGGTCGATGTGCCGGCCGGCGATCCCTACTACCACGGCCCGGCCGCCGGCCCGCATTTCGCGCCGAACATCTGGCCGGCCCAGGTCCCCGACCTGGCAGAATCCTGGACGGAGTATTTCCGCCAGATGGAGCGGTTCTCCGCCGACGTGATGCGGATGTTCGCCCTCGGCCTGGGGCTGGAGGAGGAGTTCTTCACCCCCACCATCGACCGCCATATCAGCATGCTGCGGGTGCTGAACTATCCCGACCAGCCACAGCCCCCCGAACCGGGCCAGCTGCGCGCCGGCGCCCATTCCGACTATGGCAGCCTGACCCTGCTGGTGCAGGAACAGGCGCCCGGCGGGCTGCAGGTGCGCAACAAGGCCGGCGAATGGGTGCCGGTGCCGCCGGTGGAAGGCGCCTTCGTCCTCAACATCGGCGACCTGATGATGGAATGGACCAACGACAGGTGGATCTCCACCCTGCACCGGGTGGTCAATCCGCCGCGCGACGCGGCCCTGGGCAGCCGGCGCCAGTCGATCGTCTTCTTCCACCAGCCCAACTACGACGCGATGATCGAGTGCCTGCCGCACTGCGCCTCGCCCGACAATCCGCCGAAATACGCGCCGATCTCCTCCGGCGACCATCTGCGCAACAAGTTCGTCAAGCAGACCACCTTCGGCGGCGCGGGCTGAGCCGATGGCGCACCTGTCCTACGTCAACGTCTTCGCCGAGGATATCGAGGCGCTGTCCGGCTTCTACATGACCGTGTTCGGCTTCACCGAGATCGAGGCGATCCGCTCGCCGATCTTCCGCGGCATCGACACCGGCCGCTCCGCCATCGGCTTCAACGCGCTGGATGCCTACGAGCTGCTGCAGCTCGACGACCACCGCCACCAGGGCGGGGTGAAGTTCCTGCTGAACATCGACGTGGACAGCGCTGAGGAGGTCGACCGGATGGTGCCGGTCGCGGTGGCGCATGGCGCGACCCTGATCAAGGCACCCTACAAGACCTACTACAACTGGTACCAGGCCGTCCTGCTCGACCCGGAAGGCAATGTCTTCCGGATCAACAGGATGCTCGAAGACTGACCCGTCCCCCGAAAAGGCCCATCCCGAACAAGGAGTGAAGGCGAGATGTTCCGACGTCACCTGCGATCCGTCCTGGCAGCCGCGGGCATCGCCCTGCTGTCGGCGGCGGCCACCGCGCCGGTCGCCAGCCGCGACGCGCATGCGGCCATGGGCCTGGACGGCGACCCGAAGGTCGCCTTCCTCTATATCGCTCCGGTCGGCGATGGCGGCTGGACCTTCATGCACGACCAGTCGCGCAAGGCGCTGGAGGCGGAGCTGGGCAGCGAGGTCGCCTTCACCGAGAACATCCCGGAAGTGACCGAGCGGGTCCGCCAGGTGATCGACCGCTACGTGAAGCGCGGCTACAACGTGATCGTCGGCACCGCCTACGGCTATTCCGATGCCTTTGCCGAGGCGGCGAAGGAATATCCGGAGGTCGTCTTCCTGAACGCCGCCGGCTATACCAGCGCGCCCAACCTGACCAGCTATTACGGCCGTTCCTACGAAGGCATGTACCTGGCGGGCATGGCGGCCGGGGCGGTCAGCAAGACCGGCAAGCTGGGCTTCGTCGCCGCCTATCCGCTGGGCCTGGTGAACTGGAACATCAACGCCTTCGCGCTGGGCGCGCAGAAGATGAACCCGGATGCCGAGGTCATCGTCTCCTTCACCAACACCTGGTACGACCCGGTGAAGGAAGAGGCCGCCGCCCAGGCGCTGATCGAGCAGGGCGTCGACGTGATCGCCCAGCACCAGGACACGCCGGGCCCGCAGATCGCCGCGGAGCGCGCCGGCATCCATTCCGTCGGTTACAACGCCGACATGTCCTCCAGCGCGCCGAACGCGCACCTGGTGGCCTCCGTCTTCGACTGGGGCAAGTTCGTCCTGCCCGCGGTGAAGCGCGCACAGGACGGCAGCTTCGAGGGCGGCTTCGCCTTCGAGGGGATGGATACCGGCGTGGTCGGCATCTCCGACTTCACCTCCGACGCGGTGCCGGAGGCGGCGAAGAAGGAGATCATGGCGACCGCTGAGAAGATCGCCAACGGCGACTTCTACGTCTTCTCCGGGCCGATCGCGAAGCAGGACGGCACCATCGTCGTGCCCGACGGCGAGGGCTATCCGATGGACAAGCTGTTCGGCATGGACTTCCTGGTGAAGGGCACGGTGGGCAGCCTGGAATAGGCCGCCGTCGATTGCTGGCCGGTGCGGAGGATCGAGGCCCTTCGCGCCGGCCCTTTCAGGTCCGGATCCCGTTCGTGAACGCACCTTCCCTCCCTGCCGTCCTGCGGCTGCAGGGCATCGACAAGTCGTTCGACGGCAATCCCGCCCTGGCGGATGCGCATTTCACGCTGGCGGCGGGAGAGGTGCACGGCCTGCTGGGCGAGAACGGCGCCGGCAAGTCGACCCTGATGACCGTCGCCGCCGGCCTCTACCGGCCGGATGCCGGCCGCATCGAGCTGCACGGGCGGCCGGTCGAGATCGACGGCCCGACCGCCGCCCGGGCGCAGGGCATCGGCATGGTGCACCAGCATTTCAAGCTGGTGCGCCGCTTCACCGTCGCGGAGAACGTCGCCCTGGCCTGCCCGGCCCTGAAGCCGGCCGGGCTCGCCGATGCCATCGCGGCATGCGCGCAGGGGCTGGGCTTCACCCTGCGGCCGGCGGCGCTGATCGACAGCCTGTCGATCGCCGAGCGGCAGCGGGTGGAGATCGTGAAAACCCTGCTGGGCGGCGCCCGCATCCTGATCCTTGACGAACCGACCGCGGTGCTGACCGATGAGGAGGGCGCGCTGCTATTGGCAGCCGTGCGACGCCTTGCCGACACGGGCACCGCAGTGGTGCTGATCAGCCACAAGCTGCGCGAGGTGGCCCGCCATGCCGACCGGGTGACGGTGATGCGCGGCGGGCGCACCGTGGTCGCCGGACAGCCGACCGCCGGGCTCGATGTCGACCGCATGGCGGAACTGATGGTCGGCGTCTCGCCACCCGCCGATGCCTGGCGCGGCGGCCATCCGGGCCGGCCCCTGCTGCAGCTGAACGACCTGGCCCTGTCGCCGGGCGATGGCGGGGTCGCCCTGCAGGACCTGCAGCTCGCCATTCGCGGCGGCGAGATCTACGGCATCGCCGGCGTCGGCGGCAACGGGCAGACGGAACTGGTGGACCTGCTGGCCGGCCTGCGCAGGGCCGCCGCCGGCCAGATCGTGCTGGACGACCGGCGCATCGACGGCCTGTCGACGGCGGCGCGGCGGCGCCTGGGCCTGCGCGTGGTGCCCGCCGACCGCTACGGCCGCGCACTGGCCGGCGACCTGCGTGTGTTCGAGAACTTCGCCATGACGGCCCTGCGCGGCGGCGCCTATGGTCCTGCCGCCTGGCTGCGGCGCGGCCGCATGCGCGATGCCGCGGCGGCGGCGATCGACGCCCATGACGTGCGCGGCGCCCGCCCCGACACGCGGACCCGCCTGCTCTCCGGCGGCAATGCGCAGAAGCTGGTCCTGGCCCGCGAGCTGGGCCCGGGCATGCGGGCCCTGCTCGCTCATTCGCCATCGCGCGGCCTCGATGTCCGTGCCGCCGCGGCGGTGCATGAGCGCCTGCGCGAGGCGCGCGATGCCGGCGCGGCGATCCTGGTGATCAGCGAGGACCTGGACGAGGTCATGGCCCTGTCCGACCGGATCGGCGTGCTGACCCGCGGCCGCATCGTCGGCGAATTCGCCGCGGCCGGCGATGGCGGCGAACGGTTCCCCCGGGCGGAGATCGGCCGCCTGATGGTGGGCCATGCATAGCGGCGGAAGGCATGCCGCGGCGGCAGCGATGTCGGCTGGCCGACGGCCCTGCCGCCCCTTCCCCATGTCCGTTGTCCCCGGCCACCTCGGGTCGAACTTTTCGACATATCCAGCTCCCTTCGACGCATCTGCCCGGATGCCGTCGCCCTCGGCCCCCGAGCCGAGGGCCGCGACGATACAAAGACGCTGCGTGACGTCGCCGTCCTGCCATGGTCCTCGGCTCGGGGGCCGAGGACGACGGCGACAGGGCAGGACGGCGAGGACTTATCCGGGTTGGCCGGTGAGATCTGTGATTGCCGCAGGGTCGAACCCGAGGGCGACGGTGCCGCTTGAGGCAGGTGGCATGCCGAACCGCACCGGAGCCGCCCGATGATCGCGATCACGCCGCGGCAGGACGTGCCGCTCTGGCGGTCCGCCGCCGCGCTGGCCGGCGGGGTGGCCGCCGGCCTGCTGGTCACGATCGCCATCCTGGTCTCCGCCGGCGTCGGCCTGGGCGATATCTGGCAGGAATTCGTCGTCTACACCCTGCTGGACCTGGATGGTTTGTCGCTGGTCGCCACCTCCGCCACGCCGCTGATCCTGGTCGGCCTGGCCGGCGCGGTCGCCCTGCGGGTGCGCTTCTGGAACATCGGCATCGAGGGACAGGTCTGGCTGGGCGCGATCGGCGCCACCTGGATCGCCGTGGCCGATATCGGGCCGGACAGCCTGCGGCTGGTCTTCATGGCCGGCGCCGGCGCCCTGTTCGGCGCCCTCTGGGTGGCGATCCCGGCCTTGATGAAGCTGCGGCTGGGGATCAACGAGATCATCACCACCCTGCTGCTGAACTATGTCGCCCATCTGCTGGTGCAGCACCTGGTGTTCGGCCCCTGGAAGGATCCGACAGCGAACTTCCCGAATTCTGAGAGCTTCCAGCCAGGGGTGGAGCGACTGGTTCAGCTGGGCTGGGGCAATGTCCATGCCGGGCTGATCGTCGCGCTGGCGGTCGCGCTGGTCCTGTGGGTGGTGATGGAGCGGTCCCGCGCCGGGCTCTACATGCAGGCGATCGGCGCCAGCCCAAGTGTCGCCGCCGGCACCGGCCTGCCGGTGCTGGCGACGATCCTGCTGGCGGTGGGGCTGTCCGGCGCCGCCGCCGGCCTGGCCGGCTGGCTGGTCGCCTCCGGCCAGGAATACCGGCTGACCCAGCATCTGGGCACCGGCTATGGCTTCGCCGGCATCGTGATCGCCTTCCTGGCCCGCTTCCGGCCGGCCGCCGTAGTGGTTGCCGCGGCGCTGGTCGGCACCCTCTATGTCGCGGGCGACACATTGCAGGTCTTCTACCAGCTGCCGCGCGCGGTGATCGAACTGATCCAGGCGGTGATCCTGCTGTCGGTCGTCACCGCCGACTTCTTCGCGCGCTATCGCCTGACCCTGTCCCGCCCGGTGCGACGGCCGGCGCCCGGCACGGCCGCACAGTCCGGCGGCGGGACGGCCGTGCCGTGATCGAGACCCTTCTGCTCAACTGGCTGGCGTTCACGCCGGTTTTCGCTACGCCGCTGATGCTGGCCGCCGTCGGCCTGATCATCAACGAGCGCGCCGGCGTGCTGAACCTGGGCGCCGAGGGGATGATGATGGTCGGCGCGCTGACCGGCGTGATCCTCTCCTTCCACACCGCGCAGCCCTGGCTCGGCATCCTCTGCGCCGCACTGGCCGGGGGCGCGCTGGCCGCCGTCTTCGCCGCGGCGGTGGTGGTATTCCGGGCCAACCAGGTTGTCGCCGGGCTGATCACCGTGGCGCTCGGGGCCGGCCTGGCGGGCCTGATCGGCCCGCCCTACAGCCAGAAGCCGATCGCCGCCTTCGAGCGGCTCGACCTGGGCCCGTTGACGGAGCTTCCGTGGCTCGGCCGCATCCTGTTCAACCAGGACCCACTGCTCTACCTGTCGCTGCTGCTGGTGGCGGCGACCGGCTGGGTCCTGTTCCGGACCCGGCTGGGCCTGCGCCTGCGCGCCTGCGGCGAGAGCCCGGAAACCGCCGATGCCGCCGGCGTCGACGTGCAGGCGATGCGGCTGGCGGCGGTGGTGGCGGGCGGCATGTTCTGCGGCCTGGCCGGCGGCTATCTGTCGCTCGCGGCGAGCCAGGTCTGGGTCGAGGGCATGACCGGCGGCCGCGGCTGGATCGCCATCGCGCTGGTGATCTTCGCCGCCTGGCGGCCCTGGCGGGCCGTGCTGGGCGCCCTGCTGTTCGGCGGCATCGTCGCGCTGATCCCCCGCATCCAGGCCACCGGGGTCAGCGTGCCGACCTTCCTGCTGATGATGCTGCCCTATCTGGCGACCCTGCTGGTGCTGCTGCTGGTGGCCCTGCGCGGGCGCACCGCGGCCCAGGCGCCGGATGCGCTGGGCCGGGACTATGCCCGCGAGGACCGGCAGTAGGGGGTTCCGCCCCGCGGGAATGCGGGTCTCTGCAGGTGGGGCTTGATTTTGGCAATGACAGGCGCTATTCGTTAACCGATCAGACCGCTATGCCTCTGGCGTCTCCTGCCCCTGTCTCGCCGACAGGCACGACCACTCCACGCAATCCGGTGAGCTGAGACCCATTCGCGCTGTGCGCGGGTGTTCAAGACCTGTTTTGAGGAAAGACCGATGACCACAGGAACCGTGAAGTGGTTCAATCCGACCAAGGGCTATGGCTTCATCACGCCTGACCAGGGCGGCTCCGATGCCTTCGTCCACATCTCCGCCGTCGAGCGTGCGGGCATGTCGTCCCTGCAGGAAGGCCAGCGCGTCAGCTACGACCTTCAGCCGGGCAAGAACGGTAAGTCGTCCGCGGAGAATCTCCGCGCCGTCGACTGACCGGCCGCACAGGCTTTTCGGGAAGGCCCGCAGAAATGCGGGCCTTCTTGTTTTTCGGCCCTTCGGGCCGATCGACCGGCCTGCATCTGCGGCCGATCTTGCCCTTCGGGGCCCTCCTCCCCCATCTTTGGTGAAGGCGGCCGCATTCCGCGGCCGCGTCGCAGCCGAACGGAGTTTCATGCCCCGCAAGCCCAATTACGATTTCGAGCGCCGCGAACGCGAAAAGGCCAAGGCCGAGAAGAAGGCCGAGCGCCAGCGCGCGAAACAGGAAAAGTCCGACGAGCGCAAGGAAGAGCGCGCCACCGAGGACAGCGACAACAGCTGAGCCCGGCCGGGCCGTCGCAGCGGTGCCGCCCGGCACGGGCCGTCCGCGCGATGGCTGGCCTGTTCAGCCCCGCACGAGGTTGCGGAACGTGGCATTGGCGCGGGCAACCACCGCGTCGTCCGCCAGCACCAGCGCATCCACGAAGCCGGTCGCACGCCCGCCCTTCACCAGGCGGGGCTGCACTTCGAACCAGCTGCCGTTCGCCGCCGTCGCGACATAGTCCACCGCCAGGCCGAGGGTGACGATGCTGCCCCGCGCTTCCGGGGCCAGGGCGTCCAGGCCCAGGCCATAGGTATGCCCCATGGCATTGTCGGCGATCGCCGCGATGACGCCCCCGTGCAGGAAGCCCCGGGCGTTGCAATGCGCCGGCCCGATGCGGAAGCCGATGCGGTAGCTGCCATCCGCGACCCGGCGATAGAGCGGTTCCCAGGGATCGGTGACGGCGGAGCGGCGATCGTGTCGCTCGAACCCCGCCGGCACCGCCGTCGCGTCATCCGCCCTGCCTGCCATCCTGTCCTCCCGCCTGTCCGTCCGTTTGTCCGTCCGTCCGGCGCGGCGCATGGCCGCACTGCGCAGGGGACGCTATCGGCAGCCCCCACATCCATCAAATGAATGTTTCTGATCCGGATGCATGAATGCGATGCATTCTAGCGTGCCGGCAGGCGCCGGCGTTCAGCCCCGCACCTGCGGGGCGGCCGCCGTTTCCGCTGCCGCCAGCGGCAGGCTGACCCGGAAGCGGGCACCCTCTCCCGGCCGCGCCGGCAGCAGGTCCAGCGCACCGCCCAGCCGGTGCATGATCTGCCATGAGATCGCCAGCCCCAGCCCCGCGCCGCCGGGCTTCGCCCGCGCCCAGTTGCGGGAGAACTTGGTGAACAGGGTCCGCCGCTGCTCGGCATCGATGCCGGTCCCGTTGTCCGACACCTCCACCACCGCGCGGCCGCCCTCCATCCGGCATTCCACCAGGACCCGCGGCGCGGGCGCGGTGTTGTAGATCACCGCATTGGTCAGCAGGTTGATGAAGACCTGCCGCAGCCGGTCGGCATCGGCCTGCACCGGCAGGGCGGGCAGCGGTCCGATGCGTTCCAGGGCGACGCCGGCGGACCGGGCCAGGCCCTGGCAGGTGTCGATCGCCCGGCCCACCGCCTCCTGCGCGTCGATCCGGGCCAGCTGCCAGCTCGCCTCGCCACGCTCCAGCAGGTTCAGGTCCAGGATCTCGTCCAGCAGGCGGGTCAGGCGCAGGCTCTCCTCGTGGATGATGCCGATGAAGCGCTGCGCCTGGTCGCTGGACAGGTCGCGGCTCTCCAGCAGGATTTCCGAGAAGGAGCGGATCGAGGTCATCGGTGTGCGGACCTCGTGGCTGACCTGGCTCAGGAAATCGTCCTTCTCCGCGTCCAGCCGCTGCAGCCGTTCGTTCGCGGCGCGCAGCTGCGCCGCGGCCGCTTCCAGTTCCTGCGACTTCTGCTCCACCTGGCGGCTATACTCCATCAGCCGCGCGGTCTCGTTGGCGATGGTCATCAGTTCGTTCAGGCTGATGGTCTCGCCGCTGGCGACCTGGCTGACCATCGCCCGCGCCGAGGCGGCGCCGACCGAGCCCGCCAGCTGCCGCTCCAGATAGGCGATGAAGGCGCCGCTCGGCTCCGGCAGCTCGCGTTCCCGCCCCTGACGCCGGGCGAAGTCGCGGAAGATGCGGTGCGCCTTTTCCGGCCCCAGGATGCGCTGCGCCAGGACGAACAGGTCCTCCGCCGTCGCAAAGCGCCGGATGAAGCGATGCTCGTCCTCCAGCGGCGAACGGAAGACATCGACGAACAGCGCGCTCTGCAGTTGCTCCAGCGGCCGCAGGTCGCGGAACAGCGAGCCCAGCACGAAGACGATGGTGTTGACGCCCAGGCTCCAGAACAGCGCGTTGACCAGCGCGTCGTCGTGGATGCCGAACAGCGATTGCGGCCGCAGCCCCGCGATGCCCCACGGGCCGTTCGCGATTACCGACTGCGACAGCAGGAAGTCGCCCTCGAAGCTCGGCAGGAACAGGGTATAGGCCCAGAGCGCGAAGCCCGCCGCCAGGCCGGCCACCGCGCCGCCGGCACTGGCCTGCCGCCAGTACAGCCCGCCGATGATGGAGGGCAGGAACTGCGCCACACCGGCGAAGGAGATCAGGCCGATCGCCGCCAGGGCGTCGGACTTGCCGCTGAGCCGGAAGTACAGGAAGCCCAGGGCCAGGATCAGGCAGATGCTGATCCGGCGGCTGGTCAGCAGCAGCTGCCGCACATCGCCGGACTGGCCATGCATGCCCAGGCCCGGCAGCCGCAGCGCCACCGGCATGACGATATGGTTCGACACCATCGTCGACAGCGCGATGCAGGCGACGATCACCATCGACGTGGCGGAGGAGAAGCCGCCCAGGAAGGCCAGCATCGCCAGCGCATCCTGCCCCACCGACATCGGCAGGGTCAGCACGAACATGTCGGGATTTGCGCCTTCCGGCATGAAATGCAGACCGCCGATGGCGATCGGCAGGATGAACAGGCTCATCAGGAACATGTACAGCGGGAACATCCAGGCCGCGGTGGCCAGGTGGCGCTCGTCGGAATTCTCCACCACCGTCACCTGGAACTGCCGCGGCAGGCAGATCACTGCGGTCGCCGCCAGGAAGGTCAGGGCGATCCAGCGCGGCCCGAACACCTCCTCCGAATGCAGGATCTGGGGCGAGGCGCGGTCGAAGATCTCCGACGGGCCGTCGGCCAGCGCAAAGACCACGAAGATGCCGACCGCGACCAGTGCCACCAGCTTCACCAGCGCCTCCAGCGCGATCGCGGCGACCACGCCGTGATGGCGCTCGTTGGCGTCGATGTTGCGGGTGCCGAACAGGATCGTGAACAGCGCCATGCCGGCGGCGATCCAGAACGCCGCTCGGAAGTCCGGCTCGCCGGCCGGCAGGCCGGTCAGCCCCTCCAGCACATCGCCGCCGATCACCTGGAAGCTGGTGGTCACCGCCTTCAGCTGCAGCGCGATATAAGGGGTGGAGCCGATCACCGCGATCAGGGTGACCATCACCGCCAGGGTGTTGCTCTTGCCGTAGCGCGAGGAGATCAGGTCGGCGATCGAGGTGATGCGGTGCACCCGGCCGATCCGCACCAGCTTGCGCAGCAGGAACCACCAGCCGACGAAGACCAGGGTCGGCCCCAGATAGATGGTGGCGAATTCCAGCCCGTTCCGGGCCGCCGAACCGACCGCGCCGTAGAACGTCCACGAGGTGCAGTAGACGGAGATCGACAGGGTGTAGATCAGCGGCGACTGGATCCATCGGGTGCGGCCGCGACTCGCCTGGCGATCGCCCAGGAAGGCGACCAGAAACAGCAGCGCCACATAGGCCAGCGAGACCGCGAGGATCAGGTTGGCCGAGAGCATCAGTCGCGCCCCCTCCCCGGCCCGGCGCCCGGTTCCGCGGGTGGCGCCGCCGCCGGCGCCGCCCGGCTCCCCCTGTCGGCGCCGGCACGCCAACCGTCCCGCTGGCCGCGATACTCCGCCTGCCCGCGCGAATCGCCCGGGTGGCGCGTCTCGGTCGCTCCCCGCCCCTGCAGCCGGCGGGCCAGCCACAGCGCGGCCAGGATCATCGCCAGCCAGACGCCGAAGATGTAGAGCACGATCAGCGGCACGCCGGCGAGTCGCACCGGCGCCATGAAGATCTCCGGGAATGGCGGCAGCAGCAGGAACACGCCCAGCAGCGGCAGCACCAGCGCAGCGTCGCGCAGCTTGGGCGAGGCTTCGTGACCGACGACGCCGGGTGGTTCCCCCTGGTCTGCGGGCGGATCGGCGGCGCCGCTCTCCGCCGCGGCCTCGCGGTCGACCTCGCGCGGGGTGCCGCGATCGGCGCCCCCGTCCCCCTCCGGTCCGGGCGCGCTCACAACCCGGCCAGCCGCCGCACCCGCTCTACGACGTCCCGGTTGGAGAACGGCTTGGTGATGAAGGCGTCGGCGCCGATTTCCTCCGCCGTCCGGCGGTCCTGCGCCTGACCCTTCGCCGTGAGGACGATCACCCGCAATGCCTTCAGCCGCGGATCGGCCCGGATCTGCTTCAGGATCGAGAAGCCGTCCATCGACGGCAGCATGACGTCAAGAATCACCACATCCGGGGCATCCGCCTGCAGGGCGCGCAGGGTCTCCTCCCCGTCCAGCACCGCGGTCACGTCCAGCCCCTCCCGCTTCAGCAGGAAGCTCAGCGATTCCACGATATTCGGCTCGTCTTCCGCGATCAGCACGCGCGCTGTCACGCTGCCGGCCCTCCCCTGTCATGGCCCACCTGCGGCGGTCCCGCCGGCGGCATCGCGGCTCGTCGTCCGCTTGTTCCGGTGGAGTGTAGCGCCGACCGCCGCCGCGCGCACCGGCCGCCCGGCAGAGGGGGTGCGGCAATGAAGAAGGGCCCCGGCACTGCCGGGGCCCAGGTGAGTCTGACAGGTGAGTCTGACAGGTGAGTCTGACAGGGACCGTGCGGCCTGTCGGCCGCCGGCCGGTCAGCCCTGCTTTGAGGCGAACTCGCAGGACGCGTTGGGCTCCTTGCCGAAGGCTTCCTCGCCCGGCACGGTGGTCACCAGTTCCAGCAGGTCCCATTCGCCGGTCGATTCCTCCGGCGTCTTGGTGCGGAACAGGTACAGGTCATGCACGAAGCGGCCATCCTCGCGGATGTAGCCCTTGCCGTACATGTCGTCGATTTCCATCGACTTCATCTTCTTCATCACCGCGTCGGGATCCGTGGTGCCGGCTTCCTCGACCGCCCGCAGATAGGTGCGGGTGGCGGAGTATTCCGCGGCCTGCAGGCCGTTCGGCATCTTGCCCATCTTCTCGTAGAAGCGGTCGGCGAAGGACTGGGCCTCCGGCGACAGGTTGAAGTTCCAGGCCTCGGTCATCAGCAGCCCCTGGGTGTTCTCCAGGCCAAGGGCGTGGATGTCGCCGATGAACATCAGCAGGGAGGCCAGCTTCATGCTGTCGGTGAGGCCGAACTCCTTGGCGCCCTTGATCGCATTCACCAGGTCGGGGCCGGCATTCGCCAGGGCCAGGACCTCGGCGCCGGAGGCCTGCGCGCTGAGCAGGAAGGCGGAGAAGTCGGTCGTGCCCAGCGGGTGACGCACCGAACCCAGCACCTCGCCGCCGTTCTGCTTCACCACGGCGGTGGCGTCCTCCTCCAGCGAATGGCCGAAGGTGTAGTCGGCGGTCAGGAAGTACCAGGTCTTGCCGGCCGAGCGGGTCGCCGCGGCGCCGACGCTGCGGGCCAGCGACGTGGTGTCGTAGAAATAGGCGATGGTCCAGGGCGTGCAGTCCGGCCCGGTCAGCCGGGGCGTGGTACCGCCGATGCTGATGAACGGCCGGCCCGCCTCGGTCATGATGCTCTGCATCGCCAGGTTGGCGGCGCTGTTGGTGCCGCCCAGAAGCAGGTCGATATCCTGCCGGGCGACCATCTCGCGCGCCTGGGCAGAGGCGATATCCGCCTTGCTCTGGTGGTCCGCGGACAGGATCTCGACCTTGCGTCCGAGGACCTCGCCGCCCGCATCCTCGACCGCCATGGTGATCGCTTCCAGGCCGCCTCGGCCGTCCAGGTCGGAATAGACCCCCGACATGTCGGTTATGAAGGCGATCCGCACCGGGTCGTCCGCCGCCTGCGCCGGCAGGGCGCCAGCCGCCGCCAGCAGCGCCGCCGCCGCTGCCGTACGCAACAAGCCTGTCAACATCTCCATCCTCCCTTGATTGGTCGCATGCCCGGCCCTGCGGCCGAATGCGCATCGACACTTTTGAACGAACGTTCTATCAATCCCATTGCTGGGCTTCCTTGTCAACATGCCTTCCTTGCCGGATCTGCAAGGCGCAGGAGGCGGCGACGTCTTGACAGGCCCGTGGCGATGTTAGAACGTTCGTTCAAATCGGATGCAAGGAGGAACCTGATGGCACGCTTCGACCGGGTTATCAAAAACGGCATGATCATCGATGGCAGTCGCGCACCGCGGTATCGCGGCGACATCGCCATCAAGAACGGGCTGATCGCCGAGATCGGCCATATCGATGCGGCGGACGCCGACGAAGTTATCGATGCAGCGGGGATGATCGTCGCGCCCGGCTTCATCGACCTGCACACCCACTACGACGCCCAGGTCTTTTGGGACCCCTACTGCACCCTCTCCAGCTGGCACGGCATCACCTCGGTGGTGATCGGCAATTGCGGCTTCGGCTTCGCGCCGGTGAAGCCGGAGATGCGCGAGCGCTCGATGCTGTCGATGACCCGGGTGGAGGCGATCCCGCTCGCCTCGATGAAGGCGGGCATGCCCTGGGACTGGGTGACCTTCCCGGAATTCCTGGACAGCGTGGATGCCACGCCGAAGGCGGTGAACATCCTGCCCTACGTGCCGGTCGGCCCGATGCTGATCTGGGTGCTGGGCTTCGACGATGCGAAGGCCGGCCGCAAGCCGACCGACGAAGAGCATGCCGAGCTCTGCCGCCTGTTCAACGAGGCGCTGGACGCCGGCGGCTGCGGCTGGTCCGCGCAGCGGATGCTGCCCGACGGGCCGGCGGCCGTGCAGCGCGACTTCGACGGTTCGCCGATGCCCACCGACGTGATGCATGACGACACCTGCCGCGAGCTGGCGAAGGTGCTGCGCGCCCGCAACGAGGGCTTCATGCAGATGCTGATGATCTCCGGCGACAATGACCGCGACCAGAAGTTCTACGAGGAGCTGTCGGAGATCTCGGGCCGGCCGATGATCATGAACGTCGTGCAGGCCTTCGACCACCGGCCGGAGATCCACCGCCGGGTCCTGGCCTGGCTGGAGGATTGCCGCGCGCGCGGCATCCGTGTCGTCGGCCAGGGGCTGACCACCGACGCCGGCTTCACCTTCACCTTCGAGAACTGGAACCTGTTCGACGATGCCGAGGCCTGGCGCGAAGCCACCACCGGCACCTTCGAGGAGCGGCTGCAGAAGCTCGGCGACCCGGCGCGCCGTCAGGCCCTGCGGGACAACATGCCGATCACCGCCACCGGTCCGCTGCCGGAGATCGTGATCGTCGGCCCGAAGTCGGAGAAGAACAAGCAGTGGGAGGACCATACCCTGGCCCTCGCCGCCGAGAAGATGGGCAAGCATCCGGTCGACGTGATGCTCGACATCGCGGTGGAGGAGAACCTGGAGACCGAGTTCTTCGCCGCGCCGCCGAACGGCAAGATCGAGTACCTGAAGGAGATCGTGGACAATCCCTATGTCCTGTTCGGCGTCTCCGACGGCGGTGCGCATACCAAGTTCCTGACCGCCGGGCGCTATCCGACCGAGACGATCTGCAAGGTGGTCCGCGAGCATGAGATGATCACCCTGGAAGAGGCGCATTGGCGGCTGTCCGCCCTGCCCGCGCAGGTCGCCGGCTTCCAGGGCCGCGGCGTGCTGCAGAAGGGCGCGCCGGCGGACATCGTCGTCTACGACTACGAGAACCTGAAGGTCCTGAAGGAAGAGATCGTCCACGACCTGCCCGCCGGCGAATGGCGGCGGATCCAGCGGGCCAGCGGCTACAAGTACGTGCTGGTCAACGGCGAGGTGACGATCCGCGACGACCAGCAGACGGAGACCTATTCCGGCCGCCTGCTCCGTCACGGCACCGGTGCGGCCATCGCCAAGGCGATCGCCGCCGAGTAGCTGCCGTACCGGGGCTGCCGCCACCGCCGGCGGCAGCCCCGGACGCCAGGCGCAGGGCACCGTCGAAGCGCCCGCGCAGGATCCGGGAGGAACAGAGTGACTGCCACGCCCATGAGCCCGCCATCCGCCGCCGATGTCCCCTATCGGCCGATCCGGCTGGCGGCCCGGGCCGCCGCCTGGGACCGTTGTCCCGACGGCACCTTGCTGCTGCGATCACTCGGCGAAGCACCGCCGGGCCAGACGAATTTCGGCGACTATCTCCGCCATTGGGCCGTCAGCGACCCCGATCGGCCCTTCCTTCGCCAGCGGATCGGCGCATGGCAGCCGGGCGCGCCGCTGCGGCCCTGGCGCAGCCTCAGCTACGGCGAGGCGTTCGCGCGCGCGCAGGCGATCGCCCAGGCGCTGCTGGACAGGGTTCTGGGCCCGGAGCGGCCGGTCCTCATCCTCTCCGGCAATTCCATCGAACAGGCGCTGCTGACCCTGGCCGGCATGATGTGCGGAGTTCCGGTCGCGCCGGTCTCGCCGGCCTATTCGCTGCTCAGCGCCGATCTCGGCAAGATCCGGCATCTGGCGAAACTGCTGACCCCGGGCATGGTCTTCGCCCAGTCCGGCACCGAATATGCCCGCGCGCTGCATCTGCTGGCCGCGCTGCCCGATGCGCCGCCCGAACTTGTGGTGGTCGAGGATGCACCGGCCGATCTTCCCGCCACCACCGGCTTCGACAGTCTGCTGCGGACCGCGCCCGGGCCGGCGCTGGACCGGGCCTGGGACGCGGTCGGCCCCGACACCATCGCGAAATTCCTGCTGACCTCCGGCTCCACCGGCACGCCGAAGGCGGTGCCCAACACCCACGGCATGCTCTGCGCCAACCAGGCGATGCTGGACTGGGCGCTGCCGCCGGATCCCGCGCATCCGCCGGTGCTGCTGGACTGGCTGCCCTGGAACCATACCTTCGGCGGCAACCTGACCCTGAACACGGTGGTCCGCCGCGGCGGCCTGCTCCACATCGACGATGGCCGGCCGCTGCCCGACCGCTTCGCGGAAACCCTTGAGAACCTGGTCGAGGTCTCGCCGACGCAGTACGCCAACGTGCCCGTCGGCTATGGCATGCTGGCGGACGCGCTGGAGCGCAACCCGGCGCTGGCGGAACGCTTCTTCCGCGACCTGCAGCACATGTTCTACGGCGGCGCCGGGCTGCCGCAATCGGTCTGGGACCGGCTGCAGGCCTGCGCGGTCCGCACCATCGGCCAGCGCATCGTCTTCATGACCGCCTTCGGGTCGACCGAGACCGCGCCGATCGCGACCCTGCTGCACTGGCCCGTCGACGGGCCGGGACGGGTCGGGCTGCCGCTGCCCGGTGTCACCGTGAAGCTGGTGCCGCAGGACGGCCGGCACGAGCTGCGCCTGAAGGGGCCGATCGTCTTCCCCGGCTATCACCGGCAGCCGGAGCTGACCCGGGCGGTGTTCGACGAGGACGGCTTCTACCGGATCGGCGACGCTGCCCGACTGGTCGATCCCAACGACCCGGCCGAGGGCATCCAGCCGGACGGGCGGCTGGTGGAGGATTTCAAGCTGCAGACCGGCAGCTTCGTCCCGGTCGGCCGCCTGCGCATGGCCCTGCTGTCGGAGGTGCCGGAACTGCAGGATGCGGTGATCGCCGGCCATGACCGGCCCTATGTGGCGGTCCTGGCCTGGCCCAACCTGGAGGCCTGCCGCAGGATTGCCGGGAAGCCGGATGCGGGCATGGCGGAACTGGCGGGCGATGCCCGGCTGCATGCCCGGCTGCAGGAAAGGCTGCGCGACTTCACCGCCGGTGCGACCGGTTCCTCCCTGCGGGTGCAGCGATTGATGCTCCTGTCCGAACCTGCCTCCAGCGACGCCAACGAGATCACCGACAAGGGCTATGTGAACCAGCGCGCGGTGCTGCAGCGCCGCGCCGACGCCGTCGAGTCGCTCTACGCCGAGCCGCCGGCGCCGAACGTGGTCAGCCTCCTGCCGGCCGTCGCCGCCGCAGCCGGCTGACCCCTCCTTCCCGAGACCTGCCCTGCAGGCGGTACCGCCGCCTGCAGGGCACGGCGCGGGCCCGCCCGGTCAGCCGTCCGCCCGGTCAGCCGTCCGTCCGGCCCGTCACCAGCGGGCAGCCGCTCTCAGCCAGGCTCGGATAGGCCTGGTTCCCGGGCACCCTGGCGACCTGCCGGTAATAGTCCCACGGCCCCTTGGACTCCTCCGGCGACTTCACCTCGAACAGGAACATGTCGTGCTCCATCAGGCCGTCGGCGCGGATCCGGCCGCCGCTGGCAAAGAAGTCGTCGATCGGCATCTCCCGCATCTTCGCCATCACCGCATCGGTTTCGTCGGTCCCTGCGGCCTGCACCGCCTTCAGGTAGTGCATCGTCGACGAGTAGGTGCCGGCATGCATCATGTTCGGCATCTTGCCCAGCCGGTCGTAGAAGCGCTGCGACCATTCCCGCGCCGCGTCGCTGCTGTCCCAGTAGAAGGCGGAGGTCAGGGTCAGTCCCTGCGTCGTCTCCAGCCCCAGGCTGTGGACGTCGTTGACGAAGAACAGCAGGGTCGCCAGGCGCTGTCCGCCCTGCGTGATGCCGAACTCCGACGCCTGTCGGATCGCGGCGACCAGGTCGCCGCCGGCCAGCGCCAGACCGATCACCTTCGCGCCGGACGCCTGCGCCTGCAGCAGGTAGGACGAGAAGTCGGTCGTGTTGAGCGGCGAGCGCACCGCGCCCAGCACCTCGCCGCCGCTCGCCTTCACCAGCGCCCCGGTATCCTCCTCCATCTGATGGCCGAAGGCATAGTCGGCGGTGATGAAGAACCAGCTGTCGCCGCCCTGGCCGACCACCGCGCCGCCGGTGCTGCGCGCCATCGCCGCGGTGTTGTAGACGTACTGGACCGAGATCGGCGTGCAATGCTCGCCGACGATGCTCGCCGCCGCCGGCGCGCTGAGCACCGCCACCTTGTTGCGGTCCCTGGCGATGTTGAGCACCGCCAGTGCGGCCGCGGAACCGGCGACATCCATGATCGCGTCCAGCTGCTCGCGGTCGAACCATTCCCGCGCCTTGGTGGAGGCGATGTCCGCCTTGTTCTGATGGTCTGCGGACAGGGTCACGATCGGATTGCCCAGGACAGAGCCGCCGAAATCCTCCACCGCCATCTTCATCGCTTCGACGCTGCCCGGCCCGGTGACATCGGAGTACAGCCCCGACATGTCGGTGATCAGTCCGAGCTTCACGACGTCGTCGGTGACCTGGGCGTCGGCCGGTGCCGCCTGCAGCGCGAACGCGCCTGCGGTCAGAACCGCAATGAGTGCCTTCATGGCATTTCCTCCGTTGTTCTCCCTGGGAACGGCCTGCTTGACCGCCCCCAGGGAGCATCTTAGAAAATCTGAGCGAACGTTCAATCAAACGAAGCCAAGGGTGGGGATGCCGATGCTGCCGAGGACACACGACTACGACCGGCTTCGCCGGGACTTCGCATGGTCGGTGCCGGAACGGTTCAACATCGGTGTCGCGGTCTGCGACCGCCACGCGCGGGGCGACGGCCGTCCCGCCCTGCTGCACATCACCGACAGCGGGGCGGCGCGCAGCTATTCGTTCGACGAGATGCGCAGGCTGACCAACCGCTTCGCCAACGCCCTGGTGGCCGGCGGCCTGTCGCGCGGCGACCGGATCGGCGTGTTCCTGCCGCAATCGCCCGAAACCGCTATCGCCCATGTGGCGGCGTTCAAGGCGGGCATGGTGTCGATCCCGCTGTTCACCCTGTTCGGCGAGGATGCTCTGGAATACCGCCTGGGCAACAGCGGCGCCAAGGCCCTGGTGACCGACCTTGCCGGCGCCGAAAAGATCGCGGCGGTGCGCGACAGGTTGCCGGAGCTGCGCCATGTCTTCGTCATCGGCGAGGATGCCGGAAGCCGCGACAATACCCTCTTCGACCGCGCCCTGGAGGCGGCATCCGACAGCTTCGAGCCGGTCGACACGGCAGCCGAGGATCCTGCCGTCCTGATGTACACCTCCGGCACGACCGGCGACCCGAAGGGCGCCCTGCATGCCCACCGGGTCCTGCTGGGCCATGTGCCGGCGATGGAGGTCCTGTTCGACTTCCTCCCGCAGCCCGACGACCTGGTCTGGACGCCGGCCGACTGGGCCTGGATCGCGGGGCTGTTCGACATCTTCCTGACCTCCTGGTACTGCGGCGTGCCGGTCCTGGCGCGGCGGCCGCCGAAATTCGACCCCGAAGACACCCTGCACCTGATGCGCAGCCATCGGGTCAGCAACGCTTTCCTGCCGCCGACCGCGCTGAAGATGATCCGCAGTGCCGGACTTGGCGGCGGGCCCCGGCTGCGCACCATGTTCACCGGCGGCGAAGCGCTGGACGCGGCGCTTCTGGACTGGGTGCGGGAGACGTTCGGCACCGACCTGCACGAGGCCTATGGCCAGACCGAGTGCAATGTCGTCGTCGGCAGCAATACCCGGATGTTCCCCACCCGGCCCGGCTCGATGGGCCGGGCGGTCCCGGGTCATGACGTGCGCATCATCGACGAGGCCGGCCAGGAGCTGCCCTGCGGAACCACCGGATTCATCGGTGTCCGGGCGCCCAACCCGGTGATGATGCTGCGCTACTGGAACAACCCGGATGCGACGGAAGCGAAGTATTGCGGCGGCTTCCTGAACACCGGCGACCTGGGTCAGCAGGACGAGGACGGCTATCTGTGGTTCGTGAGCCGCAGCGACGACATCATCAACAGCGGCGGCTACCGGATCGGTCCCGGAGAAATCGAGCAGTGCCTGATGCGCCATCCCGCGATCGCCATGGCGGCGGTGGTGGGCATCCCCGATCCGGTACGCACGGAGGCGATCAAGGCCTGGCTGGTCCTGAACCCCGGCTATGCCGAGTCGGAGTCGTTTTCGGCGGAGATCCGGGACTTCGTCCGGCGCAAGCTGGCGGCGCACGAATATCCGCGGCACATCGCCGTGACCGACAGCCTGCCGATGTCGATGACCGGGAAGATCCGCCGCAGCGAGCTGCGCGCGCGCGGCTAGCAGGCCCATTGCGCCGGGGCACCGCGCGCCGAGGAAGTGGCCGGTAGCACAACCGATTGGCTATCCTTCCGACCACCGCCGGGGCGGCAGGCGACCCGGCAGGATCGAACGGAGCGGCAAGTGGCAGTTCAGGGCAGACGTCGGAACGCAGCGGATGGCAAGAGCCGGGAAATCGCGGCGCATGCCGTGCCCGGCGCCGCCGCGCAGCCCGCCGTCAGCGAAGAGCTGCTGATGCAGGCGGCGATCAAGGCCTTCGTCGAAAAGGGCTTCCACGGCACCTCGATGCGGGACATCGCCGCCCGCGCCGGCACCAGCGTCTCCCACAGCTACTACTACTTCCCGTCGAAGCAGCAGCTGCTCTGGCAGATCGTCAGCCGCATCACGCAGGAGCTGCAGGAGAGCCTGGGCAAGGCCGATCGGGAGGCCGGCCCCGATCCTGCCGCAAGGCTCGCTGCCATCGTCCGCGCGCATGTGCTGCTGCACACCCAGCGCCAGGACGAATCCTTCATCGGCAATTCCGAGCTGCGCAGCCTCCGTGCGGAGGACCGGCCGAAATTCATCGAGATGCGCGACCGGGTCTCCGCCATCTTCAAGGGCGTGATCAACGACGGCATCGAACAGGGGGTGTTCACCTGCCCCGAACCGGTGGAGGTCACCCTGGCGGTGATCACCATGTGCACGGCGATTGCCGGCTGGTACCGGCCCGACGGCCCGGTTTCGCCACAGGTAATGGCCAACCGCTATGCCGCCATCGCCCTGCGCATGGCCGGCTATCGCGGTGCCGCCTGAGCCCCGCCTGAACCCCGCCTGAAGCCGCCCGAGCGCTGCAGCGACGGTTTGATGCCGGCGCCGGGCTCGTGGCATGATCTCTTTTGAACAATTGCTCAAATCACGATGGGAACGCCATGACTGGCCTGGATGGACGAACCGTATTGATCACCGGCGCGGCGGGCGCGCTGGGCGCCGCCACCGCCGGCGCCTTCCGCGCGGCCGGCGCGCGGCTCGCGCTGCTCGACATCGACTCCGATGCCCTCGCCGCGGCCTGCGGCGCGGAGGGCCCGCAACAGGCCCTGCTGCAGGCGGACCTGATGGACCGCGCCGCCATGGTCGAGGCGGCGGCCGCCACCATCGCCCGTTTCGGCGGAATCGATGTGCTGTGCAACATCGCCGGCGGCTTCCACATGGGCGAACCGGTGCACGAGACCCCTGCCGAAATCTGGCGCCGCATGATCGACCTGAACGCCGGTTCGCTGCTGAACGCTTGCCATGCTGCGGTGCCGCACATGATCGCCGGCGGCGGCGGACGCATCGTCAATGTGGCCGCCATGGCTGCCGGCGCCGGTGCTGCGGAGATGGGCGCCTACGCCGCCGCGAAGAGCGCGGTGGTCCGCCTGACGGAAAGCATGGCCGCGGAACTGGCGACCCATCGCATCGCGGCGAACTGCGTCCTGCCGGCCACGATGGACACGCCGGCGAACCGGACCGCCATGCCCGACGGCGATCCCGGCGAATGGACCGCGCCGGATGCGGTCGCGGACCTGATCCTGTTCCTCGCCTCGCCCGCCGCGCGGGCGGTCCAGGGCGCCGCGGTGGCGGCGGCCGCACCCTCCGCCATGGCGGCGGCCCGGGCATGAGCGCCGCGGCGGGATCGTCCGTGGCGGCCGCGCCGCAGGGCCGCCCCAGCCGCGCGGAAGCCGAAGCCGCCGTGCGGGTGCTGCTGCGCTGGGCCGGCGACGACCCGGACCGCGAGGGCCTTCGCGACACGCCGGCGCGCGCCGTGCGCGCCTACGAGGAATGGTTCGCCGGCTATCGCGACGATCCGGAGGAGATCCTCCGCCGCACCTTCGCGGAGGTCGACGGCTATGACGAGATGGTGCTGCTGCGCGACATCCGGCTGGAGAGCGTCTGCGAGCATCACATGGCGCCGATCATCGGATCGGCCCATGTGGCCTATCTGCCGGAGCGCCGGGTGGTCGGGATCTCGAAGCTTGCGCGGGTGGTGGAGGCCTTCGCGCGGCGGCTGCAGATCCAGGAGCGGATGACGGTGCAGATCGCCGACGCGATCGACCGGGTGCTGCAGCCCCGCGGGGTGGCGGTCCTGGTCCGCGCCGAGCATCAGTGCATGACCACCCGCGGCGTGCACAAGCCGGGCGTGGCGCTGATCACCTCGCGGATGACCGGCGCCTTCCGCGACGACCCCGCCCTGCGCGCGGAACTGATGGCGGTCCTCGGCTGCCGCTAGGCGGCGGGGCCCCAGGCAACGGCGGGGATTCGGCAGGGGCACCCGGCGAACCGTCCGGGCGCCCCTGCCGGCGCTAGCGGGCAGGCGGGCCGAAGCGGGCCTGGATCTCGCCCACGATGCCGCGGCGGAACAGCAGCACGCAGGCGACGAAGATGATCCCCTGCACGATCGTCACCCAGGACCCGAACTCCGCCAGGTAGTTCTGCAGCATCACCATCGCGAAGGCGCCCACCACCGGGCCGAGCAGGGTGCCGACCCCGCCGATCAGGGTCATCAGGACCACCTCGCCCGACATGTGCCAGTTGACGTCGGTCAGGCTGGCCAGCTGGAACACCAGGGACTTGGTGCCCCCCGCCATCCCCGCCAGCGCGGCCGACAGCACGAAGGCGATCAGCTTCAGCCGTTCGGCCCGATAGCCCAGCGACACCGCCCGGGGCTCGTTGTCGCGGACCGCGCGCAGGGCCTGGCCGAACGGCGAGTGGACGACGCGGAAGATCAGCGCGAAGCCGGCCAGGAACACCGCCAGCACGAAGTAGTACATGTTGAGCGGCTGATTGAGGTCGATCAGGCCCAGCAGATGGCCGCGGGGCACTGCCTGGATGCCGTCCTCGCCGCCGGTGAACGGCGATTGCAGGGCGAAGAAATAGACCATCTGCGCCAGGGCCAGGGTGATCATGGCGAAGTAGATTCCCTGGCGGCGGATCGCCAGCCAGCCGATCACCAGGCCCAGCACCGCGGCGGCGCCGGTCCCCAGCAGGATCGACAGCAACGGCTCCAGCCCCCAGACCTTGGCGACATGGGCGGTGATGTAGGCGGCGCCGCCGAAGAAGGCGGCATGGCCGAAGGACAAGAGCCCGCCGAAGCCCAGCATCAGGTTGAAGGCGCAGGCAAACAGCGCGAAGCACAGCGCCTTCATCAGGAACACCGGGTACAGCATGTAGGGCGCCAGCAGCGCCAGCAGCAGCAGCAGCGCCGGGCCGAAACGCTCGCTCAGCCGCGCCAGTGAGGGAATGCCGCCGGCCTGCGGCATGCTGTTGATCGACATCAGGCGGTCCTCCCGAACAGGCCGGCCGGCTTCACCAGAAGCACAATGGCCATGATGATGAAGATCACCGTGCTGGAGGCCTCGGGATAGAAGACCTTCGTCAGCCCCTCGATCATGCCCAGGCCGAAGCCCGCGACGATCGCGCCGACGATCGACCCCATGCCGCCGATCACCACGACGGCGAAGACAACGATGATGATGTTGGACCCCATCAGCGGGCTCACCTGGTAGATCGGCGCCGCCATCACGCCCGCCACCGCCGCGAGCCCGACACCGAGGCCGTAGGTCAGGGTCACCATGCGGGGCACGTTGACGCCGAAGGCCTGCACCAGCTGCGGGTTCTCCGTCGCCGCGCGCAGATAGGCGCCCAGGCGGGTGCGCTCGATCAGGAACCAGGTCGACAGGCAGATCACCAGGGAGGCCACCACCACCCAGCCCCTGTAGGTCGGCAGGTACATGAAGCCCAGGTTATGGCCGCCCTGCAGCGCCTCCGGGACCGGATAGGACCGCCCCGACACGCCATAGATGTCGCGGAACACGCCCTCGATGATCAGCGCCAGACCGAAGGTCAGCAGCAGGCCGTAGAGATGGTCCAGCTTGTACATCGGCTTCAGCAGCACCTTCTCCAGCGCCATGCCGAGGGCACCGACGACCAGCGGCGCCAGGATCAGCGCTGGCCAGTAGCCGATGTCCAGGAAGTTCAGCAGCAGCCAGACCGCGAAGGCACCCAGCATGTACTGCGCGCCGTGGGTGAAGTTGATGACGTTCAGCAGGCCGAAGATCACCGCCAGGCCAAGGCTGAGCAGCGCGTAGAACGAGCCGTTGATCAGCCCCAGGAAAACCTGGCCAAGCAGTACCTGAGGCGGGATGCCGATCAGGTCGAACATGTATTGGTTTCCTCCCTGCCCGGCAGATGCCGGCCGGACCCATTCTTCCCGGACATCCGGATGCGGTGCCCGCTAGACACCGAGATACTTGTTCAGGCTGGCCTGGCGGTCGGCGACCTCGTGCGCCGCCATCTCGTCCACCACCCGGCCATGCTCCATGACGTAGTGGCGGTCGGCGAGGCTGGCGGCGAAGCGGAAGTTCTGTTCCACCAGCAGGATCGTGTAGCCGGCCTCCCGGAGCTTCCCGACGGTCACGCCGATCTGCTCCACGATCACCGGCGCCAGCCCCTCGGTCACTTCGTCCAGCAGCAGCAGCCGGGCACCGGTGCGCAGGATGCGGGCGATCGCCAGCATCTGCTGCTCGCCGCCGGACAGGCGGGTGCCCTGGCTGCCGCGACGCTCCTCCAGGTTCGGAAACAGGGTGTAGAGCTCCGCGACCGGCAGCCCGCCCGGCGCCACCACCGGCGGCAGCATCAGGTTCTCCTCCACCGACAGGCCGGCGAAGATGCCCCGCTCTTCCGGACACCAGGCCATGCCGGCCCGGGCGATCCGGTTGGAGGGCCAGTTGGAGACCTCCGTGCCGCGCAGCCGGATCGATCCGCTGCGCCGCTCCAGGACCCCCATCAGGGCCTTCAGGGTGGTGGTCTTGCCGGCCCCGTTGCGGCCCAGCAGGGTGACGATCTCGCCCTCCCTGACCTGCAGGTCGACGCCGTGCAGCACATGGCTCTCGCCATACCAGCCCTGCAGCCCTTCGACCGCGAGGAATGGCTGCGTCCGGGCCGGCGTTTGCGTTCGGGTCTGTGCCTCTGACACGGACATGCCCCTAATGGCTCATCGCGTCGGCGGAGCCCATATAGGCCTGCCGGACCTGCGGATCGCGGGAGATCTCGGCATAGCTGCCCTCCGCCAGTACCTGGCCGCGCTGCAGCACCGTGATGGTGTCCGACAGGTCGGCGACCACCGACAGGTTGTGCTCCACCATCAGCACCGTGCGGTCCTTCGCCAGCCTGCGGATCAGCGCGGTGATCCGGCCGATATCCTCATGGCCCATCCCGGCCATCGGCTCGTCCAGCAGCATCACCTCCGGGTCCAGCGCCAGGGTGGTGGCCACCTCCAGCGCACGCTTGCGGCCATAGGACAGGTCGGTGGCCTTCTGCTGTTCGCTGCCGCCCAGCCCCACGGATTCGATCAGGTCCAGCGCCCGGTCGTTCAGCCGGTCCAGGCAGCGCTCCGACTTCCAGAAGCGGTAGGTGTCGCGGGTCAGCCGGTTCTGCAGGGCGATCCGCACATTCTCCAGCACGGTCAGATGCGGAAACACGGCGGAGATCTGGAAGGAGCGCACCATGCCCAGGCGCGCCACCTCCGCCGGGCGGGTCGCGGTGATGTCGCGGCCCTTGTAGAGGATCCGCCCGCCCGAGGTCGGCAGGAACCGGGTCACCAGGTTGAAGACCGTGGTCTTGCCGGCGCCGTTCGGTCCGATCAGCGCGTGGATCGTGCCGCGCCGGACCCGCAGGTCGACATCCTTAACGGCGATGAAACCGCGGAATTCCTTGGTCAGTCCCCGTGTCTCGAGAACGAGGTCGGCGTCCATCTCCCCTCCCTGTTGCTGCGGTTCTGGCGCCGCGCCCGGGCCGCACGACAGCGCGGCCCACATTTTTTGAACGAACGCTCAATCTAATCATGATTTCGTGGCTGGACGCAATCCGGACTTTGCGCCGGAGGGGCGGAAGCCGCGTTGTTCCACTCGCTGGAGCCGAAAGCCATTCCAGTGCGGCACAGGTTTCGGTTATCCTGACGGCAACGAATACCGCAGCGGGCAATGTACCTGTTGCGGAGACAGGGAGACGGGATGGCCACCATCCGTGCGCGGCCCGCGCCATCGGGCGGCGATGCCGATCTGTCCGACGCCATGCCGGCGGAGGCGACGGAGGATCGGCGCGTCAACGACACCATGCTGCTGGACGCCGCGCTGGAGGCCTTTGTCGAGAAGGGCTTCCACGGCACGTCGATGCGCGACATTGCGCGGCGTGCCGGAACCAGCGTCTCGCACAGCTACTACTATTTCCCCTCCAAGCACCACATCCTGTGGCTGATCGTCAGCCGGATCTGCCAGGTGCTGCTCGACGAACTCGCGGTGGTGGAGGCGGAAGCCGGGCCGGCGCCCGACGCCCGGCTGGCGGCGCTGGTGCGCGCCCATGTGCTGCTGCATGCGCGCGCCCAGAGCGAATCCTTCGTCGGCAACAGCGAACTGCGCAGCCTGCATCCCCAGGACCGTCCGCGGGTGATCGAGATGCGGGACCGGATCAGCCGGTACTTCCGGACCGCGATCGAGGACGGGCTGCGCGAGGGCCGTTTCCGCAGCACCGAGCCGGCGGCCGAACTGACCCTGGCCGTCGTCACCATGTGCACCGCCGTCGCCGGCTGGTACCGGCCCGGCGGCGGCACGACGCCGGAGGACCTGGCGGACCATTATGCCGGCATGGTGCTGCGCATGGTCGGCGCCACCTCCTGACCGCCGCCCGCCGCCATTCCTCAGGTCAGAAGATAGAGCCAGGCCAGCAGGCTGCCCACCGACGCCAGGGTGGACAGGGAAACGGTGGCGCCGGTCAGCCCCTCCTCGCGCCGGTATTCCCCCGCCAGGATGTAGGCCGTCTTGGCCGTCGGAACCGCCGCGCAGACCACCGCCGCGACGGTCTGGAAGGCATCCAGCCCCAGCAGATGCGCCAGAAGCAGGACCGGAACCGGCGTCAGCACCAGCTTCATCACCGTCAGGAGGGCGGCCGGACGCCATTCCCCGCGCAGGACGTCCAGGGTCAGGCCGAGGCCGATGGCGAACAGCGCACAGGGGGTCATGGCGGCGGCGAAGATCCCGGTAAAGCCCGCCAGCCAGGCCGGCAGGGCGATGCCGGACAGGCTCCAGGCGATACCCGCGACAGTGGAGACCATCAGCGGATTCAGCAGCACCCGACGCAGCAGCCCGGCCCCGTCCGTCCCCTGTTGCCGCGCAGCCCCGTCATGCGCCGCCCGCTCCAGCAGGATCACGCAGACCGGGAACAGCACCACGGCGATGAAGACGCTGGCGATCGCCGCCGGCAGGATGCCCTTTTCGCCGTACATCGCCTGCAGGATCGGCAGGGCCACGAAGCCGGTATTGGTCATCGCCGCCAGCGCGCCGAGCAGGGCCGCCGCGCCGGCATCCCGTCCGCCGACCAGGCGGGCGGCGATCGCGACACCGGCGAATACCAGCAGGGAGCCGCCGCCATAGGCGGCGATGAAGCCCCAGTCGAGCAGCTGGTCGAAGCTTTCCCGCGCGATGGCGAGGAAGATCAGCGCCGGCATCGCCACATTGTAGGCGAACTGGACCAGCGGGCCGGACAGGCTGCGTGGCAGATAGCCGACGGCGCCTGCGAGCCAGCCCGCCAGGATCACGCCGAAGACCGGCAGGACGAAGGCGGCGATTGTCATGCTTGAGGATCCATCTGCGGTTCACGTCCGTCCTGGCGTCGGGCCCGGGTGCCGCGGCACGCCCACGGCATGGCTCTTGCTTGTTAGTTTTTCGCTAACTACTTCTTGCTAGCAACTTTCTGCAGATCGAAAACCCTCCGTTGCTGGCGGGCCCCGGCGTGGGGCCGGTCGCCGGCAACGGGCCGCCCGGGACGACAGATGGCCATCGGCATGCGCAACCAGGAGACCCGGCAGGGATGATCGGCCTGCGCGCCCTCGCCAGCCTGTTCCGGACCAGTCTGCGGGCCCGGGTGGCGGTGCTGATGGTGGCCATCTTCGTGGCGATCTCGGTGCCGGCCTGGCTGGCCTTCGACCGCATCATCGATACCACGACCATCCGCCTGGGCAGGCTGTTCGCCGAGAAGCAGGTCCTGTTCGACCGCTACCGGGGGCTGGAGACACTGATCAGCGAGGCGTCGCTGGCGAAGACCCTGGCGCGCTCTCCGGCCATCCTGGAATGGGCCCGCAACGAGGAGGACCCCGAGGTGCGCGCCCGCGGGCTGGCCGAGATGGAGCATTTCCGCCGTGCCTTCCGGGACGGCTCCGCCTTCGTGATCCTCGATTCGTCCGGCAACTACTATTTCAACGACAGCGCGCAGAGCTATGCCGGACAGGAGCGCCGCTACGCGGTGGACCCGGCGAACCCCCGCGACGGCTGGTACTTCACGACCCTCGCCGGGCCGGAGGATTGCCAGCTCAATGTCGACCATGACGACAACCTGGCGGTGACGAAGGTCTGGGTGAACTGCAAGATCCAGGGTGCGGACGGCCGGCCGCTGGGCATTGCGGGCACCGGCATCGACCTGTCCAGCTTCATCCGGGAGGTGGTCGACGCGGAACAGAAGGGTGTCGAGAGCATCTTCGTCGACCATGCGGGCGCCATCCAGGCGCACCGCGATGCCGCGCAGATCGATTTCCACAGCCTGACCAAGGACATCGAGGCGAAGAACACGATCTTCAACCTGCTGGACAGACCGCAGGACCGCGACTCCATGGCGGCGATGATGGCGCGGGTGGCGGCCGACGGCGACACTGTGGAGGCCGGCTTCGTGGAGATCGGCGGCCGCCGGGTGCTGGCCGGCATCGGCTATCTGGACCGGATCGGCTGGTACAACATCACCCTGATGGACATCGACGAGATCATCGACGACGGCCTGTTCCGCCCGATCGCCGCCCTGCTGGTGCTGATCCTGGTCGCCGCCACCGTCCTGGCGACCCTGCTGTTCAAGCGCAGCGTTCTCGACCGCCTCGCCACCCTGGAGGTCTGGGCCGGGCGCCTGCGCAGCGGCGACTTCTCCGACATGCGCCCCCCCATGACGAGTTCGGCCGCCGAGGACGAGATCGACCGCCTCACCCATGCCTTCGGCGAGATGGCGCGCAGCGTTGGCGATAATACCCACCGCCTGGAGGCGATGGTCCGCGCCCGCACAGAGACCCTGGAGCGGATCGCCCATCTCGATCCCCTGACCGGGGTGGAGAACCGCCGTGGCTTCCTGCAGGCGATCCCGCCGCGGCGCGCCGCGGCCGCGGCCGAAAGCGCCAACCTGGGCCTCGTCCTGGTCGACCTGGACCTCTTCAAGCCGGTGAACGACCGCCATGGCCACCAGGCCGGCGACCGGGTGCTGGTGGAGATCGCGCAGCGGCTGGCGGGCTGCCTGAAGGACGGCGACCTGCTGGCCCGCTGGGGCGGCGACGAGTTCGTGCTGCTGATGAGCCTCGGCGGCGGCGGCTCCCTGATGGCAGCCGCGGAACTGGTGCGGCGGGCGGTCATCGATACCCCCTACCTGCTGGAGGACGGCACCGAGATGTCCGTCTCCGCCAGCATCGGCGCCTGCCCGCTGCCGGCGGACATGGCCCTGGAAGAGGCGCTGGAGCAGGCCGACACGGCGCTCTACGCGGCCAAGCATGGCGGCCGCAACAGGGTTGCGCTGGCCGGCGACCCGGTGCCAGGTGCGATCCGGCATTCCGGATGAACCTGCCCCTCACGGATTGACGATCGGGTCCTCCTGCCGGGTCGCACAGTCGGTCCGGGTGCAGATCCGGCAGGAGGTGCCGACCGGCAGCGCTGGCGCTCGCTGGCTCATATCCAGGCCGCGCGCATAGACGATGCGGTCGGCATAGACCGCGTCGCAGGCCAGCATCACCGACAACAGGCCCCGCGGCCGGTCGAAGCTGCCCTCCGCCTTCGCCACCGCACGGGCCACGAACAGGAAGCGGTCGCCGCCGGGAAAGGCGACATGCTGCGGCACGAAGCTCTCCGGCGTCTGGAAGGCGCGATAGACCGCCCAGAGCGGACAGGCGCCGCCATAGCGCGGCAGCGGCAGGCGCGGCAGCGGGAAGCGCTTTGAGATGAAGCCCGCCGGGTCGGCGCGCATGAAACCGAACGGCACCCCCTCCGCGCCGGGCCGCCGCAGGGTCACCAGCCGGTGGCAGACCTGCTCGATGGAGGCATTGTACTTCCGCCGCAGCAGGTCGATGTCATAGGCCAGCCGTTGCGCATCCTCCAGGAAGGCGTCGTAGGGGAACAGCAGCGCCGCCGCCAGGTAGGAGGTCAGCGCCCGCAGGCCCCGCCGCCGCGCCGCCACGCTGGTCAGCAGGGTGGTCTCCGCCAGCTGCGCGGCGATCGCCTCGCCGCATTCGGCATCGGCCACCGCCATCGCCAGGGCGAAGCGCCGCGCGCTGGCGGGCGCCCCCTCCGGCAGGGCCGGCCGCGCCTTGCCGCGCACCTCCAGCCGTTCCGCCAGCGCCGGCTCCATCGCCGGCAGGGTCGCGCCCAGGCTGCGCCGCAGATCCTCCGCCGCTTCGTCCAGCAGCGGAAAGCGATTGTCGTTCTGGATGATGAAGTCGTCGACTTCCTCCACCGGGGTGATCGACCGGGTTTCCGTCGGCGCCCGCTCCAGGAACTGGGTGAGGGCGCCGGCCACTTCCGAAAGCCGCCCGCTTTCCTCCGCGATGATGCTGTGGAAGCGGCGCGCCTGGTCCGGTTCCAGGTCGTCGACGCTGTCCAGGATCTCCGCCGAGGAGCGGATCGCGGCGATGGTGGACAGCATCCGGTGCATGGCGTCGCGCAGCGCCGGGTCCTGGGTCAGCCGGTCGGACAGGGCGGCCACCGTCTGGTTGCGCTCCAGATAGGCGCGGTGCAGGGCCACCAGTGCCGCCGACCAGTCCGGATAGCGGCCGACCAGTTCCGCCCCGGCGGCCGGGTCCGGCGCCAGATGCGCCAGCAGCGGTTCGGCCGCCAGCTCCTCCAGGTCGCCGATCAGGCGGCGCTCGGCCGCGCCGTCCAGCCACTCCATATCGACCTGCAGCTCCTCGCAGAGCCGCAGCAGCAGGCGCCCGCCGATCTTGCGTTTGTTGTGCTCGATCAGGTTCAGGTAGGAGACCGAGATCGCCAGCCGTTCCGCCAGCGCCGTCTGCGTCAGGCGCAGGCTCTTGCGCCGCTCCCGCACCCGCATGCCGATGGGTGTGCGGGTCATCGCGGCCGGCCCTTCCGGTGACAGCCGCGCCGGCGCGACCGGTCATGCATGTTGCGGTGCAAGGTCAAAATTTTACACGTTTTTCAATCTCCATTCTCGCATTTTTACAAAATTACCGTTTATTTTCAATATCTTATTGCTGAATTGACCATGAGCGGCGAGTCTGGGGCGGTCAGGTAAGAATTGCGGCGCCGGTGTGACCGGTGGAGATCCGGAGCAACCGGGGCGGCCGCAGCGCGCAGGACCGACAACTTCCGGGAGGAAAAAGATGAACCGCAATGGATTTTCCCGCCGCACCCTGCTGAAGGGGAGCGCCGCCGCAGCTGCCGGGCTGATGGCCGTTCCGATGATCAACCGCGGCGCCTGGGCGCAGGAATTCCGCAACAATCCCGGCAATGCCGCCAATGTCGTGTTCGGCTTCAACGTGCCGCAGACCGGCGCCTATGCCGATGAGGGCGCGGACGAGCTGCGCGCCTACCAGCTGGCCGTCAAGCACCTCAACGGCGAGGGCGACGGCGGCATGCTCAACACCATGGCGCCGAAGTCCCTGAAGGGGAACGGCGTGCTGGGCAAGAAGGTCACTTTCGTGACCGGCGACACCCAGACCAAGTCCGACGCCGCCCGCGCCTCCGCGAAGCGGATGATCGAGAAGGACGGCGTGATCATGTTCACCGGCGGCTCGTCCTCCGGCACCGCGATCGCGCAGCAGTCGCTGGCGCAGGAGATGGGCGTCATCTTCATGTGCGGCCTGACCCATTCCAACGACACCACGGGCAAGGACCGCCGCCGCTACGGCTTCCGCCACTTCTTCAACGCCTATATGTCGGGCCTGGCGCTCGCCCCGGTGCTGCAGGAGGAATACGGCAAGGACCGCAAGGCCTATCACCTGACCGCCGACTATACCTGGGGCTGGACCCAGGAGGAGTCGATCAAGAACGCCACCGAGGCGCTCGGCTGGGAAACCACCGCCACGGTCCGTACGCCGCTCGGCGCCGGCGACTTCTCGCAGTACATCACGCCGGTGCTGAATTCCGGCGCCGACGTGCTGATCCTGAACCACTACGGCAAGGACATGGTCAACTCCCTGACCCAGGCCGTGGCGTTCGGGCTGCGCGACAAGCAGGTCAACGGCAAGCAGTTCGAGGTCGTGGTGCCGCTCTATTCCCGCCTGATGGCGCAGGGCGCGGGCGACAACGTGAAGGGCATCCTGGGCACCACCAACTGGCACTGGTCGCTGACCGATGCCGGCAGCCAGGCCTTCGTGAAGTCCTTCGGCCAGGAATACGGCTTCCCGCCCAGCCAGGCGGCGCAAACCTGCTACGTGCAGGCGCTGCTCTACGCCAATGCCTGCGAGCAGGCCGGCACCTTCTATCCGCCGGAGGTGATCAAGGCGCTGGAAGGCTTCGAGTTCGACGGCATGGGCAACGGCCCGACCCTGTACCGGGCCGAGGATCATCAGTGCTTCAAGGACGTGCTGGTGGTGCGCGGCAAGGAGAACCCGACCAGCCAGTTCGACCTGCTGGAGGTCGTGAAGATCGTGCCGCGCGACAAGGTGACCTATCCGGTCGACACCTTCCCGGGCTCGCTCGGCCCCTACAACGTCAGCTGACCGGGCAGGCTGCGTAGCTTCAGGGTCTTCTGACTGGACCCGCGTATCGGGGCCCGGCTTCGGCCGGGCCCGTCTGGGGCGTCGGCGTTCCTCCGCCAACGTCTGGCCGGCCGTCCGGTCCCGCGCAAGCGGGCCGCCTTTCCCGAGAGGGCGGATCGGCGGCCGGCCCCTTTTTTTTCCGCCATGCCGGCGCCCGCAACCGCGGTGCCGGCACCGGCATCTGCCAAGGAATGGGACCAAAGCCGATGGACGCGCTCGTCCTGCAGCTGCTGAACGGCCTGGACAAGGGCGGCGCCTATGCGCTGATCGCCCTGGGCCTGACCTTGATCTTCGGCACCCTGGGCGTCGTCAACTTCGCCCATGGCGCGCTGTTCATGCTCGGCGCCTTCTGCGCCGTCACCATGCAGAAGCTGCTCACCCTCTCCTCCAAGGTGAAGGACGAGAGCATCACCTTCTTCGACGCCTACAAGGAGATCCCCTACCTGGAGATCTGGCTGGGCGATACCGGCAAGGTGATCATCGACTATTCGGTGCCGCTGGCGATCATCCTGGCGATCCCGGTCATGCTGCTGATCGGCCTGGCGATGGAGCGCGGCCTGATCCGCTTCTTCTACCGCCGCCCGCATGCGGAACAGATCCTGGTCACCTTCGGCCTGGCGATCGTTCTGCAGGAGATCATCAAGGCGATCTTCGGCGCCAACCCGATCCCGACCCCGCCGCCGGAGATCGTCGACGGCAGCGCCGATATCGGCAGCTGGATCGGCCTGGGCGCCAACGTGATCTATCCCTGGTGGCGGCTGGTCTACCTGCTGTTCTCCGGCCTCGTCCTGTTCGGCGTCTTCGCCTTCCTGCAGTTCACCACCTTCGGCATGGTGGTCCGCGCCGGCATGCGCGATCGGGAGACGGTGGGCCTGCTGGGCATCAACATCCAGCGCCGCTTCACCATCGTCTTCGGCCTGGCGGCCGTGGTCGCCGGCCTGGCCGGCGTGATGTACACGCCGATCCTGCCGCCCGACTACCATATCGGCATGGACTTCCTGGTCCTGTCCTTCGTCGTCGTCGTGGTCGGCGGCATGGGCTCGCTGGGCGGCGCGGTGCTGGCCGGCTTCCTGCTGGGGATCCTGCAATCCTTCGCCTCGATGAACGAGGTGAAGGCGATCATCCCCGGCATCGACCAGATCATCATCTACCTTGTCGCCGTCGTGATCCTGCTGGTGCGCCCCCGCGGCCTGCTGGGCCGGCGCGGCGTGATGGAGGGCTGAGCCGATGAGCGCCGCTTCCATGGAACTCTCCAGCCCCGGCCCGCGCCGCCTGGTGCAGCCCGGCCCCCGCAACGACGCGATCCTGATGCTCTGCTTCGCGGTCGCGGTGCTGGCGATGCCGCTCTGGCTCGACCCGATCGGCGCCGCCTATCCGGACCTGATGCAGAAGTTCGCGATCTACGGGATCTTCGCGATCGGCTTCAACATCCTGTTCGGCCTGACCGGCTACCTCTCCTTCGGTCATGCCGCCTTCCTGGGCGTCGGCTCCTACACCGCGGTCTGGAGCTTCAAGCTGCTGACCATGAACGTGCTGCCGGCGGTCGCCTTCGGCATCCTGTTCGCCGGCCTGTTCGCCGCCGCCATCGGCTTCATCAGCCTGCGCCGGACGGGCATCTACTTCTCGATCCTGACCCTGGCCTTCGCGCAGATGTGCTACAACCTCGCCTATTCGGTGCTCACCCCGATCACCAACGGCGAGACCGGGCTGCAGCTCACCGCGCAGGATCCGCGGATCCTGGACAGCTGGTTCGGCGTGGTGCCGGAAGTTGGCCTGCCCTCGACCAACCTGTTCGGGCTGGAGATGAGCGGCTATCCCGGCTTCTACTTCTGCGGCGTGATCCTGATCATCGGCTTCTACCTGGCGCTGCGGATCACCCGCTCGCCCTTCGGCATGATGCTGCGAGGCATCAAGTCGAACCAGAACCGGATCAACTATACCGGCGTCCATGCCCGGCCCTACGCCCTGACCGCCTTCATCATCTCCGGCATGTATGCCGGCCTGGCCGGCACCATGCTGGCCGCCACCGACCCGCTGGCGGGCGCGGAGCGGATGCAGTGGACCGCGTCGGGCGAGGTGGTGCTGATGACCATCCTGGGCGGCGCCGGCACACTGCTGGGGCCGGTGCTGGGCGCGGCGCTGATCAAGTATTTCGAGAACATCTTCTCCGCCTTCAACGACCAGGTCCTGCACCAGGTCTTCGCCTTCCTGCCGGACGGGGTGGAGAGCGTCGTCGTCGGCATCCTCAGCCTGTTCGTGGGCGAGGGCTGGCACCTCACCCTGGGCGTGCTGTTCATGCTGATCGTGATCTTCCTGCCTGGCGGGCTGATGGAAGGCTTCCGGCGGCTGGGGCGGGTCGCGGCCCGGCGCCGCCAGCGCCGGCAGGCGGCCGGCACGGCCAGCCACCAGGGCGCGCAGTGAGGGGGTGGGAACGATGAGCATCCTGCAGGTGCAGAACCTCAACAAGCAGTTCGGCGGCCTGGCCGCGCTGCGCAACGTCAACCTGGAAGTGGAGGAAGGTGCCGTCCACGCCATCATCGGCCCGAACGGCGCCGGCAAATCGACCCTGCTGAACTGCTTCGTCGGCCGCCTGACGCCGGACACCGGCACGGTGATGTTCGACGGCGGCTCGCTGCTGGGCCTGGCGCCGCACCAGATCAATCAGGCCGGCGTCGCCAGGGTGTTCCAGACACCGGAGATCTTCGCCGACCTGACCCTGCTGGAAAACGTGATGATCCCGACCTTCGCCCGGCGCGACGGCGCCTTCCGGGTGAAGTCGTGGATCCGGGTCGACGGCGAGCGCGCGGTGCGGGAGAAGGCCGAGCATCTGCTGGAAGAGGTCGGCCTGGCGGAGAAGAAGGACGAGACCGCCGGCACCCTGTCGCGTGGCGACAAAAGGCGGCTGGAGCTCGCCATGTGCCTGGTGCAGGAGCCGCGGCTGCTGCTGCTGGACGAGCCCACCGCCGGCATGTCGCGCGCAGACACCAACGCCACCATCGACCTGCTGAAGCGGATCGGCGAGCGCGGCATCACCAAGATCGTCATCGAGCACGACATGCATGTCGTGTTCTCCCTCGCCCACCGGATCTCCGTCCTGGCCCAGGGCACCGTGATCGCCGAGGGCGCGCCCGCGGAGATCAAGGGCGACGAGAGGGTCCAGGAAGCCTATCTTGGCGGAGCGCATCTATGAACATGATGAAGGCCATCGACGACATGCCCGGTTCCGAAAGCCCTGCCCGCACCGCCGAGGCGGGTGCCGCCGCCGCGCCGGCGCCGGGCGCCGCGGCCGCCCCGGCCTTTTTCTCGGCCCGCGACCTGCACGCCTATTACGGCGAGAGCTACATCGTGCAGGGGGTCGGCTTCGACGTGCGCGAGGGCGAGATCCTGGCCCTGCTGGGCCGCAACGGCGCGGGCAAGACCTCCACCCTGCGCGCCATCGCCCGGGTCGACAGCCCGGCCCTGACCCATGGCGAGGTCTGGCTGGACGGCAAGGCCCTGCACAGGATGGAGGCCTACCAGGCCGCCCGGGTCGGCGTCGGCCTGGTGCCGGAGGACCGGCGCATCATCCCCGGCCTGACGGTGGAGGAGAACCTGCAGCTCGCCCAGATCGTGGAGCCCAAGGGCTGGGAACTGGAGCGGATCTACGACCATTTCCCGCGCCTGGCGGAACGCCGCAAGCAGGAAGGCGTCACCCTCTCCGGCGGCGAGCAGCAGATGCTGGCGGTGGCACGGGCGCTGGCCCGCGAGGTGAAGCTGCTGCTGCTGGACGAACCCTATGAGGGCCTCGCCCCGGTGATCGTGCAGGAGATCGAGAAGATCCTGGAAGAGATCAAGGGCCTGGGCCTGACCACCATCATCGTGGAGCAGAACGCCATCGCCGCCCTGCACCTGGCCGACCGCGCGGCGATCCTGGACATGGGCCAGGTGGTCTTCGACGGCCCCGCCCGCGAGGTGCTGGACAACGAGGAGCTGCGGCAGCAGTACCTGGCGATCTGACCGGACCGCCACGCCATCGGAACGGCTTCCCGCTCAAGGCGGGAACGAGGGACGGCATGGGAGGACCGGCCGGCGCGCCGTCCCGCTTGCGATGCATGCCAGCCCCTCCCCGCCCCCGCTTCCGGTACCTCGGCCCGCATTGCTATCCTCCCCCGAACTCGGAGCAAGGGGCTGAAGATGGCGTTCACACCGCAGAGCCGCACGACCGCGCGGCCGGGACGGCCGGTGGCCGATCCCGCCAACTGGACCGCCGCCGATCTGGGCGGTGACCGCTCCTGGATCCACGAACTGACGGACGGAGAGGTCGCCGACCTGCGCGCGGCCGGCCGTGCGGCGCTCGACGTGGCGGGCGGCGACCCCACCCGCCTCACCGGCATCGGCCGCGACGGCTTCGACCTCGGCCGCTTCGCCCTGCCGCTGGCCCGCATCCGGCGGGAGCTGAAGGACGGGCCGGGCCTCGCCCTGATCCGCGGCCTGCCCGTCGGCACTCCTGACGGCCAGGACATGCCGGAGGCGGAATGCGCGGCGATCTTCTGGGGGATCGGCCGGCATCTGGGGAAGGCGATCTCCAACAATCCGGACGGCGACCTGATCGGCCATGTCCACGACACCGGCAAGAGCTACGACGACCCGAACGTGCGCGGCTACCAGACCGCGGTGACGATGGACTATCACTGCGACCAGGCGGAGCTGGTCGCCCTGTTCTGCCTGCGCACGGCGATGGAAGGCGGGCTGTCGAAGGTTGCCTCGTCAGTCGCGGTCTACAACACCCTGCTCTCCCTGCGCCCCGACCTGGTCGAGGCGCTGATGCAGCCGCTGTGCTGGACCAAGCATGGCGAGGCGGATCCCGCCCAGCAGCCCTGGTACGAAAGCCCGGTCTTCGCCTTCAAGGACGGGCTGCTCTGCACTGCCTTCGGCCCAAAGCATATCGAAAAGGGCCATGCCCTGCCCGGCGCACCGGCGCTGACCTCGGCCCAGGCGGAGGGCCTGCGCCTGGCGGAGGAGATCGCGGAGGCGCAGCACCTGTCGATGGAGCTGCGCCCCGGCGACATCCAGATCCTCAACAACGAGGTGATGCTGCATACCCGCACCGGCTTCACCGACTGGCCGGAACCGGCCCGCCGCCGCCACCTGTGGCGGCTCTGGCTCGCCGCACCGGACATCCGGCCGGCCACGGAGTACATCCTGCAATGGCGCCGCGGCGTGAACGTGGCGGAAACGAAGACGCGGATCGCGCTTTAGGGGATGGCGGGCGGCGCGCCCTGCTCCAAGGTCTCGACCACATCCCCCCAAGCGTCACCGCCGCGCTCGTCGCGGCGATCCAGGGTGCCGCCAGGGTCAATCAAGGCAGGCTCTCATCGAGTGGCTGCAGCATGGACGCGCGGAACAAATCCGCGCGTGATGCATGAAGTCGGCGGTGTGGCTCGCTCCACACCGCCGAAAAGCTTAGCCGGACAGCCGCGGCTCAAGGCCTGGCATGACCGCGGCGCCCGGCCCCGGCTCAGAACGTGCTTTTCTCGTCGTAGAACTTCACCACGTTCTCTTCGGTGATGATCGGCGAGGGCAGGACGGTGTCCTTCTCCGGCACCGCGCCGGCCAGGATCGCCATCGTGCGGTGGAAGCCGGCGCGGCCGATCTGGTCCGACGAGTTCAGGCCGGTGGCACCGTAATTGCCGCCCTCCTTCATGATCGCCGCCAGCGCGCCCTTCTCGCCGTCGACGGAGGTGATGAAGATCTCGCCGGCACGGCCGGCATCGGCGATCGCCTTCTGCGCGCCCAGGCACATGGAATCGTTCTCGCAGAACACCGCGTCGAGCTTTTCCTCCTTGGCCAGCAGATCCTCCATCTGCTTGAAGCCGCCATCGGCGCTCCAGCCGGCCCAGCCCGGTGCGATCACCGCCTCGACCCCGGTGCCTTCCAGCTTCGAGGTCATGCCCTCGGTCCGGTTGGAGCCGATGGAATTGTCGGCCGGGCCGCCGCGGATCACCGCCACCCGGCCCTTGCCGTCCAGGCGCTCGACGATGTAGCGGCCGATCCCCTCGCCGATGGCGCGGTTGTCGGGGCCGACCCAGCTGGTGTAGTCGGCCAGCTTCAGCAGCCGGTCGACCATCACCAGCGGCACGCCGGCCTGGGTGATCGCGTCGGTCGCCGCCGGCGCCGCCTCGATCCAGCCGCCGGAGACGATGATCGCGTCGACCTGCTGGTTCAGCAGGTCCTCCACGTCCGCCGTCAGCTTCGCCACGTCGCCGCCGGCATCGGTCGACAGGATCTCGACGTTCGAATAATGCGCGGCCTCCGCCTTCACGGCGGCGTCCATGCCGACGAAATAGGCGCAGCACAGCGACAGGTTCACCATGCCGATGCGGATCTCTTCTTCTGCCGCCGCCGGTCCTGCCGGCATGGCCAGACCGGCGACGGCGATGCCGCCTGCCATGACCGCCGCGGTCGCCATGCGCCGCGCCTTGGATGCGATGCTCATTCTGCCTCTCCCTTCTGTCCTGCCGCGGGTTCTTCCCGCGGCCTTCGCGAAACCGCCCCTGCCCTTTCCGGTCAGAGCCTGCGCCGCCTGGCGAGCACCGCCACCAGGATGATCAGGCCCTTCAGGAGCTGCTGGTAATAGGAATCGACGTTGAACAGGTTCAGCACGTTGTCGACGACAGCGAGCGCCAGGACGCCGCCCAGCACCCCCAGCACCGTGCCGCCGCCGCCGCCCAGCAGGCCGCCGCCGATCACCACCGCGGCGATCGCGTCGAGCTCGTAGCCGATGCCCACGCTGGGCTGCGCGATGCCCAGGCGCGACGAGAGCAGCACCCCGGCGATCGCCGCGAACACCGCACAGGCGATATAGGCGAAGATCAGGTGGCGGCGGACATTGACGCCGGCCAGGCGCACCGCCTCCTTGTTGACGCCGATGGCAAAGGCGGCGCGGCCGGACACCGTGTGGTTCAGGTAGAACCAGACCACCGGCACCGCGGCGGCGAAGACGATGAAGGTGACCGGCACCGGCCCCAGGAAGGCGCCGCCGATCAGGGAGCGGAAGGCGGCCTCCTCCGGATAACGGGGGGTATCGGCATAGACGTAGGTCAGGCCCCGCAGGCTGCCCATCATTGCCAGGGTGACGATGAAGGACTGCAGGTCGAAGCGCGCCACCAGCCAGCCGTTGAGCCAGCCCACCACCACGCCCATCGCGACGGCGACCGCCATCGCCAGCGGAAACGGCATCTGCGCCTGCAGGCCCACCGCCAGCATGCCGGCCAGCGCCAGCACCGAGCCGACGGACAGGTCGATGCCACCGGTGCGTATCACCATCAGCATGCCCAGGCTGAGAAAGCCGTTGGTGACCATCTGGCGGGAGATGTTCACCATGTTGCGCTGGGTCAGGAAGGCGTCGGAGGCGAAGGCCGCGAAGACGACCAGCGCGACGATCGCCAGCGCGAACAGCATGTCCGCGCGGCTGAGCCGCAGCCAGGAGGTTCGCACCGCCAGCCGCATCATCGGGCGCCACTCAATGCAAGACCGGCGGCGTGCCGCCCGCGCCGGAAGCCGGCACCGGCAGACCGGCGGCATGGGCGAAGACCGTCTCGGCATCCAGTCCGGCCGGCGGCAGCTCCGCCACCAGGCGGCCGTCGCGCACCACCAGCACCCGGTCGGACAGCCCCAGCACCTCCGGCATCTCCGAGGAGATCAGCAGCACCGCGACCCCGCGACCGGCCAGGTCGCGCATGATCTGGTAGATTTCCGCCTTGGTGGCGATGTCGACGCCGCGGGTCGGCTCGTCGAAGATGAACAGGTCCCGGTCCGGCGCCAGCAGCCATTTCGCCAGCACCACCTTCTGCTGGTTGCCGCCGCTGAGCTGGCGCACCGGCCGCTCCGGCTCCGCCGGGCGGATCGACAGGTCGGCGATCTGGCCGGCCACCAGGTCGTGCCGGCGCGCGGCATTGATCACCCCGAGTCGGGCGATCCGGCTGTAGCTGGCCAGGACCGCATTGTCCTGCACGCTCGCTTCCAGGGCCAGGCCGTCGCCCTTGCGATCCTCGGTCACCATCGCCAGCCCGGCACCGACCGCCTGGGCCGGAGAGGCGAACCGCCGGGCCCGGCCGTTCAGGACGATGCGGCCGCGGTCGGCGGGCCGGGCGCCGAACACGGCCTGCGCGATCTCCGTCCGGCCGCTGCCGACCAGGCCGAACATGCCGACGATCTCGCCGGCATGGACCGAGAAGTCGATCGCCTCGAAAGCCCCGTCGCGGCCCAGGCCGGTCACCTCCAGCACCGCCGCGCCGGCACTGCCGCGCCGCTCCGGATAGATCGCCGACAGCGGCCGGCCGACCATCGCGCGGATCAGCCGTTCCTCGTCCAGCTCCGCCACCGCGCCCTCCAGCACCGAGCGGCCGTCCTTCAGGACGACGATCCGGTCGGCGATCTCGAAGATCTCTTCCAGCCGGTGGGAGATGTAGAGGATGGTGGTGCCCTGTGCGGCGAGGGCGCGGATGCGGCGGAACAGGATCTCCGTCTCCGAGGCGGAGAGCACCGCCGTCGGCTCGTCGAGGATCAGGATCTCCGGCCCCGCGGCCAGCGCCTTCGCGATCTCCACGATCTGCTGCTGCGCGACGCTCAGGTGGCGGACCAGGGCGCGCGGATCGATGTCGGGAAAGCCGAAATCGGTCAGCACCGCGCCGGCCATCCGGTTCGCCGCCGGCCAGTCCACGACGAAGCGCAGACCCGGCAGCGGCAGGGACCGTGTGGGCATGCGGCCGAGCAGCATGTTCTCCGCCACGCTCATGTGCGGCAGCAGGCTGAATTCCTGGTGCACGGTGCGGATGCCGAATGCACCGGCGGCGGCCGGCCGGTCGATCGTCACCGGCCGGCCGTCCAGCAGGATCGCGCCCTGGTCGGGCAGGGTGGCGCCCGACAGGATCTTCATCAGGGTGGACTTGCCGGCGCCGTTCTCGCCGCAGACGGCCAGGACCTGGCCGGCCTCGACCGCGAAGGAAATCTCCTGCACGGCCGGATTGCCGTCATAGCTCTTCGCGACGCTCTGGACGGCGAGATGCGGCATCCGGACCCTTCCCCGACGGCCTCATGCAGGGCTCATGCGGCACGCCGGACCGGCCGCCGCAACTGTGGACCATATTAGACCACTTGCGACCATTTGCAATCATTCGAGCATGGGTGCCGCCCGCCCGGCGGCCGCCGGCGGCTATTGCCAGATGTTGATGGTCGCCAGGGTGCGCATCAGGTGATCGGAGACCAGGGCTTCGGCCCGGTCGCCGTCGCGCGCCGCCACCGCGTCGACGATGGCGGCCAGGTCCTTGTGGGTCTGCCGGCGCACCGCGTCCGGCGGCGGCTTGTCGGTGTCGCGGCCGTCGAAATGCACCGCGCGGCGATCGTCGAGGATCGAGCTCATCACCTGCATCAGGAAGCGGTTGCGGGTCGAAGCGAAGACCTGCCGGTGCAGCGCGTAGATGCTTTCCTTGAACCGCTCCCAGGTCGGCGCGGAGAGGATCTCGGCCAGGCTCGACCGCATCGCCGCGATATCCGCCTCCTCCACCCGGGCCACCACCAGCCGCATCATCGCCGGCTCGAACAGCAGGCGCCCCTCGACGATTTCGGCGAAGGAGGGCACCTCGTCATGGCTTGCCGCATCGGTCTGGTCCATGCGGCTGAACACCTCCTGCGCCTGGTCCGACAGGAAGGTGCCGCTGCCCACCTTGCGGTGCACCAGGCCCTGGCGCTCCATCATCGCCAGGGCGCTGCGCACCGCTGTGCGGCTGGTGTTCAGCTGTTGCGCCAGCTCGCGCTCGTTCGGCAGCCGCGCCCCCGGCACCATCGACCCGTTGCGGATGCCCTGCAGCAGCGCGCGGTAGACCAGCGACGGGGTGGCCCGCTCATTGGTCGCAATGACGTTGGTGGCGATGGCGGCAAGCGGCGGCGGCCGGTCGGAAGCGGGCATGGGTAGCGGTTTCCAGCACAGGCGGGACATCGACGGCCGGGACCGGCCGCGACCATTGCCACCCAATCTGGCCCGCCGCCCGCCGCTCCGCAACCGCCGCCATTGCCGCGGCATGGCGCCACCCAAGGTCCGCGCCGCCTGATCAGCCACGATGGCGGTCAGCGCCAAAGGGTTGGAATTGGTTGTAATTGGTCGATATAGTGCGGCTGCAATGGTCGCGGCATTGGCGGCGGCAGAGCGAACGACCGGAACAGGGAGCCCGCCATGACGGAGCCAGGAGAGGTGCGCCGGACGCATCCCCAGAGCCATCCCCAGGGCCGGAGCCATTCATTGAAGCACCTGCCCGCAGGTGCGTCCCAGCACAGCACGGCAGGGCCCTATTCGCCGGTGCTGGAGGTGGATGCCCGCCGCCTTGTCGTGGTGTCCGGCCAGGTCGCGGTGGATGCCGATGGGACGGTGATCGGCGACACGGTCGAGGTCCAGACCGAAGCCACCCTGCGCAACTGCGCCCGCCAGCTGGCCACGGCGGGATGCGACCTGGCCGACGTCTTCAAGGCGAATGTCTACCTGACCGACCTGGCGGACTGGGCGCGCTTCAACACCGTCTATGCCGCCATGATGCCGGAGCCGCGCCCGGCCCGCACCGCGGTGCAGGCGATCCTCCTGCCCGGCTTCCTGGTGGAGGTGGAGATGTGGGCGGCGAAGCCGTCCCCGCCCGACGGAACCTGACGGACTGGCGGAACCGTCTGCCCGCCTCAGATCTCCTGCAGCGCCTCCAGGCTTTCCGGCAGCACCTGGCCGCCGTCGACGACGATGGTCTGGCCGGTGATGTAGCCGGCCTCGTCGGAGGCGAAGAACAGGGCGGCATGGCCGATATCCTCCACCGAGCCCAGCCGCTTCAGCGGGATCGAGGCGGCCATGGTGGCCAGATAGTCGGCGCCCAGCCCTTCCAGCCCCTCGGTCACGATATTGCCCGGCATCACCGCGTTGATCGTTGTGTTGTAGCGCGCCAGCTCCATCGCCGCGGTCTTCAGGAAGCCCAGCTGGCCGGCCTTCGATGCGCCATAGTGGCTCCAGCCCGGAAAGCCGGTGATCGGCCCGGTGATCGACGAGGTCAGGATCACCCGGCCCCGCCCCGCCTTCTCGAACTGCGGGATGCAGGCCTTCACGCAGAGGAAGCTGGACTTCAGGTTGGTGCCCAGCACCTGGTCCCATTCCTCGGGCGCCATGTCGACCATCTTGGTCTGCGGGAAGGCGCCGGCATTGGCGCAGAGGATGTCGACCCCGCCGAACGCCTCCACCGTCGCCGCGATCATCGCCTGCACATCGCCCCAGTCGGCCACGTCGCCCAGGCACATTTCCGCGGTGCCGCCGGCGCCCCGGATCTCCGCCACCACGGCCGCCGCGGCCTCCCGGCCGCGGGCGGTGACCATCACCTTCGCGCCCTGCGCGGCGAAGACCTTCGCGATGCCGCGGCCGATGCCCTTCGAGCCGCCGGTGACGATGACCGCCTTGTCCCTGATGGGCGAGAGCATGGGTTCTCCTCCTATTCCGCGGTGAGGCCGCGCAGCCGCCGGACCAGCGCGGGGATGGTGAGGCCGAGGGCGAGCAGCAGCACCGATGCCATGACCGACAGCATGCCGACCGTCGGCACCAGCGGCGAGTAGCCGGCGACCATCTTCGCATAGAGCCATTCCGGCAGGGTGGAATCGGCCCCGGTGGTGAACAGCGAGAGCGGGAAATTGCCCCAGCTCAGCAGGAAGGCGAACAGCCCGGCGGAAATCACGCCCGGCATCAGCAGCGGGATCGTCACCTCCCGCAGCACCTGCCAGGTGGTGCAGCCCATGTCGCGGGCCGCCTCCTCCAGCGCCGGGTCGAAGGAATAGGCGCGGATCGCGATCACCAGGGTGGCGATCGGTGCGATCCAGACCAGGTGCGCCACCACCGCCGTATGCCAGGACGGGATGATGCCCAGCGCGTTGAACCACATCAGCAGCGCCAGCCCCAGCACCGCCTGCGGAAAGAAGATCGGCAGCAGGATCAGCTTCTGGTACAGCCGGCGATACCGCCACTGGTAGCGCGCGAAGGCCAGCGCGCCGAAGAAGCCCAGCACCATCGATGCCGCGGTGACGATCAGCGCCATGGTGAGCGAGGTCCAGAGCAGGTCGGCGACGGTCTGGCTCTCGACCGCCTCCGCATACCAGCCTGTCGCGTATTTCCTGATCGGGAAGGTCAGGTAGCGTGCCTTGGAGACCGAGGCGAAGCCGACGGACACCAGCGGCAGGTAGAGGAACAGCAGGACCAGCAGTCCGTAGAGGTACAGCGCGATGCGGGTGAGGCGATGGACCGGCATCAGCGCTTGCGCCCCATGATCGCGTCCAGGTCGACCCGGGAAATGCCGAGGAAGGCGAGCCCGCCGACGATCGCCACCAGCACCATGGTCAGGGCGGAGCCCAGCGGCCAGTTCTGGCCGTACGTGAAGGCGGTTTCCACCTCGTCGGCGATCACCACCACTGCCTGGCCGCCCAGCAGCTTGGATTCCGCCAGCGCGCCGGCCGCCAGCACGAAGCTGAACAGGCTGCCGACCAGGATTCCGGGCGCCGTCAGCGGCAGGTCCACCTCCACCAGCACCTGCCAGCGCGAGGCGCCCAGATCGGCCGCCGCCTGGCGGGCATCGTCAGGCACCATGGCGATGCCCTGCGCCAGCGGGAACAGCATGAACGGCAGGTAGACATAGACCAGGCCGAAGACGATCGCCGGCACGTCGTAGAGCAGGCCGTCAAAGCCGCTGCCGGTCCAGGCGCGCAGATGCCCCTCGAACAGGCCGCCCTTCATCAGGGTCAGCACCCAGCCGAACAGGCGGATATTCTCCGACACGAACAGGGTCATCACCACGCCGATGGTCAGCACCAGGGTGAAGCGGCCGAACACCTTCGCCATGCCATAGGCCAGCGGCCAGCACAGCAGGAACAGGATCAGGGTGGACAGGAAAGCCATGAACAGCGACCAGGCCACCGAGCGCCAGTAGCCCTGCCCGACGATGATCGCGTAGGAGGAGAAGTCCGGCGCATTCAGCAGCGAGAAGACCTTCTGCGGCATCACCGAGAAGATCGCCACCACCAGCAGCGGTGCCAGAAAGGCCAGCACCATCACCACACCCAGCGGCAGGGCGCAGAACAGGCCGAGGCGGGCGCTCAGGCGTTCCATGCGACCCTCATTCCCCGCCGCTCATTCGGGGACCAGGTGGCAGCGCGACAGCGGGCAGCCCACCCGCAGGGCCGCGCCCTCGGCCGCATCGACCGCATTCTCGCGCAGGACTTCCACCGTTACCGGCTGGCCGTCGTCCAGGGTGACCAGGTACTGGATGCGCGAGCCCAGCACGTATTTCGCGGTCAGGACGCCGTCGGCCGTCACCTCCGCCGCCGCACCGGACGCCAGCATCTCCAGCCCTTCCGGCCGCACCATCAGGCAGTGGCCGGCGGCGGGCTCGATGCCGGCGCGGGCCAGGGCGGCCGGGTCGACGGCGACATGAGCAAAGCCGGTGCCGGTCGCGGGGAACAGGTTCACCTCGCCCATGAACTCGGCGACGAAGCGGCTGGAGGGCCTGGCATAGATCTCTTCCGGCGCGCCGATCTGCTCGATCCGGCCGGCCCGCATGATGGCGATGCGGTCGGACATCACCATCGCCTCTTCCAGCGAATGGGTGATGTAGACGAAGGTCTTGCCGGTCCGCGCGTGCAGGTCCTTCAGCTCCTTCTCCAGCGTCTTGCGCAGCCGGTAGTCCAGCGCCGACAGCGGCTCGTCGAAGAACAGGATCTCAGGGTCGAAGGCCAGCGCCCGGGCCAGGGCGATGCGCTGGCGCTCGCCGCCGGAACATTGCTGGACGCGCTTGTCGTAGTAGTCCGGCGGCAGGCGCAGGAGCTCCAGCAGCTCCATCGCCCGCGCCTTCCGGGTTGCCCGGTCCACGCCGCGGATCTTCAACGGGAACTCGATATTCTCCCCCACCTTGCGGTGCGGAAACAGCGCCAGGGACTGGAACACCATGCAGGTCGGCCGCCGGTTGGCCGGCACCCGGTCCAGCCGCTGGTCGCGCAGCCAGATCGAGCCCTCGGTCTGCTCGTCCATGCCGACCAGCAGCCGGATCAGGGTGGTCTTGCCGCTGCCCGACGGGCCGACGATGGCCAGGAATTCGCCCTCCGCCACCTCCAGGTCGATGCTGTCCAGCGCGGTGAAGCTGTCGAACTTCTTCAGGAGCCCCGCAAGGCGGAGGATGGGCGTGCCGGACATGCAGGCGGAATCCGTGGAATGGAAGGCGGGCTACGGGATCCGGGCCCGGCGGGCGAAGCCGCCGGGCCCGCAGGTCGGAATGCTGACCGGTCAGCCGCGCTTGGCCGCGGTGTAGATCTCCAGCAGCTTGGCGTAGTCGGCCACCACCGAATATTCCACCGACCCGGCCATTTCCTCCGGCAGGCTGTCCCACTGGATGGCGTCCAGCTCGTCCTTGTCCCAGAGCTTGAAGACCTCCGGATCGCCCATCTGGCTGACAGGGTTGTAGGTGCCCTCGGCGAAGCCGACCGCCTTGCAGATTTCCGGCTGCTGCACGAACTCCAGGAAATCCTCCGCCAGCGGGGTCGGGTCCGGATTGGCCACCGCGGAGGTCAGCTCGATCCAGACCACGCCGCCCTTGCCGTCGACCGGCCTGGACTTCGGCGTGATGCCGCGCACGTTCGACAGGCCGTCCAGCCGCGCCGGGCTGGCGGTGTAGGTGCCGCCGGTGAAATAGGCGTCGATCTCGCCGTTGATCAGCGCGGTGTTCATCGCACCAGATCGTCAGTCAGCAGCTTCGACCCGGCGAAGATCTGTTTCGCGATATCGGTGAAGGTGGCGAAGCCCTTCTCGTCCAGCGGCTTGAACGGGTTCAGGTCCCCGGTCAGGCACATATGGATCAGGTTCCAGTTGTCGTAGGTCAGGACCCCGTAGCGGTCCTTCAGCTTCGGATCCAGGAACAGCTTCCAGCCCTGGTCCTCCGCCATCTCGCGGCTGATCTTGTCGGTGTTCACCACGAAGGAGAACGGGCCGTAGCGCTGCGGCATGCCGATCAGGTCGCCATTGGCGGCGAAGGCCAGCGGATAGGCCGGGTCGGCGAATTCCGGCGCCATCTTCGCGAAATAGGGCATGAACCGCTCCTTGTTGAGCGGCTTGATCAGGCCTTCCGGCAGCAGCTGCTGGCGCGCCCAGGGCTGGTTCAGGTTGATCAGGTCCCAGACATTGACCTCGCCCGCGCGCAGCTTGTTGATCATGTCGGGGTCGGAGGTGCCACTCTCGGCCCGGACGGTGATGCCTTCATGCGCGTCGCGGAAGGGCCCCAGCACGTCGTCGGTGTTGTAGCCTTCCCAGCACAGGATGTTCAGTTCCTTGTCCCGTGCGGCCAGGGCCCGGCGGGGCCCGCCCAGAAGCACCGGTGCAGCCACGGCCAGGCTGGCCGCGGCACTGCTGCCCTGCAGGAACGTACGACGTGAAATCCTCATATCCGTCTCCCCCGGTGTCGAATGCGATCTCGCCAATGCCTGGCAACTGGTTGCCACAGCAACTGTGGCGACCGCTGCGATGCAGCGGTCGCCCGGCATTCGCGCCGCGGGCGTACGCTTGCGCTCCCCGGTCCGGTCCGCCCGTTCTGATGCAGGGCGATTCCCGGACACCTGCCCCGCGCCCCCCGGACGGGGCTGCGCGAAGCCTTGTCAGCATCCGCAACAATCTTGCAGAACGCAAGATAAATGTTGCAAGTCAAAGATCCGAATTTCATGATCGGCGCGACCTCGATCCGGAACAGGCGGCATCCGGAACAGGCGATCCGGAACCGGGAGGCCCAGTCGATGGCCGCGCTCTATCAGGACAGCTTCGTTGAGGAACTGCGCGCCGGCGCCGCGGGCCTGGTCCATGAATGGGGCCTGTCGCCGCGGACCGAGGTGCGCCTGCTGAACCTGTCGGAGAACGCCACCTTCCGCGCCGACGATCCGGAAGCGGCGGCGCCGGTGATCCTGCGGGTCCATCGCCCCGACTATCACAGCCGGGCGGAGATCGAGTCCGAACTCGCCTGGATCCAGGCGCTGATCGCCGACCGGATCGTCGCCACCCCACCGCCACTGGAGACCCGCGGCGGCGGCCATATCGCGCAGTTCGACCATCACGGTCAGGTGCGCAACGTGGTCGCCTTCGCCTTCATGGAGGGCCAGGAGCCGGCTGCCGATGACGGTCTGGCGGAAGGCTTTCGGGAGTTGGGGGAAATCAGCGCGCGACTGCACGCCCATACGCGCGCCTGGCAGCGACCGCCCGGCTTCATCCGCAAGACCTGGAACTGGGAGACCACGGTCGGACCGGCGCCGCACTGGGGCGACTGGCGGAACGCCCTGGGTTTGGAGGCGCCTGGCCGCGCCCTGCTGGAACGGGTCTGCATGGCGCTGAAGGACAGGCTCGCCGCCTATGGCGAGGGCCCGGGTCGGTTCGGCCTCGTCCATGCCGACCTGCGCCTGGCCAACCTGCTGGCCGACGGCGACCGGCTCGGGGTGATCGACTTCGACGATTGCGGCTTCGGCTGGTTCGTCTACGACTTCGCCGCCGCGATCAGCTTCATCGAGCATGAGCCGATCGTGCCGGCGCTGAAGGAGGCCTGGATCGCCGGCTACGGCACCGTCGCGCCACTGTCGATGGAGGAGGTGGCGGCGATCCCCGACTTCGTCATGCTGCGGCGCCTGCTGCTGACCGCCTGGATCGCCAGCCATGCGGAAACGCCGACGGCGCAGGAGCTGGGCGGACCCGCCTATACCGACGGCACCCTGGCGATCGCCGAAGCCTGGCTCGGCGGCGGAACCGGCCGATGACCGGCAGCAAGGCCCGCCAGATCCTGGACATGAATGCCTACCGGCCGGCGGCGGACGGGGCGGCGGCGGCCGATCCGGCGCTGGCGCGGCGGCTCGCCAATGTCGGCGCGGCGGCCGTCCTGTTCTACGACGCACCGATCCAGATGGTGGCCGGCGAAGGCGCCTGGATGATCGCCGCCGACGGCAGCCGCTATCTGGACTTCTACAACAACGTGCCGTCGGTCGGTCACACCCACCCCGCCGTGGTGGCGGCGGTGCAGGACCAGATCGCGCGCCTGAACATCAACTCCCGCTATCTGAGCCCGGTGGTCGACGACTATCTGGAGGCGCTGAAGGCGAAGCTGCCGGCGGACCTGTCCAACATCGTCCTGACCTGCTCGGGCAGCGAGGCGAACGACCTGGCGATGCGGGTCGCCGCCCGGGCCAGCGGCGGCACCGGCTTCGTCGTCACCCGCAATGCCTATCACGGCAATACCGCGGCGGTGACGGAGATTTCGCCATCGGCCTTCAAGCGCGGCGCGCCGGCGGACCATGTCGCCCAGGTGCCGGAGCCGGACCCGGCTCTGTTCGGCACAGCCGACGGCGCGGGCCTGGCGGAGGGCTTCGCCGCCGCGGTGCGGCAGGCGATCGCCGAACTGGCCGCGCGCGGCCACCGCCCGGCGGCGCTGGTCTGCGACAGCATCTTTTCCAGCGACGGGGTGCATGCCGACCCGCCGGGCTTCCTTGCCCCCGCCGTCGCAGCGATGCGGGAGGCCGGCGGCCTGTTCATCGCCGACGAGGTGCAGCCCGGCTTCGCCCGCACCGGCGACCATTTCTGGGGCTTCGGGCGGCACGGCCTGTCCCCCGACATCGTCACCATGGGCAAGCCGATGGGGAACGGCTTCCCGATGGCCGGCATGGCGGCCCGGCCGGACCTGGTCGCGGCGTTCTGCGAGGATGTCGGCTATTTCAACACCTTCGGCGCCAACCCGGTCGCCGCCGCTGCCGGCCATGCGGTGCTGCGGGTGATCGCGGAGGAAGGCCTGCAGGCGAATGCCGCCACCGTCGGTGCGCACCTGATGTCGCGCCTGCGCGACATGGCGGCGCGCGACCGCCGCATCTCCGCCGTGCGCGGCGCCGGCCTGTTCATCGGCGTCGACCTGGAACATGACGGCGCCCCCGCCCCCGACCTCGCCACCGCAGTCATCAACGGCCTGAAGCGCGAGCATGTCCTGATCGGCGCCGCAGGCCGCTTCGGCCATACCCTGAAGGTCCGCCCGCCGCTCTGCCTCGGCCCGGACGAGGCCGACATCTTCGCCGATGCGCTGGAGCGGGTGCTGGCAAAAACATAAAAGCAATATGATGCATATGTAACTATATACGAGCCCTCATTTCTTCGTATTTCCTCAACCTCTTATCTAATTCCGGATCCAATAATCTTTCCGAAGCTTCACGCAACTTCGCGATAGCTTCATCCACAATGTATGCACTTCCTTCTCTATTGGCATAAGCGAATGCGGCATCACACAAAGTGGTGAAGCTAAACTTATCATTCCGATGATAATTTATGTTCCCTTCAGCAGTTTCATATGCACGTCTTACTAAGGCTAACCTATCATCGTCGCCAATTCCCTCAGTCCGCTTAGCTCTCTCCAAAAGAAGTCTGACCGCATACCGATCAAGTGGCCCGTCACGGCCTACTGCTTCCATCGCATCTCTGATCGCATACTCAGTATCTTCAAGACCCTCAAAATCCAATAGCTCTCTGATCAGACGATGCCATGGTATACGTTCACCTGGAGCGGCACTGATGAGTTTTCTGTATAATTGTTGACGAATTTTCGTATCTGATATTCTTCCAATTCCAAACTCAGAATCACAAAGATCTCTAATACTCTGCAATTCAATAGGAATTGCAGGATTTATATTTTCAACAACTTTCTCAAAAAGATCTTGCATTTCTTCCGCACCAGAGAATTTATACTCTGTAACTTTTCGCGCAATTACAACATGCCGCGTCGACCATCCATATATTCCATACTTGGGATTAATTTCGTATTCATCCACGATGCCGGAAAGCCGATCAAGCACAGAACTCACTTGATTTGCCCCAATGGACAACATCCGCATCACCATTTGCCTGTGTACTTTAGCTCCTATCGCTTCAAGAGCTGCAATATATCGATAATATTCTTGAGGCGCTTCTTCCAATTCATCATATTCATTTAATATTATTTTGTCTAAATTTTCATATGCAAAAATATTTTTTAGACAAACAAACATATCCGCCCCGCATTTATCCTTCAATCTACCAACCTGTCTTCTTCGAGACAAATTCGAGAATTTTCTATCAGCAAGTTTCTGCACTTCTCGATTGTGATTGTATAAATTGACTAGAGAAGATATTTCAGAATCTTCCAATTTGGAAAGCTCTATTAAATCGCCGTTTGTAAATATTTCTGGCGATTTTAACCTAGGCACCCATTGAGAAGAATTGGCCGTCGCCACAATTAAAAGCGACGAGGTATCGGATGGGGGGAGACCTTCAACCAGCATGTTTACTTGCCGCAGATATCTAGTACATTCATCCAATATGAGAATGCCGTGAATATTTTCTTTTCTCAATTTCTCTTCGATTTTTAGCCAAACTTTCGAATTAAAAGGAAACTCGTTTCTGTGCTCCCACGCAAGCGCTCCCTTTTCTTGACAAGCCAACGCGATTTGTCGAGCAAAAGTTGTCTTCCCAACGCCGGCAGCTCCGGTGATAGTAATAATTTTAACTTCACTAGAATCTATTTTTTTCAATATATCTCGATACCTGAGCCGTTCAAAAGTCACATTCGCCTTAATATCAGCGTATGTAGCCGCACCGCCATTGAACATTCTCAAAATATTCGAATCTTCTGACTTTTTATGAATAACATCATAAACACTACTAACTACATTTATAGGCAGTCTATACTCGTCCCCCGAGAGAACTAGCAAACCATCTTGGGTTTCTATATCAGACGAAAAAGCATGAGAGAATTCATCGATCCCCCCGAATGCCAGTCTAGCGCCACGATCTTCAAGTAGAGGCGCGCGCAAATCGTCTCTCTCGTAAACAATTAAAAATACATTTGAATTTATTCCTTCATCTTTGAACGAAAGGACTTTTTTGACCAAATCTTGTAAATGTCTATCTCTTAGAGATTGGCCAATGATAATTATGTCATTACTTAAAAACATACTCTCTATTGTCGAAAAAATAGACTGTCTATATTTCCTGTACTCATCGTAATCTGACTCGGTTAACAGCATAGATGATTTATTTCCAAGCGATCTGTCTTCAGAGATACAACCATGTATCTTATAGAGAGTTGTAGATATTCTACCTTCTTTATTTGTAAGATCAAAATTTGATTTAATGACTGAAAGTTCTTTTCCCGCTAATTTGTATGACTTTTCGATTAATAGATCAAAATTAGTGCTAAAAATGGCACTCCAATTCATCTCTGGAATAGCTAGCAGTCCGCCTGTGGGTTGTAGAGGCTTAAGTGTCTTCTGGATTGCTTCGACGACACGCTTTCGACCATGCAGTCGTTCGAGCACGCTAGTAGTCTCAATTAAATCGTCGCTCTGTGACGCTGTTTTTGCCAATTCCTCCCATAGTCTACCTGCCATGGCCGCGCCGGTGGGCGCCCCAGAAGGAACCGAAGCTCCCGCCCCAAAAAGAAGAACTGTTCTTGAAATATTTACAATCTTCTTAATATCCGAAATTTCGATTGGCATCCCCGCCCTCCCCCTTTTGAATACTTTGGAAATCTTGCGAATATTGGTTGGTGCAGCAGTGGATATTCCTGCGCGCCTCTCGCAAAAGTCGTCTCATTGAATGCCATTCGTCACAGCATCTGATCATACATCATACAACTACCCATCATAAGATCTTAGCAATACTGATCTCCACCCCCGAACCCCGCAGCGCCTTGGCCAGCGGGCCCTTCGGCGCCCGGTCGCTGACCAGGGTGTCGATCTGGCTCCAGCGGGCGTAGCTGGCGGTGAACAGCTTGTCGAACTTCGACGCGTCGGCCACCACCATGCGGCGGCCGGCCTGGCGGACCATGCCGGCATAGACCTCCGCGATCTCGATCAGCGCGTCGCTGGGGCCGTCGGGGGTCAGGCCGCTGGCGCCGATGATCGCCCAGTCGGCGCGATAGTCCTGCAGGAAGCGCGCGGTCTGGGCGCCGTGCATCGCGCCCTCGCCGGAATGGTAGATGCCCGGGGTCATCAGCACGGTGATCGTCGGGTTGAAGGACAGCACCGTCGCCACGCCGAAGGAATGGGTGATGACGGTGATCCGGCTCATCTCCATGGCGATCCGCCGCGCGACATGCACGGTCGTGGCGCCGGAGCCGATCATCAGCACGTTGGCGCCGGCCAGGATCGGCGCCGCGGCCTGCGCGATGGCGGTGCGCTCCGCCACCAGCAGGGCGTGGCGCTGCGACAGGGCCGGCTCGCCGCCCTGGGTCAGGATTGCGCCGCCATAGGTTCGGTTCAGCAGGCCCTGCCGGGTCAGATCGTCCAGGTCGCGGCGGATCGTCTCCGTTGTCACCGACAACAGCTCCGACAGCTCTCCCACCCGCATCCCCGGCTGTTCCGACAGCCTGGCAATGATCTCCCGCTGTCGTCGCTCGCGCTTGCTGCTCACCCGGCCCCCTCCCGCAGGGATGCCCCCTACATACGGGAGAAAATGTGGGAAGTCACAGATTCGCTGACGGCTACCCTGCCCCGCCGGGCGCCGGATGCTGCGCGATCCAGTGGCGGGCAATGTCGATGCCGCGGGCGAACCAGACCCCGTCATGGCCCTGCACATGGTCCAGGAAGCGGCGCAGGTGGCCGATGCGGCCCGGCCGGCCGACCAGCCGGTTGTGCAGGGCGACCTGCATGATGCGCGGGGTCTCCGCCCCCTCCTCGTACAGCCAGTCGAAGGCATCGCGCATATATTCGAAGAACGGCGCGCCCCAGTCGAAGCCCGGGCTGGTCGCGAAGCGGTGGTCGTTCACGTCCGCCGTGTAGGGCACCACCAGCAGCGGCCGGCCGGCTTCGGTGATCCAGTAGGGCACCTCGTCGGCATAGCTGTCCTGGGTGTAGAGGAAGCCGCCCTCCTCGGCGACCAGGCGCACCGTGTTCGGGCTGCGCCGGCCGATGAAGCAGCCCAGCGGCCGCTGCCCCGTCATCCGCCGGTGGATCTCGACGACCTTGGCGATATGGGCGCGCTCCACCTCCTCCGGCACGTCGTGATAGTCGAGCCAGCGATAGCCGTGGCTGGACAGTTCCCAGTCGGCCTCGACCATCGCGGCGACGCAGGCCGGCACCCGCTCCAACGCCATCGCCACGGCATTGACGGTGATCGGGATGCCGCGCCCGGTGAACAGCCGGTGCAGCCGCCAGAAGCCGACCCGGGTGCCGTACTCGTACATGCTCTCGATCGGCTTGTAGCGCGCATCGGGACGCGGCATCGCGAAGCCGAATTCCGACAGCAGCGATTCCGAGACCGGATCGCCGTGCAGCACGTTGCTCTCCGCACCTTCCTCGAAATTGATCACGAACTGCACGGCGATGCGGGCGCCGCCCGGCCAGCGGGTGGTCGGCCAGGCCCGGCCATAGCCTTCCATGTCGCGCGGATAGGCGTCGGTCATCGCTTCCTCCCGGCAGTGGCGTCCTGCGCACGGTCGTAACCGTAGCGCCGGCATGACCGTGCCGAAAGCCAGCGACGGCGAGTCGCTCCGGGCGCCATCGCGGGCGCGCCGCTCATGCCGCCTGCGCCAGGCGAGATATGTCGAGGAACGCGGCGAACCGGTGACCGGTCACAGGGTATCGCCGTCAGGGCTGGTGAAGCCGCCGCCGGAGACACGGTCCAGGTCGATACGGCCGTCCTTGCGAGGCTTGCGCGCCGGCGCCGTGCGGTCCTTCTGCGGAGGCTTCACGGTGCCGGAACCGGTGTTCCTGTCCATCTGCTGCTCCCTGCCACGCTGCGGCTGCGATCCACCCGGCCGATGTCGGCGGGCCCAGACTGACAGGTCGCAATCGCTGCGGGCAAGGCCGCGGCTCTCATGTTTCCGCGTGTGACCGCCCCGCCTTCACCCGAACAGCAGGTCCGGCAGCCAGAGGGAGAGCGCCGGCACAGCCAGCAGCAGGGCCAGGCGCACCACGTCGGCGGCGATGAAGGGCAGGACGCCGGCGAAGATGCGGCGCACCGGCACGTCGGGCACGAAGCCCTTCAGCACGAAGACGTTCAGGCCGACCGGCGGGGTGATCAGGCTGATCTCGGTGACGACCACGACCAGGATGCCGAACCAGATCAGGCTGAAGCCCATCTCCGCCACCAGCGGATAGAACAGCGGCACCGTCAGCAGGATCATCGACAGGCTTTCCAGGATGCAGCCCAGCACCAGGTAGCAGAGCATCATCGCCAGGATCACCCAGAGCGGGCTGACATCGCTGCCGCGGATCCAGTCCAGCATCGTCTCCGGCATGCCGCTGAAGTTGATGAAGTTGGTGAAGATCAGCGCGCCGATCAGGATCGCGAAGATCATCGCGGTGGTGACCGCGCTCTCGCGCAGGATCTCGTACAGGATCGGCCAGGTCAGCCGGCGCCGGGCCAGGGCGAACAGGAAGGCACCCACCGCGCCGATGCCGGCGGCCTCCGTCGGCGTGAACCAGCCCAGATAGATGCCGCCGATCACCACCGCGAACAACAGCAGCACCGCCCAGATGTTGCGCAGCGCCTGCCAGCGCTCGCTCCAGGCCACCGGGCCGGCGGCGGGCCCCGCCTCCGGCCGGCGCCAGACCGTCCAGCGCACCGCGGCCAGGTAGAACAGGATCCCCAGCAGGCCGGGAATGGCGCCGGCGGCGAACAGCTGGCCGATCGATTCCTCGGTCAGCACGCCGTAGATCACCAGGATCACGCTGGGCGGGATCAGGATGCCGAGGGTGCCGCCGGCGGCGATCGAGCCGCAGGCCAGGGACTCGTCGTAGCCGTAGCGGCGCATCGACGGGATCGCCACCTTCGACATCGTCGCCGCGGTGGCGATCGAGGAGCCGCAGATCGCGCTGAAGCCGCCGCAGGCGACCACCGTCGCCATCGCCAGCCCGCCCGGCCGCCGGCCCAGGAAGACATGGGCAAGGTGGAAGATCTCCCCCGCCAGCCCGGCGCGGGCGACGAAATTGCCCATCAGGATGAACAGCGGCAGGACCGACAGGTTGTAGGCGAGCCCGGCGTCGAAGGCGGTGGTGCCGACCATCGACAGGGTCGGGCCGATCCCCAGGATCCAGGCAAAGCCGCAGAAGCCGACCGCCGCCATCGCAAACGCGATCGGCACCCGCAGGAGAATGATGATGAACAGGGCGGCAAAGCCGACCAGGGCGAGGGTCATGTCCCGGCTCCGCCGCGTCCGGAATCGGCCCCCGCATCCGTTCCGGCACCGGCTTCCACCGTCCCGCCGGGCACGTCGGGCCGGCCGGATACCAGCTCCGCCAGCATCAGCACGCCGGCGATCAGGCAGAGCGCGGCCATGAACCAGGCCACCGGCGCCTTCTCCAGCCCCAGGGTGGCGGTGAGGTCGTTGGCGGAGGCCAGCCGGTCCGCCTTCACTGCCAGCTGCCAGCCGATCACCAGCAGCACGGCGGCGGACAGCAGCCGGGTCAGCTGCCGGGCGATGCGGCCCCGCATGCCGGTCAGCACCCCTTGCGTCAGCTCCACGGTGACATGGCCGTCGCGGAAGCCGACCAGCGGCAGGGCGGTGAAGATCAGCGCGCCCATCATCAGCTCGGTCAGTTCCACCGTGCCGCGGATCACCGTCCCGGCATTGCGGAAGACGACGTCGGTGAATGTCAGCAGGGCGATCGCGGCCAGGATCAGGCTGGCCACGATCCCCAGCACGAGGTCGATCCGTCTGAGGATCATGGCCGTCCCGATATCCGGACCGTCTGTCGAGATGCCGCCCTACTGCTGCTTCACCTCGGCGCGCGCCTTGGCCAGTTCCGCGTCCAGCGCCTTCATCACCGCATCGCCGTCGACACCGAGCTTGGCGGCCTCTTCCTTCCACTGCGCCTTCAGCTTGTCGGCCTCTTCCTGCACCTTGGCGACCAGGGCGGGATCGGCCTCGTGGCGCTGGATGCCCTCCTTGTCCATGGCGGCATTGGCCTTGGCATCCTGGATGTCCCAGGCATGGCCGGCGGAGCGCGCCAGGGCGACCCCGGACAGCTCCTCGATCACCGCCTGGTCCTCCGGCGACAGGCTCTCGAACTTGTCCTTGTTCATCATGATCAGGAAGCTGACCCGGTAGAAGCCGCCCGGCATGGTGGTGACATGCTTGATCAGGCCCTCGGACTTGAAGGCGGTGATCGCCTCCGGCGGGAACATCACGCCGTCGACGACGCCGTTGGCCAGGATCTCGTAGGTCTCCCCCGGCGGGCGCAGGACGGAGGAAACGCCCAGCTCCTTCGTCAGGTCGTTCACAAGGCCGCCGCCGACCCGCATCTTGGTGCCGTCCAGGTCCTCCAGCTTCGTCACCGCCTTGTCGCGCATGTAGATGTAGCCGGGCGAATGGGCGAACACGGCGAGCACCTTCAGGTCCTCGTCCTCCTTGCCCTCGAAGAATTCCTCATAGACCCGCTGATAGGCGATGGACGAGATCTCGCCGCTCTCGCCCATGCCCGGGAATTCGATCGCCTTGGTCAGGACGAAGCGGCCGGGGGTGAAGCCGTGCACCACGTAGGACATGTCGGCCAGCCCGTCGCGCACCGCATCGACCGTGCTGGGCGGCGCCGCGACCGGCTTCGGCAGCCAGCGGAAGGTCACCCGGCCGTCGGTGCGCTTCTCCACCTCCTCCGTCCAGGGCTTCAGGGTGTTGACCAGGAGGGTGTGCTGCGGCGGCAGCCAGCTGGAGACGTTGATCGTCTCCGCCGCTGCCGGTACGGCCGCGGCGGCAGCCAGAAGCGCGGCCGCGGCGAGGCCGCCGGCGAGGTGGCGCTGGATGGTCATCTGTCTTTCCTCCCGTTCGCGGCCCGGCGTCCGGCCGGACCTGTTATCCGTTCCGCAGGCTATGGCGTCGACGTCTCGTCCGGCCGGCCGCGCACCGTCTCGTCCTCCGACCAGAAACCGATGCGGATGCCATAGCCCATCGCCTTGTCGGTCCAGGCGGCGATATCGGCCCGGCTGATGGTGACATGCCGCCTGCGCTGGCGCATCCACAGGAACAGCCGCGCCTGGAAGCTGGCGCAGACCGGGCCATGGTCCGGGTCGCCGCCCAGGTCGTTCAGCTCGTCCGGGTCGGCCGCCAGGTCGAACAGCATCGGCCGGAAGCCGTCGCAATAGACATATTTCCAGCGCTCCGTGCGCAGCATCGTGGTGCCGCATTCGTCGACGTCGCGGCCCAGGGTCTCGCGCGCGAAGCGGCGGAAGGAATAGTCGAACTCGCTGACCGCCATGTCGCGCCAGCCGGCCGGCACCCTGCCCGCCGGGCCGCGCAGCAGCGGCAGCAGCGACCGCCCCTCCAGCACATGATCCGGCGGCGTTCCGCCGGCGAACTCGATGAAGGTCGGCAGCAGGTCCACCGCCTCCACCAAAGCATGGCTGACGGAGCCGCGGGCCCCGTCCGCTTCGGGCGACGGATCGACCACGATCATCGGCACCCGCACGGCGCATTCGTGGAACAGCTCCTTCTCGCCCAGCCAGTGGTCGCCCAGATAATCGCCATGGTCGCTGCAGAACACGATCATCGTGTCCTGCATCAGGCCCTTCTCCTCCATGAACGCGAACAGCTCGCCCAGGCTGTCGTCGATCTGCTTCACCAGGCCCATATAGGTCGGGATCGCCGTCTCCCGCACCTTGTCCTGGGAGAAGTTCAGGCTCTCCGGGTGGCTCTGGAACTCGGCATAGACAGGGTGCGGCGCCTGCTTCTCCGCCCCGTCGCGCACCGCCGGCACGACATGCTCCGGGCCGTACATCGCGTTGTAGGGGGCGGGCGCCATCAGCGGCCAGTGCGGCTTGATGTAGGACAGGTGCAGGCACCAGGGCCGGTCGCCGGCTTCCGCCATGAAGTCCATCGCCCGGCGGGTCATGTAGGGGGTCTCGGTCTCCTCCGCCGGCAGGCGCACCGCCAGCGGCGCATTCGCCAGGTACCAGCCCGAGGCGGTGCCGCCGCCTTGCCGCTCCGCCGCATTGGCGAAATCGTGCCAGGGATTGTCGGTGTCGTAGCCCTTGTCCCGCAGGTACCGGTAGTAGCCGGTCTTCTTCCCCTTCTCGGTGAAGCCGGGCGGATATATGCCGTCGTCGCGGTCGTAGGGCTCGAAGCCGCATTCGGCGAGATGCACCCCCTCCACGCTGTCCTTGGCGATGCCGTACAGCGCCATCGTCGCCTCGTCGGCGGCCATGTGGGTCTTGCCGACCAGCGCGGTGCGCAGGCCCAGCGGGCGCAGATAGTCGCCCATCGTCCGCTCCCCCACCCGCAGCGGCACGAAGTTCCAGATCGCCCCGTGCGAGGCGACGTAGCGGCCGGTGTAGTAGGACATCCGGGACGGCCCGCAGACCGGCGATTGCACATAGGCGCGGTCGAAGCGCACGCCGCGGGCGGCCAGGGCGTCGATGTTCGGGGTCTTCAGGTGCGGATGGCCGCCGCAGGACAGATAATCGTGGCGCAGCTGGTCGCACATGATGAACAGGATGTTCGTCACCCTGCCGGTTCCTCCCCAGGTTTGGTCCGCTCGGCCGGCATGGCGCGGCCCGCGATCTTTGTGGCGAGTGTGCTTCCCCCTTGTCAGGCTTGTCCAGGCGGAAAAGACTGCGGTTCCGCCAGGCGGAACTCCAGGCGGAGAGCGACCGGAGGCGAACAGATGCGGAGCCTGCAGCGCGGCCTGGCGGCCTATGCCCATGTCCTGCGCCAGCCGGGATGCAGCTTCACCGAGCTGCGCCAGGCGACGGGCCTGTCCAAGGCGGTCACCCACCGGATCCTGGCGGAGCTGGAGCGCAGCGGCTTCCTGTGGCGCGCTTTGTCCGACGGCCGTTACTGGCCGCGCAGCCATCCCGTACCGGTGGACGAGCCCCGCGCCGCCCTGGCGCAGCGGCGGCTGGCGGAGGCGTCGGTGGAGCCGCTGCTGGAGCTGAATGCCGCCCTGGTCTGGCCGTCCGACGTCTTCACCTTCTCCGGCACCGGCATGCGGCTGCTGGAGAGCAGCCGCCGGCGCTCCCCGTTCCTGATGAACCCGGAGGCGATCGGCCGCGAGGTCGATGCCCTGCCGACCGCGGTGGGGCGCGCCTATCTGGGCGCCCTGGGGCCGCGCGCCCTGGCCCGTGCCCTGGCGCAGATGCGCGCCGACGGCAGCTATGCCCGCCAGGCCGCGCTCTGCGCCGACGACCCGGAGGCCGCGATCGCCCTGGCCGGCCGGCAGGGCCATGCCTTCCGCGACCCCGCCTTCCTGGGCCAGGACGGCAGGGATGACGGCATCCAGGGCCTGGCGGTGCCGATCCCGGGCCGCCGCGGCCCGCTGGGCGCGGTCAATGTCGTCTGGATCCGCAGCGCGCTGACGCAGGACGCCGCCCACGCCGCCTGGCTGGCGCCGCTGCAGGCCTGCGCGGCGGCGATCGCGCGGCGGCATGCCCGCAGCTGAGGACCGGCCCGTCCGGACGGTTCCGCCGCGGCGCCGTCAGGCGGGCAGGCCCAGGCCAAGCAGGTCGAGAATATGAACCGCCTTCAGCGCCATCGAGAGCGCCAGCAGGACGATCAGGCCCGGCAGCAGCAGGCGCTGCCCCTTCTGTAAGGTCATCGCATTCTCCGGCAGCCGGTCCCACGGGGCACAGCCTGTCACGCGTCCGCCAGTCGCGCCGTGACGCCGGTCACCAGGCGCTGCGGCGGCCCCGATCTTCCGACAACCCGGCCCGCCGCGGATCCTTCCCGGCGCGCCCCCTGTTGCGTCACCCTTCTGTTGCGTTCCCCCCTGTTGCGTTCCCCCCTGTTGCGTTCCCCCCTGTTGCGTTCCCCCTGTCGCGCGGGCGCGCGATCCGCTACATGGGCGGCCATGAGCCCGCCCCTCCTCCACCTGCGCGACATCCACCTGACCTTCGGCGGCACGCCGCTGCTGGAAGGCGCCGAGCTGGCCGTGGCCGCCGGCGAGCGGATCTGCCTGATCGGCCGCAACGGCTCCGGCAAGTCGACCCTGCTGCGGATCGCCGCCGGCATCATCGAGGCCGATGCCGGCGAGCGCTTCGTGCAGCCCGGCGCCACCATGCGCTACCTGCCGCAGGAACCCGACCTGTCCGGCTTCGACACCGTGCTGGCCTTTGCCGAGGCCGGCCTGGCGCCGGGCGATGCGCAGCACCGGGCGCAGCTGCTGCTGGAGCAGCTGGGCCTGACCGGCGACGAGGATCCGGCACACCTGTCCGGCGGCGAGGCGCGGCGGGCGGCGCTGGCCCAGGCGCTGGCGCCGGAGCCGGACATCCTGCTGCTGGACGAGCCGACCAACCATCTGGACCTGCCGGCGATCGAGTGGCTGGAGGCGGAGCTGGCCGCCTTCCGCGGCGCCCTGGTGCTGATCAGCCACGACCGGCGCTTCCTGCAGCGGCTGGCGCGCAGCACGGTCTGGCTGTCGCTGGGTGTCGCGCACCGGATCGAACGCGACCTGGCCGGCTTCGAGGCCTGGCGCGACGAGCATCTGGAGGCCAGCGCCGAGGCCGCCCGCAAGGCCGACCGCAAGCTGGCGGCGGAAACCGAGTGGCTGCACAAGGGCGTGACCGCGCGGCGCAAGCGCAACCAGGGCCGCCTGCGCGCCCTGATGCAGCTGCGCCAGGAGCGGCGCGAGCGCCGGCAGCCGACCGGCACCGCGGCGAAGCTGGTGCAGAGCGAGGCGGAGCTGTCGGGCCGCCTGGTGATCGAGGCGCAGGACATCGCCAAGACCTTCGACGGCGCGACGGTGGTGAAGGACTTCTCCACCCGCATCCTGCGCGGCGACCGGCTGGGCATCGTCGGGCCGAACGGCGCCGGCAAGACCACCCTGCTGAACATGCTGACCGGCGTGCTGGCGCCGGACAGCGGCAAGGTGCGGCTGGGCACCAATCTGGAAATGGTGACCCTGGACCAGCGGCGGGAGAGCCTGGACCCCGCCTGGACCCTGTCCCAGGTGCTGACCGGCGGCAGCGGCGACATGGTCACCGTTGCGGGCCAGAAGCGCCATGTGATCGGCTACATGAAGGACTTCCTGTTCCTGCCGGAACAGGCCCGCACGCCGGTCGGCGTGCTGTCCGGCGGCGAGCGGGCGCGGCTGATGCTGGCGCGCGCGCTTGCCCGCCCCTCCAACCTGCTGGTGCTGGACGAGCCGACCAACGACCTGGACCTGGAGACCCTGGACCTGCTGCAGGAACTGCTGGTCGACTATGCCGGCACGGTGATCCTGGTCAGCCATGACCGCGACTTCCTGGACCGCACGGTCACCGCCACCATCGCCTGGGAGGGGCCTGGCCGCTGGACGGAATATGCCGGCGGCTATTCCGACATGCTGGCGCAGAAGGGGCCCGCCGCCGCGCCCGGCCGTGGTTCGGCCGGCAAGACGCGGCCGAAGGAGAAGGGCGGCGCATCGCCCGACCGCCGGAAGGAGGGCAGCGGCGGCAGCGCTTCCCGCCAGGGTCTGAGCTTCACCGAGCAGCATGAGGTGAAGGACCTGCAGAAGCGGATGGAGAAGCTGCAGGCCGAGATCGCGAAGCAGAAGGCCGTGCTGGACGATGCCAGCCTCTACCATCGCGACCCGGACGGCTTCGCCCGCGCGGCGAAGGCCCTGGAGACGGCGGAGACTGCGCTGGCCACGGCCGAGGACCGCTGGCTCGAGCTGGAGCTGAAGCGCGAGGCCGCGGCGGAGGGGTCGGCATGAGCGACGACGGAAGCGGCACCCGGATCTATGTCGACGCCGATGCCTGCCCGGTGAAGGAGGAGGTGCTGCGCGTGGCGCGGCGCCACAACCTGCCGGTCACCATGGTCGGCAACAGCTGGATGCGCCAGGGCCACGACCCGCTGGTCACCTCCGTGGTGGTGCCGGAAACGCCGGACGCCGCCGACGACTGGATCGCGGAGCGGATCGGCGCCGACGACATCTGCATCACCGGGGACATCCCGCTGGCGGCCCGCTGCCTGGAAAAGGGCGCCGCCGTGCTGGGGCATGACGGCCGCCCCTTCACCCCCGACGGGATCGGCAATGCCCTGGCGATGCGCGAGTTGAACCAGCATCTGCGGGAGACAGGCACCCTGGGCGCCGGCGGCGGGCGGCCCTTCGACAAGCGCGACCGCTCCCGCTTCCTGGATGTGATGGAGATCACAGTGCGGAGCAAAACTTCCGATCGCGGTATCGGGAGCGGAACCAATGGGAAGCCGCTTCGTTAAACCACCGGCAATCGACGAAACGGGCTGAGGATCGTGCCGCTGACCTCGCACGGACTGCCTGTGGAATTGCAGAGTTTACGGGGTAATGACGGAGGGATCCGATATGATGCCGCGGAAGGCACTTACTGTACTGGCGGCGACCACCATGCTGTTTGCTGCTGGTCAGGCGTCCGCCGATATGTTCAGCTCGTTCGGCTATCAGGGCGACTACATTCAGAACCTGAGCGTGTCGGGCAACAGCTTCAGCGCGGAGCTCGCCCGGGACTACAAGGACCTGGCGCTCTACGAGCGCGACGAGATGGTCGACTGGCCGGATGCGGAGCTTTTCTCCGAGAAGGCGATCGCCGCTGCGAACAACCAGCAGGTGATGCCGGAGAATCCCGCCGACTGGAACATCGAGACCCAGCAGGAGATGGCGGAACTGCAGGCCGGCCGCGCCGAGCTGATCCAGGCGCTGGATGCCGGCGGGCGCACCCGCGCCCCGGACATCGCCGCCCTCGCCCAGGTCAAGTATGACTGCTGGGTGGAGCAGCAGGAGGAAGGCTGGCAGACCACCCATATCCGGGCCTGCAAGGACGACTTCTATGCTGCCCTCGCGGCCCTGCAGCAGGCACTGCAGCCGACCCAGGTCGCGGTGATGACCGAGGCCGAGCAGGTGGTGGTCTATTTCGAGTTCGACCGCTCCAACATCACCCCGCGTGCCGCCCAGGCGCTCAACGAGTTCGCGCGTCTTCTGCCGCCGCGGCAGAGCGTGGGCCTGGTGATCGCCGGCCACACCGATACCTCGGGCAGCGCGTCCTACAATGAGGCCCTGTCGGCCCGCCGCGCCGAGGCCGTGCAGGACTACCTCGCCGATCTGGGCGTGACCGCCACCGAGCTGGCGGAAATCGAGATCCTGGCACTGGGCGAGACCGACCTTGCGGTGCAGACCGGCGACGGCGTCCGCCTGCCGGAGAACCGCCGGGTCGTGGTCCAGGTGAACCAGGACCGCTAAACCTGAAGGATGCCGCCGGACCGGGCTTCCATTGCCCCGGCACGGCGGCACCCCGGGCGAAGCGCCCACCAAGCGAAGAGGCAGGCGGTTGCGCAAGCGACCGGTGCGACAAGGAACGGGGCGGCCCTCCGCGGGGGGCCGCCCCGAACCTTTTCCAGGGAACCTTTTTGCGGGCAGCTGCCCTGTGGCGGCGGCTCACGCCTTCCCGCAGCTGTGGCAACACACTAGACTGCGCAACCAGCGGTACCGGACCATCGGGGCGGCCAGCCCCAGGGCGCATGCGCACCATGTTGGGACAGGCTCCGGATCCGCGCTGGGGGATTGCGGGGGGCATGACGGACCAGAAAAAGAAGCGGGACGCCGCCCGGCGCGCCACGCGAATCGTGGCGACGATCGGACCTGCCAGCAGCGATCCCGCAATGCTGGAGGCCCTGGTCGATGCCGGGGTCGACCTGTTCCGGCTGAATTTCAGCCATGGCAGCCATGACGAGCATCGCGCGCGCTACGACGTGATCCGCCGGCTGGAACGGCGCAAGGGCCGGCGCATCGCCGTGCTGCAGGACCTGCAGGGGCCGAAGTTCCGGATCGGCGAATGCCGGCCCGATGTCACCCTGAAGGCAGGCAGCCGCTTCACCCTCGACCGGTCCGGCGAACCGGCGGATTCCAGGCGCGCCGGCCTGCCGCATCCGGAACTGTTCGACGCCCTGCTGCCGGGACAGCGCATCCTGCTGGACGATGGCCGGCTGGAGCTGAAAGTGACCGGCATCGGCGCCGACGGGATCGCGACCGAAGTGCTTGTCGGCGGGCCGCTGAGCGCCCGCAAGGGCGTCAATGTCCCGGATACCGACCTGCAGGTCCCCGCGATGACGGACAAGGACCGTCACGACCTGGCCCTGGGACTCGAACTCGGCGTCGACTGGGTCGCCCTCTCCTTCGTGCAGCGCCCCGGCGACCTGCTGGATGCGATCGCGGCGGTGGAGGGCCGGGCCGCGATCTGCGCCAAGATCGAGAAGCCAGGTGCGCTGCGCCACCTGCGGGAGATCGTCACCCTGGCCGATTCGGTGATGGTGGCGCGTGGAGATCTGGGGGTGGAGCTGCCGGCGGAGGACGTGCCCAACCACCAGCGCGACATCCTGGCCGAATGCCGCCGCGCCGGGAAACCGGCGATCGTCGCCACCCAGATGCTGGATTCCATGGTTTCCCGCCCGGTGCCGACCCGGGCGGAGGCTTCCGACGTTTCCGCCGCCGTGCTCGG
>NZ_JBHRTR010000054.1:628308-742002 GCF_042646425.1 Marinibaculum pumilum
CCGATGCCGTCATGCTGTCCGCGGAGACCGCGGCCGGCAGCTATCCGGTGGAGGCGGTGGCGGTGATGGACCGGATCATCCGCGCCACCGAACACCATCCCGATTTCCGCCGGCAGCTCGCGGCCACGCCGCCGGGCCATCCGATGACCGTGCCCCATGCGGTCACCGCGGCTGCGGTGTCTCTGGCCGCCGAGATTTCGGCGCGGGCGATCGTCGCCTTCACAACCACCGGCACCAGCGCCGCCCGCGCCAGCCGTGAACGGCCGCCGGTGCCGATCGCGGCCGTGGTGCCCGACGAACGGATCGCCGGGCGGGTCACCCTGATGTGGGGGGTGACGCCGATCGTCGATCGCGACGCCTTCGCGATCGAGGAGGTCGACGGCATCGTGGCGCGCCTCGTCCGCCAGGCGGGCATGGCCGGCAGCGGCGACCGGGTTGTCGCGATCGCGGGATTCCCATTCGGCACGCCAGGCTCCACGAATCTCGTGAAAGTCTGCGCGATCGACTGACCGGCCGGCGACATTGCGGCGCCGCCCGGTCGCCACGGGTACCGGCGCCGCGAGGGGAGTGACCGGAATGCCGCATGAATGATGCCACCCACGCCTTCACCCCGGGCATGCGGGTCCGCCGCTGGCTCGCCGGTCCCCGGCGGTCGCCGGGCCGGAAGCAGGGAGGTAAACAGGGACGGGGACGGGGCCTGGGTCCGGACCTGAAGCGGGGACTGGGATGGGCGGTTCTCAGCGGCACCGCCCTTGGTCTGCTGTCCGGCGGTCTGGCGCTGCTTGCTGGCTTCCCTGCAGGACCGCTGGAGGTCATGGCCTGGACCGCGATGCAGGGACTGGCGGTTGCGCTGGCGGTCTGGCTGCTGCTCGTCCTGCGCACCCGCAGCCGCCTCGCCCGGGCGGAGGCAAGGCTGCACCGCCTGGCGCCGGACGGCGCGATCCCCTTCCGCACCGACAGCCTCGATCAGGTCGAGCGGCTGGAGGCCGGGACCCTGCTGTCCCTGCGGCGCCTGCACGGCCGGGCGGTCCGCGCCGCCTCGCAGCTGGACATGGTGGACGCCCTGGTGGAGGCCGCGCCCGACGGCATCATCGTGGTGCGCCCCGACCAGACGATCGCCCGGATCAACCGGACCTGTGCCCGCCTGTTCGACTACCAGCCCGCCGACCTGATCGGCCGCCCGCTGCACCTGCTGGTTCCGGAGGAACACCGCGCCGCCCACCGCGACCATGTCGAGCGGTTCGCGGCAGGCCCGGACATGCAGGCCGCCATGGCGCAGGACCGCGTGGTGATGGGGCGGCGGCGCGATGGCAGCGAATTCCCGATCGCCGCCTCCATCGGCCGGGCGGAACTGCGCGGGGAGACCGTCCTGATCGCGATCGTCCGCGACCTCAGCGCCCTGGAGCGGGCGAAGCTGGAGGCGGAGGCCGCCGCGGTCCGGGCGCAGGCCGCAGCCCGGCAGGCGGCGCTGGCCGACCGTTCGAAGACTGAGTTCCTGGCCAATATGAGCCACGAGCTGCGCACGCCCCTGAACGGCATCATCGGCTTCGCGGAGATGATGAAACTGGAGACCTTCGGCCCGCTCGGCCATCAGAAGTACCGCGAATATGTCGACGATATCGGCTCCGCCGGCGCGCATCTGCTGGCGATCCTGAGCGACATCCTCGATGTCTCCCGCCTGGATCTGGACACCGAGCCGGCACAGCGGCGGCCCACGGACCTGTCGCCGGTGGTGCAGAACGTGGTGCGCTCCTTCCGGGAACGGCTGCCCGGCGGGGTCACCTTCGACATGTCGGGCTTCGATACGAGCCTGCCGGTGCTGGCCAACGAACGGGCGCTGCGCCAGGTGCTGCTGAACATCGTGGCGAATGCCAGCCGCTTCGTACCCGCCGAGGGCGGCCTCATCGCCATCGAGGCGATCGCGGGCCGGGAGGGCTCCGCCGGCGATGAGGGCGGCCCGGCGGAAGCGGGCGATCGCGCCACCGCCCTGCGCGGCTTCCGCGTCCGCGACAACGGGGAAGGCTTCAGCCAGACGGTGCTGCAGCGCTTCGGCACACCCTTCAACACCGACCGCGACAGCCAGCTCAGCGGCGATGGCTCCATGAGCGGCACCGGCCTTGGCCTCTACATCTGCAAGCGGATCATGGAAGGCCTGCAGGGGCGCATCGAGCTGGCGAACGACGATGGTGCCGTCGTGACGGTGCTGTTCGACGCCGCACCGCCGTCCTGAGCCCGCGCGCCGCCAATCGCCAGGCCGTCATCGCTTCGTGCAGGCAGGCGGGGCCGCAATGCACTAGGATCCGCGCCTCACCAGCCCCTGCCCGCTCCGACCCGCGCATGGGGCCAGCCAGAAGGACCCTCGTCACCATGACCCTGCGATTCCCGCCGCCCCTCTCCTGTCTGCTTCTTGCCGCCGGCATGCCGGTGTTGCTGGCCGGCATTGCGCCGGCCCTGGCCCAGGACAAATGCGCGCCGGAGTCCATCTCCAGCACCGTCGAGGAACGCATGAAGGCCGACAGCAAGACCCCGGAAGAGATCGCCGACATCCTCTCCAGCGGCTTCAAGCGGCGCGTCCTGGCGGGCCGCATCGAGGACGCCAGCAAATGCTCCAGCGACGCGGTGAACGCCGCGCTCGACCTGCTGGCCAAGAAGTACGACTGACGCCGCTCCGCACGCGCTGCCGGCCGCCGCACCGACTGTCGGCCCCTCACCGGCTGCTGCCGTTGCGCCCGGCGGCGCGTGCGACTATGGGAAGGGCCCGCTGCGCCACATGCTGTGAGGGTCCGACGTGCAACCCGGCGAATTCGTTCTCACCCTGGCCTGCCCCGACCGGCCCGGCATCGTCTCCCGCGTGACCGGCTGGCTGTACGAGGCTGGCGGCAACATCCTGGACGCGCAGCAGTTCGACGACCTGGAGACCGGCCGCTTCTTCGCCCGGATCCTGTTCACAATCGTGCAGGGCGACACGGATCGTGACAGCCTGCGCAGCCGCTTCGCGCCGCTGGCGGACAGCTTCGGCATGACCTGGCTGCTGCGCGACCGCACCGACCGCCGCCGCGTCATGCTGCTGGTCTCAAAGTTCGACCATTGCCTGGCCGACCTGCTGTACCGATGGCGCACCGGCGAGCTGGAGATGGACATTGCCGGCATCGTCGCCAACCACCCGGCGGAGACCTATGCCCATCTGAACCTGGGCAGCCTGCCCTTCCACCATCTGCCGGTTACGAAGGACACCAAGTCCGCGCAGGAGGCGAAGCTGCTCGACCTGGTGCGGGAAAGCGGCACCGACCTCGTGGTGCTGGCCCGCTACATGCAGATCCTGTCCGACGACCTGTCGGCGAAGCTGCACGGGCGCTGCATCAATATCCACCACTCCTTCCTGCCGGGCTTCAAGGGTGCGCGGCCCTACCACCAGGCCCATGCCCGCGGCGTGAAGCTGATCGGTGCCACCGCCCACTATGTCACCGCCGACCTGGACGAGGGGCCGATCATCGAGCAGGACGTGGAACGGATCAGCCATCGCGACACCCCCGAGCAGCTGGTCCGCAAGGGCCGCGACATCGAGCGCCGGGTGCTGGCCCGCGCGGTCCGCTACCACCTGGAGGACCGGGTGCTGATGAACGGCGCGAAGACCGTGGTCTTCACCGACTGATCCCCCGCTCACTCGGGCGCCGGGCGGGCGAAGGCATCCGCGGCCACCTCGCGCAGCGCCTCGGCCGACAGCCAGCCGTTCGCCGCCGCATGGCGCGCGAAGGCGAGGCTGTTCCGTGCCACGACCAGTTCGCTGCCGGCGGCATCCAGCGCCGCCGACAGTTCCGCCATTTCCGTATCCCGGTCGGCGCTGTGGCTGACATCGCGGATATAGACCGCCATCACGCGGCCCGGATGCTCCGCGACGATGCGGGCGTACATCTCCGGGTCGTGCTGGCCGCTGTCGCCGATCAGAAGCGCCGGCAGGCTGTCGTAGACCTTCAGCATCTGCCGGATCAGCGCCAGCTTGTGGTCGCGGGCCCGGCGTGGCAGCGGGTGCTGCAGGGTCAGCCCCCAGTCGCGCAGGAACAGGATCGGGCCGACCGGGATATCGTTGATCTCGAAGAATTCGCCCAGCACCTCGTACAGGCTCCACGGCCCGCGCGAGACATAGAGGATCGGGTTGTGGTCCGGCCCGTGCAGGCCGCGATACAGCGCCGACACGCCCGGGAACGCCGTGCGTGCCCGCGCATTCTGCACGAACAGCCGCCACATCATCGCCAGCGCGTTGCCGACGCCGGTCAGCACCACCGTGTCGTCGATATCGCTGACCACCACGAAGCGGCTGGCCGGCGGCGGCACATAGACCTCCGCATAGGCGCTATGCCGCGGCCTGCCGTCCTCGATCAGGGTGACGTCCACCCGGTGCCACAGACGGTCGTCCGGGGGCGGCCGGGCCGGGCTCAGCTGCAGGTCGAAATAGCCGTAGCGGTCGGTCCGGATCCGCTGCTCCGTGCCCAGGCAGGTCGCCACCAGTTCGCAATCGCCCAGGCCGCGACGCAGGAAGCGCCGCAGGAGATCGAGGTACCAGCGCCGCGCGTCGCTCGGCAGGTGCGCGCCGAATGTGGGCTGGCGGAAGACGCGGCCGGTGACATGGAACAGTTCCGCCGTGCCATAGCCGCGGTAGGGCAGGATCGCGGTATCGGGTGCCCCGCGCCCGAAACGGACGGGACGCGACAGCCTGCGGGCGGCCTTCTTCAAACCTTTCAGTGCCAATGGCGGCTCCGGCCCGTCCGTCGCGGCCGCCCGACCCGGGAAGGAACAGCCCTGCACCGTGGTGCCGGGCGTCGCCGGGCGATCCGGCGGCGCGCGGGCGGGCTTCTCCGCGCAGCCGCTCCGCTTGAACGGTTGCCGCCGCCAGATCGTTCCGGTCGCTGCACCGCAGGGCGGTCCGGCTAGCGGGCGATGTCGCCGGCCCCCGCGAAGCGCCAGTGCCCGCGGCCGCCGCGCTTCACCCGGTAGAGGGCACGATCCGCCGCCTCGAACAGGGCGTCCTGGTCCGCTGCGTCGTCGGGAAAGCGGGCTGCGCCGATCGACACGCCGATCGTGATCTGCTCCCCCGCCAGCAGGACGGGCGCAGCCATCGCATCGGTGATCTTCCGGCAGATCTGGCCGACCTGTTCCCGCGTGGCGGATCCCATGAGGATCACGCCGAATTCGTCGCCGCCGAACCGCGCGACAGGATCGCTGGAGCGGACGCTGGCGGCAATCCGCGCCCCCGCCGTCTTCAGCAGCAGGTCGCCGTTCTGGTGGCCGAGCCTGTCGTTGACCGCCTTGAAATGGTCCAGGTCCAGAACCAGCAGGTGCATGGGCTGTCCGGCAAGCCGCGCCTCGGTCACCGCATGAGCCAGATGCACCTCGAAGGCGCGGCGGTTGTGCAGGCCGGTCAGCGGATCGGCCTCCGCCAGATGGCGGATCAGCTGTTCGTCCCGCTTGCGCTCGCTGATATCGACGAAGGTGGCAACCGCCAGGCCGGCTTCCGGCACCAGGGCGCCGCCATGAATGACGGTCCGGATCCTGCCGTTCCTGCAGCGGACATCGACCTCGACCGGCGCGATCTCGCGCGGCTGCAGGGCACAGCGGCCGAATGTGTCGATCCAGGTCGCTGTCGCACGGTCGCGCTGGGCGGCCACCGGATAGGCGCCGTCGACCCAGTCCTGCACGGTTTCGAAATCCCCCAGGTCATAGCCGAACAGATCGCGGAACTTCGCGTTCATGAACAGGATCCGCGCATTCTCCAGGCTCGCCCAGGACATTGCGACCGGCATCGCCTCGACCACCGCCTGCAGGCCCAGGATCTCCGGCAGCGCGACGGCCGGCCGGACGGTCTTGCTTTTCGATGTCACGGACCCGGCCCCTCGCTGCCGCCCAAACGAACCATGCCTGCTCTCGTGCCGTCACCCCCGGGGACGCCCGGATGCCCGTCCCGCCGCTGCGCCGCGGACGCAATGTCCCAGGGTAGGACAGCGAACGGCACCCGCACGTTGATCCTCGTCACAATCGCCGCTTCCCGGCCGCCATCATCCGCGATCGCGTAATGCCAAGCGCCTTGGTCGGCCCGCCCATGACCGGTAGCATATCATCGAATGTCGTATTGAATTTTCCAGAATGGCGCCTATGACATGCTGCCGCCCGCGAGACCGCGATGGACCGACCGGCGCGAAAGCGAGAACCGGCCCGGGGCGGCGATCCTGCATCGTTCGCGGCGGCCGGTCGCGGCGGAGGCCGGCATGCTGAAGGGCGCCGGGGCCTTCTTCCGGAGCGGCGCCGATGAACCGGCAGAGAGCGTCGTCAGCGAGCAGCAGATCCATGCCATCCGGGAGATCCACGGCCTGGCGATCTGGCGCGCCGGGCCCGACGGGGCGCCGCTAAGCCCGAACGCCTGGACCATTGACTATGGCCGCAACCCGCAGGGGGTGGCGCAGGGCGCGGAAGGCTGGCTGGCCTATCTGCATCCCGCCGACCGGGAACGCGTGCGCCCCCTGTGGCGGGAAGCGCTGCGCACCGCCGCCCCGTTCGAGGCACGCTACCGGCTGCTGCATCTGGATGGCAGCTATCGCTGGTCCCTCGGTCGCGGCCGGCCGCTCCTCGATGCCGAGGGAAAGGTGCGCGAATGGATCGGCACCGTGGTCGATATCGAGGATTCGGTGGCGGCGGAGAATGCCCTGGCGGTGAGCGAGGAGCGCCTGCGCCTGGCCTTGCGCAGCACGGCGCTGGGGATCTGGGACCTGGACCTGGCCGGCGGCAGCCTGTGGTGCTCCGACCTCGCCGCGGCGATTCTCGGCCATGGCCCGGAGGCGATGGAACTGGACGACGCAATCGCCTGGCGTCATCTGCATGGCGACGATGCCGAACGCTTTCATGCGGCGCGGCGCGCGGCGATCGCCGGCACCGCCGACGGCGCGCTGGACCTGGAGTTCCGCATCCACGCCGCAGCGGCGGAGGCGCCGCGCTGGGCGGCCTGCACGGCACGCGCGATCTTCGACATCCACGGCCGTCCGGTGCGCATGCTCGGCACCCTGCGCGACGTGACGGAGAAGCGGATGCAGCAGGAGCGGCTGTTCCACCAGGCCCATTACGACGGCCTGACGGACCTGCCGAACCGTCGCCTGGTCGCCCTGCAGGCCGACACCCTGCTGCAGGACGGGCATCCGGTCGCCCTGCTGCTGCTGGACATCGACGGCTTCAAGCTCGCCAACGACACCCTGGGCCACCGCCTGGGCGACCTGCTGCTGGTCCAGATCGCCCGCAGGCTGCGCGACGGCTTCGCCGACAGCCGCAACCTCGTCGCTCGCCTGAGCGGCGACAAGTTCGCCCTGCTGGCGCCCGACGTCACCCGGCCGGATGCCGCCGCCGCCCTGGCGCAGCGGCTGCAGGCGCTGCTGGCAGAGCCGTTCCTGGTGGAGGGACATCCGGTGCCCGTCGGCGGCAGTATCGGCATCGCCCTGGCGCCGCGGGATGCCGCCTCGGCGCAGGACCTGATGCGCCATGCCGACCTGGCGCTGCACGATGCCAAGGCGGCCGCGCCCGCCCTGACCCGATTCTACCTGCCGCGCCTGGCGGAAGAGGTCGCCGCCCGGCAGACCATGGACCTGGAGCTGCGGCGCGCCGTGGAGGCCGGCGAGTTCGAGCTGCACTACCAGCCGCAGCTCAGCCTGGCCGGCAGCGCGGTGATGGGCGCGGAAGCCCTGCTGCGCTGGCGCCACCCGAAGCGCGGGCTGCTGGCACCCGGGGCCTTCTTCCCGGTGCTGGAGCGCACCGCGACCGTCCTGGCCGTCGGCGACTGGGTGGTGCGCCAGGCCGTTGCCGACGCCGCCTGGCTGCATGCGCAGGGCCATTCCCTGCGCATCGCCATCAACCTGTTCGCCGCCCAGTTCCGCACCGGTGGCGTGCCGGACCTGCTGCGCGCGGCGCTGGCCGGCCACGACCTGCCGCCGGAACGGCTGGAGATCGAGGTGACCGAGAACGTCATCCTGCGCAACGACGCCGGCCTGCACGCGGGGCTGCAGGAGATCCGCAGGCTGGGCTGCGGCATCGCCTTCGACGATTTCGGCACCGGCCATGCCTCCCTCAGCATGCTGAAGCGCATTCCTCTCACCCGGCTGAAGATCGACCGCAGCTTCGTCGCCGACCTGGACGATTCACCGGAGGATTGCGCCATCGTCGACGCCATTCTGTCGCTGGGCCGGACCTTCGGCCTCGCCGTCACGGCGGAGGGGATCGAGACCCGCAGCCAGGCCCAGCTGCTGCACCAGCATGGCTGCGACGAAGGCCAGGGCTATCTGTTCAGCCGCCCGGTGCCGCTGCCTGCGCTGGAGACCTTCATCCGCCGTTGATGCGATCCGCTGCCGCTTCCGCTGCACTGCAATCGCCGCTACAGTATTTTTTTGCACTGCAAACTCCGGCTGCTTACGGCCGCTGCGCCGCTGCCGCCGATCGCGACAGGAGGGCCGGATGCACGCCATCAGGATCGACCGCAGCAAGGGCCTGGCGGAACAGCCGGGCTGCGGCCACAACCGCTACCATCCCGATATCCCGCCGGTGCTGGAGGTCGCGGAGGGCGAGGAGGTGGTTCTGGAATGCCGCGACGGCCTGGACGGCCAGATCACCGGCAGCACCACGGTCGACGACTTCCCGAACCTCGATTCCGGCCGCATCCACCCGCTGACCGGACCGGTCTTCGTGAAGGGGGCGGAACCCGGCGACGCGCTGGAGGTGGAGTTCCTCGAGATCGAGGCACAGCCCTACGCCTTCTCCTGCATCATGCCGGGGCTGGGCTTCCTGCGCGACGTGATCGACACGCCCTTCCTGGCGCACTGGAAGATCGCCGACGGCTGGGCGACATCGGAGCAGATCCCCGGCGTGCGCATCCCCGGCGCCCCGTTCATGGGCATCTCCGCCACCGCGCCCAGCCATGACAAGCTGGTCGAATGGACCGACCGCGAGCAGCGGCTGATCGACCGCGGCGGCATGGTCTTCCCGCCCGACGGCGCCGGCGCCATTCCCGGCGGCGGCTGCGGCCTGAAAGGCCTGCGCACCCTGCCGCCGCGGGAGCATGGCGGCAATTTCGACGTCAAGCAGCTGACGAAGGGATCGAAGCTCCTGCTGCCGGTCTATGTCGACGGCGCGCTGTTCTCCGTCGGCGACGGGCATTTCGCGCAGGGCGATGGCGAGGTCTGCGTCACCGCGGTCGAGATGGGTGCCACGGCGGCCGTCCGCTTCAAGCTGCACAAGGGCCTGGCGGCGAAGCGCCAGCACATCAACGCACCCGTGTATTCCTTCCGGCAGGAGATCACCCAGCCCGAGCCGCTGAAGACCGGCACCGTGCTGGCGGCAATGGGCATGCCCTTCACCGAAGACGGAGAGATCGACGGCGAGAACCTGACCCTCGCCGCCCGCAACGCGCTGCTCAACATGATCGCCCTGCTGCAGGAGCGCGGCTTCAGCCGCGAGCAGGCCTATGTGATCTGCTCCGTCGCTTGCGACCTGCATGTCAGCAACGTCGTCGACGTGCCGAACTACACCGTCAGCGCGCTGCTGCCCGAGGTCATCTTCGGCTGAGGCTATCGGCCCGGCACCGCCGCGAAGCGGCGGCTGCCGTCGGGGCCCACCGACAGCGCGGTCAGGCGGCCGCCCTGCACCGCGCCTGTGTCCAGCCCGGTCGCATGCGGAAAGATCGCCGGGCCGTCCATGAAGGGGATATGCCCGAAGATCACATGCCCGAAGCGGCCGTCATAGATATCGGCCCAGAACGGATCGCCCGGCCCCTCATGGCCGGACATCAGGTAGCGGCCGTCGGCGGCGGAGACATGGCCGGTGCGCAGGACAGCATTGAAGCGCCGCCTCTGGCCGGCCGTCATCCGCGCCACCGCCCCGGCATCCGGCGGGAAGCTGCGCATGTCGCCCGGTATGCCGCCATGCAGGGCCAACAGGCCATGCGCCGGCACCCGCAGGAACGGCAGGGCGGCATCCAGGAAGTCGATATCGGTCGCCGACAGCCGGTCATGCACCGCGGCCAGCCCGGGATGACGCGCGGCCTGCGCCGCGGCGGTGTCCGGCCGCAGTTCGCGGTTGCGGCGGTAGCGCCGGTACAGGTCCTCGTGATTGCCCTCCAGCAGCATCAGGCCGTGCGCCGCGCCCGTTGCCAGTTCGCGTGCCAGGCGCACCGCGCCGACGGAATCCGGCCCCTTGTCCAGCAGGTCGCCCAGCAGCACGACGAGGTCGCCGGCCGCCGGCGCCAGGACCGCCAGCAGACGCTCCAGGGCATCGGGCAGGCCGTGGACATCGCCGATGAAATGATAGCTGCGGGTCATGTGCGGGTCATGGTCGTGCGCGCAGGCTCGGGCGACGGCTATGGCGTTGCGGCATCGCCCGCGCCCCAGGCCTCCGCGACCTCCAGCGCCAGCGGCCCGCCGTCCAGGAAGCGCTCGATCGCCGCCTCGGTCGCCGCGGTGTCGAAGCCCTGCGCGGTCAGCCAGTCGGGGGCATGATAGCTGTGGCGGTAGCGCTCGCCGGAATCGCAGATCAGGCTGACGATGGCGCCGCCGCCGTCGCGGCGCATGCGGTCCGCCATCAGGCAGAGGCCCAGGAAATTGGCGCCGGTGGAGCCGCCGACCGCCCGGCCCATGCGGCGCGACAGCACCCGCATCGCCGCCAGCGAGGCGGCGTCCGGCAGCTTCGCCATATGGTCGATCACCGCCGGCAGGAAGGACGGCTCGATCCGCGGCCGGCCCACCCCCTCGATGCGCGACCCGCGGTCGCTGACCGCGTGTCCGTCACGATTGCGATAGCCGTCGAAGAAGGCGGAGAATTCCACATCGACCACCGACAGCCGGGTCGGCAGGCCGCGATAGCGGATATAACGGCCGATGGTGGCGGAGGTGCCCCCGGTGCCCGCCCCCATCACGATCCAGCGCGGCACCGGGTGCCGCTCCGCCGCCATCTGCTCGAAGATCGATTCCGCTATGTTGTTGTTGCCGCGCCAGTCGGTCGCCCGCTCCGCGAAGGTGAACTGGTCCAGGTAGTGGCCGCCCAGCCGGCGTGCCAGGGCCTCCGCCTCGGCATAGATCGCCGACGGGCTGTCGACGAAATGGCAGATGCCGCCCTGATGCTCGATCGCGGCGATCTTCTCCGGCGAGGTGCTGCGCGGCATCACCGCATAGAACGGCACGCCGATCATGCGGGCGAAATAGGCCTCCGACACCGCGGTGGACCCCGAAGAGGCCTCCACCACGGCCGCGCCCTCGCGGATCAGGCCGTTGCACAGGCCGTACAGGAACAAGGAGCGCGCCAGCCGGTGCTTCAGGCTGCCGGTCGGATGGGTGCTCTCGTCCTTCATGTAGATGTCGACCCCGTCCGGCCCCGCCGACAGGGCCGGCAGGTCGAGCCGGATCAGGTGGGTGTCGGCAGAGCGCCGCTGGTCAGCGGCGATCTGGGCGACCGCCCCATCAGACCACGACCTGTCGCTCGGGCCCGGCCCGTTCATTCCGCCCTGCAGGGATAGGCCGCCAGCAGCGCCTGGCGCATGCTGCGGCGGGCCGGCTGCGTGGCCATGCCGGGATGGTCCTTCGTCCAGCCCAGGAACAGCGGCAGCAGCTGCGCCGTGGTCAGCCCGTCCTCCGGCGGGCAGAAATGGGGAGCGGCCCCGTCGCGGCGCGCGATGACGATGCCGTCGATGATCCCCAGCAGATAGCCGCTGCAGAACGGGAAGGCGTCCAGCGGCTGCTCCGCGCGCAGGGCCGGATCGCATTCCCGCGCAAGGGTGGCGGTGCTCAGCCCGCTGCCGGCGCTGGATTGTGCGGCATGCACCGGGCCGGAACTTATGGCGCTGGCCATTGCGAGGATCAGGATCACGGCCCGGCCCCCTGGCGCCCGCTCGCGGCGGCCCGGCATAGGCAACGTCCTGCTGGCTGATTTCATTCCGGCCTCTCCGCAACCGTCCGCCGGATACGCCCCCGCGGCGTATCCGACTGGGCGGGAGAGGCAGTCTAGGTCACGGCATGCCGCCGGGCCAAAGCGGGAGGCGGAAGCCCGGCGGCGATGGGCCCGGCGGCGATGGGTATGTCAGGCCTGCCGGGCGGTCCCGCGATGCGTGCGGCTCGCCCTGGCCAGGGCCCGGCAGGACCGTTCCAGTTCGTCATAGACGCGCTGACCGTTCAGGGCGCGCTGCACCAGCTCGCGCTGGCGGTCGCGATGGATCTCAATGCGCGCGTCGCGCAGGGCTTCGCCGATGGGTTGGCGCCGCAAACGGTCAAGAAGGGTACGCATCCCGGCTCTCCTCCAACAATCCAGTCTGCAGGACGCCGCTATCCGGCCGCCGTCGCTGTCGCAAGACGTCCGTGACGGCAGATGCCTGCCCAAACCGCACCCCGGCCCGCGACCGGCCGCGACACGGAACTGTCGAGCGGCTGTCGCAAGACCCGCGATATCAACAGGCACCGCGCGGTGGCGGTTCCAAGCGGCGCGGCGCCCGGGCAAACCGGGTGGCGAAGAATGCGGAGGGGGAGAGACTGGACCCGGCCCCGCCATCGCCGTGCGGCGAGGGGGCCGGCCACCTGCCTGTCCGGGTCGGACAGGGAGAAGGTGGTGGGCGCACAAGGACTCGAACCTTGGACCCGCTGATTAAGAGTCAGCTGCTCTACCAACTGAGCTATGCGCCCGCCGGGGCGGCGCGGCACGGGGCCGGCCACCGGTCGGAGGCGGGTCTTTAGCAAATGCCGGCGGGGCTGTCGATACCCCAGGCCGCAAATTCGACCGGGATCGATGCATGGCCGCCATGAGCGCGCGTTGGCGGTCCGACCATTGGCGCGATCCGCCGGCCGGGCGTAGCATCCGCACCGCATGTCCAGTCCAGACCGATCTCCAGCGAGCACCCCAGGCAGCACCCCGGCGAGCCCCCCCGCCAGCACCGGTACGCAGGCCGGGCGCGCGACCGACATTGCGGCACCGGCCGCCTCGCCCGCGCAGCAGTTCTGGTACCTGTCGGGTATCGGCAGCTGGTTCGCCGCCTTCGGTATCCAGGCGGTCACCTTCCCCTGGATCACCGCCTTCCTGCTGAACGAGAGCCCGCTGCGCATCGGCATGGCACAGGCCTCCCTCTGGCTGCCGCTGCTGCTGTTCCTGCTGGTCGGCGGCGCGGTGGCGGACCGCTACGACCTGCGCCGGATCATGATCGTCCTGCATGCCGCCGCCCTGGTCCCGCCGGCGGTGGTGGCCCTGCTGGAAGGGGCCGGCGTGCTGACCTTCTGGCCGATCATCGCCTATGGCCTGACAATGGGGACGATCATGGCCTTCCTGCAGCCGGCACGCGACGGGCTGCTGGCGCGGATCGCCGGCGGGCGGATCCAGCGCATGGTGCTGATGACCATCGCCCTGCAGTACGGGCCGCAGCTCTGCGGCACCCTGGCCGCCGGCCTGACCGGCCTGGTCGGCCTGATCCCGGTGCTGGGCATCCAAGTCGCGATCCTGGCCTTCGGCGTGCTGTCGGCCGTCATGCTGCACCCCGCCCCGCCGGAGCCCGGCCAGCGGGAGGCGCCGCTGCGCGCCATCGGCAACGGCCTGCGGCTTGTCGCCGGCCATGCCACCATCCGCACCGTCGTGGCGATGGGCGCCTTCGTCGGCTTCTTCTATGTCGGCGGCTTCCTGGCGATCCTGCCGGTCCTGGTGCGCGACGCCTATGGCAGCGCCGAGCAGTTCGCCGCCTTCTATGCGGTCTGGGCCACCGGCAGCGTGATCATGATGGCGGCGATCATCCGCTTCGGCCCGCTCAGCCATCCCGGCCGCGCCCTGCTGCTGTCGATCCTGGGCTCGTCGGGCTGCATGCTGATCGCCTCCTTCGCGCCGCCGACGGCATGGATGTTCGCGCTGATGCTGGTCTGGGGCGGCATCGCCGGAATCTCCGCCAGCATGAGCCGCACGGTGGTGCAGCAGCTGGCGCCGCCGCGGGAGCGCGCGCGGGTGCTGGCCACCTTCCAGCTGGGCTTCATGGGCAGCGTGCCGGTGGGGGCCTTCCTCGGCGGCTGGCTGACCGACCTGGCCGGGCCCGGCCATGCCATGTGGGCGGCGCCGATCGCGGTCCTGCCGCTGGCCCTGTGGGTGCTGGCCGGACGCCGTGTCTGGGCCTACCGGCCCGACCCGGAAAAATGACCGGCACCGCAACAGCTCTCCGCGCGGCCTGAACGCAGCCGGATCAGCTGTTGTCGATGGTATAGCCGCCGTCGACGGTGATCGTCTGGCCGCAGGTCCAGGCGCCGGCGCGGGAGGCGAGGTAGAGCGCGGCGCCGGCGATATCCTCCGGCTCGCCCAGGCGGCGCATCGGGGTCTGCGCCTCGCGCTTCTTGCGCCGCGCCTCGTCCTCCCACAGGGCGCGGGCGAAGTCGGTGCGCACCAGGCCCGGCGCGATGCAGTTCACCCGGATGTTGTGGGGGCCCAGCTCCGTCGCCAGGTTGCGCGCCATCTGCATGTCGGCGGCCTTGGAGATCGCATAGGCGCCCAGCACCGGGCTGCCCAGAAAGCCGCCGATCGAGGAGACGATGATGATCGCGCCGTCCTTGCGCTCGATCATCTTGGGCGCCACCGCCTGCACCAGCCACAGATTGCTGTGGATGTTGCACTGCATGACCTTGTCGAAGGCGTCGTCGGGGATCTCCAGCGACGAGCCGAAATGCGGGTTCACCGCGGCATTGCAGACCAGGATGTCGATCTTGCCGAAGATCTTGCGGGTGGAGGCGACGAGGTTCTGGATCTCCGACTTCTCGGTGATGTTGCAGGCCAGCGCCTCTGCCCTGCCGCCCTCCGCCTCGATCTCCTGCGCCACCGCCTTGCAGGCGTCGAGCTTGCGGCTGGAGATCACCACCTCTGCCCCGTAGGCGGCGAGCAGCCTGGCGATCGCCTTTCCGATGCCGCGACTGGAGCCGGTAATGACCGCCGTCTTGCCGCTGAGGTCGAAGAGGTCGCGCATGGGGGTCCCGCCTTCCGCTGGTGACATCATTGCTGGCGGGGCGGCTGCGCCCACGGTCATCCCTTTCCAGGTCGTCCAGTCGTCCGCCGGCCGGCCTTCAGTCGACCAGACGGCCGGGCCGGCGCGGCACGATCGCGTCGCGATGCACCCAGACGCAGAGGACGAGGCCGAAGCCCGCCAGAAGGGTCATCATGGATGTCCCGCCATAGGATACAAGGGGCAGCGGCACGCCCACGACGGGCACCAGCCCTGTCACCATTGCAATGTTGATGAAGACGTAGATGAACAGCAGGCAGGTAACGCCGAAGGCGATCAGGCGCCCGAACTGGTTGCGGGCCCGCATGCCGATCGCGAAGCCGTAGGCCAGGACGAAACCGTAGAGGCCCAGCAGGCCGATCGCCCCGGCCAGGCCGAACTCCTCGGCGAAGGTCGTGAAGATGAAGTCGGTATGCTTCTCCGGCAGGAAGGACAGCTGGCTCTGCGTGCCCTGGGCATAGCCCTTGCCGAACACGCCGCCGGAGCCCAGCGCGATCTTCGATTGCAGGATGTGGTAGCCGGAGCCCAGCGGGTCGGTCTCCGGGTTCAGGAAGGTCATCACCCGCTGCTTCTGGTAGCCGTGCAGCATCTCCCACGCCACCGGCATGGTGGACAGGATCACCACGATCACCAGGGCGAACTTCCACAGCCGCACGCCGGCAGCGAAGAACAGCAGCCCGGCGGCGATCAGGATCATCAGCGCCGTGCCCAGGTCCGGCTGGCGCAGCACCAGCATCACCGGCATGGCCACCAGGGCCAGCGGCACCAGGAGCCAGCGCAGGCGGCCGATATCCTCGTAGCTCAGGCCGTGGAAATAGCGCGCCAGCGCCAGCACCAGGGCCAGCTTCATCACCTCCGACGGCTGGAACTGGAACGGGCCCAGCGCGATCCAGCGCCGCGCGCCCATGCCGATCTCGCCCATCACTTCCACGCCGATCAGCGCCAGCAGCGACAGGCCATAGATCACATAGGCCCAGCGCAGCCAGAACTTGATGTCGACCATGGCGATCGCCAGCATCACCACAAGCCCGACGCCGAAGCGCATCAGCTGGCGGCTGGCCCAGGGATCGACCTCGCCGCCGGCGACCGAGGTCAGCATCAGGAAGCCCACCGAGGCGACTGCCAGGATCAGCAGCACCAGCCCCCAGTTGATCTCCCACATCCGGCGGGAAAACGGGATTTCCGGCTCCTGGTCGATGTTCAGATGCGCCAACGCGCCGCCTCCGTCGTGATGCCGCCGGGCGCGGCCGCTCAGCCGCGCTCGACCGGGGTCGCGCGCCGCGCCAGTTCGCCACGCGGCCGCGGGCTCAGCGGGTCGAGGCGCAGCACCTCGGTCATGATGTCCTTGGCCACCGGTGCCGCGGCGGACGAGCCGCCGCCGCCATGCTCCACGACCACGGCCAGGGCATAGCGCGGCGCGTCATAGGGGGCATAGGCCACGAACAGCGCGTGGTGCCGCTCCTCCCAGGGCTTCTCCTCGTTCTTCCGCACGCCGCGCTCGCGTTCGCGCATGGTGATGCGACGCACCTGGCTGGTGCCGGTCTTGCCGGCCATCTCCACGCCTTCCGGCACCTCGGTCTCCACCAGCCGGGACTTGTTCGCGGTGCCGTTCTGCTTGTTCACCACGCCCCACATCCCCTCCTGCACGAGGCGCAGGTTGGCGGCCTTCACGTCGATCTTCGGGAAGGGCGGCGGACCGTCATAGCTGCCCGGCTGCGGCGGCGGGCGGTCGTCCGACATGCTCTCCAGCGCCGCGCGCGGGCGCACGATCCGCGGCACCACCGCATAGCCGCCATTGGCGAGCCGGGCGGCCATCACCGCCAGCTGCAGCGGGGTGGCTTCCACATAGCCCTGGCCGATGGAGACGACCAGGGTCTCGCCCTGCAGCCAGGGACGGCCGATCACCGCCTCCTTCCAGGCCTTGGTCGGGATGATGCCCTCGCGCTCGCCCGGCAGGTTGATGCCGGTCCTCTCCCCCAGGCCGAAACGCATCGCCATCGCGGCGATCCGGTCGGGACCCAGGCGCTTGGCCAGCTCGTAGAAATAGACGTCGCAGCTCTCCTCCAGCGCCTGGTGCAGCGCCACCGGGCCATGGCCCCACTTCTTCCAGCAATGGAACTTGCCCTTGCCCAGCTGCATCATGCCGCGGCAGGTGACCGTCGTGTCGGGCTTGACGGCTCCGGCCTCCAGCGCCGCCAGGGCGACGATCATCTTGTAGGTTGAACCGGGCGGATAGCTGCCCTGGATCGCCTTGTTGATCAGCGGCTTGTATTTCGACGAGGAATATTCCTGCCACTTGCGCTGGCTGATGCCGACATTGAACAGGTTCGGGTCGAAGGAGGGGTTGGAGACCAGGGCGACAACATCGCCACCATGCACGTCCAGCACCGCGACGGCCGCGCTCTCCCCCTCCAGCCGCTTCACGATGTAGTTCTGCAGCGCCGCGTCGATGGTCAGCATCTGGTCGTCGCCACGCTTGCCCTCGGTGCGCGACAGTTCCCGGATCACCCGGCCATAGGCGTTCACCTCGACCTGGCTGTCGCCGGCACGGCCGCGCAGCGCCACGTCGTAGATCCGCTCGATCCCGGTCTTGCCGATCCGGAAGCCCGGCAGCTCCAGTACCGGATCGCCGCCGATCTCCTTTTCCGACACCGCGCCGACATAGCCGACGACATGGGCGAAGACCGGGCCCAGCGGATAGTCGCGGGTCTCCCCCACCTCCATGTGGATGCCCGGCAGGTCGGGGGTGTTGACGTTGATGCGGGCGAAGTCGTCCCAGTCCAGATTGCTCGCCACCTCCACCGGCACGAACTTGCGCCGCCGCCGCACCTCGCGCAGCACCCGCTCGATCTGCCGCTCCTCCAGTCGCACCAGGCGGGCCACCTTGTCGATCACCGCCGCCGGGTCGCCGGCCTCCTCCGCCACCAGCAGCAGGCGGTAATTGCGCCGGTTGCTGGCCAGCTCGACGCCGAAACGGTCCAGCACCCGGCCGCGCGGCGGCGCCAGCAGGCGCAGGTTGATGCGGTTCTCCTCCGCCAGCAGCTGGTAGCGGTCCTGCTCCACCACCTGCAGGTGGTAGAGGCGCGCGCCCAGCGCGCCGAGCAGCGCCACCTGCGCCGCGCCGACCACCAGGGTGCGGCGGGTGTACTGCTTGTGCTGGACCGTCTCCTGATAGGGCATCGGGCTTTCCTAAGGGGCCTTTCCTCGGGACCGGTTCCGGGCCACGGCGCCGGTCAGGCGAGCCGGGCGAGCCGCACTTCCGCCCAGATGAAGGCGCGCGCGACCAGGGGAAACAGCAGGATCGTCAGCAGCGCCTGCACCGCGAAGGGCAGCGGGTCGAACAGGTTGCCATAGAACAGGCAGCCGATCGCCCAGGACAGCGCCGTGCAGGTCAGGGTGACCATGCCGAAGGCCAGCCAGGCGATCGGGAACGGCCGGCTCTGCAGGATCAGCCGCTGCGACGTGGTGATGCCATAGGCGAACAGGTAGAGGATCGCGTTCAGCCCCAGCGGGCCGCCCAGCAGGCAGTCCGCGATCACCCCCAGGAAGAACACCACCGGCGCCGACAGCCATTCCGGGCGGTAGACGCTCCAGTAGTAGATGCTCATCAGCGCCAGCATCGGCGTTACCGGCACCGCGGCGCTGCTCTGCGCCGGCGCGGCGCCCAGCATGATCAGCGCCAGGGTGATCACCATCGGCACCACCTGGATCAGGTTGCGGCGCCATTGCGGGGGCAGGGTCTCTCCCATCGCCGGGCCCTAGCGCGCCGCTGCCTGACGCGGCATCGCGGCCGCGGGCGGCGCTCCGGTCCCGCCGCCCAATGCCTCTGCGCCCCGTGCATCGGCCGGCCGCTGCGCGGGCAGCGGGATGCCGTTGCCGGTACCGGCCGCCGCGCCCGAGGGGCCGTCGCAGCTCTGTCCCGTCGCCGGCGCGTCCTTCGCCGCGCCCCAGAGCGGCGCCAGCATCCGCATCGGCCCGGCCAGGTCGGGCTGCGGCACCGGATCGACCACCAGCGGCGTGTATTTCAGCACCCGCAGGAATTCCTGCCGCGCGATGTCGGTCGCCAGCGCCACCCGCACCAGGCCGTCCGCGACCTCCGTCACCCGGCCGACCACCAGGCCCGGCGGGAACAGCCCGCCATCGCCGGAGGTGACGACCCGGTCATCCCTGGCGACCTCGGCCGACTGGGGCAGGAAGGCGATCCGCGGCTCGGCGGTATTGTCGCCGGTGAGGATGCCGCGCACATGGCTGTCGGCGATCAGCACCGGTACACGGCTGTTCAGGTCGGTCAGCAGCAGCACGCGCGACGAAGTCCGGCCCACGGTGATCACCCGGCCGACCAGGCCGTTGTCGCCCAGCACGGGGTCGCCCTTGTCGATGCCGGCGTCGACGCCGGTGCGCAGGATCAGGGTGCGGACGAAGGGGCCGCCGGGATCGCCGATGGCGCGCGCGGTGACGAAGTTCTGCAGCGGCTCCTTGCTGGTCAGCAGCAGGTCGCGCAGCTGGTTGTTCTCCTGCTCCAGCCGCAGCGCGGCGTCGCGCCAGTGCTGCAGCCGGCGGTTCGCCTCCAGCAGGGCGGCGTTCTGGTCGCGCAGGGCGATCCAGGCGCGCACCTCCGCCACGCCGCGGTTCACCGCGCCGACCGGCTCCTGGATGAAGGTGATGGCGGGGGCGAAGACGTCGAGGACGCTCTGCCGCAGGCGGTCTGTCAGGCTATGGTCGACACGGCTCAGGATGATCAGGGCGATCGCGGCGGCGACGAACAGCACGAAGGCGAGACGATGCCCCCACGCCCGGAGGGGCATGGCATGATGCATCACTTTGGTCTCGCGGATACGCATCTGTCCCTGTTATCCCGCTCGAAACTTGCCGCCTGACGCTCTTTCTCCCGATCAGGTTCCCCCAAATGCCCCGATCCCCCGCCGCCGCTGTTTGCCCGGCGGGAACCCGCAGTTCCGATCCTTGCCGTTCTGCCGACCCGCCGCCCCCCAGCGGCCGGCCGCGCCGGTGTCAGATCGGGTTGTAGAGCACGTGCTTGAGGGTCTTCATCTCCTCAAGCGCACGCCCGGTGCCCAGTGCCACGCAGCTCAGCGCCTCGTCGGCGATGGAGACCGGCAGGCCGGTCGCATGGCGCAGGACGAAATCCAGATTGCCGAGCAGGGCGCCGCCGCCGGTCAGCACGATGCCCTTGTCGACGATGTCCGCGGCCAGTTCCGGCGCGGTATGTTCCAGCGCCACCTTCACCGCCTCGATGATCGCGCTGACCGGTTCGGCCAGGCTCTCGGCGATCTGCCGCTGGCTGATCACCAGCTCCTTCGGCACGCCGTTCATCAGGTCCCGCCCCTTGATCAACATGGTCGCGCCGTCGCCGTCTTCCGGCGGGCAGGCGGAACCGATCTGCTTCTTGATCCGCTCGGCGCTGGACTCGCCGATCAGCAGGTTATGGTTGCGGCGGATATAGGCGATGATCGCCTCGTCCATCTTGTCGCCGCCGACCCTTACACTTCGTGAATAGACGATGCCGCCCAGCGAAAGGACCGCCACCTCGGTGGTGCCGCCGCCGATATCGACGACCATCGACCCGGTCGGCTCGGTCACCGGCAGGCCGGCACCGATCGCCGCGGCCATCGGCTCCTCGATCAGGTAGACGCGGCGCGCGCCCGCGCTCTCCGCACTTTCCATGATCGCCCGCCGCTCCACCGCGGTGGAACCGGACGGCACGCAGATGATCACCTGCGGGCTGGCGAAGGAACGCCGGTTGTGAACCTTGCGGATGAAATGCTTGATCATCTCTTCCGCGACTTCGAAATCGGCGATCACGCCGTCGCGTAAGGGGCGGATCGCCTCGATATTGCCGGGGGTGCGGCCCAGCATCAGCTTCGCCTCGTCGCCGACGGCGAGCACCTGCTTCTTGCCCCGATGGCTGACGATCGCCACCACCGACGGCTCATTCAGAACGACGCCGCGCCCCTTCACGTAGACCAGGGTGTTGGCCGTTCCGAGGTCGATGGCCATGTCGGCCGACAGCACACCTAGCAGACGAGAGAACATCTATGCCTTGCCATTCCCGCTCACAGCGCCAGCAGCCCCGAGTTCACCCGACCGGGATCGCCCGATCCGGGCCTGTCGCCCAACCTGCATCCGGACAGCCTGCCCGGACTTCCCTATCCGTCACCCGGCCCGGTCCCGGCATAGCCACGACCCGGACCGCACGCATGCGACCCAAAAAAGAAGCCGGCCCCGCCGATTGCGGGCCCCGCCTGTTGTTCTGTTCCGCAGCCGGTGACCACCCGAACCGATATCCGATGGCCCGCTTACTCGTTGGCCTCCTCACCGGATGGCCAGCCCACTTGGAGGCCGACCTACTTGACGGCCGACCCACCTGGCGGCTCACCCGTCCCGAGGCCCGTTCATCCAGCGCCCCGTCCGGCGGTTCGATCTCCGAATCGCACTTGCGATTCGCCTCGATTCGCCACTTCGGGCGGTGCCGGGTCACCATTGCCACCGGGTCGTTTCCGGCAGGGACGATCTGACAGGATCCACCGCCCTGCCGGCGGCCGATCGGCCCCGGGGGCCGGTAGTTCCGGTACGACGGGCGGGATCCACGATCCGATCGGCGAAAGGCCGCAATCCCCAAAAACCTAATCGCAACTGTCAGTTACTGGACAGACCGCAGATGACGCGTGAATGACGCCCCGCAGAACCCACGACCAGCGCGCTCCTTCATATATCTTGTACGCTGATGCCCGATGGGTCGCAACCGGAAATCTCGCCCGGCTCCGGCTGATTCTCCTAGGGATTCCCTAAGGATTCGTCACCGCGGAGAGGGCGGAACCGGCCACTGCGGCCCCCAGGGCCGGGCCCCTTCCCGTTGGCCCTACCAGCGGTCAGACCGGTGGCAGCCGGTTGCGCCGGTGCGGACGGCTGCCTGGCCGCCGCCATCGCCCCGGCGAGTGGCCGTCACCGCGATGGTCACCCGACGGCGGCCGGCCGGCGGCGCACCAGGTAGCTCTGCCGGCCTTCCAGGCAGAGGGTGCCGTCCTGGTTCCGAATCGTCAGGGCCAGGGTGACCGTGCCGGTGGTCCGGCGCGGCACCTTCTCGACCAGTTCAAGCATCGGATAAAGGGTGTCACCGGCATAGACCGGTGCCAGGAAGCGGCTGTCCTGGGAGAGGAAGGCGACCAGGGCGTCGCCGACCTCGAACGGAAAGCGCCCGGCACCTGCGGCGCCCAGGATCACCACCTGGTAGCCATGGGCCAGCAGGTCGCGATGCCCCCGCGCCCGGCAATACGCGACATCGTAGTGGATCGGGTGGTTGTCGCCGCTGGCCGCCTGGAAGGCGGAGAAATGGGCCGCCGTCAGGGTCCGGGACGGGATCGGGAAGCGCTCGCCGATCTCGAAATCCTCGAACCAGCGCCCTGCCCCGCCGGCATGAGCCGCGGGATCGAAGTCGGGCGCCGGCCGCTCTCCGCCGCCATCGCCATCTGCCCCCTCGCCGCCGGGGTCGCCCATAGCGCTCACCGGCCGCTGGGGTTGCGGATCGCGATCGGCACGCCTGTAGTGCCCTGGTCCAGCCCGGCCTTGCGCAGCAGCGGGCTGTCGCCGGTGAAACCGAACATGTTCGGCCCGCTTGCCAGCAGGCCGCCATCGATCACCAGGCATTGGCCGGCGATGAACTCCGACTGATCGGAAGCCAGGAAAACCATGCCGTCGGCGATATGGCCGGGCATCCCCGGCTCCGGCCAGGGTTGGCGGGCCAGCATCATGTCGGTGGCGGCCTGCATGTCGCCGCGGTGCAGCAGTTCGGTCATAATGCCGCCCGGCGCGATCGCGTTGACCCTGATCCGGGCCGGGGCCAGTTCGCAGGCAATACTGCGGGTCATGTTCACCACCGCCGCCTTCGCCCCGGAATAGGCATGGCCGCCGGCGCCGCCGCCCAGACCCGCGATCGACGCGGTGTTGATGATCGTGCCGCCGCCGCCCTGCCGCTTCATCTGCACCGCGGCATGCTTGATCCCCAGGAAGACGCCGCGCACCAGGACCCGGTAGGTGAAGTCCCATTCGTCGACAGTGGTATCTGTGATCGGCCCGAAGGCGCCGCCGACCCCGGCATTGTTGACCATGCAGTCCAGGCTGCCGAAGCGCTCCACGGCCAGTGCCACGGCCGCCTCGACATCGGCCTCTTCCGCAACGTCGGTGCGGTGGAATGCGATCCGGTCGCCCGCGCCGCGCGCCTGCGCCATCTCCACCGTGCGCGCGCCGTTCGCCTCGTTCAGGTCGGCGACGACCACGGCCGCGCCAGCTGCAAGGAAGCGCAGCACCGCCTCCTGGCCGATGCCGTTGGCGCCCCCGGTAATCACGGCCACCTTGCCGGCAAGCGTGCCGGCGCTGACTTCGGTCATGCGTTTCTCCCCCTCTTGCGCCCGCCCCGCACCCTCGGGAGAGGCGTTCAGACGATGCGGCTGTCCCGATTTCCCCAATAGCGGTCGCGCAGCAGGCGCTTGTACAACTTGCCCGTGGGATGGCGTGGCAGTTCCTTCTCGAAATCCACGCTGCGGGGGCATTTCACGGCAGACAGTTGCCTGCGGCAATGCGCCATCAGCTCCTCCGCCAGGTCCGGGCCCGCATCGGCCCAGTCCATCGGCTGCACGACAGCCTTCACCTCTTCGCCGAAATCCTCGTTGGGCACGCCGATCACCGCGACATCCGCAACTTTCGGATGGGTGATCAGGACATCCTCCGATTCCTGCGGATAGATGTTCACCCCGCCGGAGATGATCATGAAGGCCTTGCGGTCGGTGAGGTAGAGATAGCCTTCCTCGTCCACCCGGCCGATATCGCCCAGGGTGGTCCAGCCCGCCTCGTTCTTGCTCTCCGCGGTCTTGCCGGGGTCGTTGTGGTAGGAGAATTCCGGGCCGTTGGCGAAGTATATCAGCCCCGCCTCGCCGATGGGCAGGTCCGCGCCATCCTCGCCGACGATGTGCAGCTCGCCGACCAGCGCCCGGCCCACCGAGCCCGGATGGGCCAGCCATTCCTCGGAGGTGATGGCGCAGAAGCCGTTGCCCTCCGACCCGGCATAGTACTCGTAGAGCACCGGCCCCCACCATTCGATCATCTGCCGCTTCACTTCCACCGGGCAGGGGGCGGCGGCATGGATCGCCACCCGCATGCTGGAAACGTCGTACTTCGCCCGCACTTCCGGCGGCAGCTTCAGCATGCGGACGAACATCGTCGGCACCCACTGGCTGTGGCTCGCACGGTACTTTTCGATCAGCTGCAGCGCCCATTCGGCGTCGAACTTCTCCATCACGATGCAGGTGCCGCCGATCTTCTGAACCTGCATGTTGAAGCGCAGCGGCGCGGCGTGATAGAGCGGCGCCGGCGACAGGTAGACCATCTCCGGCGACATGTCGTAGAGCTTCGCCGTCACCTGGTGCAGCGGGCGGATCGCGTCGATCGCGTCGCCGGTCAGCGCCACCTTCACCCCCTTCGGCCGGCCCGTCGTGCCGGAGGAATAGAGCATGTCGCCGCCGGCGATCTCGTCCGCGATCGGCGTATCCGGCTGCGCTTCCAGCAGCGGTTCCAGGCGGGTCCAGCCCTCCAGGTCACCGCCCAGGATCAGCGGCAGCACCCCGTCATCGAGTTCCCGCACCAGGTCCGCCGCCATGGCGCGCAGCGCGTCGGAGGCGATCACCAGCTTCGCGCCGCAGTCGCGGACGATATAGGCCGTCTCGCCCGCGGTCAGGCGGGAAGAGATGCAGGTGAAGTACAGGCCGGAACGCTGCGCGCCCCAGCAGGCCTCGAAATAGCGGGCGTTGTTCTCCATCACGATGGCGATGTGGTCGCCGAAGGTCAGCCCCTTCGACCGGAACAGCTGCGCATAGCGGTTGGAGCGGCGGTCGAGTTCGCCGTAGGTCACCACCTCGCCGGAGCCGGCCATGATATAGGCGGGCTTCTCCGGCATCGCCTTCGCGTGATGGAACGGATGCATCCGCGCTGTCCTCCCCTGCCGCGCCGATCGGTCATGCGGCCGACGGGCCGAAGCGTCGCGCTGGCGAAATTCTGTTGGGCAATCCTGCCCTGTTCGCGGGTTGCGAACAAGGCGGCCTGACGCGGCCCGGACAGGGGTCCGGGCCGCAATCCGGGCCGGCTGGTCAGTTCTTGCTCTTGTCGACCAGCTTGTTGGCGGCGATCCAGGGCATCATGCCGCGCAGGCGCTCGCCCACCTGCTCGATCTCATGGCCGGCGCTGGCCGCGCGCATGGCCTTGAACGAGGTCTGGTTGACCTTGTTCTCCAGCATCCAGTCGCGCACGAACTTGCCCGACTGGATGTCGCCCAGCACGCGCCGCATCTCCGCCCGGGTCTCGTCGGTGACGATGCGGGGGCCGCTGACATACTCGCCATACTCGGCCGTGTTGGAGATCGAGTAGTTCATGTTCGCGATGCCGCCCTCGTAGATCAGGTCCACGATCAGCTTCACCTCGTGCAGGCACTCGAAATAGGCCATTTCCGGCGCATAGCCGGCCTCGACCAGGGTCTCGTAGCCGCCCTTGATCAGCTCCACCAGGCCGCCGCAGAGCACCACCTGCTCGCCGAACAGGTCGGTCTCGCATTCCTCGCGGAAGCTGGTCTCGATCACGCCGGCGCGGCCGCCGCCGATGGCGCAGGCATAGGACAGGCCGATCTCGGTGGCATTGCCGGACGCGTTGCGATGCACCGCCAGCAGGCAGGGCACGCCGCCGCCGCGCTGATACTCGCTGCGCACGGTATGGCCCGGGCCCTTCGGCGCGATCATGAAGACGTCCAGGTCGGCGCGCGGCTCGATCAGGTTGAAGTGGATGTTCAGGCCGTGCGCGAAGGCCAGCGCGGCACCCTCCTTCATGTTCGGCGCCAGGCTCTCCTCGTAGATGCCGGCCTGCAGCTCGTCGGGGGTGAGCATCATCACCACGTCGCCCCAGGCGGCCGCTTCTTCCGGCGTCATCACCTTCAGGCCGGCGCCCTCCGCCTTCTTCGCGGTGGCGGAGCCGGCGCGCAGCGCAACCGCCACCTCGGCCACGCCGGATTCCTTCAGGTTGTTGGCATGGGCATGGCCCTGGCTGCCATAGCCGACGATGACGACCTTCTTCGACTTGATCAGGTTCACGTCGGCGTCGCGATCGTAATAGACGCGCATCGGGGTCTCTGCTCCTTCTTGATTGTCCTGTTGGCGCTTGATTCTGTCGGCGTCAGCCGGCCGCCGCGGCAGTGCCGCCGGACGCCGGTGCGACCTCGCCCGCCGCGATCGCCAGTGTCGCCGGGCCGCGGCTGATCGCCACCACGCCGGTGCGGGAGACGTCGGCCAGCCCGAGCGGCCGCATCAGCTCGATGAAGGCGTTGATCTTGTCGGTGGAACCCGTCATCTCGAAGACGAAGCTCTCGGTGGAGGAATCCACCGCGCGCGCGCGGAAGATGTCGGCGATGCGCAGGGACTCCACCCGTGCCTCGCCGCGGCCCACGACCTTGATCAGCGCCAGTTCGCGGGCGACATGCGGCCCCTCCACGGTCAGGTCCGACACGCTGTGCACCGGTACCAGGCGCTCCAGCTGCGCCTTGATCTGCTCGATCACCATGGCGGTGCCGGAGGTCACGATGGTGATCCGCGACAGCTTCTCCGCGGCATTCACCTCCGCCACCGTCAGGCTCTCGATATTGTAGCCGCGACCGGAGAACAGGCCGATCACGCGGGCCAGGACGCCGGCCTCGTTGTCGACGAGGACGGCAATCGTATGCGACTGGATCTCGCTCATTTGGCTTTCGTCTGCATCATATCTGGGCCGGTCAGACCAGCGCCTTGCCGGCATCGGAGACCGCGGAGCCAAGCTCGTCATGGTCGGAGGCCAGCAGCATCTCGTTATGGGCCGCACCCGACGGCACCATGGGGAAGCAGTTCTCGGTCTTGTCCACGACCACGTCGAATACCACCGGCCGGTCGGTGGCGATCATCTCGTCCACCATCGCCGGCAGCTCCGCCGGGTCGGTGGCGCGCAGGCCGACGCAGCCGAACGCCTCCGCCAGCCGCACGAAGTCCGGCAGGGCGTCGGCATAGCTCTCCGAATAGCGGCCGCCATGCAGCAGCTCCTGCCACTGGCGCACCATGCCCATATACTCGTTGTTCAGGATGAAGACCTTCACCGGCAGGCGGTGCTGCACGGCGGTGCCCAGCTCCTGGATGTTCATCAGGATCGAGCTTTCGCCCGCCACGTCGACCACCAGCGCGTCCGGATGCGCCACCTGCACGCCCAGCGCCGCCGGCAGGCCGTAGCCCATGGTGCCCAGCCCGCCGGAGGTCATCCAGCGGTTCGGCTCCTCGAAGCGCAGGAACTGTGCCGCCCACATCTGGTGCTGGCCGACCTCGGTGGTGACATAGGCGTCGCGGCCGGCGAGCCGGTCGCGCAGCACCTCCAGGGCATATTGCGGCTTGATCACCTTCGGCGACTGGCCGTAGCGCAGGCAGTCCTTCGCCCGCCACTGGTCGATCTGCTGCCACCAGGGCTCCAGCCGGCGCCGGTCCGGCGCCTGCGGCAGGGCCTTCCACGCCTGCATGATCGCCGCCAGCACGTGGCGGACATCGCCGACGATCGGCACATCCACCCGCACGTTCTTGTTGATCGACGAGGGGTCGATGTCGATGTGGATCTTCACCGAATTGGGGGAGAAGGCATCCAGCCGGCCGGTGATCCGGTCGTCGAAGCGCGCACCGACATTCAGCATGACGTCGCAGTCATGCATGACGTGGTTCGCCTCCCAGGTGCCGTGCATGCCCAGCATGCCGAGGAACTGCCGGTCGCTGGCGGGATAGGCGCCCAGCCCCATCAGGGTGCTGGTCACCGGGAAGCCGGACTCCCGCGCGAATTCGCGCAGCAGCCGGGAGGCTTCCGGCCCCGAATTGATGACGCCGCCGCCGGAATAGATGACCGGACGCTCCGCCTTCGCCAGCAACTCCACCGCCTCCGCGATCTTCGCGGGATCGCCCTCGACCCGCGGACGGTAGCTCTTGTGGTGGATCTCGCCGCCGGGCGGGGTGTAGCGGCCCTTGGCGATCTGCACGTCCTTCGGCAGGTCGACCACCACCGGGCCGGGCCGGCCGTGGGTGGCGACATAGAACGCCTCATGTACCACAGGCGACAGGTCGTCCGGCGTCTTCACCAGCCAGTTATGCTTGGTGCAGGGCCGGGTGATGCCGGTGGTGTCGCATTCCTGGAAGGCGTCGTTGCCGATCAGGTGGGTCGCCACCTGGCCGGTCAGGCAGACCACCGGGATGGAATCCATCAGCGCGTCGGTCAGCCCGGTGACCGCATTGGTCGCACCGGGACCGGAGGTCACCAGGACCACACCGGGCTTGCCGGTGGAACGGGCATAGCCCTCCGCCATGTGCACGGCGCCCTGTTCGTGGCGCACCAGGATGTGGCGGATGTGGTTCTGCTGGAACAGCGCGTCGTAGATGGGAAGTACCGCCCCGCCCGGATAGCCGAAAATCACGTCTACGCCCTGATCGACCAGGGCCTTGATGACGATCTCCGCACCCGACAACTGTTCCTCGGACATACCCATACCCTCACACATCGCGCCTTCGGCTGCCGCCGCCATGCACCGGCCGGCCCCGTCCGGGCCCTTACCGGCAGGCGACGGCCGAAGGCGATGGCAGAAATGAACCCCGCTGCCGGGCAGCGCCTGTCCGGCCCGCCCGCGCCAATGGGCCCGCGCACCGCCTTGAACCCTTGGCGGCACGCGCCCTGTCGGCAGGATTTCAGAAGCGCTGCAACCTAACGGCGGGCTTCCCGGAGGTCAACACAGAAATGCGAATAAACGGAAAGGTTGGCACGCACTTTTGATAGGTTTGTTGCGCAGAGCGCTGGCTAAACCTCACATGCTTGCTCAACGTGCATCGGGCGTATGGCCGGCGGGCCTTCATCCCCGCCGCAAGGACGGACCGGACACACCGCGTTCGCCCATACGTTGCATCCGCCCCTGGCTGCCGGCACGCTCAGGCTGCACGATCCGACCGTCAGTGCAGGAGAAGACCGATGACACAGGACCCACAGGCAATCGACCTGCAGATCGTGGCCGATACGATCAAGGAGGAGAATGGGTTGATCCATCAGCGCCTGCTCTGGGGACTGACCCTGCAGGGCTTCATGTTCGCCTCCTACTTCTGGGACGGATCGGACGAGGTGGAGCCGATCAAGTTCGCCCTGCCCTGGCTCGGCGCGATCCTCGGCCTGAGCAGCGTGACCGGCAGCATCTTCGCCCATTGCGCGGTGGAGCGGGCGATCCGCACCTTCAACGAACTGCAGACGCGCCGTGGCGGCGTGCTATCGGTGAATCCGGCGATGCAGGTGCCGCGCCTGCTGCTGCCCTTCGCCCCGCACTTCTTCATTCCCTTCGCGGTGACCGTATTCTGGATCGTGGTCTGGTTCAGCAACCACGGATCCCACTGACCCCTGCCGCCGCGACCCTCCGGTCCGGACTCAGGCGCGGTCCGGCAGCACCGCCTGCAGCGCCGCCTGCAGCCGCGCCGCCTGCGGCGGCCAGTCCGCGGCCCAGGGCGCCGACGGCAGGAAAAGCGGAGCGGGTGCGCTGCGGGCGACCCCGCGATGGCGGGCCCAGGTCATCTGCCGCTTCGCGTATCGCCGCGTATCGCGCTGCGCCAGGGCCAGGGCCGTGGCCCGGTCGCTCTCCCCGCGCAGCAGGGCGGCGAAATGCGGCACGCCGACCGCCTTCATCACCGGCAGGTCGGGATCGAGGCCCCGCGCACAGAGCGCGCCGACCTCCTCCAGCGCGCCGGCCGCGAGCATCGCAACCAGGCGGGCGTCGCAGCGGGCATAGAGCGCCGCCCGCGGCGGCAGCAGGATTACCGCCAGGGCCGGCGGTGGCAGCAGCGGCACCGGCGCCTCGGCCTGCCAGGCGGTGAGGCTGCGCCCCGTCGCCTCCGCCACCGCCAGGCCGCGGACCAGCCGCTGCCGGTCGCCGGCGGGCAGGCGGGCCGCCAGTTCCGGATCGACCCGGGCCAGCAGCGCGCGGAACCGCTCGCCGCCAAGTGCGGCGTGGCGCGCCTCCGCCGCCGCCAGGGCGACCGGCGGCACGTCCGGAATCACCGCCAGCCCGTCGTAGAGGCTCGCCAGGTAGAGCCCGGTGCCGCCGACCAGGATCGGCAGGCGATCGCGGGCGGCGATCTCCCGGGCGGTCGCGGCCGCCTCCTCCGCCCAGGCGGCCGCACTGTAGCGGCAGCCACCGTCGACATGGCCGTAAAGATGATGCGGCACCGCCCGGCAATCGGCTTCGTCGGGACGGGCACTCAGCAGGCGCAGATCGCGATAGACCTGCATGCTGTCCGCGTTCACCACCTCGCCGTCCAGGCGCCGCGCAAGGTCCAGCGCCAGCGCCGACTTGCCGCTGCCGGTGGGGCCATAGATGGCCAGGCTCGCGGTCACCGCGGCGCCCCGGCCCGGTCGCCGTCGCGCGGTTGAGCGCAGGCGCTTTTCCGCCTACAAGCGCGGCGCGGCCTGCCCATGCCGCACGCGACCGCGCCGGCGGTCTCGCGAATCTCCCGATACCGGGCATCTCGAAGCCGAACTTCCCAAAGCGGAACTTCCATGAGCCACGTACTGATCCTGATCTCGGCGCCGGACGATCCGGCGGTCGACGATAGCCTGCTCGCCCGCATCGCCGATGCCGCGGGCGCCGATGCGACCCAAGCGCAGATCCTGGCGCCGGGCAAGGCGGCGGAGCTGCCGCTGAAGAGCGGCGTCGATGCCGCCGGCGCCGCCCGTGCGGCGGCGGAGGCGCATGCCGGCCTGCCGGTGGATTCGGTCGTGCTGCCCGCCGCCAACCGGCGCAAGCGGCTGCTGCTGGCCGACATGGATTCCACGATGATCCAGCAGGAATGCATCGACGAGCTGGCCGACCGGCTCGGCCGCAAGGCCGATGTGGCGGCGATCACCGAGAAGACGATGCGCGGCGATATCGACTTCCCCACCGCGCTGCGCAGCCGCGCCGCCATGGTGGCCGGCCTGCCGGCCTCCATCATCGACGAGGTCTTCGACAGCGCCATCACCTTCACCCCGGGCGGCGCCACGATGATCGCCACCCTGCGGCAGGCCGGCATCTATACCGCACTGGTCAGCGGCGGCTTCACCGACTTCACCAGCCGTGTGCGCGGCCGGCTCGGCTTCGACGAGGATCGCGCCAACCGCCTGGTGATCGATGACGGCGGCCGCCTGACCGGCGGTGTCCACGACCCGATCCTCGATTCCTCGGCGAAGCGCACCGCGCTCGACGAACTTGCCGGCCGGCTGGGCATCGGCCCGGCCGATGCCGCGGCGCTGGGCGACGGCGCCAACGATTGCGACATGATCGCCCATGCCGGGCTGGGCATCGGCTACCGGCCGAAGCCGAAGCTGGCCGCGGTTGCGGATGCCATCCTGCACCATGCCGACCTGACCGGCGTGCTCTACCTGATGGGTTTCCGCGAGGCGGAGTTCGCGGCCGCCTGAGCCGGAACAGAAAAAGGCGGCGGACCTGCCGGGCCCGCCGCCTCTTCCTCTTCGGTCTGCGTGCGGGGCCTGCCGGCCCCGCCGATGCTCAACTCTGGCCGAGCGGCACCGCCACGAACTGCAGGCTGCCTTCCCGGTTGACCAGGAACAGCACCGTCTTGCGGTTCTGCTTGTCGCGGATGTCGTTCACCTGCTCGACCAGCTCGTCGGGCGTGGTGACCTGGTTCTGCGCCACCTCGACGATCACGTCGCCGGGCCGCATGCCCTTGCGGGCGGCGGGACCGTCGGTGTCCACCTTGGTGACCACGACACCGCTTTCCGCATCGTCGAGCTGGAACTCCCGCCGGGTCTCCGCGGTGACCGGCGCCACGGTGATCCCCAGATCCTTGATCGTGGTGCCGGTGGGCTTCTTCAGGTCGTCCTTGTCCTCGTCCTCGGACGGGGCCGCCGCCACCTCGTCGGACTCGTCGAGCTCGCCGACATCGACCTTCAGGGTCTCCGTCTTGCCCTTGCGCCAGATCTTCACCGGCACCTCGACGTCGATCTCGGTCTCCGCCACGATCCGCGGCAGCTGCGACATCCGCTCCACCGCCTGGTCGTTGAAGGACAGGATCACGTCGCCCGGCTGGATGCCGGCCTTGTCCGCCGGACCGTCGTCGGTCACGCCTGCGACCAGCGCGCCCTCCGCCTCGGCCATGCCCAGGCCGTCGGCGATCTCCGGCGTCACGCTCTGGATCCGCACGCCGAGCCAGCCACGGCGGGTACGGCCGTACTTGATCAGCTGGTTCACCACCGGCTTGGCCAGCGACGAGGGCACCGCGAAGCCGATGCCGACGGAACCGCCGGTCTGCGAGAAGATCGCGGTGTTCACGCCGATCACCTGGCCGTCCACATTGAACAGCGGCCCGCCGGAATTGCCCTTGTTGATGGACGCGTCGGTCTGGATGTAGTCGTCATACGGGCCGGACCGGATGTTCCGTCCACGGGCGGAAACGATGCCGGCAGTGACCGTGCCCCCCAGCCCGAACGGGTTGCCGATCGCGACCACCCAGTCGCCGACCCGCAGGGTGTCGGAATCGCCCCACTGCACCGACGGCAGCTTGTCGTCGGTCGTCACCTTCAGAAGGGCGATGTCGGTCTTCGGGTCGCGCCCGACCAGCTCCGCCGCATATTCGGTGTCGTCCTGCAGGATGACCTTGATCTCGTCCGCCTCGGCGATGACGTGGTTGTTTGTCACCACATAGCCGTCGTCGGAGATGATGAAGCCCGAACCCAGCGAACTCACCGGTCGCGACGGGCCGGGTGCCGGCCGGCCATGCTTCTCGAAGAAATCCTTGAAGAAATCCTCGAACGGGGTGCCCGGCGGCAGCTCCGGCATCCCCTCCTCTTCCTCGCGGTTGGGGCCGGCGGCCATCACCCGCCGCTGCGAGGTGGAGATGTTCACCACTGCCGGCGACAGGTCGTCGACCAGGTCCGCGAAACTGCCGGGGACCGGCCGGGCGTCGGCACTGGCCGGCGCCGCCGACAACCCGATGCCGAAGGCGATCAGGGGCACCGCCGCCAGCGCTGCGACGCGGCCCAGTGTGAACCGGCGTGCGTCCGGCACCGCCGTCGCCCGGGCCGGCGCGGCCGGCGGCATGTCGGCCAGTGCCGCGCCACGCACCTTCTCTGCCAGGATAGTCATAGCTCTCATGGTACTCCCTAGACTTTCCATCGAAAGCGTCTGGCGACCGCCGGGAGCTGCGGTCCGGCCGCCCCCGCACCTGGATCGCCAGCGCACCGTCGCATCTGGATGCGGCGACATGCGGCACCGGGCCGGGCGCGGCGGTCCGCGCCCCAACGGGGGCCGGCCAGCCGTTCAGACATATGTGGGTGCTCGACGCCGCCCTGCGAGGCCTGTCCGCCGACCGGGGCCGGCGGGACGGGACAGGAACGGCGGCACAAGCGCTGCATGTGTCCTGCGCCACATGCTAGCCCCAAATGTGTCCGAATTGTGCCCTTCCTGTCACAGGGAAGCATCAATCGCGTTCACAGTGATGCGACCGCCCCCGCAGCGTTCGCGTCGGGGCGGTCGCACCGGCCGGTCGCCCAGGGCCGGTCGCCCAGGGCCTGTCGCAGTGGGCCTGTCGCAGTGGGCTACTGCGCGGCCGGAGCCGCCGCCGGCTGCTGGTCCGAAGCCGCGTCTGCGGCCGGAGCGGCGGGCGCCGGAGCGGTGGAGGCCGCGTCAGGGCCTGCCGCCTCGTCGCCACCGGTGGCGGTCTGTTCCGCCGCCAGGTCTCCGGCCTGCTCCAGGATCGCGGCACCGTCCGTCCGGCCCGGCCCGGGCCTGACGATCGGTCCGGGAATGCCCTGGAAGTAGCGGAAGAACTCCGAGTTCGGGGTCAGCACCATGCGGGTGTCGTCCGACTGCAGGGCGGTCTCATAGGCCTGCAGCGACCGGTAGAAGGCATAGAACTCCGGGTCCTGGTTGGCGGCATCCGCCAATGTCTTGGTCCGGATACCGTCGCCCTCGCCGCGGGTGATCTCCGCATTCTTGCGGGCTTCGGCCAGGATCTCCGTGCGCTGCCGGTCGGCATCGGCCCGGATACGCTCCGACAGTTCGTCGCCCTGGGCGCGGATCTGCGCCGCCTCCTGCTCGCGCGCGGTCTGCATGCGGCGGAAAATCGTCTGGCTGACCTCGTCGGGGAAGTCGGCGCGCTTGATGCGCACGTCCACCACCTCGATGCCGAAGCGCTCCGCCTCTCTGTTCAGCAGCTGCTGGATCTCGGTCATCACCTGGCTGCGCTCGCCGGAGACGATGGCGTTCGAGGGCTCGCGTCCCAAGACCTGCCGCAAAGACGAGTTCAGGAGCGGCCCCAGCCGGGTCCTTGCCCCCGCCACCGTGGTCGTCGTCTGGTACAGCTTCAGCGGATCGACAACCCGGAACCGCAGGAAGGCATCCACCACCAGCCGGCGCTGGTCGGAGGCGATGATCTCCTCCGGCTGCGAATCCAGCGGCAGGATGCGCTTGTCGATGAACACCACGTCCTGCACGAACGGCACCTTCACGTGCAGGCCGGGCTGGCGGATCACCTGCTTCGGGTCGCCGAACTGGAAGACCAGCGCCTGCTGAGTCTCGTAGACGGTGAACAGCGCGCTGGAGGCGACGATGCCAAGTCCCACCAGGACGATCGCGACGATGGTCAGGAGGGCGCGGCTCATTGCGCGGCTCCCTGGCGGGAGGACGTAGAACCGCTGCCGGGACGGCGCAGCTCATCCAGCGGCAGGTAGGGCACCACGCCCTGACCGCCGTTCTCCGGCTGCGTGATGATCATCTTGTCGGTCCCGCTCATGATCTTCTGCATGGTTTCCAGGTAGAGGCGACGCGTGGTGACGTCCCTGGCCTGGACATATTCGTTGTAGACGGACAGGAAGCGGGCCGCCTCACCCTCGGCGGCATCGGTCACTTCCTTCTTGTAGGCGCGCGCCTGCTGTTCCAGGCGCTGCGCCTCGCCGCGGGCCCGCGGGATGATGTCGTTGGCATAGGCCTGCGCCTCGTTCTGCTTGCGCTCGCGGTCCGCCTGGGCGGCCTGCACGTCGCGGAACGCCTCGATCACCGCAGCCGGCGGATCGACCTTCTGCAGGTTCACCTGGGTGACCTGCACGCCGATCTCGTAGCCATCGAGGATCTTCTGCATCAGTTCCCGGGTGGCCGCCTCGATCGGCCGCCGCCCCTCGGTCAGGATCTGCTGGATCTCGTTCTTGCCGATCACTTCGCGCATCGCGCTCTCGGCCACGTCCTTCACGGTGCCGGGCGGGTTCTCGACGTTGAACAGGTAGTTGCCCGCGTCCTTGATCACCCAGAGCACGGAGAAGTCGACGTCGACGATATTCTCGTCGCCGGTCAGCATCAGGCTCTCCTCCGGCACGTCGGTGCCCGACGGCATCCGTGCGCCCACCGCCTCGGCGCCGGTGCGCAGGCCGATCTCGGTCCGCCGCACCTGGGTCACCTTCGGGGTCAGCACGGTCTCCACCGGCCAGGGCCAGTGGTAGTTCAGGCCCGGCAGGGTGGTGGAGACCCACTTGCCGAAGCGCAGAACGACGCCCTGCTCGTCGGAATTGACGCGGTAGAAGCCGGAGGCCAGCCAGACCGCGATAACGACCAGGATCAGCAGGATGATCCCCCGGCCGCCCATGTTGCCGGGAAGGAAGCGCCGGAAGCGGTCCTGACCGCGGCGCAGCAGATCCTCGAGATTGGGCGGCTGCTGGCCGCCACCACCGCCGCCGCCGCCGCGCGGTCCCTGGCCCCACGGGCCACCGCCGCCGCCGCCGTTGCCGCCGCCCCACGGGCCGCCGCCTCCCTGATTACTCCACGGCATCAGCGCCACGTCCTTCCAATCCATCCACGTCTTCCATCCCGCCTCCGGCACCGGCCGCGCCCCCCCGATCCCGTCGCCGGGAATGGCGCCGCCGCTGCATGCGTGACCCGCCACCATGGGCTGCAGACATGGGTTCCTGCAAGTCCGGCAGCCCGGCCGGGGTCACGAAACTTTTGCCGATACGGGCGCGCGCGTTATATCAGCCGCGGCCCGGCCGGCAAATCCCGCCGGTCAGGGGTGATATCGAGTATTCCCCGGAGTTATCAAGGATGCCGCCGAGCCCCACCTCCCCCTCCGTCAGCCGCGACGACGTGCTGCATGCCCTCGCCGCCGTCATCGACGACCGCAGCGGGCGCGACGTCGTCAGTGCCGGAATGATCTCCGGCATCGTCGTGCGCGACGGCAATGTCGGCTTCGCCGTGGAGGTCGACCCGAAGGAAGGCGCCGCCCGCGAGCCTCTGCGCCGCGCCTGTCACGATGCGGTCCTGGCCCTGAAAGGTGTCAGTTCGGTCACCGCCGTGCTGACCGCCCATAACGAGGCGCCGCAGGCAAAGGCCCCGCCGCCGCAGCAGAGCCAGGGGCAGCCTCCCGCCTCCGGCCGCGCGCGCGTCGCGGAAAAGCCGGCGATCGAAGGCGTCCGCAGCATCGTCGCGGTCGCCTCCGGCAAGGGCGGCGTCGGCAAGTCGACCACCGCGGTCAATCTGGCCCTGGGCCTCGCCGCGGGCGGTCGCAAGGTGGGCCTGCTGGACGCCGATATCTACGGACCCTCCATCCCGCGCATGCTGGGGCTGTCGGGCAAGCCGGAGACGCCGGACGGAAAGCGCCTCGACCCGAAGCAGGGCTGGGGCCTGAAGGTGATGTCGATGGGCTTTCTGGTCGCCGAGGACACGCCGATGATCTGGCGCGGCCCGATGGTGATGAGCGCGCTGGAACAGATGCTGCGGGACGTGAACTGGGGGTCGCTGGACGTGCTGGTCGTCGACCTGCCGCCGGGCACCGGCGATGCGCAGCTGACCATGGCACAGCGGGTGCCGATCACCGGCGCGGTGATCGTTTCCACGCCGCAGGACATCGCTTTGCTGGACGCCCGCAAGGGGCTGAACATGTTCCACAAGGTGGAGGTGCCGGTGCTCGGCATCGTGGAGAACATGTCCTACTTCCTCTGCCCGCATTGCGGCGAGCGGTCGGAGATCTTCGGCCATGGCGGCGCGAAGGCCACCGCGGCCGAACTCGGCGCCGATTTCCTGGGCGAGGTGCCGCTGCATATCGAGATCCGCAAGACCTCGGACAGCGGCCGCCCGGTGGTCGCCAGCGCGCCCGACAGCCCGCATGCGCAGGTCTACCGCGAAATCGCGGAGCGGATCGGGGACAAGGTGGACGCTCTCGTCTCGGGCGGCCCGAAGGGGCCGCGCATCGTGGTGGAATAAGGGACGGCGCACGGGCAAGCACCGCTGACCGTTCCGTTTCCGCCTCCTTCGCCGTCATCCTCGGCCACCGAGCCGAGGATCACGACGGGTGGCGCAGCGAACCGGCGCGGCCGCAGCGCCGGCGCCAGGGTCCTCGGGGCAGGCCCTGCGATGACGACAATGTGAAAGCGCCCGACCTACCGCAGCCGCGGGTTCAGCGCGTCGCGCAGCCAGTCGCCCAGCAGGTTGATCGCCAGGACCAGGATCGCCAGGGCTGCGCCGGGGAAGATGGTGATCCACCATTCGCCGGAGAACAGGAAGTCGTTGCCGATCCGGATCAGGGTGCCCAGCGAGGGCTGGGTCGGCGGCACGCCGACACCCAGGAAGCTCAGGGTCGCCTCGGTGATCACCGCCAGGGCCAGGTTGATGGTGGCGATCACCAGCACCGGGCCCATCACGTTGGGCAGGATATGGCGGAGCATGATCAGCACCTTCGGGATGCCGATCAGGCGGGCGGCCTGCACATATTCCTTGTTGCGCTCCACCAGGGTGGAGCCGCGCACGGTGCGGGCGTACTGCACCCAGAACGACATGCCGATGGAGAAGACCAGCACCCAGAAGGCGGTATCCTCCCGCCGCACATCCTCCAGGATGCCGTGCACCACGCCGTCGATCAGCAGCGCGATCAGGATCGCCGGGAAGGTCAGCTGGATGTCGGCGATGCGCATGATCACCGTGTCCAGGGTGCCGCCGACATAGCCCGACAGCAGGCCCAGCGAGATGCCCAGCACCGCCGCGAAGGCGACGGAGGCGAAGCCGACGGCGAGGCTGATCCGGGCGCCGTAGAGGATCGCCGACAGCACGTCGCGGCCCTGGTCGTCGGTGCCCAGCAGGAAGCGGGGATCGCCGTATTCCGACCAGACCGGCCCGGTCAGGCTGTCCATCAGGCTCAGCCCCGCCAGGTCGTAGGGATTATGCGGCGCGACCCAGGGGGCGAAGGCCGCGCCGAGGACGAACAGCAGGGTGATCCCGGCCGCCAGCACCGTCACCGGCGAGGCGAGGAAGGAATGCAGCATGTCGCTGTCGAGGATCCGCGCCAGCCGGCCCCTGGCCCTTGCCGGGGGAGCGCTTTCGCCCTGCACCGTCATTGCACCGCCTTCTCGACCCGCAGCCGCGGGTCGACCTCGAAATACAGAATGTCGACGATCAGGTTGATCAGCACGAACAGAAAGGCGATCAGCAGCAGGTAGGCGGCCATGATCGGGATGTCGACGTTCTGCACCGCCTGCAGGAACAAGAGCCCCATGCCCGGCCACTGGAACACCGTCTCGGTGATGATGGCAAATGCGATGATCTGGCCGAGCTGCAGGCCGGTCACCGTGATCACCGGGATCAGGGTGTTCTTCAGCGCGTGGCGGAAATGCACCGCCCGGTCCGACAGGCCGCGGGCGCGCGCAAACTTGATGAAGTCGGTGCGCAGCACCTCCAGCATCTCCGCCCGCACCAGGCGCATGATCAAGGTCATCTGGAACAGGCCCAGGGTGATCGCCGGCAGGATCAGCGCCTTCAGCCCCGACACGGTCAGCAGCCCGGTGCGCCAGAAGCCCAGGTCGACCACCTCGCCGCGTCCGAAGCTGGGCAGGATCTGCAGGTTCACCGCGAAGACGAAGATCAGCAGGATCCCGATCAGGAAGGTGGGCAGCGAGATGCCGACCAGGGACACGGTCAGGAACAGCTTCGACAGCCAGGCATGCCGCCTGATGCCGGTATAGACCCCCATCGGGATGCCCACCAGCAGGGCGAAGATCGCCGACGCGATGGACAGTTCCAGGGTCGCCGGCAGCCGCTCCAGGATCATGCCCGCGACCGGCTGCTTGAACTGGTAGGAGGTGCCGAAGTCGAACTGCGCGGCATCGCCGACGAAGCGCAGGAACTGCAGCCAGACCGGATCGTTCAGGCCCAGCCGCTCGCGCAGCGCCTCGCGCTCCGCCGGCGTGGTCTCCACCCCGACCATCTGGTTCACGGGGTCGCCGACATAGCGGAACATCAGGAACGCGAGCAGCGCCACCACCAGCATGACCAGGATGGCCTGCAGCAGGCGGCGGATGACGAAGGCTGTCATGCGGAAAGCCGGCCGTTGCGCCGGAAACGACGGGCGGCCGGGCGGTCTGCCCGCCCGGCCGCTCAGCCGCTACTTCTTGTTGACGTGGTAGAACATCAGCACGTTGTCGGCGCGCTGGACCAGGTCCACGCCATCGGCAACGCCCCAGGCCAGGCCCTGCTGGTGCAGCGGGATATGGCCGACATCGTCGTGATGCATCTTGAACGCCTCGGCGATCATCTGGTCACGCTTCTCGGGGTCGTTCTCCACCAGGATCTTGGCGGTCAGCTCGTCCACCTTCGGGTTGCAATAGCCGCCCAGGTTGAAGGGGGATTCGCTGCCTTCCTCCGACCGGCAGTGCATCAGGTTGGACAGCACGTTCCAGCTGTCGAAGGAACCCGGCGTCCAGCCCAGCAGGTAGAACGAGGTGTCGAAGTTGTTGGACTGCAGCACCTTGGCGAAATACTTCGCCTTCGGCTGGGCGTTCAGGTTCACCGTCACGCCGATCCGCGCCAGCATCGCGGTGATCGCCTGGCAGATCGCCTCGTCGTTCACGTAGCGGTCGTTCGGGCAGTCCATGCCGACCTCGAAGCCGTCCGGATAGCCGGCCTCGGCCAGCAGCTTCTTGGCCGCCTCGGGATCGTAGGGATAGCGCTGGAACTGGTCGGCCAGCTTGAACATGAACGGCGAGATCATGATCGCCGACGGCGTCGACAGGCCGCGCATCACCTTCTGCTTGATCGCCTCGATGTCGATCGCCTGGTAGAAGGCCTGCCGCACCCGCTGGTCCTTGAAGGGGTTCTTGCCCTTCACGTTGGAGTACAGCAGCTCGTCGCGCATCTGGTCCATGCCCAGGAAGATCGTGCGCAGCTCCGGCCCGGTCAGCGCCTTGGTGCCGTCATTGGCATCGACCCGCTTCAGGTCCTGCACCGGCACCGGATAGACCATGTCCATCTCGCCCGACAGCAGGGCCGCGACCCGGGTGGCGTCGGACGCGATCGGCACCAGCTCAACCCGGTCGACATTGAAGTCCTTGTTGGCAGCGTTCCACCAGTCCTTGTTCTCCTCGAACACCGTCTTCACGCCGGTCTCGTGGCTGGCGACCTTGAACGGCCCGGTGCCGTTGGCATTCAGGGAGGCGTAGTTCGGGTTCTCGTCGGAAGCGGAGGTGACCATCACGGCGTCGTTCGCCTCGGCCCACTCCTTGTCCATGATGCCCCAGGTATCCCACTCGTAGTGCAGGATCGGGTTCGGCCCGGGGGAGACGAAGTCGACCGTGTAGTCGTCGACCTTCTCCACCTTCACGTCGGGGCCGATGCGGGTCTTCAGGTCGGATTCCTTCGACCGCACCCGGTCGGCGGAGAACACCACATCGTCCGCGGTGAAGTCGTTGCCGTTGTGGAACTTCACCCCTTTGCGCAGATGGAAGCGCCAGCGGTTCGGCTCGATCACCTCCCAGCTCTCCGCCAGGGCCGGCTGGATTTCCAGGTCGGGGCCGCGCTTGGTCAGCCCCTCGTAGACATTGCCCAGGGTACCGAGCGAGAAGGTCTCGTTCAGGCTGTAGGGGTCCAGGCCCCGCAGCTCGCCCTGGAAGGCATAGGTGAAGGTCTCCGCGCTGGCGGCGCTGCCGGCGCCCAGCATCACGGCACCGGCGGCGAGCGCGAGGAGCGCGCGCCGGCCACGACGCATGCCGCATCGCGCAGTTGTCCTGCTGTCGATCATCGAAGCATCCCCTGTCATTCGCGCCTTCCCCGCAAACGACGGGCGGCGCTGGTTGGTTGTGACCTGCGCGGCCCGTGTCACCGCCGCGTGTCAGCCGCGGCCAGTATCGGCATGGGAACGGGCCCGACGCAAGCGGACGGAACGGCGATGGGGATGCGGCGGGCGCAGCCGCCGCCGGCACCGGTCAGGACGGATGCCCTGGCGCCCGGATTTCCATCCGGTCCCAGGAACCGCCCGCGGCGATGATGCAGATCGCGTCCCGGCTGGGATCCACGGCCGCCACGGTCCAGGTGGAGCCGTCCGTGGCATTTCGGGGTATTTCGGGGACACGGTATTTCGGAGACACAATACCTAACGCAACGATCGAGGCTTCGGCCCTGGCTTCCGTTTGCGCAGGTGCCGACCCGTTTCTCGTTCCAGCCGTGCGATGAACGCATCGTCCCCCAGCGGCCGCAGTATTTCGGGGACACAATACCTAACGCAACGATCGAGGCTTCGGCCCTGGCTTCCGTTTGCGCAGGTGCCGACCCGTTTCTCGTTCCAGCCGTGCGATGAACGCATCGTCCCCCAGCGGCCGGCCGGTGCGCTGATGTGCCTCGAGGACGGCCACCTCCGCCTCGGGCAGGTCGCCCGCCTCCAGGCCATGCCGCAACATGGCGTTCCAGTTGCGATGGATCCCCGCCAGTGCCGCGCGGTCGGTCAACCCGTCATCGGCTCCCTCCAGATGGTGTCGCGCACTGGACCAGCGCCAGTCCTGCGCGCGCCGCACCAGACCTGCACGAACCGGGTTGAGCTCGACATAACGCACCGCGACCATCAGATGCGCCTCATCCATCGGATAGCTCGCGAAGCGCCCCTGGAACAGATAGCCGGTCCAGCCCTGCGCCGCATTGACCCGCCGTGAATAGCGCCGGTGCGCCTCGCCAAGGGCGCCGCGAAGCCCGTCCGCTTCGCCCGGCACGAGCACCAGATGCAGATGATTCGGCATCAGGCACCAGGCGAGGCAAGTCACGGCCCGGGCTGCAAAGGCCTCCGCGACGAACGCGCAATAGGCGGCATAGTCGCCAGGCGCGAAGAAGATCTCCTGACGGCGATTGCCCCGCTGGGTGACATGATGGGGAACGCCTAGGACGACGATGCGGGCAAGGCGGGCCATGCCGGAGGGTCGCGCCTCCGGCACCACCCGTCAATCACGTATCGTGCTTCCGCGACGGCCGGGGGCTGCCGGCAATTATGTATCGTGTCCCCGAAACGCGGGTGTCCCCGAAACGCGGGTGTCCCCGAAACGCGACGCGGCGTGTCCCCGAAACGTGCCGGATCAAACCTCGATCGGAAACCCGCCGGCCTTTGGATTCGTTCCGCCCTGCATGCGCCACCGGAAACAGCGGCGCGACGGCCGCCGTCGATCAGACGTCCCGTTCGGCCGGCTTCAGCGCCGCCTGTGCGGCGGCCAGCCGGGCGATCGGCACCCGGTAGGGGGAGCAGGAGACATAGTCCAGCCCGACCTTCTCGCAGAAGGCGATGGAGGCGGGGTCGCCGCCATGCTCGCCGCAGATGCCGAGCTTCAGGTCCGGCCGGGTCCTGCGGCCGCGCTCGCTGGCGATCTCCACCAGCTCGCCGACCCCGTCCTGGTCCAGGGTGACGAACGGATCCGTGGGCAGGATGCCGCCGCGGATATAGGCATCCATGAAGCTGCCGGCATCGTCGCGGCTGATGCCGAAGGTGGTCTGCGTCAGGTCGTTGGTGCCGAAGGAGAAGAAGTCCGCGGCTTCCGCGATCTCGCCGGCGCGGAGCGCCGCGCGCGGCAGCTCGATCATGGTGCCGACCAGATAGCGGATCTCGTCGGCGCCGTTCTCCTTCGCCACGGTGGCGGCGACCGCCTCCACCTTGCGCTTCAGGATCTCCAGCTCCGGCTTGGTGCCGACCAGCGGGATCATCACCTCGGGGACGACGGTCTCGCCCAGCTCCTTGCCGACGGCGATCGCCGCCTCGAAGATCGCGCGGGCCTGCATCTCGTAGATCTCGGGGAAGGTGATCCCCAGGCGGCAGCCGCGATGCCCCAGCATCGGGTTGAACTCGTGCAGGCTCATCGCCCGCTGGCGCAGCTCGTCGACATCCATGCCGGTGGCATAGGCGACGGAGGCCAGGTCCTGGTCGGTCTTCGGCAGGAACTCGTGCAGCGGCGGGTCCAGCAGGCGCACGGTCACCGGCAGGCCGGCCATGATCCGGAACAGCTGCACGAAATCGTCGCGCTGCATCGGCAGGATCTTCGCCAGCGCCTTCTCCCGGCCGGCCTTGTCGCCGGCCAGGATCATCTGGCGCACCAGCGCGATGCGGTCGGCCTCGAAGAACATATGCTCGGTGCGGCACAGGCCGATCCCCTCGGCCCCGAACTTGCGCGCCGTCTCGGCATCGGCCGGGGTCTCCGCATTGGTGCGCACCTTCAGGCGCCGCACCTTGTCCGCCCAGACCATCAGGTCGGCGAACTGGCCGGTCAGCTCCGGCTCGATGGTCGGCACCTCGCCCAGGATCACCTCGCCGGTGGAGCCGTCGATGGTGATCATGTCGTACTTCTGCACCACCGTCTGGCCGGCCAGCATCTGGCCCTTCTTGGAATCGATGCGGAGCGACCCGGCGCCGGACACGCAGGGCCGGCCCATGCCGCGGGCCACCACGGCGGCATGGCTGGTGGTGCCGCCGCGGGCTGTCAGGATGCCCTTGGCGGCATGCATGCCGTGGATATCCTCCGGGCTGGTCTCGATCCGGCAGAGGATCACCTTTTCGCCCTTCTGGGCCATCGCCTCGGCCTCGTCTGCCTCGAACACGACCTTGCCGGCGGCCGCGCCGGGCGATGCCGCCAGACCGGTGGCGATCACCTTGCGCGGCGCCTTCGGGTCCGGCATCGGGTGCAGCAGCTGGTCCAGCGCGGCGGGATCGACCCGGCCGACCGCCTCCTCCTCGCCGATCAGGCCCTCATGCACCATCTCCACCGCGATCCGCACGGCGGCGGCGGCGGTGCGCTTCCCCGACCGGGTCTGCAAGAGCCAGAGCTTGCCGCGCTGCACCGTGAACTCGATATCCTGCATGTCGCGGTAATGGCCTTCCAGGCGCTCGAAGACCTTCACCAGCTCGGCATAGAGCTCTGGCATCGATTCTTCCATCGCCGGCTTGTTGCCGCGCGCCAGCTTCTTCGCCGCGATCGTCAGCTGCTGCGGCGTGCGGATGCCGGCGACCACGTCCTCGCCCTGGGCGTTGATCAGGTATTCGCCGTACCACTGCTTCTCGCCGGAGGAGGGATCGCGGGTGAAGGCGACGCCGGTACAGGAGGTCTCCCCCATATTGCCGAACACCATCGCCTGCACGTTGACCGCCGTGCCCCATTCGCGCGGGATGTTGTGCAGGTGGCGATAGGTCACCGCGCGCTGGTTCATCCAGCTGCCGAAGACGGCGCCGATCGCGCCCCAGAGCTGGTCGTGGACGTCCTGCGGGAAGGGCGCGCCGGTCTCCTCCTGCACCCGCGCCTTGTAGCGCTCCACCAGGATCTGCCACTGGTCGGCCTCGATCTCGGTGTCCAGGGTGACGTCCAGGTCCTCCTTGTGGACCTCAAGCAGCTCCTCGAAATGCTCGTGCCCGACCCCCAGCACGACGTCGGAATACATCTGGATGAAGCGGCGATAGCTGTCCCAGGCGAAGCGCTCGTCGCCGGAGGCCTTCGCCAGGCCCTGCACCGTCTCGTCGTTCAGGCCCAGGTTCAGCACCGTGTCCATCATGCCGGGCATCGAGGCGCGGGCGCCGGAGCGCACGGAGACCAGCAGCGGCAGCTCCGGGCTGCCGAAGCGCGCCTCGCCGACCTTCGCCTCGATCTCGCGCAGGCCCTCGTCGACCTGTGCCTTCAGGCCGTCGGGGTAGGTCTCGCCATGGTCGTAGTACCAGGTGCAGACCTCGGTGGTGATGGTGAAGCCCGGCGGCACCGGCAGGCCCAGATTGCTCATCTCCGCCAGGTTGGCGCCCTTGCCGCCCAGCAGGTTGCGCATGTCCGCGCGGCCCTCGGCCGAACCGCCGCCGAAGTTCAGGACCCATTTCTGGGTGGCTTCGTCGGTCCGGAGCATCGCCGTTTCGCTCATCTCTGCCTCGTCATGGTGGTGCGCGCCGCGTCCGCCGCCGCGGCCGGCCGCAACTAGCCCTCGATGCGCGAGAAGTCAGCTACGGCGTCAAGGGTTCCCCTGATCCGCCGCAACAGCCGCAGCCTGTTCTCGCGCAGGTCCGCTTCGTCTGCATTTACCGTCACCCGGTCGAAGAAATCGTCGACCGGCTGGCGCAGGCCCGCCAGCGCCGCACAGGCGCCGGCAAAATCCTCCGCCGCAAGCGCCGTGCCGGCCCGGCCCGCAGCCGTCTCCAGCGCGGTGGCCAGCGCCTGCTCCTCCGCCGCGGCGAAGCGCGCCGGGTCGGCGGCGCCGTCATAGGCGCGGCCGTCGCGCTTCTCCTCGATGGCGACGATGTTCGCCGCCCGGCGATAGGCGGCCAGCAGGTTGGCGCCGTCATCGCTCTGTAGCAGATCGCCCAGCGCGTGGACACGCTTCATCAGCAGCAGGATATCGTCCGGCGCGCCGGCATCGCCGCCGCCGGTCGCTTCCTGTCCGGCCGGGGCGAAGGCGGCGGCGATCAGGTCGTGCCGGACCCCTTCGTCGCGCAGATGCACGACCAGCCGGTCCGCCATGTAGGCCAGCACCTCCTCCGCCGCCTCGCCCAGCAGCGGGCGCAGCGGCAGGCGCAGGCCGTTCTCCAGCACGATGCGGATGATGCCCAGCGCCGCACGGCGCAGCGAGAACGGATCGCGCGACCCGGTCGGCTTCTCGCCGATCCGGAAGAAGCAGGCCAGGGTGTCCAGCTTGTCGGCCAGCGCGGTCACCGCCGCCACCGGGTCGGTCGGGCAGCGGTCGTTCGGCCCCAGCGGCGAGTAGTGCTGCGCCACGGCTTCCGCCACGGCCGCATCCTCGCCGTCATGCAGGGCGTAGTAGCGTCCCATGATGCCCTGCAGCTCGGGGAACTCGCCCACCATCTCGCTGGTCAGGTCGGCCTTCGCCAGCAGCGCCGCCCGATCGCAGGCGGCGGCATCGGCGCCGGGCACATGTGGCGCGATCCGCGCGGCCAGTACCCGCATCCGCGCCACCTTCTCGCCCAGGCTCCCCAGCTTGGCGTGATAGACGATGCCGTCCAGTGCGCCCACCCGGTCGGCCAGCTTCGTCCGGCGGTCGGTGTCCCAGAAGAAGCGGGCGTCGGACAGGCGTGCCCGCAGCACACGCTCGTTGCCGGCGACGATCCGGGCGCCGCCATCGGTGGCCTGCATGTTGGAGACGATGACGAAGCGCGGCTGCAGCCGGCCCGCCGGATCGTTCAGTGCGAAATACTTCTGGTGCGTGCGCATCGAGGTGACCAGCACCTCGCGCGGGATCTCCAGGAAGTCGCGGTCGAAGCCGCCCAGCAGGACCACCGGCCATTCCACCAGGCCCGCGGTCTCCGCCAGAAGGCCCGGATCCTCGGCCACGGCCAGGCCCTCGGCCGCGGCGGCCTTCGCCGCGGTCTCCGCGATGATTGCCCGCCGCTCGGCCGGATCCAGCACCACCTTTGCCGCACGCAGCTTCGTCCGGTAGTCGTCGAAGCCCATCACCTCGAACGGGTCCGGCGCCAGGAAGCGGTGCCCGCGGGTGGTCCGGCCGCTGGTCAGATGGCCGAAGGCGAAGGGCACCACCTCGCCGTCCAGCAATGCCGTGATCGCATGCAACGGCCGCACCCAGCGCAGGTCGGTATCGCCCCAGCGCATGCTCTTCGGCCAGGGCAATGCCGCCAGGGCGTCGGGCAGGATTTCCGCCAGGATCTCCGCCGTCGGGCGGCCCTCGATGCGCTGCACGGCATAGAGGAAACTGCCCTTCGGCGTCTCCCTGACCTCGCACTGGTCCACGCTCTCCAGCCCGGCGCCGCGCAGGAAGCCGGCGATCGCCTTCTCCGGCGCGTCGGCGCGGGGGCCGCGGCGTTCCTCCGTGCGGCCCGCCTGCTCCAGCGGCAGGCCGCTGACCTGCAGCGCCAGGCGACGCGGCGTCACGAAGCTCGCGATCGAGTCGAAATCCAGGTTCTGCGCGACCAGGCGCTCGCGCACCAGCCGCTCCAGCGCAGCGGCCGCATCGGCCTGCATGCGCGCCGGCATTTCTTCGGACAGGGTCTCCAGCAGAAGCTCGGCCATCGGTTCAGCCCGCTTCCCCGGCAGAGGAACCCCCAGTGGGAGCGCCATGACCGCGGCTCTCCAGCCAGGCGGTGCAGCTGGCCCGCGCCAGGGTGCGGACCCGGCCGATATAGGCCGCCCGCTCCGCCACGCCGATCACCCCGCGGGCATCCAGCAGGTTGAAGGTGTGGCTTGCCTTCATGCACTGGTCATAGGCCGGCAGGGGCAGCTTCGCCTCGGTCAGGCGCAGGCATTCCGCCTCGCACTCGCCGAAGCGGCGGAACAGCACCTGGGTGTCGGCATGTTCGAAATTGTAGGCGGAGAATTCGCGCTCGGCCTGCAGGAAAACGTCGCCATAGGTGGCGCCGGCGCCGTTCCAGTCCAGGTCGTAGACATTGTCGATGCCCTGGACGTACATCGCCAGGCGCTCCAGGCCGTAGGTGATCTCCCCCGACACGGGCCGGCAGTCGAAGCCGCCGACCTGCTGGAAATAGGTGAACTGGGTGACCTCCATGCCGTCGCACCAGATCTCCCAGCCCAGGCCCCAGGCGCCCAGGGTCGGGCTTTCCCAGTCGTCCTCGACCAGGCGCAGGTCGTGAGCGTTGGTGTCGATGCCGATCGCGCGCAGGCTGTCGAAATAGCGGTCCAGGATGTCGTCGGGACTGGGCTTCAGCAGCACCTGGAACTGGTAGTAGTGCTGCAGCCGGTTCGGGTTCTGGCCGTAGCGACCGTCCTTCGGCCGGCGCGACGGCTGGACATAGGCCGCCGACCAGTGTTCGGGCCCCAGCGCGCGCAGGGTCGTGGCCGGGTGGAAGGTGCCCGCGCCGACTTCCATGTCATAGGGTTGCAGGATGATACAGCCTTGCGCCGCCCAGAACTGCTGTAGGGTCAGTATGAGATCCTGGAATGACGGCGCCCCGGCTGCAGGACGCCTGGCCATCGCCATTGCCGCCTTGTCTGTCTCGGGTTCCGGAAGAGCGCGCGGAACTTAGCCAGCGGCCCCGGGCCGGTCAAGCAGCGGGGCCTTCTGCTTTCGTCCGCAGCGGCCGATCCTATGGCGGTATGCGCAGACGCTGCCGCAGGCGGCCATGGCAAGTCGCCGGGCGCATGGATATCGTGACCGCAGAACAGCGGTGCCGGCGCGGGACCGGCACGCCCGGAGCGGGGAACGAACCGACCATGCAGCAGCTGCTCGACGCCGTCTCCTACATGGCGCATGGCTATTGCCTGTTGTGGGAACCGTGGCTGATCGCCCTCCATGCCGGCTCCGACATCGCCATCGCGCTGGCCTATTTCGCCATTCCAGCGGCCATCGTGATCTTCCTGCGCCGCCGGCCGGACCTGCAGTTCTCCGGCCTGGCGATGCTGTTTGCAGCCTTCATCCTGTTCTGCGGTCTGACCCATGTGATGTCGGCGATCACCTTGTGGCTCGCCGTCTACGAGGTCCAGGGCGCGTTGAAGCTGGCGACCGCCCTGGTCTCCGTCGCGACCGCCATCGTCATCTTCCCGCTGATCCCGAAAGCCCTGGCGATCCCCAGCCCCGCCATCCTGCAGCGCAGCAACGAGCAGTTGGCCGCGGAGATCGAGGCGCACGAGCGCACCCTGCGTGAGCTGCGCGCGATGAAGGCGGAGCTGGAGCGGCGGGTACATGACCGCACCGCGGAGGTGGAGGAGGCGAATCACCGCCTGCGCATCCTGACCCGCGAGGTGGTGCACCGGTCGAAGAACCTGATGGCGGTGATCCGCAGCCTGGCCTACCAGACCGCCAAGACCAGCGACGACAAGGGCGACTTCCTGGACAAGCTGACCGGCCGGCTCGCCGCCCTGGCGGATGCGCTGGACGCCGTGGTCCGCAACCAGTGGCACGGCGCCGCGGTGGAGGACCTGCTGCGTGGCCAGCTCGCCCATTCCCTGGACACCTTCCCCGACCGGATCGCCATCGCAGGGCCGGACCTCCTGGTGCGGCCGGAAGCGGCGCAGCAGCTGGGCCTGGCGATCCATGAACTGGCGACCAACGCGGTGAAGCATGGCGCGCTGTCCGGCGAGGCGGGCCGGGTCCGGCTCAACTGGCGGCTGTCCGGCGGCGCAGAGGATCCCGGCACCGCCTTCGTTCTGGACTGGCAGGAGGACTGGCCGCACCGCCCGGCACCGGATCGCGACGCCGCGGCGACCGCCGCCCATGGCGGCTTCGGCACCATGCTGCTGGAACGCGCGGTGCCGACTGCCCTCCGGGGCCGTGCCAGCCGCGAGATCGGGCCAACCGGCATGTCCTACCGGCTGGAAGTGCCGTTGGCGGAGCTGCGACCGCGCGACGCGAAAGAACAGGAAGAGCGGATCAACGCCGCCTTCGCCGCGGACACGGCGTAGCAGCCGCCGCACGCGAGGTCGTCAGCCGAACGGCTTCTCCCCGAACGGACAGTCGGGCCGGGCGCAGGCCGCCTTCGAGCCGACGGGCACGAAGGCGTCGCAGACCCGGCAGCGCATGGTTTCCGCCGCATCGGGATGCGCCTTCCGATCGGGCGGTGGTGGCGGCGGATCCTGCCGGGCCGGCGGCCCTTCCTTGCGGCCCCAGGAGCGGAAGGCGATGGCCACCGCGCCGATCGCGACGATGATGACGAGGATCTTCAGCAGCATGTCAGGGTCGGGCTCTCGCGATGGGGCTCACCGGAACGGCAATGGCCGGCGGCGGAATCGCCGACGGTCGTGGCATCCATGCTACAGGCCGAAGCGATTCCACAACAGGCGGTCTTCCACCGCAGCCAGGATCCGCTCCGGCAGCACGGCAAGGCCGGGCGCCCAGTCGGCAGCGGAAACCGGGCCGCCCTGGCGATCCATGTGCAGCCCCATGCGCCGCTGCAGCCAGGAGGACCGGGTGCGGATCGGCCGCAGCCGGACATTCTTCCCGAAACGCGCCCGCATGACGCTGCGCAGGTCGCCGATTCCGTCGACCAGGCCCAGCGCCTGCGCCTCCCCGCCCAGCCAGAAGGCACCGCTGAACAGCTCCGCCTCGCGGTCGGCGGCCAGCTTCGTCCCCCGCCGCGCCCGCACCCAGTCGGTGAAGGCTTCGTGCAGCCGGTTCTGCAGGTCCTTCAGCCGGGCAACATCCTCCGCCCGCTCCGGCAGGAACGGGTCGAGGAAGGATTTCTGCGTGCCGGCGGTGTGGACGCGTCGCTCAAGACCCAGCTTCTCCAGCAGGCCCTGCGCGCCGAATCCCGCGGCGATCACACCGATCGACCCCAGGATGGAGGCACGGTCGGCATAGATCTCGTCCGCGGCGCAGGCCAGCCAGTAGCCACCGGAGGCGGCGACATCCTCAGCAAAGGCGATGACCGGGACATTCTTCTCGTCGGCCAGCTGGCGGATGCGGCCGGCGATCGCGGCGGACTGCATCGGCGCGCCGCCCGGCGAGTTGATCGCCAGCGCCACCGCGGCCAGCCCCTTCGGCTTGAAGGCCTCCTCGATCGGGCCGGCCAGCGCCTCCAGGTTCAGGCGCGAGCCGCGCAGCCCCCCGGCCGGCGGGCCGATCACGCCGTAGAGCCTGAGGACGGTGACCTGCGGCCGGCGGCGGAACCAGCGGCGCGGCGGCCAGAGGGCGCGCCGTTCCGCCGGCCTCGGCGCGCGCGCCGGATCCGGACCCGGCTGCGCGGCGGACTGATCTGTGCTGGACATGGCGGGTAGATAGGCGGCGCGGTGCGCCACAGCAAGCAATCTGCGGAAATGCGGCAGCCGTCCCGGTCGGAACGCCGTGTCAGTCAGAACGCCGTGTCGGGGATCGCGGCGCCGTCGCGCAGGACCGCCTCGGCCACCGGCAGGTAGCGCCCGTCACCGCCATGCAGCACCATCCCGGGACCGAGCCGGAACGGCGCCCGGCCATCCTTGCGCCAGCGCAGCAGAACGCGCTTCGCCGGCTGGCCGGAACGGGGCCAGAGCGGCGCCGCCGCCAGCCCCCGGCCGCCGCCCGGAAAGGCCGCCAGCAGGTCCGGCAGCCGTTCGATGCGCTGGATCACGGTCACCGTGCCGCCCGGCCGGACCAGATGGGCCAGAACCGCCACCCAGGCGGCCAGGTCGCCGGCTGCGCTCTCCGCCCGGGCCCGTTCCCGCGCCGGGGATTCCGCCGGCCGGCGGCCGGTCGCGGCGAAGAACGGCGGGTTCGCCATGGCATGATCGAACACCGCATGGCCCAGCCGCCGGCGGAACGCCGGCCGCAAGGCATCGGCACAGATCACCCGGAACCGTACCGCCAGCCCGTTGGCCGCGGCGTTCTGCGCCGCGGCCAGGGCCGCATCCGCCTGCAGTTCCACCCCTGTCACCGCCGTGCCGGCAACCCGGGCCAGCAGGCAGAGCGCCGCTGCGCCGGTGCCGGTGCCGATCTCCACCACCCGCTGGCCGGAGAGCGCCGGAACCGCCGCGGCCAGCAGGACGGCGTCGGAACCGGCGCGCTGCAGACCGGCCGGCTGCCGCAGGTGCAGACGACCTCCCAGAAAGGCGTCCGGCGCGAAGGTATCGGTCGGGAAGGCATCGGCCGGACAGGTCCCGGTCGGACGGCTCTCGGTCGGCATGGCGCCGCCTGCGCTCCGGCCCGGCGCCGCCGCTGGCACGCTCAGCCGCGCTTCGCCGGCATCTCGACCCCGGCCTCCGTCAGGGCACCGCGGGCGGCGGCCTCGTCCTCCTCCAGCACCATGATGCGGCGCGGCAGCGCGCCGATGGAGCCTTCGAGGTTGCTGGTATGCTGGTCCAGCACCACCGCCTCCACGCCGGCATCGGCCAGCAGGGCCTGGACATAGGAGATCAGCACCGCGTCATTGGTCCGCAACAGTTCGATCATCGGCCCTCCGTGCCCGGGATGCCGCCCGGCGGCCACGCTGCGGTGCAGCATGCAGCTTGACCGGGCAAGGCAGGAAACTATTCTCGCCTGCACGAACACCCTAATCCAGGGCGGAGGCGCTCCAAACCCGTCCCGCAATCCGTCGCGCCGCGGCTGCGCCGCCACGGCAGGACCTGCAGCCAGATGCCGGACGCGCGGTCGACGCCGCCCGCCCGGACAGCCCCGAAAAGACAGCTTCCGTGACCCTTGTGACGAACCCCGAAGTGCGCGGCCGCCCCTCTGCGCAGGCCATCGACGAAGCCAAGCGCGCCAAGCTGGCGCCACTGCTGGAACTGGTCGGCAGCGACCTGCAGAAGGTGAACGAGGAGATCCTGCGCCGGATGGACAGCGACGTGCCGCTGATCCCGGAGCTGGCGGGCCACCTGATCGCATCCGGCGGCAAGCGGATCCGGCCGATGCTGACCCTCGGCGCGGCGCGACTGTGCGGCTATGGCGGCGGCCGCCACATCCTGCTGTCCGCCTGTGTGGAATTCATCCACACCGCGACCCTGCTGCACGACGATGTGGTCGACGAGAGCGACATGCGCCGCGGCCGCGCCACCGCCAACACGGTCTGGGGCAACCAGCCGTCGGTGCTGGTCGGCGACTTCCTGTTCAGCCGGTCGTTCCAGCTGATGGTGGAGACCCGCTCGATCGAGGTGCTGCGGATCCTGGCCAACGCCGCCTCGGTGATCGCCGAGGGCGAGGTGCTGCAGCTCACCACCCAGAACGACGTGGAAACCACCCAGGAGCGCTACCTGCAGGTGGTGGAGGCGAAGACCGCGGCGCTGTTCCGCGCCGCCTGCCGGGTCGGCGCCGTGATCGCCAACCGCCCGGTGGAGGAAGCCGACGCGCTGGAGGATTTCGGCCTGAACCTGGGCGTCGCCTTCCAGCTGGTGGACGACGCGCTGGATTACGCGGCGGAACAGCAGGAACTCGGCAAGACCATCGGCGACGACTTCCGGGAGGGCAAGATGACCCTGCCGGTGGTGCTGGCGATGCAGCGCGGCAATGCCGAAGAACGCGCCTTCTGGACCCGCACGATGGCGGATCTGGAACAGGAAGAGGCCGATCTGGGCCGCGCCATCGAGCTGCTGGAGCGGCACAACGCGGTGGCCGACGCCATCGCCCTGGCCGGCCGCTATGGCGAACGGGCGATCGCCGCGCTCGACATCTTCCCGGAAAGCGATACCCGCAATGCGATGCAGTCCGTCGTCGAGTTCTGCATCGAGCGGCGCCACTGAGGAACCGCGTTGCGGCGGCCGGCAGATGGTTTTCCGCCGGCGGCAGCATCGCCGATCTCGCCCCTTGCTCCCACCCCGATGATCGGCTAATAGAGGCGCCCGCGCGGCGACGGAGTGTAGCTCAGCCTGGTAGAGCACTGTCTTCGGGAGGCAGGGGCCGGTGGTTCGAATCCACTCACTCCGACCAGCGCCGCGACTTTTCCGACAATCCGGCATGCCTGTCCCCGCCGCTTCGCCGCGACGGCCCGGCGGGCGGCGATGCGGCGCCGGGCGGGGTCAGCCCAGCGCCCCGGCCAGGGCCCGGCCCGCCTGCCGGCCGGAAAACAGGCAGCCCCCCAGGAAAGTCCCTTCCAGCGAGCGGTAGCCATGCATGCCGCCGCCGCCGAAGCCGGCCGCCTCCCCCACTGCATAGAGCCCGGGGACGGGCGCGCCGCTTGCGTCCAGGGCACGTGCCTGCAGGTCGGTCTCGAAGCCGCCCAGGGTCTTGCGGGTCAGGATGTTCAGGCGGACCGCGATCAACGGGCCATGCGTCGGGTCCAGGATCTCGTGCGGCTTCGCTGTGCGTATCAGCCGGTCGCCCAGATAGCGGCGGGCATTGCGGATCCCCGCCACCTGCGCGTCCTTTGTGAAGGGGTTGCGGATCTCCCGGTCGCGGGCGCGGATCTCCCGCTCCAGGTCCGCTTCATCCAGAAGGTCGGCGCCGACCAGGGCGTTCATCCCGGCCACCAGGTCCGGCAGCGCCGTGGCGGTCACGAAATCCGCGCCATGCGCCAGGAAGGCCTCCACCGGCGCCGGCGGCCGGCCGCCCACGGCTCGCCGGGCGACCATGCGCCAGCTGCGCCCGGTCAGGTCGGGATTCTGTTCCGATCCGGACAGGGCGAACTCCTTGCGGATGATGCTGCGGTTCAGCACGAACCAGGAATGGTCGTGCCCGGTCGCCGTCAGGTGCGCCAGGGTGGCCAGGGTGTCGTAGCCGGGATAGTTCGGCGCCGGCAGGCGGCGGCCGGTGGCGTCGAACCACATCGGCGAGGGGCCGGGCAGGATGCGGATGCCATGCGCCGGCCAGATCGGGGCCCAGTTCCGCAGGCCCTCGACATAGTGCCACATGCGGTCGCCGTTGATGATCCGGGCGCCGGCCGCCGCCCCGATGGCCATCATCCGTCCGTCGACATGGGCCGGCACGCCGGAGACCATGTAGCCGGGCGGCCGGCCCAGCCGCGCCGGCCAGGCCTGGCGCACCAGGTCGTGATTGCCGCCGATGCCGCCGGCGGCGACGATCACCGCCTGCGCCGACAGCTCGAAGTCGCCGGCCTCCACCCGCGAGCTCTCCGCGCCCCGGGGCGCGTCGGACGGCTCCAGCACCTTGCCGGCAATGCCGGTCACGCGGCCGGCCGAGAGCGCCAGCGCATCCACCCGGTGGCGCCAGAGGAAGCGCAGGCGGCCCGCCGCCTCCGCCGCCCGCGCGCGCCGCACGAACGGTTCGACCAGGCCCGGCCCGGTGCCCCAGGTCACGTGGAAGCGCGGCACCGAATTGCCATGCCCGGTCGCCGCGCCGCCGCCGCGCTCCGCCCAGCCGACGACGGGAAACAGGCGATGCCCCATGGCGCGCAGCCAGGCGCGTTTCTCGCCGGCGGCAAATTCCAGATAGGCTTCCGCCCAGGCGCGCGGCCAGCGGTCTTCCGCGCGGTCGAAGCCGGCGCTGCCCAGCCAGTCCTGCCAGGCGAGGTCGCGGCTGTCGGCGATTCCCATGCGACGCTGCTCCGGCGAATCGACCAGGAACAGGCCGCCGAACGACCAGAACGCCTGGCCACCGATATTCTGCTCCGGCTCCTGCTCGACCACGACCACCCGGCGCCCGGCATCGGCCAGTTCCGTCGCGGCAACCAGCCCGGCCAGTCCTGCCCCGATGATGATGGCATCGGCGGTTTCAGCCATTTCCGTCCTCCCGGCGGCTGTTCTGTCGGTCCTCCAGCCTGCCCCCTAGCCAGACCTCGCGGGCCCGGCTTAGAGTCCCGCACATGACCATATCCCCAGCCTATCTGGAACAGCAGAAGCAGCTGCACCAGAACCCGAACTACGGCGTCGCCTCGCTGCAATATGCCGAGCTGGTGATCGCCGTCGCCGACCAGGTGAAGGCGAAGAGCATCGCCGACTACGGCGCCGGCAAGTGCAACCTGCGCAGGAAGATGACGGAGCTCGGCCGGGCGGAATTCGACTATTTCCCCTACGACCCGGTCTTTCCGGAATACGGGACGCCGCAGCCCGCCGACCTGGTCGCCTGTATCGACGTGCTGGAACATATCGAGATGGAGCATCTGGACGCCGTGCTGGCCGACCTGAAGGGGATCATGCAGCGGGTCGGCGTCTTCACCATCCATACCGGCCCGGCGATCAAGCACCTGCCCGACGGGCGCAACGCCCACCTGATCCAGCAGCCGCCGTCGTGGTGGCTGCCGCGGCTCTGCCGCTTCTTCGAGATCGTGCACCTGCAGCGCACGCCGGGCGGCTTCTGGCTCCTGGTCGAACCCTTGTCCGGCACGGCCGGTGCGGGGCAAGCCTGACCGGCACCCTGCAGTCCCGAACCCAGTCCGAGGTTACATGGCCATCACCTTCCACCGCGAGATGGAGTTCCGCTACGGCGAGGTCGACCGGATGTCGCCGCTGGTGCGTCGCGTGATCGCGGAGAATCCCTCCGCCTTCACCTTCCACGGCACCGGCACCTATATCGTCGGCGACCCGCAGGGAAAGATGGCGGTGATCGATCCCGGCCCGGAGCTGCCGGCGCATCTGGACGCGCTGCTGGCGGCAACGGCGGAGGGCAAGGTCAGCCACATCCTGATCACCCATACCCATGCCGACCATTCGCCCCTGGCGGTGGAACTGTCGGCCCGGACGGGCGCGCCGATCTACGGCTTCGGACCGCATCCCACCCCGCCGCGGGGCGCGAAGTCGGAGGAGGATGGCGACATGGTGTTCCGGCCCGATGTGCGGATCGGCGATGGCGGCATGATCCGCGGCGAGGGCTGGACGATGCAGGCGATCCACACGCCCGGCCATATCTCCAACCATCTCTGCTTCGCCCTGCAGGAGGAGAATGTCCTGTTCCCCGGCGACCATGTGATGGGCTGGTCGACCTCGATCGTCTCGCCGCCGGACGGCAACATGGCCGACTATTTCGCCAGCCTGCGCAAGCTGCTGCCGCGGGGGGAGGAGATCTACTATCCGACCCACGGCCCGGCCATCCCGAACCCGCAGGAACATGTGCAGGCCTTCATCGCGCATCGCGAGGCGCGCGAGGCGCAGATCCTGGCCTGCGTGGGCGACGGGCTGCACACGATCCCGGAGATGGTCGCCCGGATGTACAAGGACGTGCCGTCCTACCTGCATCCGGCGGCGGCGCGCTCGGTCCTGGCGCACCTGATCCACATGACCGGCGACGGCCGCCTCGCGGCCGATCCGGAACCGGGTGAGGCGGCGCGCTACACCCTGCCGTAAAGGGCTCTCAGCCGGTTTCCATCGGGGCGTCGGGGTCCAAGGCCCAGTCCATCAGGGAGCCGTCGTAGAGCTGGATGCCGGTGTGCCCGGCAGCGGTCAGGGCCAGCGCCAGGGTGCTGGCCGCGATGCCGCCGCCGCAATAGGGGATCACCCGTTCGCTGCCCGCCGGGATCCGCGCCGCGAACAGCGCCTGCAGGTCCGCGACCGGCCGGAAGCAGCCGCTGTCCGGATCGATCAGCCGCTCCGCCGGCAGGCTGACGCTGCCGGCGATGCGGCCGCGCCGGCCATAGACCTGCTCCCCCTCGCCACGAAACATCGCCTCGGGCAGGGCATTGGCGATGCAGGCGCCGGGATCGTCGATCGCGCGGCGCACCGCTTCACGGTCGGCGACCATGCCGGGCCGCGGCTGCAGGTCCAGCGGCGGCGCGAGCGGGAAATCGACCGCGCCAGCATCCAGCTTCCGTCCCTCCGCCTGCCAGCGCTTCAGGCCGCCGTCCAGTACCCGCACGTCGGCACAGCCCGATGCCGTCAGCACCCACCAGGCGCGATGCGCCGCCATATCGGCCGCGGCGCCGTAGACCACGATGGTGGTGTCGGGCCGCATCCCGAAGCGCGCCAGCACCGCCGCGATCCGCGCCGGCACCGGCAGCATGAAGGGCACCGGATGATCGGGGTCCGACAGGTCGTCGACCATGTGCAGATAGCCGGCGCCGGGAATATGGCCGGCCTCCCACTCCCCTCGCCCGCTCTGCCAGAGCGAAGGGCCCGAGGGCTGCGGCACGCGGGTCACCCGGCAGTCCAGGACCAGGACGCCGGGATCGTCGAGGCGATCGGCCAGCCAGGCCGGATCGACCAGAAGCGCATTCTCCGTCATCGGGACAGGATGCGGGGATCCCGCCGCACCGGCAAGGCCCCGATGTCCGGCTCCGCAACCGGGGGCGTTGACCCCTTCGCCGCCGGACCGCACCGTTGGCCCGACCTTCCGCTCCCAACATGGTGGACCGCCGGACATGCCCTTCGACAGCGACAGCGCCCGCCGCCTCGTGGATGCCTATCTGAGCGCCTGGAACCTGGAGCATCGCGCCGACCGGGACGCCGTGCTGGCCCGCATCTGGGCGCCGGATGGCCGCTATGTGGACCCGCGCGCGGATGTCCGCGGCAGGGCGGCCCTGGTCGACCTGATCGAGGAACGCCGTGCCGCGCGCCCCGGCGCCCGGCTTGTCGTGACCAGCGTGGTCGACCTGCACCACGACATGGCCCGCTTCGCCTGGCACCTGGTCGCGGCGGACGGCAGCCCGCAGCCGGAGAGCATCGATATCGTACAGGTCGATCCGGAGGGGCGCCTGGCCCTGGTCGTCGGATTTTTCGGCCCCCTGGCTGCCACGGCCACGACGGCGGGCTGACCTGCGCGGGCTGCTGCGAGGGGCGGTGCCGGCTGCGCCGGAACTTGATCTGGCGCAAGGTGGCGGAACCGTGCCGGGTCCATCATCGTTGCGCGCACGCAACGACGCGGACGAATGGGCGACAGACAGGTCGCGCCACAGGGGAGAGACGAGATGCAGGCCAGGGACGTGATGACCGAGGCGGTGTTCACGGTCGGTCCGGAGACCGCGGTGGCGGCGATCGCCGCCCTGCTGATGGAGAAGCGGATCAGCGCCGTGCCGGTGCTGGACGGCAAGGGCGCCATCCTCGGCATCGTCAGCGAAGGCGACCTGATGCGCCGCCGCGAATCCGGCACAGAGCGCCATCCCTCCTGGTGGCTGTCGCTGCTCTCCGAACCGCACGAGCGCGCGCTCGACTATGTGAAGAGCCATGGCGGCCATGCCCGGGACGTGATGACCCCGGACCCCTACACCGTCACGCCGGACACCAGCCTGGAGAAGATCGCAGAAATCCTGGAGCGCCGGCATATCAAGCGGGTACCGGTGGTGGCGGATGGCCGGCTGGTCGGCATCGTCAGCCGCGCCGATCTGCTGCGCGGGCTCATCGCCCGGCAGGCCGGTCCGGTGCCCGAGCGCGACGATCCGGAACTGAAGTCCGCGGTGGAAGCGGCCCTGAAGGAGGCCGGGCTGCGCACCGACTTCCTGAGCGTCGTCGTCACCGCCGGCCAGGCGCATCTCTGGGGCTCTGTGAATTCGGATGCCGAACGGCGGGCAGCTGGTGTCGCAGCGGAGAACGTGCCGGGCGTCACCGCCGTCCGCAACGAGATCGGCATCCTGCCGCGCAACGTCCGCGCCGCACTCTGGGCCGAATAGGCCGCCGCCCGGCAGCACCACAGGCTGCGTCAGATTGGCGGTCGACGCCGGCGGGCGACCGGCCTAGCCTGCGACGATGATCGACGGTGGAAACAGGACCGGCATGCTTCGGCTGCTGCTCTGCGCCGCTCTGGCAACGCTCCTGGCTGTCGGCGCGGGCAATGGCACCACGGCTGCCGCGACCGCCGTCTTCCTGGCGCCCGGTGCAATGGCGGCTGCACCCTGTCCCTCCGGCACACCCGCAGCGGAGGGCCTGTCGGCGGCTGCGCCCGGCAGCGCCGTGCTGGCAGTGCCGGCGGACTGCCACGGCTGCCCGGCGATGCCGGCCGGCAGCGACGATCGCGACGACAGCGGCAAGACCTGCAACGGCTGCGCCGCCCCTCCGCCGGGCTTGGCCGCCCAGGGACAGGCGGCCGTACCGCCGGCCGGAAGCCGGCTCCGGCCCGGCCGAATCGGATCCCGGGACGGCGAGGCGCTGTCGCCCGATCCCCACCCGCCACGCCTTCGTTTCCTGAGCTGAGCCGCGCCCTCCGGGGAAGCGGCGTCGACCTGACGGTCCGCCGGCAGTCCCGCCGGCGCCGGCCCGTCATTCGTCAGACCTGTCATTCAGGAAGCCCCGTGATGACCAAGAAAGCTGCGCCGACCCGGCGCGCATTCCTCGCCGCGACCGGCCTTGCCGCCGTCGGTGGCCTCGCCCTTCCCGCTATCCTGCGTCCCGCCGTGGCAGCACCGGAGCAGACCCTGTCGCTGCGGCCCGCCCCCGGCACGGCGCCGCTTGTCGGCGCACCCTACGAACCCACACCCGTCTGGTGCTTCAACGACAGCCTGCCAGGCCCGGAAATTCGCCTGCGGCAGGGCCAAAGGGTGCGGATCGCGGTCGAGAACGGCCTGGCAGAAGAGACCGGCATCCACTGGCACGGCCTGCGTGTGCCCAACGCCATGGATGGCGTGCCGCACCTGACCCAGAAGCCGATCGCGCCGGGCGGGCAATTCAGCTACGAGTTCGAGGTGCCCGACGCGGGCACCTTCTGGTACCACCCGCACCAGCGCAGTTCGGAACAGGTCGGACGCGGGCTCTATGGCCCCCTGATCGTGGAGGAGCGCGAGCCGCCGCGGGTCGACCGCGACCTGACCTGGATCCTGGACGACTGGCGGCTGACCGAGAAGGCGCAGATCAGCGACGATTTCGGCAACCTCCACGATGCCAGCCATGCCGGCCGCTTCGGCAACATCCTGACCGTGAACGGCCGCCAGCCGCAGCCACTGGAGGCGCGCGGCGGGGAGCGGATCCGCCTGCGCCTGATCAACGCGGCCAATGCCCGCATCTTCGGCCTGGACTTCGCCGGCCATCGGCCGCAGATCATCGCCCTCGACGGCCAGCCTGTGCCCCCCCATGCGCCGCCGGAAGGCGTTGTGGTGGTCGGGCCGGGCATGCGCACCGACCTGATCCTGGACATGACCGGCGCGGCCGGCAGCCGCCATCAGGTGACGGACCGCTACTATCCGCGCCAGACCTACCAGGTGACGGAGATCGCCTATGCCGACCGGCCCCTGCGCGACAATGCGCCGGACTGGTCGCTGGCCCTGCCGCCCAACCCGCTGGCGGAACCGGACCTGGATGCGGCGACCCGCCACGAGGTGGTGTTCAACGGCGGCATGATGGGCGGGCGCATGATGCAGGAAATGGGCGGCCCGATGGCGTCCATGCCGATGGCGCGGATGCAGCGGATGATGCAGGACGGGCGGATGTGGTTCGTCAACGGCATCGCGGCCGACGGGCATGCCATGGCGCCCGTGCTGACCCTGGAGCGGGGACGCACATACATCATCGCCATGGCCAATGCGACGGCCTTCCCGCACCCGATGCATCTGCACGGGCATGCCTTCCGGGTGATCTCCCGCGATGGTGCGCCAACCCCGCACCGGGAATGGCGCGACACGGTCCTGATGACACCGGGCGAGCGGGTGGAGATCGCCCTGGTCGCCGACAATCCGGGCGACTGGATGTTCCATTGCCACATCCTGGAGCATCAGGCGGCCGGCATGTCCGCCGTGGTCCGGGTGGCCTAGCTGGCTGCCGACGCCGTCCGCCCCACCTGCTAACCTGTCCCGGAGGTTCGGGACCTCGGGGAAGAGAGCGGACTCGAAAGCATGGGCCAGGGCGGGGCGGCTAAGGGGGATCGGGCATGGCGTCCGGCGTGCCGTCGCGCGGCGGCAGGCACCCTGTTGGGCCTGGTGCTGGCCTTCCTGCCGCCCGCGGCGGCATCCGGGACGGCTGCAGCGGCGCAGTCAGGGGCGGACGCCGACGGGGCGCCGCTCCGCGTCGGGATCTACCAGAACCCGCCGAAGCTCTTCCTGGACCGGCAGGGCGAACCGGCCGGGCTGTTCCCGGACGTCCTCGCCGCAGTGGCCGCAGAGCTGGGCTGGGACCTCGACTACCGGCCCTGCACCTGGACCGGCTGCCTGGAGATGCTCGCGGACGGGCGCATCGACATCCTGCCCGACGTGGCCCATACCGCCCAGCGGGCGGCGGCGTTCAAGTTCAGCCAGGTGCCGGTGCTGCGCAGCTTCTCGTACTTCTATGCCCGCCCCGGCACCCTCGTGCGCAGCCTGGACGACCTGCGCGGCCGCAGCATCGCCGTGCTGCGCGACAGCGTGCAGCACAGGGCGCTGCAGCAACTGCCCGGGCGGCAGGGCGATTTCCGCATCCAGCCCACGGACAGCCACGAGGCCAGCCTGCAGGCGGTGGCCGGCGGCACGGCGGACCTGGCGGTGGTGAACAACTTCCTGGGCCGGGAGATGGAGGCGCGCTTCGCGCTTTCCCGTTCGGAAATGACCTTCAACCCGACACCGCTCTATCTCGGCTTTTCCCCCGTCTTCGACGATGGTGCCATCGAAAGGGTCGACGCGGTGGTCGCCGCCCTGCAGTCGGATCCGCAATCGGCCTATTTCGGCGCCTACGACCAATGGCTCGGCCCCGAACCCCCGCCGATCCTGCCGGCCTGGCTGTACTGGCTCGCGGGGGCAGCGGTCCTGGCGCTTCTCGTCGGAACCGGCTTCATCTTCCTGCTGCGCCGCCGTGTGGCACAGGCCACGCGGGAGCTGCGCCACAGCCAGGAACAGCTCATCGAGGCCCAGCTCCTGGCCCGGTTCGGCGATTTCACCTGGGACCTGCAGACCGATGCCCTGGACTGGTCCCCCGGCCTGCGGGCCCTGCTTGGCGTCACCGCCGACGATCCGGCCAGCCTCGACCGGGTGACGGACGAGATCCACCACCCGGAGGACGGCGCGCGCGTCATGCAGTGGATCTCCGATGCCATCGACGCCGGCGCGACCGTGATCGGCCCGGAATCCTACCGGTTGATCCGCAAGGACGGCAGCATCATCCATGTCGAAGCGAACGTCCGGATCGAGCGCGCCGGCGGCAGGGCGGTCCGGGTGTTCGGCACCTGCCACGACGTGACCGCCCGCGTGATGGCGGAGAACGCCCTGCTCGCCGCCAAGCAGGAAGCGGAACGGATGGGCAGGGCCAAGACGGACTTCCTGGCCGGCATGAGCCATGAACTGCGTACCCCGCTCAATGCGATCATCGGCTTTGCCGAAATGCTGGATCTGGCCCCCGCGTCGGTCGGGGAAGAGAAGCGACGCGACTATGTGCGCAGCATCCGCCAGGCGGGAGAGCAGCTGCTGGCCCTGGTCAACGAGATCCTCGACCTGGCGGGGGTGGAGGCCGGCCGCATGCGCTTCACCCTGGAAGCGGTCGAGATCGACGGCATCATCGCCGAATCCATCTCCCAGACGCGGCCGATCGCGGAACGCGCCGGCATCGAAGTCCACAGGGCCCCGGATGGCCCGGTCCCCCGGGTGCTGGCGGATCCGATGCGCCTGCGCCAGGTGCTGCTGAACTATCTGTCGAACGCGATCCGCTACAACCGGCGCGGCGGCACGGTAACCGTCTCCGCCGCGCGGCAGCCCGACGGCTGGGTGCGGCTGTCCGTCGCCGATACCGGCCGCGGCATCCCGGCCGCCCGGCAGGCCCATGTCTTTGATGCGGTCGGCAGCCTGCGGGGCGATGCCCTGCTCGCCGGCGAGGGCGCCGGCATCGGCCTGACGGTGGTGAAGCGCATCGCCGAGGGGATGGGCGGCCGGGTCGGCTTCGAGAGCCGGGAGGGCTGGGGCAGCACCTTCTGGTGCGATCTGCCGCCCGCCCCGGACAGCAGCTCCGCCGGCGACGCGACAGGCACCGGATAGCGCCGCCTGCGCGTCCCCGCCGGGTCAGTCCAGGATCTGCACTGGCGCCTGTCGGGTGGTGAAGTTGAAGGCCAGGTAGCGATAGCGCCAGCCCCGCGCGGCCGCCACTTCCTGGAAGCCGCGATATTCGTGCGCCCGCCAGTCGGGCTGCATGAAATATTCGTCGAAGACGATCACCGTCCCGGCCCCGATGCGCGGGCCCAGCCCCTCCAGCGCGTCGCGGGTGGAAGAAAACAGGTCGCAGTCGATGTTCAACAGCCGCGCCGGGCCCGGCTCTGCTGCCAGGAAGTCCGGCAGGGTATCGGTGAACCAGCCGACATGCAGGCGCACATTGTCCGGCACCTGCGGCAGCTGCCCGCCGGTGGTGAAGGTGCCGGCCTTGAAGTGCTGCCAGTCCTCCGGCAGCCCCTCGAAACTGTCGAAGCCATGCACCAGCCCGTCGATGCGGCCGGCCAGGAAGCGCAGCGAGGCGCCATGGCGGACGCCGAACTCCGCCGTGAAGCCATCCAGGCCGGCGCGCTCGTCGGCCGCCGCCAGCAGGCCGCAGCGGCTGCCCATGAACAGGGTCTGCGCATCGCGCTGCGCCGCGGCATAGCGCCAGCAGTCCAGCCCCAGATTGCCGCCGTCCGGATCGGGCTGCAGCCGCGCGAAGAACGGCTCGGCCGCATCCGGATCGTCCAGCGCGGTGAGGATGCCGCGATGCAGCAGCGCCGACTGGTGGCCCGGCGCGGCCGCCAGGATCTCGTCCAGGCAGGCGATCGCCGCCGCCGCGCCCTCGGTCTCCAGCAGCAGCGGGTGCAACCCCATGCGCGCCTTCACGCTGTCGGGACGGCGGACCAGCAGGTCGCGGAAGGCCCGGACCGCGCCGGCCATGTCGCCGGTCTCCTGCAGCGCCTTGCCCAGGGTGCTGGCCGCATCCTCGTCCTGCGGCGCGGCCTGCAGGGCGCGCCGGCACAGAGCCGCCGCCTCCTCCGGCAGGCCCTGCTCGACGAGCAGGAAGGCCAGGTCGGCCTGCAGCTTCGGATCGCGCGGGCTGGCGGCCAGCGCCTGCCGGTAGCAGGCCTCCGCCCCGTCCAGGTCGCCGCGGCCGAAGCGCAGCACGCCCAGCGCATGATGCGCGCCGGCATGGCCCGGTGCCGCCGCGATGCAGGCGGCGAAGGCCGCCTCGGCTTCATCCGTCGCGCCGCGCTCACGCAGCACCAGGCCCAGATTGAACTGCATGTCCGCGGTGCCGGGCGACAGCTTCACCGCCCGCCGGATCAGCTGTTCCGCACGATCGCCATCGCCGCGCGCCTGCGCCACCAGCCCCAGCAGGTGCAGCGCGTCGGCGGTCTTCGGCCATTTCTGCAGGACCGCGCGATAGCCGGCCTCCGCCGCGGCCAGGTCGCCGCCCTGATGGGCGGCGACCGCACGCGACAGCATCGCCTGCGCCTTCGGCGGCGGCGGCCGCGCTGCCATGCCTGCGCTGCCGCCGCGTGCCCGCGCTACTCCGCGGCGTCCGCCGTCGGCAGCTTGTGCTCGGCGAAGTCCTGCCGCAGCTTGGTCTTCAGCAGCTTGCCGGTGGCGGTATGCGGCAGCTGGTCGACGAAGACGACATCATCGGGCAGCCACCACTTGGCGACCTTGTCCTCCAGGAAGGCGAGCATCTGCTCGCGATCGACCTCCTGGCCCTCCTTCTTGACGCAGATCAGCAGCGGCCGTTCCTGCCATTTCGCGTGATAGACGCCGATCACTGCGGCTTCCTGGACGGCCGGATGGCCGACTGCCGCGTTCTCCAGGTCGATGGAGGAGATCCACTCGCCGCCGGACTTGATCACGTCCTTCGCCCGGTCGGTGATCTGCATGTAGCCGTCCGGATCCAGGGTGGCCACGTCGCCGGTGTTGAAGAAGCCGTCCCCGTCCAGGATCTCGCCGCCATCGCCCTTGAAATAGCCGGCGGTGATCCAGGGGCCCTTCACCATCAGGTTGCCGAAGGCCACCCCGTCGCGCGGCAGCTCGTTGCCGTCATCGTCGATGATCTTCGTCTCCACGCCATAGACGACGCGGCCCTGCTTGCTCTGCACGTCGAACCGCTCCTTGTCCGACAGCTTGGCATGCTTGGGCAGCAGGGTGCCGGTGGTACCCAGCGGGCTCATCTCCGTCATGCCCCAGGCATGGACGACATAGGCGCCCAGCTGGTTCCAGAACCGCTCGATCATCGCGCGCGGCGCGGCGGAGCCGCCGATCACCACCCGCTCCAGCTTGATGTCGGCTTTCAGGTCGATATCCGGATTGGCGTCCAGGTGTTGGAAGAACATCAGCCAGACGGTCGGCACGCCAAGCGAGAAGTTGCACTGCTCGGTCTTCAGCAGGTCGTGGACGGAGGCACCGTCCAGCTTCGCGCCGGGGAAGACCAGCTTGGCGCCGCACATCGCCGCGGCATAGGGGATGCCCCAGGCATTGGCATGGAACAGCGGCACGATGATCAGGGCATTGTCGTAGGAGGACAGACCCAGACAGTCCTTCATGCAGACGGCGAAGGAATGCAGCACCGTGGAGCGGTGGCTGTACAGGACGCCCTTCGGATTGCCGGTGGTGCCGGAGGTGTAGCAGAGCGAGGAGGCGGTGTTCTCGTCGAACTCCGGCCAGTCGAAATCGTCGCTCTCCGCCGCCAGCAGGTCCTCGTAGCAGTGCAGGTTGGGCAGCTTGCTGTCCGCCGGCATATGCTCCCGGTCGGTCATCACCACATAGCCCTTCACCGTCGTCAGCTTGTCGGCCAGCGCTTCCAGCAGCGGCACGAAGGTCAGGTCGACGAAGATGAACTGGTCCTCGGCATGGTTGGCGATGTACTCGATCTGCTCCGGGAACAGGCGCGGGTTGATGGTGTGCAGCACTGCACCCATGCCCGACACGCCGTAATACAGCTCCATATGCCGGTAGGTGTTCCAGGCCAGGGTGCCGATGCGGTCGCCCTGCCCCACGCCAAGGCGGGTCAGGGCATTGGCCAGCCGCTTCGACCGGGCATGCAGGTCGCGATAGGTGTAGCGGTGGATCGGCCCCTCGATGGTGCGGGTCACGATCTCGGTATCGCCATGGTACAGCGCGGCGTACTTGATCAGCGACGAGATCAGCAGCGGCTCTTTCTGCATCAATCCAAGCATGGGTGTCTCCTCAAGTCCTGGCGGAACGCACCATGCGCCAGCCGGTCCGGAGGGACCGGGGCAGGCAGCACCGGCGCGGACCGGTGTTTCGTGTGGCGGACTATAGGGAGGGCGGCGGAACCGCCGCAAGCCAAAGCGCCAGGACGGGACAGAAGGTCCCGCCGCCGGCGGCGGCGCGCCTTCAGGCCGGCAGCGGCAGCCGGGCCAGCCAGTCCAGGGTCTCGGCGCGCACCGCGGCGGCGTCGGTCTCGTTCAGCACCTCGTGCCGCGCGCCGGGACGCAGCCGCAGGTCCGGCTGCAGCCTGCCCGTCCGGCGCATCCGTGCGGCCAGCGCGCGCACCGCCTTGCCCTTGCCGCCGACCGGATCCTCCGCGCCGGCGATGACCAGCAGCGGCAGGTCCTGCGGCAGGCGCTGCAGGCTCCGGACGGCGGTCGCCTGCGACAGGCCGGACACCAGCGCCATCCAGCTGCCGATGCTGGCCCGGAAGCCGCACCAGGGATCGGCGATATAGGCGGCGACCTGGTCGGGGTCGCGGCTGAGCCAGTCGAAGGCGGTGCCGCGATCGGCCGGCCCGCGGTCTACCGCCTTGGCGTAGCCGCCGAAAGTCAGCGCATGCAGCAGCGGCGAGACACCCCGCCGGCCCAGGCGCAGCGCCTCCAGCCGGGCGATGGCGAGGCCGAGCGGTGCGATCGGCGGCGGCAGGCCGGGCGGTCCGGAAAGGATCGCCGCGGCCCAGGGCGCAGCCGTCGGCGGCTCCCAGGCTTCCAGCGCCGCAAGCGACAGGACCGACCCCATGGAATGTCCGAACAGCAGGAGCGGCCGCCCGGGCCAGCGCGCCTGCGCCGCGGCCGCGACAGCGGCAAGATCGGCCACCAGGGCCGGCCAGTCGCCAGGCCCGTCGGCCATGTGGCCCAACGGGCCTGCCGTCCCGGCGCTCAGGCCGTGGCCGCGGATGTCATGGGCGATCGCCGCATATCCGGCGCAGTTCAGGTCTGCGGCCAGGGGCGCATAGCGCACGCAATGCTCCGCCAGCCCGTGGACGATCTGCACCACGGCCTTCGGCGCATCGACCGCCCACAGCCGCAGCCCCAGGTCGGGACCATCGCTCCGGCGCAGCCATTCCTCCCGTCCGGCACCGCCGGCGGGCGGGGCCAGGGGCGGTTCAGACGTGCTGCCCGCCATTGATGTGGATTTCCGCGCCGTTGACGTAGGAGGCCTGCGGCGAGCAGAGGAAATAGATCGTCGCCGCCACCTCCTCCGGCTTGCCCAGGCGCCGCATCGGGATCTCGCGCTCCACGATCTCCTCCGTGCCCGGCGACAGGATGGAGGTGTCGATTTCCCCCGGCGCGATGGCGTTCACGCGGATGCCGTGGGGGCCGAAATCGTGCGCCATCTCGCGGGTCAGGGCGACCAGGGCGGCCTTCGAGGTGGCATAGGCGGCGCCCGCGAAGGGATGCACGCGCGAGCCGGCGATTGACGTGACGTTGACGATGCTGCCCTTCGCCGCCTCCAGGTTGGCGAACAGGCCGCGCGCCAGCATCACAGTGGACAGCAGGTTGACGTTGTAGACCGTCAGCCAGTCGGCGATCGGCGTGTTCAGGGTGCCCAGCCGCTCCCCGTCCGGGCCCTTGGGAGAGATCCCGGCATTGTTGACCAGGGCATCCAGGCCCGCACCGTCGAGCCGCCGGCGCAGATCCTCGATCCCCGCCTCCAGCCCCGCGAGGTCGGAGAGGTCGAGGACGACATGGTTCTCCTCGCCGCCGTCCCAGGGGCAGTGTTCGGAGAAAGGTTGCCGGGAGATCGTGATGACCCGCCAGCCGGCCGCGCTGAAACGCTTCACGGTGGCATGGCCGATGCCCCGGCTCGCCCCGGTCAGGATGAGGTTGCGCTGACGCTCGTTCCGCTGCTCTGCCATGGGCGGCACGCTATAGGAACGGCCGGGCCATTTCCACGAAATTGCGTGCCGCCCTCAGCCGCTCCCGGCGTGCTCCGGCCCATCTCCTGCCGGCGCCCGGTCGTTCCCGTGGCGGCCGGCAAGGCGATAGATCCGGGTCGCGTGCTTCTGGCCCCGCAGGCAGACCTCGGCCTCCTCTGCGAAGCCATAGCCCGCCTCGTCCCCCACGGCGCGGCGGGTCTCCTCCGACAGCAGGATCGTGATCTCCGCCCGCTCCGACAGTTCGCGCACGAAATCGCAGATGCGCTGCGCGGTGTTCACCGTATCGCCGACGATGGTGTAGTTGACCCGGGTCGTGCCGCCGATATTGCCGACCGTGACCGGGCCGCTGTGCAGGCCGATGCGCAGCCGCACCGGGGGCAGCCCCTCGGCGGACAGGCGGGTATTGTCGGCCCGCACCGCCTCCGCGATCGCCAGGGCCGCCGCACAGGCCCGGCGGGCGTGGTCCGGCACCGCGTCCGGCGCGCCCCAGAACACCATCAGCCCGTCGCCCAGCATCTTGTCGACGGTACCGTCATAGGCCTCCACGCAGTCCTCCAGCATGGAGAAATGCCGGTTCAGATAGGCGGCCACCTCGTCCGCCCGCATCGCCTCCGACAGGGCGGTGAAGCCGGTGATGTCGGTGAACATCACCGTCATCACCCGGTTCTCGCTTTCCAGGCGGTGGGAACTGCCCATCCGGACCAGACGGCGGACCAGCCCGCGCGGCACATAGCTGACGAACCAGCGCATGGCGTCCGCCATCTGGTTCATCGCCTGGGCGGTATCGTCGACTTCCCGGATGCGGCTGCGGCGCAGGCCCGGCACATCGTCGAAGTCCAGGCTGCGGATCAGGCCGGCCAGGCCGGCGAATTCGTGGAAGCGGCGGCTCAGCCGGCGTGCCGCCAGGCCGGCGGCCGAAACCGCAAGGATCAGGATCGCCAGGCCGGCCAGCGCCATGTTCAGCGCCCGGTCCAGGGCGGCATCCAGGCTGTCCTCGCGCAGGATGGAGCCGACCAGCCAGGGATCGGCGCCGGGGCGCTGCACCTCGCGGTACAGGTAGACATAGGTCGTGCCGTCGGCATGGCGCAGATGGCCGCGGCCGCCGAACACCCGGTCCGACCGCAGCCGGTCCACCAGGCTGCCCTCTTCCCAGATCTTGGCCAGGACCGGGTCGCCGACCTGGTCCAGGCTCGGCAGCGGGTGGGCGGCCCCAACGCCGGTGAAGCCGCGCGCGAGGTTCGGATGCGCCAGCACGAACTGTCGCTGCAGCAGGATGAAGGGCACCACGCCGTAGCGGTCATAGAGATCGTCGAAGGCCAGCGACAGGTCGGCCACCCCGATCACCGCCACCAGGACGCCGCCGCGGCCGTCCGGGCCGGCGACCGGCAGGCGATAGTTCAGCAGCGGCTGCTTCAGGCTCTCGTCCCAGAAGATGCGGCCCCAGCTGGGCCGCTCCTGCTCCAGCGTGCGCGCCAGAGCGGTGGCGGCGTCGGCGCCGCTGACCTGGCGGCGGCGTACCGCGATCCCGGTTTCCGAACTGCGGGTGACACGGAGCCACGCCCCGTCCGGCGAAAAATAGTCCAGCGCGGTCAGGCCGGCATTGGCCGACAGCGCCCCGGCGAGGAGATCGATGAAGCCTTCGCCGCCCGCATCGCCTTCCGGCGGGGCGATGCCCTGCTTTTCGGCGATGTCGGCCAGCAGGCGGGTCTGGGCCGCCACCCCGTCGAAACTGTCCTTCAGCCGCGCCTCGACGATATTGGCGACCAGGGCGGCCTTCTCCCGCCCCATGTCGACCGTCGTGGTCGTGATGCCGCGATAGCCGAGATAGAGGACGGTCGCGACCGACACCAGGACCAGTCCGCCGGAAAGCAGCATCACCAGCGGGCCGATCGGCGCCCGCCAGCGCCGCTGCCAGTGGCGGAACAGGGCGCTCAGACGCCGCCTGCGGCCACCCTCTCCCGACTCTGTCTCCATGCTCTGCTTCGGGTCCTGTGACGAGGGAGAGCGACCACAGCGCGAGGCGACCGCCCCGCAGGCCGGTATCAGTGCGTCATCAGGGCAGGAATCGGCGACCTGTTGAGCACTTCGGCCGTCACGCCGCCGAAGATCAGGCGGCGCATCTGGCTGCGGGAATAGGCCCCGAGAACCAGCATGTCAGCGTTCAGTTCCCGCGTGATCCGTAGCAGCGCCTTGCCCGGGCCGGCCGGATCGCGGGTGACGATGCGATGGGCCGACGGCACGCCGTGCCAGGCGAGATAGTCGACCACCGCCTCGGCCGGCGGGCCGAAATTGCGTTCCGGCTCCACCCCCAGGATATGGACCTCCGATGCCGCCGACAGGAACGGCAGGGCGGCGGTGAGCGCCCGCGTGCATTCGATCGAGCCGTTCCAGCCGACCGCCACCCGCTGGCCGAAGCCATCGGGGACCGTGCCCTGCGGCACCACGAAGACCGGCCGGCCGGTATCCCGCAGCGCCGCCTCCAGCACCGGCGAGGGACCGTTCTCCGGCAGCGGCCGGGGCATGACGATCAGGTCCGCCATGCGGCCCCGTTCGGCCACCACCTCGTCCTCGCGACCGGTCGCATGCTCGTAGGAGACGCTGTAGGCGGAATGCGGCGTCCCATCGTCGATCGGCGGCGGCTCGGTGCGCCGCGGCGCGCCGACGGAACTGACCGCGGCCTCGTAGATCTCGTGGCAATGGGTGTTGCGCACCCGGCAATCGGCGGCGCTCGCCTCCATCACCTTTTCGATCATGCCGGCGGTCATCCCTTCGCCCAGGAAGGCGACCGCGTCGCGCGAATCGATGGCGGTATAGAGTGCCCGGACATGCGCGCCCCATCGCTGGCCCAGGCGCAGCGCGACCTTCAGGCTGTCGGCATCGGCCGGATGGTCGGTCATCGGCACCAATATGGTTCGACACAGATCGTGCATCGGCAGCGTCCCGCCTTGTCCTGGCCGGCATCGGCAGGGTTGTCCCCCGCCGCGGCGCCGGCGCGCCTCCCACGCGGCGTAGTCTACGCCATTCCCGGCGGGACGCGGAGCCATCCCCCGGGCATGACATCGCGAACCGCCGCAACCGTTGCGTCAATCCCCCCGCCGGTCGCCACCCGCGACCAGTCCAGCGGACCGATATCGTACGCCCTCTGCCGCTGCAGCACGGCCGAATCGGCGTCGGACACGTCGCCGTGGCGCGCCGCCAGCCGCGCTTCCAGTTCCGGGTCGGGCGCATCCAGCCACAGGCCGTGGAACGGCACGCCGCATTCCCGCGCCAGATCCGCCAGCGCCGCACGCTCCTCCGGCCGGGCATGGACCGCATCGGCGATCACAGCCTGCCCCGCCTGCAAGGCCGCCGCCGCCTGCCGGCGGAGTTCGGCATAGACGGCCTCGCTCTGCCCGGCGGCATAGGCCTCCGTCGGCAGCTTCTCCGTCGGTGAGACGCCCCACATCGCCTTGCGGATCGCGTCCGAGCGCAGCACGACCGCGCCCGGGATGCGGCCCAGCATCGGCGCCAGGCGGCGGGCCAGGGTGGACTTGCCGGTGCCGGACAGGCCGCCGATGCCCAGCAGCACCGGCTGCGCGGGCGCCAGGAACGCGGTCAGTTCCGCCAGGTAGGCCTGCGCCGTTTCGGCCTGCGACCGCGCTGCCGCCGCATCCTGCTGGACCGCCGCCATGCTGCAATGGACATGGGTGCGGATCGCCGCGCGCAGGGCCAGGTAGAGCGGCAGCAGCGACAGCCCGTCCAGCCGGGCCGGCATGTCGTGCAGGTCCTCCAGCCAGAAGTTCAGCACCCGGTTCGCCTGCGCCGGCCTGCCGGCATGCCAGAGGTCCATCAGCAGGAAGGCCAGGTCGTAGAGGATGTCGATGACCGCGAATTCCTCGTTGAACTCGATGCAGTCGAACAGGCGGGGCTGGCCGCCGAAGAGGCAGATATTGCCAAGGTGGAGGTCGCCATGGACATGGCGGACGAAGCCGTCGCGGCGCCGCGCCTCGATGCCGTCGCGTGCCGCCTCGAATGCCGCCCGCAGCGCCTCTTCCGCCGCGGCGACCCGTTCCGCGTCCAGGATGCCGTCATCGTCATGGGCGTGGATCTCGCCCAGGGCGCCCTCCAGGGTCCGCTGCAGGGCGGGAACCCCGCCCAGGTCGCGGCGCGGCGCCTCCGCCCGGTGCAGGGCGGCGACCTGCCGGGCCACCTCGTCGCAGATCGAATCGGTCAGGCGTCCCGACTTCGCCACGTCGGCCAGCAGGCCGTCCTCGTCGAAGCGCCGCATCACCACCAGCCAGTCGACGACCGGGTGGCCACCGGCATCCGCCGCATCGTCGAGCAGGGCCAGACCGTCGCCGCGCCGCACGATCGCGCCGGTCCGCAGATAGATCTCCGGCGCCGTGCGACGGTTCAGCCGCAGCTCCGCCTCGCACACCGCGCGTCGGCGGTCGACGGTGGTGAAATCCAGGAAGGAGAAACGCACCGCCCGCTTGATCTTCAGGACATGTCGCTTGCCCAGGAAGACCGCCGCGGCATGCGTGTCCACCCGCCGGATCGGCGCGTCCCCCGGCTGCTCCAGGGCCGGCGGCCAGGCCGCAGGATCCGCCAGGGTGGCGAAGCTCTCGTCCTGGCGGCCGCCGGGGGCGCCGTCACCGTCGCGTCCCGCCATGGCGGTCAGCCCGCCCGCCGGCCGGTCAGCGGACGCCGGGCCACCGGCGAATGGGGGCCCTCCAGGCCCGCCGGATCCTGGTGGATGATGATTTCCGCGCCCGGGAAACGCGCGCGGATCCGATCCTCGATCTCGTCCGCGATGGCATGGGCGGCCGACAGGGTCATGTTCGGATCCAGTTCCAGGTGCATCTGGATGACGGGGATTGTGCCGGAATAGCGGGTGCGCAGGTCGTGCACGGCCTCGGCAAGCGGATGCGCGCGCACCACCTCCAGAATCTCCGCGCGCTTCTCGTCCGGCATCTCGTGGTCCATCAGGTGGTTGAAGGACTCCTGGAAGATGCCGTAGGCGCCGCGCAGGATCAGCGCCACGATCACGAGCCCGATGATCGGGTCGGCCAGGGTCATGCCGAAATGGCCGGCCAGCACCAGGGCCAGGATCACGCCGGCATTCACCATCAGGTCGGTCGCGTAGTGCATGGAATCGGCGGTGATCGCGACCGACCCGGTGCGCCGGGCGACAAACCGCTGGTAGCCGACCAGCAGCCCGGTGACGACGATCGAAAAGACGATGACGACGATGCCTTCGACGCTGTTCTCGACCGGCTGTGGCCGGATCAGCCGCGACACGGCCTCGAACAGCAGGAAGACCGCCGAACCGGCGATGATGGCGGCCTGTACCAGCCCCGCCACCCCTTCGACCTTGCCGTGGCCGAACCGGTGCTCCCGGTCCGGCGGCCGGGCGGCATGGTGCACCGCCAGCAGGGTCATCACGCTGGCCAGGCTGTCGAGCATGGAATCGACCAGGGTCGAGAGCATCGCGACCGAGCCGGTGGCGATCCACGCCACCACCTTCACGGCGATCAGCAGCAGCGCGACGCCGACCGAGGCATAGCCGGCCCGCTTGGTCAGCCGGATCGCCGCCTGGCGCGCCGCCGCCTCCGCCGACGGGGTCGCTGTCGCAGCTTCCGCTGTCGCAGCTTCGCTCTCCTCGCCCTGCGCCATCCGCTTCCGATTCCGTACGTCGACCTGTCGCCGCCTGTCGCCTCGTACCGGCGACCGCTCAGGGATAGAGCCGGGTATAGCTCCAGCCCTCTCCGTCCCGGGTATATTGTGCCCTGTCGTGCAAACGGAACTTCCCGTCCTGCCAGAACTCGATTCGGGAGGGGCTCAGGCGGAAGCCCGACCAGTGCGGCGGACGCGGCACCTTGGACACGCCGAAGCGCGCCGTCTCCGCCGCCACCGCCCGTTCCAGAGCATAGCGGCTTTCCAGCGCCTGCGACTGCTTCGAGGCCCAGGCGCCGATCTGGCTGGGCCGCGCGCGGCTGGCGAAATAGGCATCCGCCTCTTCCTCGGTGACGGGCGTGACGGCGCCCTCCGCCCGGATCTGGCGGCGCCGGCTCTTCCAATGGAACAGCAGGGCGGCCTGCGGGTTACCAGCCAGTTCGCCGCCCTTTCGGCTGTCGAGGTTGGTGTAGAAGACGAAGCCAGACGGGTCGGCGCCCTTCAGAAGCACCATGCGCACGCTGGGCAACCCATCGGCATCGACGGTGGCCAGCGCCATCGCGTTCGGGTCGTTGGGTTCGCTTTCCTCGGCCTCCGCCAGCCAGGCGGCGAAACACCGGAAGGGGTCGTCGTCGGGACCGGGAAACATGCCGCCACCTTTGCCTTTGTGTCGCCAGGATGCCCGGTCGCGGCGCTGCGACCGGAAGCGTGAATGCCGGCCGCGGCAGCCTTTCGGGCCATGGCCTTGAAATCGCCGCGTTTACGCGCTTATTCCATGCGGCAGCAAGCAGGCGGAGTCCAGAGGCCAGATGCGCCGGTATTCTGGCGCAGGGCCGGCCCGCCGGGTTGAGGCAGCGGTTCGATCCCGGCGGCGGAGCGTGTATCCTGGCAATGTCGGGTTGCGCCGGCCGGAGGCGCCCGGGACAGGAATTCGCGCTGCCCGAAGCGTCTTCGGCAGGCGGCATCAGGACGTTCAGCCGTCGTTCAGGCTGGCGCCCGCAGTCTGTGTGTTCGAAAGTGTCGCCCTTTGGCGGGATCCGTCCGCCGGCGCGAAAATCGGTCGCGCGACTGCGCAGTGAAACATTGTCCCGCCGGGCCGGCCTGTCCTGGACGGCCGCGGGAAGCGAGGAGAGACGTAAACATGCTGAGCTTCGCGAAATCGGCGGCCGGCAAGGTCGCCATCGTGGTCGTCTCCGCGGGCCTCCTGACGGCCTGCGCCGAGGATACCGGAACGAAGCAGACATTCGGCACCCTGCTGGGCGGCGTCGGCGGCGCCGTTGCCGGCGCGCAGTTCGGCAAGGGCACCGGCCAGCTCGCCGCCGTGGCCGCCGGCACCCTGGCCGGTGCCTTCCTGGGCAGCGAGATCGGCAAGTCGCTGGATCGCGCCGACAAGCAGGCGATGTCTTCCGCCACCTCCAACGCGCTGGAGAACAACCCCTCCGGCCGGCCGGCGTCCTGGCGCAATCCGGACAGCGGCAACTACGGCACAGTGACGCCGACCCGGACCTATCAGGAGGCATCCGGCCAGTATTGCCGCGAATACCAGCAGACCATCGTCGTGGGCGGGGAATCCCAGAAGGCCTATGGCCAGGCCTGCCGCCAGCCCGACGGCAGCTGGAAAGTGGTGAACTGATCCAGCGCAGGGTCTCCGACCGGGGGAGGGACCGGCGGCCGCATCGAAGCGGCCGGCCGGACCTCTGCCGGCCCGCATCTGGCGGGCCTTCGTTTCGCACACGACGCCGGACGTCGCCGCGGCAATCGGAAAGACGGATGTCTGGATCTGTGCGTGCCCGTCCGGCACTTTTTCTGCCGGCACTGTTCCTGCTCGCCCTGCTGCTGCTCGCCTGGCCGGCGCCGGGCGGCGCCCTCGCCGGTTTCGAGGAAGGCCTGAGGGCCTATCAGAGGGGCGACTTCCCGGCCGCCTTCGAGGAATGGATCGAGCTCGCCCGCGACGGCGACCCGGCGGCGATGCGCAATGTCGGTCATCTGTACCGCTGGGGACAGGGGGTGCCGCAGGACCTCGCCGCCGCGGCCGACTGGTACCGGCGGGCGGCCGAGATGGGCCTCGACCGGGCGCAGGCCAACCTGGCGATGATGTACCTGCAGGGCCAGGGCGTGGAGGAAGACCCCGCCCAGGCCGCCTACTGGTTCAGCCAGGCCGCGATCCAGGGCCATACCGTGGCGCAGTACAATCTGGCACAGCTCTACCAGCAGGGGCGCGGCGTCCAGCGCAACGAGGCGCTGGCACTGGGCTGGCTGCAGCGTGCCGCGAAGGCCGGCCATCCCGAGGCGCTGGCGCAGCTCGGCGCCCTGGTGGCCGAGGCGCCGCCACCCGATCCCGGCCTGCAGAAGCGGGAAGGCCCGGCGGATCCGCCGCCTGCCGCACCGCCCACCACGCCCCCGGCAATTCCCGCTGCCCCGCCGCAGCCATCCGCCGCGGATGGTGCGACCGCCGCGGCGGCCGGCGCCAATCCAACGGCGCCGGTGGATACCGATGGCGAGGAAAGCCTTGAAACGCCGGCCAGCAGCGAATCGCCGGAGATCGTCGACCGGCTGGCCGGCGTTTTCGGCGGGGCGTCGGAGGAATCGCCGCCGCCCTTGCCGACCCCGCGCCCCGATGCCGAAAGCGGCGCCCTGTCACCGCGTGTCGCGGCCAGGCCGCCCCCATCCCGCGATGCCGAGGAGACACCGCCGTCCGCCGACAGCCGCAGCGATGCGGAGAACTGGGTGCTGGCGCTGATCACCGACGCGATTTCACCCGAGAATGCACCGGCCACGCCAGCCGCGCCCCAGCCGCCTGCCACCCAGCCGCTTCCGGCCGAGCCCGCAACGCAGGGGGCAGCGCCGCCGAGCCCGGTTGGGACGGCGACACCCGGCGGCACGGATGCCGCCTCGGCCGCACCGGGCGACCTCGGTCCGCTGGAGGGAGTCGCGCCACAGGCCCTGCAGGCCTATCGCGCCGGCGACTATGGAATGGCCCGCACCGAACTGCAGCCCCTGGCCGATGCCGGTGTGGGACGGGCGCAATACCTGCTCGGCTGGTTGAACGAACAGGGCCTGGGCGCTCCGGCGGACCCGGCGACGGCCTATTACTGGTATATGCGGGCCAGCACCGGCGGCGATTTCGAGGGGCGGCGCGCGCTGGAGGACCTGCAGCGGCGGATCGACCCGGCCGCACGGGAGGCGGCCCGCAACCGCCTGATCCGCGGCCGGTGATGCGACTGCGGGCAGCGGCCGCCCATGCCGGCAGCAAAACGGCAGGGGACTTGCATTCGTCGCCCGGAGGCAAACCTTAACGGTGCGCCGAATCTGTGCGGCCGGCACCGCAAATCGGCCTATACTTTCCGGCCGGCCGTACGGCGCACAATGTGAATCGTGCCGGGTGAACCATGCCGGGACCGGCCCCAGACTGATCTGAGATGCGCGACCTTTACACCATTCTCGAGGTGCCCCGCACCGCCAGCCAGGACGATATCAAGAAGGCCTATCGACGGCTGGCAAAGGAGTTGCACCCGGACCACAACCCGGACGACCGGATCGTCGCCGACCGGTTCAAGGAGGTCTCCAGCGCCTACAAGATCCTGGGCGACATCAAGCAGCGCGGGCGCTACGACCGCGGCGAGATCGACGGCAACGGCAACGACCGTGCCCGGGGGTTCCATGCGGGGGGCTCCCAGGCGGGGGGCTGCAACGCCGACGGCTTCAGGTCCGGCTTCCGCGGGGCCGGCGGCCGGCGCAGCCGCGCCCGGGAGGAGAGCGAGTTCTTCCGCCAGTTCGGCTTCGAAGGGGCTTCCGCCGGCGGCGGGCCGGAGGACATCTTCTCCGACCTGTTCGGACAGGGGGGCCGGCGCGAACAGCGGTCGAATCCCTTCACCGAGCGCGGCGCCGACCGCAGCTACGCGATCCGCATCGGCTTCCTGGACGCCGCCCGCGGCACCAAGCGGCGCATCACCCTGCCCAGCGGCAAGACCCTGGACGTGAAGATCCCTGCCGGCATCGACAGCGGCCAGCAGATCCGCCTCAAGGGCCAGGGCGAGGCCGGGCCGCACGGGGCGCCTTCCGGCGATGCGCTGATCGAGGTGAATGTCGATCCGCATGCCTTCTTCACCCGCAAGGGCGACGACATCCACCTGGACCTGCCGATCACCCTTTCGGAAGCGGTGCTGGGCAGCCGGATCCAGGTGCCCACCATCGACGGCATGGTGAACCTGACCGTGCCGAAAGGCTCCAATTCGGGCACCGTCCTGCGCCTGCGGGAGAAGGGCGTTCCGGGGGAGAAGGCCCAGCGGCGCGGCGACCAGTATGTGAAGCTGGTCGTCACCCTGCCGGAGGTGCCGGATCCGGAACTGGAAAAGGCCATCCGCAAATGGGGCGGCGAATACGACGTACGCCGCCGCTTCACGGTCGACTGAGGTGCGGCGGGCCGGCACGCGCCGGCCCGCCGCAACCGCCCGTCAGTTCGAGCCCTGCTGCATCTGCGCGCCGCTCTCCACCACCGCGCCGTAGACCATGTCGCGCAGCACCGAGCGCATCGGCACGCGATGCTTCGGCGACTGCATCATGTAGACGACGAACATGTCCTCCGCCGGGTCGACCCAGAAATAGGTCCCGGCGGCGCCGCCCCAGTAATACTCGCCGACGCTGCCGGGAACGTTGGACAGCCCTTCTGAGGTCCGCACCGCAAAGCCCAGACCGAAACCGTATCCCGGGCCCGGCAGGTAGTACTTGCCCGGCTTGATGTCGGGCCCCAGATGGTCGGCCGTCATGAAGGCGATGGTCTTCGGGCCCAGGATCCGGACGCCGTCCAGCTCGCCGCCGTTCAGCATCATCTGCAGGAACCGGGAATAGTCGCGGGCGGTGGAGACCAGCCCGCCGCCGCCGGATTCCCAGGCCCGGGATTCCGCCGGATTGTACAGCGCCACCGGGCCGATCTGGCGGTCACTTTCCATCGGTTCGGCGATCCGCCCGTGATTGCCCGTGTCGGCCACCTCGAAGCCGGTATCCTGCATGTCCAGCGGATCGAAGATGCGCGCCTTCAGGAAGGCCCCGAGCGGCTGGCCGGACACCACCTCGACCACCCGGCCGAGGACGTCGGTGGCGTGGCTGTATTCCCAGGTCGTGCCGGGCTGGTGCTCCAGCGGCATCTGGGCGATCGCCTTGGCGAATTCCTCGTTGGTCTTGGCGGGATCGCCGATGCCATTGTCCAGATAGGCCTTGCGGGCCGCGCCTGCGCCGAAGAAGCCGTAGGTCAGCCCCGCCGTGTGGCGCATCAGGTCCTGCACCGTGATCGGCCGACGCGCCGGCTCCATCTGGGCCTCGCCGCCGCCCGGCTGGTCGACGGCGACCTGCAGTTCCTTGAATTCGGGGATGTAGCGGGCGACCGGATCGCCGATCGTCAGCTTGCCCTCTTCGACCAGCATCATCGCCGCCACCGTCACGATCGGCTTGGTCATCGAGTAGATCCGGAACAGCGAGTCCGTCGTCATCTCCGGCCCGCCCGGGGTGCGCTTGCCGACGGCCTGCTGATAGCCGACCTCTCCGTGCCGGACGATCGTCAGGACGGCACCCGGGAACAACTGCTGGTCGACCTTCTCCTTCAGCATCGCCGTGATGGTCTCGAGCCTGTCCGGCGCCAGGCCCAGATTGGCGGGATCGCCCTGCGGCAGGTCCGCCGCCGACGCGGCACCGGCCAGGAACAGGCTGCCGGCCAGCGCGGCTGCAGCCAGTCCCCGGGACAGCGGCCCCCGGAACAGCGGGCCCCGGGACACAGAGTGGGCATGGCCCGCGGATGCGGACTGTGAATGCATTGTTCTTCCTCCCTCTCGGGAGCCGGCTTCCCGTCCGGCCCCTCAGCGCAGCAGTCGGCGGAGGCCGCGGCGCGGCGTCTCGACCGATGCGTCGGACGAATATTGCGCCAGGAAGCTGTCCAGGTCGACGGCCAGGGCATCCTGCGCCGCGCCCCGTGCCGTCAGCATGCGCGACTGCAGTTCGCCCGCCCAGGGCCGTGACGCACGGCCGCCTGCGGCACGGTCGCCCCGTACCGGCTGCGGCAGTTCCCGCCAGGCCAGGCCGGGCAGCAGCCGCAGGGCCGTGAGCAGGTCGAACAGCCGCAGCTGCCGCAGGTCGCGGCACAGAACCAGCTCCAGCCGGCCCTTGCGCAGCACGATCCGCGCCGCCACCAGGCGGGCGATCACCAGGTCCAGGGTATCCGATGCGATGCCGGCCCGGCGCACCAGCGGCGGCAGCTTCAGCGGCACGCCCTGCTGCGCGCAGCGGCGCAGTTCCTCCAGCAGCAGCAGCGCGATCTCCAGCTGGCGGCGGTCCCGCGCCTCCTCCTCCGGCATCCCGGACATCATCTGGAAGTTCGGCAGCACCGCGGTCACCACCGCACCGATGATCGCGACGCACCATGCCAGGTATGTCCAGATCAGCAGGATCGGCACCATCGACAGGGCGCCATAGATCATCTGGTAGGTCGGAAAGGACTGTACGTAGACCGCAAAGCCCCGCTTCAGCACCTCGAACAGCAGCGCGGCGACCAGGGCGCCGGCCGCGGCATGCTTCCAGCGCACCGGATAGTTCGGCAGCATCCAGTACAGCCCCATGAAGCCGCAGAAGGCCAGGAGCGGCGGGCCGAAGGCGGCCAGGCTCTGGAAGGTCCCGCGCATGCCGCTGACCGCGTCGGACAGGGTGGCGGAGATCGACACGCTGAAGCCGAAGACCAGGGGACCCAGGCTCATCAGGGTCCAGAACGCCATCAGCCGCACCACGAAGGAGCGGTTGTGGGACACGCGCCAGATCCGGTTGAAGGCGTTCTCGATGGTGACGAACAGCAGCACCGATGTGACCACCAGGCCGATCAGGCCGGCCGCGGTCAGCTGACCGGCGTTGCGCGTGAAGGTATCCAGGTACTGGTCGATGGCGGCGACGGAGCCGGGCAGGAAGTTGTCGGTGAACAGTTCCCGCAACTCCCCCCGCAACGACGAGAAGGAGGGGAAGACGGCGATGATGGCCAGGGACAGCGCCAGCACCGGCACCAGCGACAGCAGCGAGGTATAGGTCAGTGAGGCGGCCACCTGCGGGCCATTGTCGCCCAGGAAGCGGCGCACGACCGCCACCACCAGCTGCCGCAGCGCCTCCGCCTGGCGCGGCATCCAGTCCGGCAGCGCCCATGCCGTGTTTGCCGGCCCTGCGCCGGCGGTCGCACCGTCGCCTGCCCCGGGGGGCGAATCCGGCGCGTCCGGCGCCGTCACCTCGGCCTCGCCGTCCCAGGCCTCGTCCTCCGTCGACGACGCGCCCGCCGCGGCCTCGTCCGCTTCAGCCCTGCCGTTCAACGCCTGGCTCCCTGGTCGCATGCATTCCGTCGCGCACCCTACTTTGCCGCCATGACCGGCTTTAGTATACGTTGCTGCCCCTGCGGGTTCCGGTGCCCGGCTCCGGCGGTTCCGGCCTGCCGCGTCCGGCTGCCACTTCTGCGGGGCATTTTCCCCTTCCGAGGCTTTTCATATGTCCGAAGCGCAATCACTGATGGCTGGCAAGCGCGGCCTGATCATGGGTGTCGCCAACGATCGCTCCATCGCCTGGGGCGTCGCACAGGCCTGCGCCGCCCAGGGTGCCCGCCTGGCCTTCACCTATCAGGGCGAACAGCTCGCCAAGCGGGTGCGACCGCTGGCGGAGAGCGTTTCGGCCGACCTCGTCGCCGAATGCGACGTCACCGACGCGGGCTCGCTGGACGCCTTGTTCGCTGAGGTGAAGGAAAAATGGGGCGGGCTGGACTTCCTGGTCCATGCCATCGCCTATTCCGACAAGGACCAGCTCAAGGGCCGCTACCTGGAGACGACGCCGGAGAATTTCGCCCGCACCCTGCAGGTCTCCTGCTACTCCTTCACCGCCGTCTGCCAGCGCGCCGTGCCGCTGATGTCGGCCGGTGGCTCGATCCTGACCCTGACCTACTATGGTGCGGAACGGGTGATGCCCCACTACAACGTGATGGGCGTCGCCAAGGCCGCGCTGGAGGCCAGCGTGCGCTATCTGGCCACCGACCTGGGGCCGGAAAATATCCGGGTGAATGCGATCTCCGCCGGCCCGATCCGCACCCTGGCCGCCAGCGGCATCGGCGATTTCCGCTTCATCCTGAAGTGGAACGAGCTGAACTCGCCGCTGCGCCGCAACGTGACGATCGAGCAGGTCGGCAATGCCGGTCTCTACCTGCTCAGCGATCTGGGCGCGGGGGTCACGGGCGAAGTGCACCATGTCGATTCGGGCTATCACACCGTCGGCATGGTGGCCGTCGACGCCGCCCGCCAGGTGGGCGAGCTGCTGACCAGCTTCCGCAAGGAATAGGACCCGGCCGCCGCCGCCCGCCATGTCCGCCAACAGCTTCGGCACTCTGTTCCGCGTCACCACCTGGGGCGAAAGCCATGGGCCCGCGCTCGGCTGCGTGGTGGACGGCGTACCACCGCGCCTGCCCCTCGACGAGGCAGCGATCCAGCGCTGGCTCGACCGCCGGCGCCCCGGCCAGTCGCGCTTCACCACGCAGCGGCGGGAGCCGGACCAGGTTCGTATCCTCTCCGGCACTTTCGAGGGGCAGACCACCGGCACGCCAATCCAGCTGCTGATCGAGAATGTCGACCAGCGCTCGAAGGATTATTCGGAGATCGCGCGCACCTTCCGCCCCGGCCATGCCGACCTGGCCTATTGGGCGAAGTACGGCATCCGCGACTATCGCGGCGGCGGCCGTTCCTCGGCGCGGGAGACCGCGGCGCGGGTGGCTGCCGGCGGTGTTGCCCGGCTGGTCCTGGGGCCTGACGTCACGATCCGCGGCGCCCTGGTGCAGGTCGGCCCGCACCGCATCGACCGCGCCCGCTGGGACTGGGCGGAGGTGGAGCGCAATCCGTTCTGGTGCCCGGATCCCGAAATGGTGCCGGTCTGGGAGCGGCATATCGATGAGCTGCGGCGGGCCGGCGATTCCACCGGCGCGGTGATCGAGGTCGTGGCCTCCGGCATGCCGATGGGCCTGGGCGCACCGATCTACGGCAAGCTCGATGCCGAACTCGCCGCGGCAATGATGAGCATCAACGCCGTCAAGGGCGTGGAGATCGGCGACGGCTTCGCGGCGGCGGAGGCGACCGGCAGCGCCCATGCGGACGAAATGCGGGCCCGCCCCGCACCTCCCGGCAGCAACACGCCGGCCGGGATCGACTTCCTGTCCAACCATGCCGGCGGCGTCCTGGGCGGCATCTCCACCGGCCAGGACCTGATCGTCCGCTTCGCCGTGAAGCCCACCTCCTCGATCACCACGCCGCGCCGGTCGGTTGACATCGACGGCCGGGATATCGATGTGGCGACAAAGGGCCGTCATGACCCCTGCGTCGGCCTCCGCGCGGTTCCGGTGGGCGAGGCGATGGCCGCCTGCGTGCTGGCGGACCAGTTGCTGCGCCATCGCGGCCAGGTGGGCGAACCGGCCCGCTTTCCCCGGTCCGATTGAAACGCCGGACCGACTGACGCACCCGCCGCCCGCGCCGTTGCCGTCCGGCGGCTTGGCGGCGAAGCTTGTCCCGCTGCACCGCCCCGGGCATCGCGGCGACATCAAGGGAGAAAACGGATGAGCCAGCCGAAACACGTCCACGCGCTGAAGATCCCGCAGCCGAAGCGGTCGGCGATGTCGGAGCGTACCCAGAAATACTTCGACAAGTGCGAAGAGAAGCTGGGCATGGTGCCCAACGTGATCGCCGCCTATGCCTTCGACGAGGACAAGCTGAACGGCTTCTCCGCCATGTACAACGAGCTGATGCTCGGCCCCTCCGGCCTCAGCAAGCTGGAGCGGGAGATGATCGCCGTCACGGTGTCCAGCATCAACCACTGCTACTACTGCCTGACCGCGCATGGCGCGGCTGTGCGGGAGCTGTCCGGCGACCCGGTCCTGGGCGAGCTGATGGTGATGAACTACCGCGCCGCCGACCTGCCGAAGAAGCAGCGCGCCATGCTCGACTTCGCCGCCAAGCTGACGGAGACGCCGGACAAGATGGAGGAGGAGGACCGCAAGGCGCTGCGCAAGGCCGGCTGGACCGACCGCGACATCTGGGACATCGCCGCCACGGCCAGCTTCTTCAACATGTCGAACCGCATGGCGGCGGCGATCGACATGATGCCGAACCTCGAATACCACGGCCAGGCGCGGGGCGATCGTGCCCGCAAGGACGGGGCCCCGGCTGCGGCGATCGCCGAGGCTCTGCGCTCCGGCGCCCGCAAGAGCCATCTCCAGGCGTCAAGCGCGAAGCCGAAGGGGGCCAAGAAGGCGAAGAGCGCCAAGGGCGCCGCGGCGAAGCATGTCGCCCAGGCGGAATCGGAGGAATCCGAGGCCGCGACCAAGGCCCGGCTGGCGCGAGGCCGCAGGGCCGGCGCCGCGAAGCCGCACCGCGCCAGCGCGGCCGAAGCCGCGGGGGCGAAGGCGGCGGCGGGGATGTCTGCGGCGGACCGCGCCGCCGCAGCCCGGGCCCGCAAAGGCGGCAGGCGGAAGGCGACGGCCTGAGCGGCATGCCGCCCGCCCTGCCCGGCAACTGTCCGATCTGCGGCCGGCCGCTGGTCGACGGGCCGAGCATCGACCGCCATCACTGGCGGCCCAAGTCGCATGGCGGCCGCGACTGGAGCTGGCTGCACCTGGTCTGCCACCGGATGATCCACCGCCGCTTCAGCGAGACGGAGCTGGCGGCCGCCTACGACACGGCCGCGGCGGTCGCCGGCGATCCCGACATTGCCCGCTTCGTGCGCTGGGTGCGGAAGAAACCGGCCGACTATGTCGACTGGCCGAAACGTCCGCGGCGGTAGGACGGCCGGCCCGCCACGGACCGGCCGCCATGCCGCGCCGGCCGGTCAGCCGCCGCAATAGGCTTCGATCCGGTAACCGTCCGGGTCGATGACGAAGCCGGCGAAATAGTCCGCGCCATAGTCCGGCCGCAGCCCCGGGGCGCCGTTGTCGCGCCCGCCCCGGGCCAGGGCCGCTTCGTGAAACGCCGCCACCGCCGACCGGTCCGGCGCCTCGAAGCACAGATGCAGGCCCGGCCGCGGATCGCCGGGCGACACACCTTCCTCCTTCAGAAGCCACAGCCCGATGGCGTCGGCGCCATAGCCCAGATGGGCCTCGCCGCTGTCCAGGCAGCGATAGCCGAGCGGCGCCAGCGCCGCATCGTAGAGGTCCCGGGCGCGCGCGATGTCGGCAACGCCGATGGAGACATGGTTCAGCATCCTTATCCTCCTGTCCGATGCCGCTCGCCGGGGCACGGAACGCCCTGTCGCCGGCCGCGGTGAAGGAGGCCGGATTCCGCGGGCGGCGGCTTGGGGATAATTGCTATCCTTGCGGCATGAGCACGACTTGGCGCCCCCTGGCAGAGGATCCGCGCGGCGGCTGGAGCGCCGTGGCGATCACCTGCCGCGCCGGCCCGGCGGACCGGCCGTTCGAGGAATGCCACGGGCGGTCCTGCATCGCCGTCGTGACGAAAGGGACCTTCGGCTACCGCTCAACCCTCGGCGATGCGGAACTGGCGCCCGGCGGCGTCATGCTGGGCAATGCCGGCCAGGTCTATGAATGCGGCCACGACCATAGCTGGGGCGATACCTGCATCGCCTTTCACTATGACGAGGCCCTGCTCGACACGATATGTCGCGATCTGCCCGGGATCCGCCAGCGGCGGTTCGCACGGCCGCACCTGCCGCCGCTGGAGTCCCTGCTGCCGCTCGCCGCGCAGGCGGAAGCGCTGGCCGCCGCACCGGATCCGGCAGCGCTGGAGGAACTGGCCCTGGCGCTCGCCGGGGCCGTCCTGGCAGGCCAGGAAGGCGCCCCCCCGGTGCCGCGATCGCCGGGCGCGAAGGACCGAAGGCGGGTGGCGGAGGCTCTGCAGCGACTGGAGCGGGAGCAGGCCGAGCCGCTCTCCCTGGAGGCGCTGGCCGCCTCGGCCGGGGTCAGCAGCTTCCACTTCCTGCGCAGCTTCGCCGCGATCGTGGGGACGACCCCCTACCGCTACCTGCTGCGCGCCCGCATGCAGCATGCGGCCGTCGCACTGCGCCTGACCGCGGAGCCGGTGGCCGCCATCGCCTTCGATGCCGGCTTCGGCGACCTGTCGACCTTCAACAACCGCTTCCGACGGCAGTTCGGCATGACGCCGACGGCATGGCGCCGGCAGGCGGGCCGCCGGGCGCGGATTGACGGGCAGGGCCCGGCTGGCCGCAGCGCCATTCAGAAGCCGAGCCGCAGCTTCGCCGTCACCGCATGCACGGTCAGGCCGGACTGCAGCTGCACGTCATAGCCCGCGGCGAAGCCCAGGCGCGGGCCCAGCTCCGCCTGCAGCCCGGCGCCCAGCACCGCGGCATCCCGGCCCAGGCTGTCGGAGGCGACCTGGAAGGCGGCGCCGCCGGCCGTGGCGAAGCGGCTGTCGACCGAGACGTTGGTGTCGGCGAATTCGTGCAGCCAGCGGCCGCGGACCTCCGGCGTGATCCGGCGGCCGTCGTCCAGCATGAAGGGTGTCGCCAGCGACAGGCCGAGACCCGATTTCACGCTGCTCACCCGGTCGCCCGAAACCGCAAGGTTCAACGCACCGGCGCCGGTCTCCGTATAGCCGCCGGTGTCCAGCCGCAGCGCCTGCAGGCTGGCGACCGGGGTCAGCGCGACCGGCCGCCCGGCCAAAGCGAGGTCGAAGCGGTAGCCGCCCTCGGCATAGGCGGAATATTCCGTGCCGTCATAGCGGCCCTCTGCCGAGGTGTTGACGGTGCCGAAGACGATGTCGCGGCGGTTCTCGTAGCGGTTCAGCGCCAGGCCCAGCCCGCCCTCCAGCGACCAGGGCCCGTCCCACCAGCCGGCATAGAGCCCGCCCTGATAGCTGCGCATGCGCTGGCTGTTGCTGCTGTCCAGATAGCCGACATCGGCCCGCGCATAGCCCAGGCTGGCGCCGACGATCAGGCCGTCGGCCAGCCGGTAGTCGATGCCGGCCGCCGCACCGCCCAGGGTGGCGTCGTAGCGCGAGCCCTGGTCGTTGCCGCGCCGCAGGGTGCGGGTGCCGTAGGGCTGCAGCCAGCCGCCCCAGTCAGTCTCGGTGCCGGTCATCGCGGCCAGGCTCGAGCCTGCGCCGACATGCAGGGCCGGTCCCGCCGCCACGGCGCTGCCAAGGCCGTCCACCGGCCCGGCGAAGCGCGGCCGCGCCAGCCGCGCCGGGCCGGTCGCGTCCGCGGCCAGCCGGCTCGCCTCCGCCAGTCCGGCGGGACTCAGCGGCGCCGCGCCGAGCGCCTGCAGCGCCAGCATGCTCTCCCCCGCATCGCCGGCCAGGCCCAGCCGGACCGCCGCCACCCGCTGCGACGCCGCGCCGAGGAACTGCGCGCTGCTCGCCCGCCCGGTGACGCCGGCAGTGGTCGGCACCTCCGACATGTCCTCCAGCGCCTCGCGGATCTGCCCCTGCGGCAGGTCGTCGAGCGCGTCGAACACCCCTTCGAAGGCGGCATTGCCGCGCTGCGCATCCAGCGCCGCCGCGACCCCGTCCTGGTCGGCATCGGCGCCGATATCGGTCAGTTCCTCGCGGCCGACCAGTACGGTGACCCCGGTCGCGCTGCGCTCCAGGGTGAAGGTCACCGCACCGATCGCCGCCGGGTCCGCCAGCGAAGCGGCGTCCACCGCATCGCCGGTCACCACCGCGAAACGGGTGCCGGCATCCGGCGGCGTCTCGCCCAGCAGCGCCACCTGCAGGCCGCCCTTCAGGCTGGCCGTGCCGCCGCTGACCGCCAGCCGGTCCGCAGCCGTCGACGACAGCTCCGCCAGCAGGATGCCGCCGCTCTGGGTGAAGGGGCCGGCGATGCCCAGGCTGCCGATCGCACCCGTCCCGCCGGGAGAGATCGTGCCGCCCGTCTGCGTCACCCCCTGGGAGGCCGTGACGGTGCCGCTGCCGGACAGGGTGCCGCCGCTCAGCCGCAGCCAGGGCGAGACCAGGCTGCCGGCCACCGCGACGGTGCCGGCCGCCAGGGTGCTGCCGACCTCCGCGGTCAGCGTTCGCCCGGCGGCGATGTCCAGCACGGCCGAATCATTGTCGACCATCAGGCTGTCGATGCGCGGGTCCATGTCCAGCACGGTGGTGCCGGCCTGGTTCAGGGTGACGTTGTAGTAGCGCGCGCCCCCGTTGTTCACATAGCCGGTGGAATTGTCCGGCACGACCCCGCCCGACCAGTGGGCGGCGGACGACCAGCTGCCGTCCCCGGCCTGGCCCGCGACCTCCTTCAGGAAGGCGTTGGTCGACAGCCAGTCCAGGTAGTTGGCGACGTTGGTCCAGATCTCCAGGTCGCCATAGCCGGTATAGACCTGGCCGCCGATCTCCACCGCGATGCTCTGCGCCACCGCGGTGCCGTCGCCGCCGGCCAGGACGCCGACCTGCACCAGGCTGCCGTCTGGCATGACCAGGAACAGCGGCCCGCCGCTGTCGCCGGCGACCGTCGCCCCCTCGCCCTCCAGCGCCTCGGCACTGCCCAGGCTGGAATAGGAGGGATCGCCCGGCCGGTCGAAATCTGCCGCCAGCACCACCAGGGCATTGTCGGCCAGCGGATCGCCGTCGCGGTCCGCCGGCAGGCCGCTGCCGGCAGCGACGAAGTCCAGCACGTTGTAGGCGAAGCGCCGCTTGCCGTCATAGACCAGGGCGGCCGGGTCGCTGCCGGTGAAGGCGCCGCCATAGCCCACCGTCAGGACCCTGCCGCCGGCTGCCGGCTGGCTGGTCGTCAGGATGACCGGGGTGATGCCGGCAACCGGCCTGTCCAACGCGACGATGGCGATGTCGTGGAAAGCCAAATTGCCCTCTGCCGTGCGGAAATCCGGACGCACCACCACCGACTGCACGTTCGCCGCGACCGTCGTGCCGGACACGGGGCTGAAGCTGACCTCCATCTGCGGGCCCGCCGCGTCGGACTGAACGGTCTGGGAGGCATCGTCCTCGAAACAATGCGCCGCGGTCAGCAGGGTGCGGGCATTGATCAGGCTGCCGGTGCAGCTGCTCTGCCCGCCCTGCCGCAGGGAACCGACATTCGGATAGGCATTGCCGCTGTCGTACCAGTCGGCGACGCCGCCGGCCGCCGCCGCCACATCGTCGCGGACCGAGATCGCATGCGCCGCCGCGAGCGGCGCGAGCAGCCCTGCGGCCGCCGCGGTTCCCAGCAGGAATCGCTTCGTCTTGCCCTGTCCGGCCATCGTTTCCTCGCTTTTCTTGTTGCGTCCGCAACCCAGCCGGCCCCGGTCAGAACGCGACCCGGACCCGGCCGGTGACGGCCTGGGCGGAATAGCCCTCCTGCAGCTGCACGTCATAGGCGGCACCCAGGGTCAGCCGCGGGCTCAACTGCGCCTCCAGCCCGGCGCCCAGCAGCGCCGCATCGCGCCCCAGATCGCCGGAGGAGACCTGGAACGCGCCGCCGCCGGCGGCGGCGAAGCTGGCATCCACCACCGTGTCCGTGTCGCCGAACTCGTGGCTCCAGCGCGCCCGCAGCTCCGGCCGCAGGGTGGTGCCGTCCTGGAATGCCATCGGATAGGCCAGGGCCGCGCCCAGGCTCGACCGCAGGCTGGTCACCGTGTCGGACGCCACCGACAGGTTCATCGCCCCGGCGCCCGTCTCGGTATAGCCGTCGGTCTGCAGCCGCAGCGCCTGCAGGCCCGCCAGCGGCACGAGTTCCAGCCTGCCGGGGCCGCCCACAGCCACCTCGTGGCGGTAGCGCCCTTCCGCATAGGCGGAATATTCGCGGCCGTCATAGCGGCCTTCCGCCGTGGCGTTCGTGGTGCCGAAGTTCAGGTCGCGCCGGCTCTCGTAGCGGTTCAGCGCGAAACCCAGGCCGGCATCGGCAGACCAGGGACCCTGCCACCAGCCGCCATAGACCCCGGCCTGCCAGGCCCGGCTCTTCACCTCGTCGGTAATCTCCCGATAGCCGGTATCGGCCTTCGCATAGCCCAGGCTGGCGCCCACCAGCAGGCCTTCCGTCACCCCGTCGCCGCGCAGCAGATAGTCCGCGCCGCCGGTGACCCCGCCGACCGTCGTGTCCCAGCGGTCGCCCACCGCATCGCCGCGCCGCGCCGCCCGCACCCCGTAGGGCTGCGCCCAGACGCCCCAGCGCAGTTCCGTCGAGGCCAGGCCGAAACCGCTGTCCCGGCCCAGTGCGAAGACCGGCGCCTCCGCCAGTGTGGCACCCTGCGCATCCGTCGGGCCCGACAGCCGCGGCCGCACCAGGCGCTCCCCCGCCGGTGCCTGTTCCGCCGCCAGCAAAGCTGCCGCCTCCGGCGCCGGGCTCAGCAGCGCCCGCAGGCCCGCCGCGTTCGCCGATCCAAGTTCGCCGCCGCCGCTGCGCACCGCCCCGACCCGCTGCGACGCCGCCCCCAGGAACTGCGCCGAGGTCGTCCGCGACGTCGCGCCGGCCGTAGTGGAGACGCCGCCCAGCTGGTCCAGCGCCCGCGCCATCTGGAACGACGGCAGCGGGTCCAGGCTGTCGAACAGGCCGGCAAAGGCCGCCTGCCCGCGCATGCCGTCCAGCGCCCCGGCGACCGACCGGCCCGTCGCGCCGTCCGCCTGGCCGGCCAGGGCCTGCCGGCCGACCACCACCTGCAGGTCGCTTCCCGCCGCGCGCAGGCTGAACGTCACCGCACCGATATCCGCCGGCGCCGCCAGCGCGGCCGCGTCCATGCTGGCGCCGCTGGCCACCGTGAACACCGCCCCGTCCGCCGGCGGCGCCGTGCCCAGCAGCGCCACCTGCAGCCCACCAGCCAGGCTGACCGCGCCGCTGGCGCTCAGGCGGTCGGCCGCCGTCGACGACAGCTCCGCCAGCAGCACGCCGCCGGTCTGGCTCACCGGTCCGGTCACCGTCAGGGTGCCGATCGCCCCCGCCCCGCCGGGCGAGATCGTGCCGCCGGTCTGCGTCACCGCCGCGGTTACCGTGCCGCTGCCCGACAGGGTGCCGCCGGTCACCCGCAGCCAGGGCGCCACCAGGCCGCCCGCGACATCCACCTGGCCCGCTGCCAGGGTGGTGCCGACCTCCGTCGTCAGGGTCCAGGGCGAAGCCAGCGCCAGCGCGGCGCCGTCATTGTTCACCGTAAGGGTGTCGACGGTCGCGTTCATGTCCAGGGCGGTGGTGCCGGCCTGGTTCAGGCTGACGTCGTAGTAGCGCGCCGCGCCCCCCGCGACGAAGCCGGAGGCGTTGTTCGGCACGACCCCACCGGACCAGTGCGAGGCCGCCGACCAGGAGCCGTCGCCGGCAACCGCACTGGCCGTTTGCAGGAAGCTGTTGCTCGACAGCCAGTCCTGGAATGTCCAGACGGCGGGCCAGAAGTCGACATCGCCATAGGTGATGACGGTCGTACCGTCGGGCAGTTCGGCCGCCTCGAAATCGACCCCCTGCGGCGGGTAGCCGCCGCTCAGCACGCCGATCTGCAGCAATTGGCCGTCGGCCAGAGTCACGAACATCGGCCCGCCGCTGTCGCCGGGCAGCACCGAGCCTTCGCCGGTAATCGCGACGGCGGCCCCCAGGCTGTTCGTGCTGGGATAGCCGGGCGCGTCGAAGTCGATCGCGGCCACCACCTGGCTGCTGTCCTGGCTGCTGCCGTCCTGGGTCGGCGGCAGGCCGGTGGCCGCGCCGACGAAATCCAGAACGTTGTAGGACACCCGCCTGCGGCTGTCGGAGATCGCGCCATCCGGGTCGCTGCCCAGCGCGGAGAGGCCATAACCGACCAGGATCACCCGCTGGCCCGTCGCCTGTTCCGATGTCGCCACGACGACCGGCGTGAGGCCGGTCACCGGACGGTCGAAGGCGATCAGGGCGATGTCGCCGGTCGGGATCTCGCCGGCGAAGGCGGCGTTGACCCGCACCGATGTCGCCTGCGCCGTCGCAGCGGCGCCGGCCTCCGGGCTGAAGCTGACATTGGTCAGGCGCCCCAGCCCGTCGGCCTGGTTGGTGGTTCCGGTAAAAAAGCAGTGCGACGCGGTCAGCATGGACCGGGCATTGAGGAGGGTGCCGGTGCAGTAGGATTCGGTGCCGATGCGGATCGCGCCGACATTCGGATAGGCGTTGCCGCTGTCGTAGTAGGCGGCAATGCCGTCGGGCGCGGCGTCGTCCCGGATCGAGATCGCCTGCGCCGCGCCAGTCGGCGCCAGCACGGCGCATGCCGCAACAGTCCCAAGCCAGATTTTTGGCGTCATTCCGCAGCCCTGCACGCAACAATCATTCCTGCGAGCTATCCACCACCACCCGCAGGCAACGGCAAGCGGTGCAGTTGCCGCAGCCTGCGATCCTGGAAGATCCGCGCGGATTTCAGGACATACGGTCGGGTCGACCGGGGCCGGCAGCCGACGGTCAGCCGTGCCGGCGGAAGACCTGGTGCTTGGAAAGGAAGGCAATTCCCTCCGTCTGCAGGGCGGCGCCGTGCGGCGCGAACAGGGCCGGCAGGTCGGCCTGCACATAGTCGCGGAAATAGGGTTCATGAAAGCCGTGCGGGAACAGGTCCAGCAGCCCGTCCCAGTCCGGGCGGTCGCCCTTCTGCAGCGAATCCACCAGGACGATGGCGCCGCCGGGGCGGGTCACCCGCACCATCTCGGCCGCCACCCGGGCCCGCACCTTCCGCGGCAGTTCGTGGAACAGGAAGACCGCGCTGACGGCGTCGAAATGGCCGTCCGGCCAGGGCAGGTCTTCCGCCGCGCCCTGGCGCCAGTCCATCCGCGGGCGCGGTCCGGCCCGGCGTCGCGCATGCTCCAGATAGGCCGGGCTCAGGTCCAGCCCGGTGACCTGGGCGCCCGGCCAGTTGTCCTTCAGCGTGGCGGTGAAACGGCCGGTTCCGCAGGCCAGGTCCAGGAGCCGCAGCCGGCGCTGCGGCCGGCCGGCCAGGGCGGCCCGCATCTCCGGCAGGACCTGGCGGCGCATCGCGCCGGCCGCGCCGGTGAACAGAACCTCCACCTGCATGTCGTAGAGTTCGGCGCTCTCCGCCGTCAGATAGCCGCCGGTCTGGAAATGAAAGGCCTGCCGGAAATAGGCGGGTAGGTCCGCCAGATCGGCCTCGTCCAGCGCGGGATCGCCGGTGGCGGCGATGACCTCCCGCGACTGCCGCCGCCGGTCGACGACCGGAAGGTCGCGCCGGAACAGGCGGCTGCGCCGCAACTCCCGCCAGGGCGAAGGCGCCCGGATCGGTGCGCGATAGGCGCATGCCTCCATGTTGGCCAGGTCGCGCCGGAACAGGCCCGCAAGGTCGCGCATCAGTGCGGCGCGATCCGGCACCGGGCCGACCGGCCAGGGCGGCGGGCCCAGCGAGGCGAGGCTGCGGAACGCCAGAGCATAATGACCCGCATACCAGGCAACCCGCACCGCCTGATAGGCGGTGTAGGCGGTCCTGCGCCCCAGCATCGCGGGCGACGGCGGCGCGCCGCGCCGCCGGTCGGCGAGCCGCGCAGATCCGGAATGAGGCATGGCCGGCGACTGCATCATGCCGTTAATGTGCAACCGCGTGCTCCGCATTCAACTGCGGACCTCCGGGCCCTGGACCACTGGCAAAGCGGGAGAGCTGCCGATGATCGACCTGGAACGATGCGGGGCCGTGCATACCCTGATCCCCCACCTGACCCGTCCCTTCCTGGCCGCCCTGCTGGCCTGCGCCGTCATCGTCCCGGCGGCACGGGCGCACGATCCCAGCGACATCGCCGTGGAACTCAGCACCTTGACGCGGGATGCCGGCGATGCCGGGAACCTCATCGGCCTGCCGGTGCAGGTCTCGGTGACCTGCGGCAACCGCATGCGCTCGATCCTGCACGGCACCCTGCAGGACTACGACAGGGGCACCGCCAGCGCGGCGGAGCAGAAGAAGCACATCCAGATCGTCTGGCTGCCGGCCGGCTGCACGGACATCGTGCTGCACGGCAAGATCCTGCGGCGACCGCATTCCGACAGCTTCTTCGACCGGATGATCGAGAATATCGGCCGCAACAATTACCTCACCGACGGCGATATGGGCGCCAATCCCGACTGGTGGGAGATCTTCGACACCAGCGTGCTGTTCCACAAGTGCCAGCAGGACGCGATCGACGATCCGGAGCCGGGCTCGGAGAAGACCTACCGCGCCTCGATCTCCCTGCGCCGGGAGGACGGCTATTTCTGCACCCTTGTCGCCGAATAGCCGCTACCGCTCCAGCAGCGCCACCACCTCCAGATGCGGCGTCCAGAGGAACTGGTCGTAGAGCCGTACTGCGCCCAGCCGCCAGCCGCCCGCGAACAGCCGCTCCAGGTCGCGCGCCAGGGTGACCGGGTTGCACGACACCGCCGCCAGCCGGCGCAGCCCGGCCGGCGCCGCCGACGCCAGGGCGGCGGCCTGTTCGGCCGCGCCCTGGCGCGGCGGGTCCAGGATCGCCGCGTCGTAGCCGGCCAGATCCGGACCGACCAGGGGGAAGCGGGCAAGGTCGCGCGCCTGCACGCCGACCCGGCCGCCGCGGCCGGCCGCATCCGCCCCCGCCTGCAGGGCGGCCAGCGCCGTCTTGTCGCCGTCGACCGCATGGATCGTGGCCGCGTCGACCAGCGGCAGGGAAAGGGTGCCGCAGCCGGCATAGAGGTCCAGGATCCGGCTGGCACGGTCCAGCCAGCCGGCGACGTCCGCCTGCATCCGCGCCTCGATCGCCGCCACCGCCTGCAGGAAACCGCCGGGCGCCGGCACGACGGGCACCGGCCCGAACCGCAGCAGCGGCGTGCGGCGCAGCAGCACCGGCTCCGCCGGCCGCCGGTCGTCGGCCGCCGTGGAGAGCCGCGCCAGGTCGGCCGTCTCGGCGAAGTCGACCAGCTGCGGCCAGACATCGGGCGGCGTCACGGCGGCGCCGCGCAGCACCAGGTCCAGCCCGCCCTCCGTCGCCGTGGCCTGGACGGCCAGCGCCTGTCCGGGGCGCAGCAGTTCCGCCCCCAGGGCGCGCAGCGGCGGCAGCACGGCAAGCAGTTCGGGCGCACAGACCAGACAGGCGTCGGAGAGGTCCTCCACCCGGTGGCTGCGGCGGCCGCGGAAGCCGATCCGCACCCCGTCCGGCTGCCGCAGCAGCGCGAAGCCGGCCCGCCGGCGCGACCGTTCCGGCGCCACGACCGGCGCGGGCACCTGCTCCGGCGGCACGCCGGCCCGCGCCAGCGCGTCCCGCGCCAGCCCCGCCTTCCAGTCCAGATAGGCGGGCCAGGCCAGCATCTGCATCTGGCAGCCGCCGCACCCCTGGCCGCCAGGCGGCGGGAAATGCGGACATGGCGCGGCCACCCGCTCTGCGCCGGCTTCCAGAAGCTCCGTCAGATCCGCCGCCACGGGGCCTTCCTTGCCGCTGCCCGGCCCGCCGGCCTGCGGCCGCACCCGCACCCGGTCGCCGGGCACGGTGCCGGCCGCGAACAGGCGCCGGCCGTCCGCGCTCTCCACCAGGCCGTCGCCGCCGCGGCCCAGGCCGATGATCCGACCCTCCACTGCCGGCTGCGGCGCCGTGCGGCGTGGCGGCCGGCCCTGCCGGCCGCGCCTAGGCTTTGCGGCCATGCAGCAGGAACTCCCGGTTGCCCTGGGGACCGGTGATCGGGCTCGGCTCGATCCCGCTCACGGTCCAGCCGTCCTGCACCGCCAGCCAGTCGGCGATGGTGGCGCAGACTTCCTCGTGAACGGCCGGGTCGCGGACCACGCCGCCCTTGCCCACACGCTCCCGCCCCGCCTCGAACTGCGGCTTCACCAGGACCGCCAGTTCGCCGGGGCTGCGGACCAGCGCCAGCGGCGCGGGCAGCAGGGTGCGCAGGCCGATGAAGCTGGCGTCGCAGACCAGCAGGTCGACAGGCTCCGGCACCTGCTCGGCTGTCAGGTGGCGGGCATTCACCCCCTCCAGCACCACGACGCGGTCATCCTCCCGCAGCTTCCAGGCCAGCTGCGCGCGGCCCACGTCGACCGCATAGACGCGGGCGGCGCCATGTGCCAGCAGGACATCGGTGAAACCGCCGGTGGAGGCGCCGATGTCCAGGCAGGTCCGCCCGCCCGGGTCGATGCCGAAACGGTCGATGGCATGGGCCAGCTTCAGCCCGCCGCGACTGACCCAGGGATGGTCCTGGCCGCGCAGCTCCAGCGCCATGTCGCCCGCCACCGGCATGCCGGGCTTGTCCAGCCGGCGTTCGCCGGAGAAGACCTGCCCGGCCATCACCAGCGCCTGTGCCCGCGCCCGGCTCTCCACCAGGCCGCGCTCGACCAGCGCCTGGTCGAGCCGCTGCCGGCCGCGCGGCTTGCCGCCGCCGCTCATGCCGCCGCCGCTCTTGCCGCGGACGACCATAGCGCTGTCAGCCGGCGCATCCGGAACAGGAAGCGGGCGGTCAGGGTCACCGCCGCCACGGCCAGGCCGGCGGCCAGGGCCCACCACAGCCCCTCGCCCCGCAGGTCCAGCTCGAACCCGAGATAGAGCGCCAGGGGGAAGGCGATCACCCAGTAGCCGACAGCGACGATCGCCATCGGCACCGCGGTGTCCTTCAGGCCCCGCAACGCCCCATTGGCCGCCACCTGCGCGCCGTCGACGATCTGGAAGACGGCGGCGATGGCCAGGTAGGCGGCCGCCATTTCCGCCACCGCCGGCGAGCCCGGCTCGGACAGGTCCAGGAACAGGCTGGCGATCGGCCCGCCGGCCAGCCAGAACATCACCGCCATCACCGCCATCACCGCCAGGGCGGAGGCGGCACCGGCCTTGCCCGCGCGCAGGGCGCCGGCAGCATCGCGCCGGCCGGCGAACAGACCGACCCGGACGGTTGTGGCCTGCGACAGGCCATAGGGGATCATGAAGGTCACCGCGGCACATTGCACCGCGATCTGGTGCGCCGCCAGGGCGGTCACGCCGAAGAAGCCCATCAGGAAGGCCCCGGCGGAAAAGATGCCGACCTCCAGCAGCAGGGTGATGCCGATCGGCACGCCGATCCGCAGCAACTGGCCGAACATCTGCCAGTCCGCCCGCCAGAAGCGGCCGAAGATCGCATAGCGCCGGAACTGCCTGTCGACCAGGACAAGGGCAACCAGCGCCGCCAGCATCGCATATTCTACCGCCGTGGAGGCCAGCCCGGCGCCCACCACGCCGAGTTCCGGCAGGCCCCAGGCGCCGAAAACAAGGCCATAGTCCAGCACCGCGTTCGCCGGCAGCGCAGCCAGCGACACCAGCAGCACCGGCCGGCCGCGGCTCAGCGAGGCCATGAAGCCGCGCAGTGCGGCAATGGCGAAGGCGGGCAGCAGGCCGGGCATCGCAGCCAGCACATACAGACCGGCATCGGTCGCGACCGCCGGTTCCTGCCCCATCGCCCGGAAAGCCGGGCCGGCAGCCAGGCACAGCAGCATCGCCGGGATCGCCAGGGCGATCGCCACCCAGAGGCCCTGCCGCACCGCACGGCGCACGGCCCGCACATGGCCGCGCCCGCCCTCGCCCAGGCGCTGCGCGATCAGCGGCGACACGGCGCTGACGACGCCGAGGCCGAAGACATAGGGCATGAAGAAATAGTTCGCGCCCAGGCCGCCGGCCGCCAGGGTCTCCGGGCTGTACCAGCCCATCACCACGACGTCGGTGACGGCCAGCCCCATCCACGCCAGCTGGCTGCCGGCCAGCGGCAGGCCCAGCGCCCAGGTCGCCGCGAGCTCGCGCAGCCAGGGGCCGCGCGACGGCCGGCCCGCAGGGGCGGAGCCGGGCGGCGCCCGCACGCCGGCAATGTGATCGACCATGGCAGCCTCGGCGGAGGTTCCGGACGCGACGGCCGCCGCCCGGCCCGGCATCCCAAATCGCGCCGGGCCGCCCCTTTACCCCAGTCCGCCCGTCTTGTCAGGCCCGGTCGCATGGCCGCAATCCGGCCATGGAACCGCCCCGGCTGCACCTCCGTGCGGCCATCAAGCCGGCGGGTTTCCGGGTCAGAACAGTGCCGATCCGCCGCCACGGCCGGCGACGGGCATGGAGGATGTGATGCCGAAACAATGGATCTCGCGGACGTGCCGCCGGGCCGCCGCATCGACCGCCGTACTGCTGGCCGCCCTGGCCACGGGCGCCGCCCTCACCCCTGCCGCGGCGGAAACCGCCGCACGCGACCACCTCTGGTACCTGTTCGCCACCTACGGCAGCGGCAACCTGCACCAGCAGGACAAGGATTATTCGGGCACCGTCTCCGTGCGCTGCCTGACCGATCCGGGTCAGAAGGCGGAGGCGATCTTCAGCAAGGTGGGCCACAACAGCCGCCATCTGGAGGCCGTGCTGAGCTGCAGCGGCGACTATCTGGTCGAGGGCAAGATCCAGCGCGGCTGGAACGGCCCCTGGATCACCTGCACAAGCGCGATCTACAAGCCGATCTATGACAACTATGCCAGGTACCAGTTCGCGAACGACCGCTTCACCGGGCTGACCTGCGCCATGCAGGGCAAGACCAGCTGACCCCTTGCTTTCGGGCCCTGCCGCCGCCTCAGGCCCGTGCCGGCTGCTCCGCGCTGCGGCCGAGCGCCGCCAGGGCGGTGGCGACCATGTCGGGGGCGGCCAGGCCGGCGATCTCGTACTGCCGGTCAGGCTTGTCATGGTCGATGAAGCGGTCGGGCAGGATCAGCGGCCGCAGCTTCAGGCCGTTCTCCAGCAGGCCTTCATGCGCCAGGAAGTGCATGACATGGCTGGCGAAGCCGCCGATGGCGCCTTCCTCCACCGTGATCAGCACCTCATGCTCCCGCGCCAGGCGGCGCACCAGGTCCTCGTCCAGGGGCTTGCAGAAGCGGGCGTCGGCGACCGTGGTGCCCAGGCCGCGTGCGGCCAGTTCCTCCGCCGCCTTCAGCGCCTCCTGCAGGCGGCCGCCGAAGGACAGGATCGCGACGGTGCCGCCCTCCCGCAGGATCCGGCCGCGGCCGAGCTCCAGCGGCTCCGGCCGGGCGGGGATCTCCACGCCGGTCCCCTCGCCCCGCGGATAGCGGAAGGCGCTGGGCCGGTCGTCGATGGCCGCCGCCGTCGCGGTCATCCGCGCCAGTTCCGCCTCGTCCGCCGCGGCCATCACCACGAAGCCCGGCAGGCTCGCCAGGTAAGTGATGTCGTAGCTGCCCGCATGGGTGGCGCCATCGGCGCCCACCAGCCCGGCCCGGTCGATGGCGAAGCGCACCGGCAGCGACTGGATCGCCACGTCGTGCACCACCTGGTCGTAGGCCCGCTGCAGGAAGGTGGAATAGATCGCCGCAAAGGGGCGCATGCCTTCCGCCGCCAGGCCCGCGGCGAAGGTGACGCCGTGCTGCTCGGCAATGCCGACGTCGAAGGCGCGGTCGGGAAAGCGGGCGGCGAACTTGTCGACCCCGGTGCCGGAGGGCATCGCGGCGGTCAGGGCGCAGATCCGCTCGTCGCGCTCCGCCAGGCCGATCAGCGCGTCGGCGAAGACCCCGGTATAGGACGGCGCCTTGGGCGTGCCCTTGGACTGCGCGCCGGTGATCACGTCGAACTTCGAGACCCCGTGATACTTGTCCTTCGCCGCCTCCGCCGGGGCATAGCCCTTGCCCTTCTGGGTCACGACATGGATCAGGATCGGCTTGTGGCCGGGGGCGTCCCGGGCATTGCGCAGGACCGGCAGCAGATGCTCCAGGTTGTGGCCGTCCAGCGGGCCGACATAGTAGAAGCCCAGTTCCTCGAACAGGGTGCCGCCGGTCACCAGGCCGCGGGCATATTCCTCCGCGCGGTGCGCCGTTTCCTCCACCCGGCGCGACAGCGCCTTGGCGACCTGCTTCGCCAGCTGGCGCAGGCTGAGATAGGAGCGCGACGACAGAAGCCGCGACAGATAGGCGCTCATCGCGCCGACCGGCGGCGCGATCGACATGTCGTTGTCGTTCAGGATCACGATCAGCCGGCTGTCCATCGAACCGGCATTGTTCATCGCCTCGTAGGCCATGCCGGCCGACATCGCGCCGTCGCCGATTACGCAGACGACGTTGTTCTTCTCGCCCTTCAGGTCGCGGGCGACTGCCATGCCCAGGCCGGCGGAGATCGAGGTAGAGGAATGCGCCGCGCCGAACGGGTCGTACTCGCTCTCGCTGCGGCGGGTGAAGCCCGACAGGCCGCCGCCCTGCCGCAGGGTGCGGATCCGGTCGCGGCGGCCGGTGAGGATCTTGTGCGGATAGGCCTGGTGGCCGACATCCCAGATCAGCCGGTCCGTCGGTGTGCGGAAGACGTGGTGCAGCGCGACGGTCAGTTCCACGACACCGAGACCGGCCCCAAGATGGCCGCCGGTATGCGAGACGGCGTCGATGGTCTCCGCCCGCAATTCGTCGGCAAGCTGCCGCAGTTCCTCCAGGTCGAAACCCCGGCAGTCGGCAGGCAGATGAACCCTGTCCAGCAGCGGCGTGCGGTTGCTGATATGGCGCTGCGCCATCTCGTCCGAACCGGCCCCCGGGGCGCCATCCGCGCCGTCGCGGGCGTCGCCGGTCCGGCCAGGCTTGCCGCTATCGGCCATCTCTCATCTCCATTCGCGGCCGGCACGGCAGGAACGCCGGGACCGCGTCCATCGCGGTTCCGTCCACTGCCCGCATCAAGCCTGGACCCGCTGGTTCCGGATCGCCACGCCGGCCCGGTCCCGCCCCGCGGGAACCCGTTCGACCCGACGCCGCCCATCGCGGCGCCGCATGGCCATTCCATATTACGCCCGGCATCCCTGGTTCCGACCGGGCTGTTCCACCCCGGCCTGCGTCAGAATTCCCGGACCACGGCAAAAGCCGCCAAGTCGCGCAGCAGTTTGGCTCTTTCGCCAAATATTTCAAGGTGCTGGCTGGCCTGGTCGCCGAGCATCGCCGCCTGCTGGCGTGCCTGCTCGAGCCCCAGCAGGGCAACGAATGTCGCCTTCCCGGCCGCCATGTCCTTGCCCGGACTCTTACCCAACTGAGTCGCATTCCCGGTCACGTCCAGCACATCGTCGGTGATCTGGAAGGCGAGGCCCAGGTCATGGGCATAGGCCTTCAGCGCCAGCCGCTGCTCCTCCGTTGCCGCGCCCAGCAGGGCGCCGGCGGCACAGCAGAAGCCGATCACGGCGCCCGTCTTCATCTGTTGCAGTCGGGTGATCGCGGCAAGGTCGGCCTCGTCATGGGAAACCGCCAGGTCGATCGCCTGGCCCGCGACCATGCCCTGCGGGCCGGCCGCCTGGGCCAGCGCCTGGACCATCTGCACCCGGACCCTGGCGTCGGGATGCAGCCGGGCATCGGCCAGCAGTTCGAAGGCCATCGTCAGCAGGGCGTCCCCGACCAGGATCGCGACCGCCTCATCGAACTTCACATGAACCGTCGGCTGGCCCCGGCGCAGGGCGTCGTCGTCCATCGCCGGCAGGTCGTCATGCACCAGGGAATAGGTGTGCAGCAGTTCCACCGCCGCCGCCGCCTGCAGCGACTGCGCCCGCGGCACGCCGAACATGTCGGCGGTGGCGACAGTGAGGAACGGCCGCAGCCGCTTGCCGCCGCCCAGCACGGCATAGCGCATCGCCGCCAGCAGGCGGTGCTCCGGCCCTTCCACCGGCGGCAGGACCGCCTCCAGCCGCGCTTCGACAGCGGTGGCGATGCCTTCCAGTGCGGGAAGGAAGGCAGGGCTGAGATCCGCCATGCCGCTCAGTCCTGCTGGTCGAAGGGCTCGGTGCCGGCCGGCAGCCCGTCGGGGCCCAGCCGGACCCGTTCGATCCGTTCTTCCGCCGCCTTCAGCCGCGCCTCGCAATGGCGCCGCAGGTGCATTCCGCGCGCATAGATGGCGATGCTCTCCTCCAGGTCGACATCGCCGGCCTCGAGCCGGCCGACGATCTCGTCCAGTTCTGCCAGGGCCTGTTCGAAGCTCATCGCGGCGATATCCGCCGGCAGGGCGTCGGCGGCCGGCTCGGCAGTATCGGTCATCGTCGGACGCACTCCTCCATGCCTGACATCCCGGCGCCCGGCAGCTTTCTCCCGGCCCGGCTCACTTCACCCGCCGGCAGCCGCTCGAACCGACGGCCATGGCCAGGGCATCGGCCAGGTCGCGGCCGTCCACCGCAGACATCGGCTCGTTGCCCTTCACCTGCTTGTTGCAGGAGATCGTCGCCCCCGAGGCAGACAGCCCCTGCGTGGCCGTGGCACAGGTGACCGGGATCATGACCTCGGGGCCGGCGGCCTGGATGTAGAAATCCTCCGCCGTATCGGCCCGAAGCTCCAGATCGACCCTGTGCTTCATGCCCTCGCACTGGTAGCTCACCGCTTTCGGGCTGTTGTCGTCGACGGAGGTGATCGGCGCCATGTCCGCCGCCGACGCGGCGCCGGCCGCCGCTGCCAGCAGCAGGGCGCCGCCGACCAGGGCCGCCGCACCCGAACGCCCCGGCAGGCATCGCACCATTCCGGGTCCCGTCGCCGGCCGCCGCCAGCCTTCCGTCCGCTCCTGCATCCTGTCCGCCTTCTCTCGCCTGACCTGATCTCACCCAAACTTGCCGTCATGCCGCCGCGGCTCGCGGCGGCGGCGCAGTGTGACCACGCCGCCGGCCCGGCGCAACCAACGCCGTTGGGCGGCGCCGCGCCTCAAGCCGGCGCCGGGGCGTGGATCAGCGCCGCCACATGTTCCCGCGCGGCGCTTCCCAGCGCGGAGAGGCTGTAGCCGCCCTCCAGGACGGAGACCAGGCGCGCACCGGCATGGCGCGATGCCAGGCCGCAGAGCTCGGCCGTCGCCCAGCCATAGTCGGCATCCTGCAGGTCCAGCTCCGCCAGCGGATCGCCGGTATGCGCGTCGAAGCCGGCGGAGATCATCACCAGGTCGGGGGCAAAGGCGTCCAGCGCCGGCAGCACCTGGTCCGTCATGGCGGCACGGAACCGGTCCGATCCGGCACCGGGCGGCAGCACGGCATTGAGGATATTGCCGCAGCCGCGCTCGTCCGGCCGGCCGGTACCCGGATAGAGCGGCCATTGATGGGTGGAGGCATAGAACAAAGCCGGATCGGCGGCGAAGGCCGCCTGCGTCCCGTTGCCGTGATGGACGTCGAAATCCACCACCGCCACCTTGCCCGCCCCCCAGGCGGCCCGCGCCTGCGCGGCGCCGATCGCCACATTATTGAACAGGCAGAAGCCCATCGACCGCTCCGGCTCGGCATGATGGCCGGGTGGGCGCACCGCGCAGAAGGCGTTCCGTGCCGCGCCGCCCATCACCGCATCCACCGCCGCACAGACCGCGCCGGCGGCGCGCAGCGCCGCCTGCCCGGAGCCGGGCGACATGGCGGTGTCCATGTCGATCGCGACCTGCCCTTCCGCCGGCACAGAGTCCAGCAGGTTGCGGATGAAGTCCTCCGGATGGACCCGCGCGATCTGGGCCAGCTCCGCCAGCGGCGCATCGCGGCGCTCCAGAGCTTCGAAACCGGGGCCTTCCAGCGCCGCCAGCACGGCCCGCAGCCGGTCCGGCCGCTCCGGATGGCCGGGTCCCGGATTGTGCTCCAGGCAGTCCTGGTGGGAAAACAGCAGGGTCGTCATGCGGCCGCCGATCCTCTCTCTCCCGCCGGATGCGCGGGAGCCGTGCTTGCACCTGGCGCCGGCAGGGCCGGCGCATGCCTGCCCGTATCATAGCCGCGCGGCGGCCGGGGCATGAACCGGCATCGGCCGGCCGCGATGTCGCGCTCCCGGCTCCGCCGGAGGGAAGAGGCGCGGCCCGGGGTGAATCTGTTAGACTGCCGCCGGCAGGGCGCCGATCATCCTGGCTGGCGCGGCCGGGTGGCGGACGCCGTCGGGGAGACTGCCCAGAGGCATGGCTGGCATGGCGACAATCCCACAGAAGAACGGCAAGACGGATGCCGGCCGCACCGGAAACGGCGAAAAGGGCGGCAAGGTGGAGATCATCCACCCGCCGAACCTGCTGAAGATGAAGGTCGGCAGCGGCGGCGTCGATCCCGACCGGATCGCCAAGGCGGAGGCCGCCGTGGCGGAGCTCGCCGAAAGCTATATCGACTGGGCGCTGAAGGACCTGGCGGAGCTGCAGGCCCGACTCGCCGCGATCCGGGCGGAGACGGCGGACCGGCGGCAGCGCGTGCTCGACCTGTTTCAGACGGCGCACGACATGAAGGGCCAGGGCGCCACCTTCGGCTATCCGCTGGTCACCCAGGTGGCGAAGCATCTCTGCCACTATATCGAGGGCCAGCTGGAACGGGAGCAGCTGCCCGACCTGACCATCGTGAGCGCCCATGTCGACGCGCTCGCCGCGATCCTGCGGGGTCGGGTCGCCGGCGATGGCGGCGCCACCGGTGCGGCACTGGTCCGGGAACTGGAAGAGCTGGTGCGGCGGAAGCTGAAATAGATCCCGGAAACAATTGGCCGGCACCGGTCCGGCGCCGTCAGAGCAGCACCGTCTCCCCGTCGCTCTGGTCGCCGGACGGCCGGCCCGCGCCGTCCACCCCGTCCGGTTGCCGTCGTTCCGGACCGGCATAGCGGGGATCGTTGCGGCGCCGCCGGTCGGGCCCGAAATACCCGTTGCAGCGGATGAACGGCCGGGGGCGCTCGATGATTTCGACGAACTTGGCCAGCACAGCGTTGATGGTGATCGGCTTGACCAGGAACTCTGTCACCCCGGCGTCTCGCGCACGCTCGATCCGGCTGCGTTCCGCATGGGCGCTCATCATGATCACCGGCAGGTAGGGGTTGGGGCTCCTGGGGTCGCGCCGCAGGCGCAGCACGAAGTCGATGCCGGAGCCGGGGTTCAGCACCCAGTCGCAGAAGATCACGTCGACATTGTGCCGGCGCACCTGATCGAAGGCCTGCTCGACGGTCTCCGCCTCCAGCACCTGCCCGACGCTGAGGCCGCGCAGGATGGCTCGGACGACCGCGCGCATCTGGAGGTTGTCGTCCACGACAAGGACGCTCACCTGGCTGAGATCGCCTACCGACATTCCCTGGTCCGTGACCTGCCCTCTACCGTGACCTGCACCTGTACCGTGGCCTGCGTGGCGCCGTGACGCATGCGGCCATCTGCGGCACCTCGGGATGCGACACAGGCCGCACTATTTGGTAGAAACCCTACCCCTATTTACTAGTGGGGAAGGGGCGGGCGGCGCAACGAACCGAAAGAACGATGCCGTCGCCGGATCGCCGCCTCGGCGCAGTCGCCAAGGCTTCTGGCGCCCAAGGCTTCTGGCGCCCAAGGCTTCTGGGAGATGTGGACCGGACCGTCGCGAGGACAAGGACCGCCGCAATGGACTACGAACGATATTTCGCCGATGCGATCGCCGGGCTGAAGGCTGAGCGCCGCTACCGCGTGTTCGCGGAACTCGAGCGGCAGGTGGGGCGCTACCCGAAGGCCCTGGCGCATGGCCCGGAAGGATCCGTCCGGGAAATCACCGTCTGGTGCTCCAACGACTATCTGGGCATGGGGCAGCACCCGGTGGTGCGCGAGGCGATGAAGCAGGCCGTGGACCGTTTCGGCGCCGGCGCCGGCGGCACCCGCAACATCTCCGGCACCCACCATCCGATCGTCCAGCTGGAGCGGGAACTGGCCTCCCTCCACGGCAAGGAGGCGGCTTTGGTCTGCACCTCCGGCTATGTCGCCAACGATGCCGCGATCGCCACCATCGCCGCCCGGCTGCCCGACTGCCTGATCCTGTCGGACGAGCTGAACCATGCCTCGATGATCGCCGGGATCCGCCATTCCGGCGCCGAGAAGCAGATTTTCCGGCATAACGACCTGGATCATCTCGAGGAACTGCTCGCCGCTGCCGGACCCGGCCGGGCGAAGCTGGTGGTGTTCGAATCCGTCTATTCGATGGACGGCGACATCGCGCCGGTGGCGGGGATCTGCGCGCTCGCCGAACGCTATGGCGCCTTCACCTATCTGGACGAGGTGCATGCCGTCGGCATGTACGGACCGCAGGGCGCCGGCGTCGCCGCCGCACAGGGGGCGATGGACCGCATCGACGTGATCGAGGGCACCCTGGCCAAGGCCTACGGGGTGCATGGCGGCTATATCGCCGGCTCCGCCAACCTGGTGGATACCGTCCGCTCCTATGCGCCGGGCTTCATCTTCACCACCGCGCTGCCGCCGGCGGTGGCCGCCGGTGCGCTGGCCAGCATCCGGCACTTGCGCGGCAGCGATGCGGAGCGGCAGGCCCAGCAGGCCGCCGCGGCGGACCTGAAGCGGCGGCTGACTGAGGTGGGCCTGCCTGTCCTAGACGGCGACAGCCATATCGTGCCGGTGCTGGTCGGCGATGCCGCCCTGGTGAAGACCGCCAGCGACCTGCTGATGGAGATGCACGGCATCTACATCCAGCCGATCAACTATCCGACGGTTCCCCGCGGCACGGAACGCCTGCGCATCACACCGGGCCCGCACCACGGCGCGGCGGACATGGACGCGCTGGTCGCCGCGCTGCTGGACGTCTGGCAGGTGCTGGAGCTGCGCCGGGCGGCCTGAAAAGTCCGCTGCACGCCCGGGCCGGGGCCCGGGCGCCGACTCAGATCCGCAGCGCGGCCGGCGCGTCGGCACCGTCCGCCAGGAAGCGGTGGACGCCGTCGGCGGACGTGCTGCGCTCGATCAGCCCTTCGCCCAGCAGCCAGTGCAAGTGGGCGAGCGCCTCGCCATGGGCGAGGAACTTGTGCTCGCCGCTATGGTCGCGACGGAACAGGACCGGCAGGACCTCGACCACCGTCTTCGGCTCCGCCAGCGCTTCCAGCAGCGCGCGCAGGCGGTCGTGATGGTGGGCGCCGATCTGGTCCAGGCGCGCCGACAGATTCCGGAACGGGTCGCCATGGGCGGGCAGCACCAGGGTATCGGCCGGCAGGCCGCGGAACAGGCCCAGGGAATTCAGGTAGAAGCGCAGCGGATCGGCTTCCGGCTCCATCGGGTAGACGCCGATATGCGGGGTGATCCGCGGCAGGATCTGGTCGCCGGAGATCAGCAGTCCCAGTTCCGCGCAGTACAGGCAGGCATGTTCCGGCGAATGGCCGCGGCCGACCATCACCCGCCAGGTGCGACCGCCGATCCGCAGGCTCTGCCCGTCCTCGATCCGGCTGAAGCCGGTCGGCAGGTGGCAGACCGCCTCCTTGAAGCGGTCGTAGGGCCGCTTGCTATAGACCTCCAGCTCCTCCTCCGAGAAGCCGCCGCGGCGGTAGAAGGTCACGGCGGCGGCCGGCGGATGCGCCTCCTGCTCCAGCAGCAGGCAGCGGCCGAACAGCCATTCCCCCAGGGTCATGCAGAGCGGCGCATCGAAGCGCCGCACGAACCAGCCCGCCTGGCCCATATGGTCGGGATGGAAATGGGTGCAGATCACGCGCCGGATCGGCCGGCCGCCCAGATGGCTCTCGATGATCCGCTCCCAGGTCTCGCGGATCGACGGCGTGCGCAGGCCGGTATCGACCAGGGTCCAGCCGTCGCCATCGTCCAGGAGCCAGAGGTTGATATAGTCGAGGCCCTTGATCGGGATCGCCATGCGGACCCAGAAGACGCCCTCGGCCACCTCCATCACCTCGCCCTGCTCCGGGCGGCCGGCAATCGGATAGACGAGTGCGTTCGGATCGGTCCTGACGGTCGCTACGTTCACGGAAGCCCCTTTCGCTGACGGCCGCATCGCGTCGGCCGGGGCGAATCCCCGGCGCGCGGCCGTTTGACTGGTCCTATCGCACTGCAACATACCGCGGTTGACGTTAGCGTCAATTCGGGCTGCCGCGCGACAGGGTTGCAGCGAATGCAAGGCGCGCCGGCGGGCCGGCCGGCGCCCGGCTGACCCGCTAGCGTAGGGCGGAGACCTCCGCACCCGTGGTCGGCGTCATCACCCCGTCCGCCGTCTGGAACTGCACGGGCCAGACCTGCAGCTCCTGTCCCGGCCCGACCGGGGTCAGCAGCGTGAAGGACATGCCGGGATCGGGCCCGTAGCCGGTCAGGCCCGTCGTGCCGATGATGTCGCCGGCAGCGACCCGCTGGCCGACCCGCACCTGGACGCCACGGAAGTCGAGCCGGCCGTAGACGCCGACCGTGCCATCGTCATGCACGATCGCGATCATGTTGCCGAAGATGGCGGGATATTCGGCCAGCCCGCCCTGCATCGTCTGGGTGCGGACCGCACCGACCACGCCGCCACGGGCCGCGCGCACCGCGGTGCCGGGCTCCGCCGCCCATTGCACATAGCCCTGCTGCAGCGCCGTGCCGGCACTGCCGACCCAGATCACCTCGCGCCGCTTCTCGGCACCGAAAGGCAGGTTGTAGACGGTGCCGTCCGGCTGCGCACCGACCGCGCCCAGGCGCGCCCGCAGAAGGGTGGAGAGCCGGTATTCCTGCGGAATCGGGCCGAGGCGGGTCAGCACGTGGCGCCCCTCCCCCTCCAGCAGCGCCTGCACCCGTTCCGGCGCATTCGGGATATTGCCGGCGTCGATATCGACGAAGGCGGTAACGATCAGCGGCGCGGTCAGGTCGGCCACCACGCTGGCATAGTCGTCGCGCGCTTCCGTGGTCACGCAGACGATGTCGGCGACGCAGGTATCGCCGCTGCGCTCCTGCACGATGACCCGTTGCTGCTCCACCTTGCCCGGCAGCTGCAGATTGTCCTCCGGGCTCGGCCCGCGGGTGCCCACCGGAACCCGCCCGTCGGTGCCCCCGTCGGCGCCCGGCCTGTCGGTGGTCGTGGTGACCGTCATGGTGCCCAGCGGCTTCGGCGGCTCGCCCTGCACGCGGCCATCGCCGGCCTGATCGCTCTGCGCCCAGACCGGCGACGCCGCCAGCAGCAGCGCCAGCATCGCGACGGTGGCGACACCGCCGCCCAGCATGCGCCAGCGCCGTTCGGCCGGGGTCATGTCGGCCACGGCCGCGGCGCGCGGCCGCACCGTGCGGGGCGCGGCGGTGCCGGGAAACCCGTCGGGCAGGTTGCTCTGGGCCATCGTCGGATGCTCCTCGTCGTCGTTGCGGCGCCGGTCGCCAGGATGCCGGCCCGCGGGTCCGTTCCTGCCGCTATGCCACCAGCAGGTCCGTATCGAAGCTGGCGAGGCTCTCCGCCCCCTCCAGCACAGCCGGCGCCATGCCGGGCGCCTGGCTCAGCACCTGGGTGGCATAGAACCGCGCCGTCTCCACCTTCGCGCGGGTGAAGGCCCGGTCCCCTTGCGGATCCGCCTCGCGGGCGGCAATGGCGGACTTGGCCAGCAGCCAGCCGCCCAGGACCGTGCCCATCATGCGTAGAAAAGGCGTTGCCCCGCCGATGGTTCCGGCGATATCCCCGCTCAGCCCCTGCAACACCGCGCGGGTGACCTTGTCCAGCGCCTCGACGGCGGGCTGCAGGTGGCGGTGGATGTCGCCGAACGCCGCCTCGTCCCGGCCCGACAAGGCCGCGCAATCGGCGCGAATCTGCGCCAGCAGCGCCTGCACCACGCCACCGCCCTGCAGCGGCAGCTTGCGGGTCATCAGGTCCAGGGCCTGGATGCCGTTGGTACCTTCATAGATCGGCGCAATGCGGGCATCGCGGTAGTACTGCGCGGCGCCGGTCTCCTCGACATAGCCCATGCCGCCATGCACCTGCACGCCGAGGGAGGCGATCTCGACCCCCAGATCGGTGCACCAGGCCTTCGACACCGGGGTCAGCAGGTCGACCAGGGCCTGCGCCTCCGCCCGCTCCGCCTCGCTTCCGGCGTGATGCGCCCGGTCGATGCAGCCGGCATTCAGGTAGATCAGCGCGCGCATCGCCTCGGTCTGCGACTTCATCAGCAGCAGCATCCGCCGCACGTCCGGATGGTCGATGATCGGGCTGGCCTGATCCGCACTGCCGCCGGCGGCGCGACCCTGGCGGCGCTCCTGCGCGAAGGCGCGCGCCTGCTGCCAGGCCCGCTCCGCCACCGACAGCCCCTGCAGCCCGACGGCCAGGCGGGCATTGTTCATCATGGTGAACATGCAGCGCATGCCGCCATTCTCCGGGCCGATCATCCAGCCTGTGGCGCCGCCCTGGTCACCGAACGACATCACGCAGGTCGGGCTGCCGTGGATCCCCATCTTATGTTCCAGGGAGACCGGCCGCAGGTCGTTCTGCGCGCCCAGGCTGCCATCCTCGTTCACCAGGAACTTCGGCACCAGGAACAGCGAGATGCCCTTGGTGCCCGCCGGCGCGCCCGGCAGGCGCGCCAGCACCAGGTGGACGATGTTCTCCGCCATGTCATGGTCGCCGAAGGAGATGAAGATCTTCGTGCCGGTGATCCGGTAGCTGCCATCGTCCTGCGGCTCCGCCTTGGTGCGCAGCGCCCCGACATCGGACCCGGCCTGCGGCTCGGTCAGGTTCATGGTGGCGGTCCATTCGCCGGAGATCAGCTTCGGCAGGTAGCGTTCCTTCTGCATGTCGCTGCCATGCGCCAGCAGCGCCTCGATCCCGCCCTGGGTCAGGATCGGGCAGAGGGTGATCGCCATATTGGCCGATGACAGCATCTCCTGAACGGCGATCGCCACTGCCCAGGGCAGGCCGCCGCCGCCCATCTCCGCCGAGACCGGCACCGAGTTCCAGCCGCCCTCGCGGAACTGCCGGTAGGCATCGGGAAAGCCGGGGCTGGTGCGCACCACGCCGTTCTCGATCTTCGCGCCGTCCTCGTCGCCGACCCGGTTCAGCGGCGCGAAGACGTTCTCCGCCAGCTTCGCCGCCTCTTCCAGCACCGCGGTCACGACATCGGCCTCGGCCGCCTCGTAGGCGGGCAGGCTGGCGAGCGCCGGCAGTCCGGCGATATGGTCCAGCGCGAAGCGCATGTCGGTCAAAGGTGCGGTATAGCTCATCTGGACGTCCTCTCCCGCCGATAGGGTGGCTCTCCGGCCGCGGGCCTGCCCCAGAGAGCGGACCCTACCGCCGGAGTGTAGGTTCGCGCCGCGGATACGGAAACGGTCTCGCGGCCAGCAATGCCCGTGAAATGGATACCATGTCCCTGTCTGCCAATCGGCGGCCAGATGCCGCACTGTCGGCACACTGCCGCCCCCCCATCGTCGCGCCGGCCCGGACGGCTCTCGCCGCCGCCGCGGCCGCGCTTGCCGCCGGCCGCCTGGTGGGCCTGCCGACGGAGACGGTGTACGGCCTGGCCGGGGCGGCCGGCGATGCGCTGGCGGTGGCGCGGATCTTCGCCGCCAAGGGCCGCCCGGCCTTCAACCCGCTGATCGTGCATGTCCCGGACCTGCCGGCGGCAGGCCGGCTCGGCCAGCTCACGGACGCAGCCCGGGCCCTGGCCGAGGCCTTCTGGCCCGGTCCGCTGACCCTGGTCGTGCCCCGGCGGGCCGACAGCGGGCTGGCGGATCTGGTCTCCGCCGGCCTGGACACGATCGCGCTGCGGGTGCCGGCCCATCCGGTGGCCCGGGCATTGTTGCGCACCGCCGGCCTGCCGATTGCCGCGCCATCGGCCAACCCGTCCGGCCGGCTCAGCCCGACCCGGGCCGCCGACGTGGCCGGCGCCTTCGACGCCGCACAGCTTTCCCTGGTCCTGGACGGCGGGCCCTGCCCCATCGGGGTCGAATCGGCCATCGTCGGCTTCGCCGGGGAAAGGCCCGTGCTGCTGCGCCAGGGCGGCATCGCGGAAGAGGAGTTGGAAGCGGTCTGCGGCCCGCTCGGCCGGCCCGGCGACGACAGGGTGCAGGCACCGGGCATGCTGTTGAGCCACTATGCCCCCGCGGCCCGCCTGCGCCTGGATGCCGCCGCGGCCGAACCGGGCGAGGCGCTGCTCGCCTTCGGCCCGACGGTGCCGGCCTGCGCCGGGCCGGTGCGCAACCTCTCCCCCGCCGGCGACCCGGTCGAGGCCGCGGCCAACCTGTTCCGCATGCTGCGGGAGCTGGATGCGCTGGCGGACCGCATCGCCGTCATGCCGGTGCCCCGGGCCGGCCTGGGGGCGGCAATCAACGACCGCCTCGCCCGGGCGGCGGCCCCGCGATAGACTCCGCCGCCGATATCCCAGACGACAGGTGACAGCCATGAACCAGATCGCGCCGGACATCCTCGACCGCCTCCGCGCCGTGGTCGGCGACAAGGGTGTCATCGCAGACCCTGCGGAGATGCGGCCCTACCTGACCGAATGGCGCGACCTGTGGCACGGCGTGTCGCCGCTGATCCTGCGGCCCGCCAGCACGGAAGAGGTGGCGGAGATCGTGCGCCTCTGCGCGGAGACGGGGACCAAGCTGGTGCCGCAGGGCGGCAATACCTCGCTCTGCGGCGGCTCGGTGCCGTTCGAGGGCGGCGACGAGATCGTCCTCAGCCTGTCGCGGATGCACGCCGTGCGCGAGATCGACCTGGAGAACGACACCATCACGGTGGAGGCCGGCTGCATCCTGCAGGACGTGCAGCAGGCGGCGGAGGAGGCCGGGCGCCTGTTCCCGATGCGGATCGCGGCCGAGGGCAGCTGCCAGATCGGCGGCAATCTGTCCACCAATGCCGGCGGCACCGCGGTGCTGCGCTACGGCAATATGCGGGACCTTGTCCTGGGGCTGGAGGTGGTGCTGCCCGACGGCCGCATCTGGCACGGCCTGCGGGGATTGCGGAAGGACAATACCGGGTACGACCTGAAGCAGCTGTTCATCGGTGCCGAAGGCACATTGGGCATCGTCACCGCCGCGGTCCTGAAGCTCTACCCGCGCCCTGCGGCGGTGGAAACCGCCTTCATGGCGGTGCCGGACGTCGCGGCCGCGGTCGCCATGCTCGGCACGGCGAAGGCGCTCAGCGGCAACCAGGTGACGACCTTCGAGCTGGTGCCCCGGCTGGGCCTGGACATGGTGCTGCGCCATGTCGCCGACACCCACGATCCGCTGGAAGGCCGCCACGACTGGTATGTCCTGATGGAACTGTCGGCTGGCCGCGACACCGGCGCCCTGAAAGAGACGATGGAGGCGATCCTGGTCGAGGGCTATGAGCAGGGGCGCGTGCTGGACGCCACCATGGCGGCGTCCGAGGCCCAGTCCCAGGCGCTGTGGAAGCTGCGGGAAAGCATGTCGGAGGCGCAGAAATACGAGGGCGGCTCGATCAAGCACGATGTGTCCGTGCCGGTCTCCAGGATGGCCGCTTTCATCGCCGAGGCATCGGAATATGTAGTCGACCTGATCCCGGGCACCCGGATCGTCGCCTTCGGCCATATCGGCGACGGCAATGTCCACTTCAATCCGTCGCAGCCGCCGGAGATGGACAAGCAGGCCTTCCTCGACCGCTGGGACGAGGTCGGCCACCGGGTCTACGAGAAGGTGCGGAAGTTCGGCGGCTCGATCTCCGCCGAGCACGGGCTGGGCCGGCTGAAGCGCGACGAGATCGTCCAGTACAAGGACCCGGTGGAGATGGAGCTGATGCGCCGCATCAAGCGCAGCCTCGACCCGCAGAACATCATGAACCCCGGCAAGGTGCTGAATCCGGAGGGGTGAGCCGGATTCATACAGGTCCTCGACGCGCCCACCCTGGGACCGTCATCCCAGGCCTTGAGCCTGGGATCCATTCCGCAAGCCTCGAGACATCTGGCCAGCCGGCGGAATGGGTTCTCGGGTCAAGATCCTATGCAGGCGCGACGGGCGAGGCGTTACCGTATCGGTTTCCCACACCCAACAGCT
>NZ_JBHRTR010000055.1:0-2832 GCF_042646425.1 Marinibaculum pumilum
GGTCTCCGGTGGCGACGATGCCGACCTGATCACGGGTGGTACGGGCGACGACGTCCTGTCGGGTGATGCTGGCGCCGACACGGTCTATGGCGGCGAAGGCGCCGACACGATCGACGGTGGTCTCGGTGCTGACAGCCTGACTGGCGGTGCCGGCAGCGACTCGATCCTTGGCAGTGGGGGCGCTGACACGATCGACGGCGGCGATGATGCCGACACTGTTGCTGGTGGCGACGATGCCGACCTGATTGCTGGCGGTGCAGGCGATGACGTCCTTGCGGGCGATGCCGGGGACGACACAATCGGTGGCGGCGAAGGTTCCGACAGCATCGATGGTGGTGCAGGCGCCGACAGCCTGACCGGCGGCGCCGGGGACGACACCGTTGCCGGTGGCGAGGACGCCGACCTGATCACCGGTGGCGCCGGCGACGATCTCCTTTCAGGTGATGCCGGGGATGACATCATCGATGGTGGCGAAGGCGCCGACAGCATTGACGGTGGCGCCGATGCCGACCTGATTGCTGGCGGTGCTGGCGATGACGTTCTTGCGGGCGATGCCGGGGACGACACGGTCGATGGCGGCGAAGGTGCTGACAGAATCGACGGTGGCGAAGGCGCCGACAGCCTGGCCGGCGGCGCAGCAGCAGACTCCATCCTCGGCGGTGCCGGTGCCGATACGATCGAAGGCGGCGATGACGCCGACACCGTTGCCGGTGGCGACGACGCCGATCTGATCGCTGGCGGTGCAGGTGATGACGTCCTTGCCGGTGACGCCGGTGAGGACAGCATCGACGGTGGGGAAGGCGCGGACAGCATCGAAGGCGGCGCGGGCGCTGACAGTCTGGCTGGTGATGCCGGCAGCGACACGATTCTGGGTGACGGGGGCGACGATCTCGTCTCCGGCGGCGCGGGAGATGACGTCCTTCACGGCGACAGCGGCAACGATATGGGTCCGGCCGCCTCCGGACCGCTCACCGTTGTTGATGGGCTGTATGACATCTCGGGTGCGACTGCCGGGCTCACGATTGATCTGGAGTTCCATGGCGGAACTGCCGGATACGACAATTCCTATGGCTACTATCTCGCCGACACGGACGGAAACCCGATCGGCGGGGAACTGGTCTGGGCGAATGTAAAGGGACAGGACGGCACCACTCTGTCCCTGTCTGCGGAGCAGCTGAACGGCGCGGCGCAGCTCGGGTTCTTCATCATCCCCAACGGCGACAACAAGAACGCCGACCTCGCCGACGGTACCCAGGTCAGCTTCCAGCAGGTCGATGGGAAGTGGACCGCCTTTGCCGATGGCGATCCCCTGGTCGGTCAGGGCGCACCGGTGCTGTTCAGCAATCCCGCCCTCAATCCGGATGGCGGCGACTACGAGGTCGACAACGCCGCGGAAGGCAATTCCAACTGGGAAGACATCTACCAGTGGGGTGACCACGACTTCGACGACGTCAATGTCACGGTCGAGGTCGAGGCTGCCACTGCGTCCGAAGGCGGAAACGATACGCTCCAGGGTGGCGAAGGTGCCGACAGCCTCTACGGCGATGGCGGCGACGACCTTCTGGACGGTGGCAGCGGGGTGGATTCTGTCCACGGGGGTTCCGGCGACGACACGGCGATGTTCACCGGCGGGGAGACCTCCGGTGCTGGCGACGTCTATGACGGCGGCACGGGCAGCGACACCCTGCGGATCAACCTGACCTCCGACGCCTATGCCGATGAGGCGATGCGCCTGGAGCTCTGGGCGCTGAAGCAGTTCATCGCCGCCAACAGCGATGCGGGCACGGATGAAGGCGCCTCGTTCCAGGCGCTGAACCTGAACCTGACGGTCGAGGATTTCGAGGACGTCGTCCTCTACGTGGACGGTGTCGAGACGGAGATCATGCCCCCGCCGCTGTTCACGGAAGGCGATGACGTCGTCGACCTGAACGACGTGGTCGACGGCACCTATCGCGGCTCGCCGCACATCGCGCTGGACGGCGACGACCATGTGATCCTGCCCGACGATACGGGCGAGGCGGCGGAAGCCGGCTACGACCCGGATGAGGCGTTCTCCGCGGGCGCCGGCGACGACACGGTGATCGGCGGCGGCCTTGAGGACACGATCCAGGGCGGCGAAGGCGGCGACAGCCTGTCCGGCGGCGCGGCCGGCGACAGCCTTCTGGGCGAGGCCGGCGACGACGCCCTGTCCGGCGATGCCGGCGCGGACGTGTTGGACGGCGGTGACGGCGCCGATACGATCGACGGCGGCGATGACGCCGACACGGTCTCCGGTGGTGATGATGCAGACCTGATCGACGGGGGCTCTGGCGACGATGTTCTGGCGGGCGACGCCGGCGCCGACACGGTGGGTGGCGGCGAAGGTGCCGACAGCATCGACGGTGGCGCAGGTGCGGACAGCCTGTCCGGTGACGCAGGGGCGGATTCCGTTCTTGGCGGTGCAGGCGCTGACACGATCGACGGCGGCGATGACGCCGACACCGTCTCCGGTGGTGATGGCGCGGACCTGATCGCCGGCGGTGCCGGTGACGACGTTCTGGCTGGCGATGCCGGCGCCGACACGATCGATGGCGGCGAGGGCGCCGACAGCATCGACGGTGGAACTGGCAGCGACACGATCCTCGGTGGTGCTGGAGCAGACACGATCGACGGCGGCGATGACGCCGACATCGTCTCCGGTGGCGACGACGCAGACCTGATCGCCGGCGGCGCCGGCGATGACGTTCTGGCGGGTGACGCCGGCGACGACGCGGTCGATGGCGGCGAGGGCGCCGACAGCATCGACGGTGGCGAGGGCGCAGACAGCCTGGCTGGCGGCGCGGGCAGCGACTC
>NZ_JBHRTR010000056.1:2500-5783 GCF_042646425.1 Marinibaculum pumilum
CCATCGGCGGCGAGAGAGCGAGCGCAGGAGCGATCCTGTGCGGGCTTTGGCGTCACCGATGGCAAGTGTCTTCAATGTCCCCTGAGATCCGCAAGGATGGAGGGGGATGGAGAAACCGAGTTTGGCCGTTCCCTCTCGTCGCTGACGGGGGAGCGGTCGTCGTCTTGGGCCATGCGGGCCTGGATCAGCAATCCGTCCGCATGGTGTGAGTTGGATCCGCCGGCCTTGCGTTGAAGGATCTGCGTCCTGACTTCGTGTCTGGATTGTGGGTTCGGATTGGGCTGGTTGGATTGTGTGTGAAAAGGGCATTTGGTGGATGCCTTGGCACTGAGAGGCGATGAAGGACGTGGCACGCTGCGATAAGCCTCGGGGAGCTGCGAGCAGGCTTTGATCCGAGGATGTCCGAATGGGGCAACCCAACCCTTCGGGGTTATCGTGCGCTGAATCCATAGGCGTACGAGGCGAACCCGGTGAACTGAAACATCTCAGTAACCGGAGGAACAGACATCAACAGAGATTCCGCTAGTAGTGGCGAGCGAACGCGGAACAGGCCAGTGGCCTGGCGTAACGAACGGGAACGGCCTGGAAAGGCCGGCCGCAGCGGGTGACAGCCCCGTACCGGTAGGTTGCGTCAGGTCCTTGAGTAGGGCGGGACACGTGTAATCCTGTCTGAACGTGGGAGGACCACCTTCCAAGCCTAAATACTCCTCAGTGACCGATAGTGAACCAGTACCGTGAGGGAAAGGTGAAAAGCACCCCGACGAGGGGAGTGAAACAGTCCCTGAAACCGGATGCCTACAAGCTGTCGGAGCCCCCCATATCTTCGGATGGGCGGGGTGACGGCGTACCTTTTGTATAATGGGTCAGCGACTTTATTTATGCAGCGAGCTTAAGCCGTTAGGTGGAGGCGCAGCGAAAGCGAGTCTGAACAGGGCGCTGAGTTGCATGGATAAGACCCGAAACCAGGTGATCTAGCCATGAGCAGGTTGAAGGTGCGGTAACACGCACTGGAGGACCGAACCCACGTTCGTTGAAAAGAACGGGGATGACTTGTGGCTAGGGGTGAAAGGCTAATCAAACCTGGAAATAGCTGGTTCTCCGCGAAATCTATTGAGGTAGAGCGTCATGTATTGCCGCCGGGGGTAGAGCACTGGATGGGCTAGGGGGACCCAAAGTCTTACCAAACCTAACCAAACTCCGAATACCGGCGAGTAGAGCATGGCAGCCAGTCTCAGGGTGCTAAGGTCCTGGGACGAGAGGGAAACAGCCCAGACCACCAGCTAAGGTCCCCAAATCGTGGCTAAGTGGGAAAGGATGTGGGAAGGCCAAAACAACCAGGAGGTTGGCTTAGAAGCAGCCATCCTTTAAAGAAAGCGTAATAGCTCACTGGTCTAAATAAGCCATCCCGCGCCGAAGATGTACCGGGGCTCAAGCCACGTACCGAAGCTGTGGGCGCGACTTTGTCGCGCGGTAGCGGAGCGTTCCGTAAGCCTGCGAAGGTGTACCGCGAGGTATGCTGGAGGTATCGGAAGTGAGAATGCTGACATGAGTAGCGAGAGCAGTGTGAGAATCACTGCCGCCGAAAATCCAAGGGTTCCTGCGTAAAGCTGATCTGCGCAGGGTGAGCCGGCCCCTAAGGCGAGGGCGAAAGCCGTAGTCGATGGGAACCAGGTCAACATTCCTGGGCCTGCTGGAGGTGACGAAGGCCAGACGTAGTTCTTCCTTATCGGATTGGGAGGGCTGCCAAGGACTTCCGGGAAATAGCCCCAGCGTACAGACCGTACCCGAAACCGACACAGGTGGATTGGTAGAGCATACCAAGGCGAGTGAGCGAACGATGTTGAAGGAACTCGGCAAATTGCCCTCGTAACTTCGGGAGAAGAGGGCCCCGTTCCCGGGCAACCGGGGGCGGGGGGCACAGACCAGGGGGTAGCGACTGTTTACTAAAAACACAGGGCTCTGCGAAGTCGCAAGACGACGTATAGGGTCTGACGCCTGCCCGGTGCCGGAAGGTTAAGAGGAGCGGTGCAAGCTGCGAATCGAAGCCCCGGTAAACGGCGGCCGTAACTATAACGGTCCTAAGGTAGCGAAATTCCTTGTCGGGTAAGTTCCGACCTGCACGAATGGCGTAACGACTTCCCCACTGTCTCCAACATCGGCTCAGCGAAATTGAATTCTCCGTGAAGATGCGGAGTTCCCGCGGTCAGACGGAAAGACCCCGTGCACCTTTACTACAGCTTTGCAGTGGTGCCAGAAGTGGCATGTGTAGGATAGGTGGGAGACGTTGAAGTGCGGGCGCCAGTTCGCATGGAGTCATCCTTGAAATACCACCCTTGTGGCTTTTGGCCTCTAACCGCGCCCCGTTATCCGGGGCCGGGACCCTGCATGGTGGGTAGTTTGACTGGGGCGGTCGCCTCCCAAATGGTAACGGAGGCGCGCGAAGGTAGGCTCAGGCTGGTCGGACATCAGCTGATGAGTGCAATGGCATAAGCCTGCCTGACTGCAAGACAGACAAGTCGAGCAGAGACGAAAGTCGGTCATAGTGACCCGGTGGTCCCGCGTGGAAGGGCCATCGATCAACGGATAAAAGGTACGCCGGGGATAACAGGCTGATACCCCCCAAGAGTCCATATCGACGGGGGTGTTTGGCACCTCGATGTCGGCTCATCACATCCTGGGGCTGGAGCAGGTCCCAAGGGTTCGGCTGTTCGCCGATTAAAGTGGTACGTGAGCTGGGTTTAGAACGTCGTGAGACAGTTCGGTCCCTATCTGCCGTGGGTGTTGGATACTTGAGAGGAGCTGCCCTTAGTACGAGAGGACCGGGGTGGACGTACCTCTGGTGGACCGGTTGTGGCGCCAGCCGCACTGCCGGGTAGCTATGTACGGAAGGGATAACCGCTGAAAGCATCTAAGCGGGAAGCCCACCTCAAAACCAGGTATCCCTGAGAGCCGTGGTAGACCACCACGTCGATAGGCCGGATGTGGAAGTGCGGCAACGCATGAAGCTAACCGGTACTAATCGCTCGATAGATCACAATCCAGCCAACCCAATCCAAACTCACAATCTCCCATCCTGACCTCGGTTCATCCCGAAGACACTTCCCAACCCCACATACGGCGGCCGCCCAAATACCGGCCGCCGTCCCTGCCATGCGCCGACCTGGTGGTCATAGCGAGGGCGCTGCACCCGATCCCATCCCGAACTCGGCCGTGAAATCCCTCTGCGCCGATGGTACTTCGTCTTAAGACGCGGAAGAGTAGGTCGCCGCCAGGTCCGCTCATG